>JAHYYN010000025.1:0-28570 GCA_019424945.1 Collinsella sp. | reverse complement strand
GTCAGCAGGGCGGCGGTATGTACTAAGGCCGACAAGGTCTAGAACTCCCACCGGGAATCCGGGGGCGTGACGGGGGCTTCCCTCCGGAACGTCCTCGGACATGCAAAGAGGCTCCGCATCGCGCTTCGCGCTGCGGAGCCTCTTTGCGTCCTGCGGAATGTTCCGGAGGGAAGCCCCCGTCACGCCCCCGGATTCCCTGCGTTTACGGCCTTGAGGTCGGCGGGCGGAGAAGGACGTAGTCGATAGGGATACGTGTCCCCTTCGCTGTTTCGCGCTTTGCGCGAAAGGCGCGCTACTTTGGGATGGATGGGGAACGTGGTTGTTGCGGTGGCTTTTCCCTTTTGCTGTTTCGCGGCTTTGCCGCGAAAAGCGCAGCACTTTGGGATGGGCGGGTACGTTATTGTCGCGCTGCTCTGTCCCGGCTGCATTTCTAGAGCGTTTCCCCCGCCATAAATTACCCTCGGCATACTTGCGTGAAAACCTGCTCGTGCTACACTTGCAAGTGCTGTTTCAGGGCGGGGTGGAATTCCCCACTGGCGGTAAATCGGGCGGTGCCAAAGGGGTGCCGTGGAGCAGGCGAGGCGTCTGCGACCGAGCCGATGAGTCCGCGACCCGTGTGTGCGTTGGTTCGCATGCCGGCTGAACTGGTGAGATCCCAGTACCAACGGTTAGAGTCCGGATGAAAGAGGCAGGTGATCTTATGTCTGAACAGTCGCAGCATATCCATTTTGAGAACACGAATAGGTGGAGCACCAAACAGCTCGTTACCATGGCGCTGATGTGTGCCTTGGGCGCCCTGTTTATGTACGTGCAGCTGCCTATCCTTCCTTCGGCGCCGTTTTTGACGTATGACCCGTCGCTGGTGCCGGCGATGGTGTGTGGATTTGCGTACGGCCCTGGTGCCGGCACTGCCGTTGCCGCTATGGCGATCGTTATCCATGCGCTCACCACGGGTGACTGGGTCGGCGCGCTTATGAACTTGGTTGCCACGCTGGGCTACATTCTGCCCGCGGCTATCGTCTACCAGAAGATGCATACCTATAAGGGTGCCGTGATTGGCCTGGTGCTCGGTGTTATTGCCGCTACGGCGTTGTCTATGGTCGCAAACCTAACCATTGGCGTATGGTTCTGGTATGGCTCGGTCGATGTGATCGCCCCGCTCATGATTCCTGCCGTGCTGCCGTTCAACCTTATCAAGACCGTGCTTAACTCGGTGTTGACGCTTGCAGTGTACAAGGCGGTCTCCAATCTCATCACGCCTAAAAAGGACCAGGTCAAAGGCCGCGCATGATTGAGTGTCGGGGCGTTTCCTTTAGCTATGACGGTGCCGTTCCGGCACTCGACGGCGTCGATCTGAACATTGAGGATGGCGAGTTTTTCTGCATCCTCGGTGGCAATGGGTCGGGCAAGTCGACGTTTGCCAAGCATCTGAATGCACTGTTGAAGCCCGATGTGGGCACGGTGCGTATCAACGGCATGGATGCGTCCGACCCCGAGCTGGTCTACGACATTCGTTCGACCGCGGGCATGGTATTCCAGAATCCCGATGACCAGCTGGTGGCAACGCTTGTCGAAGATGACGTTGCGTTTGGTCCCGAAAACCTTGGCGTGCCATCGGCGCAAATTGCACAGCGCGTACGCGAGGCGCTGAAGGGCGTGGGCCTGGTGGGCTTTGAGCGCCATGAGACCCACGCGCTTTCGGGCGGCCAAAAGCAGCGCGTGGCGCTTGCCGGCGTGCTCGCCATGGAGCCGCGCGTGCTCATCTTGGATGAAGCGTCCTCGATGCTCGATCCGCGCGGGCGCAAGGGCCTTATGAAGGCTTGTCGCGCGTTGCACGATCGCGGCATGACCATCGTGATGATTACGCACTTTATGGAAGAGGCCGCCGAGGCCGATCGTGTCGCGGTGTTTCGGGCGGGGCGCATTGCCATGCTCGGTACGCCCGAGGAAATCTTGACGCGGGCGGACGAACTTGCGCAGCTCAACCTGGATATGCCGGCATCGTGCTGTCTGGGTAGGACACTTCGTGCGAAGGGCGTGCCCGTTTGCGCACAGGTGCGCGAGGCAGATATGGTCGCCGAGATTGTGCAGGCTTATGCCGAGCGGAGTGGGGCGGACATCGCAGGGCAGCCTTCCGCATCCGATTCCCATGTGCTTGACAATGGATCATCTGCAGCCGACGGGATAGCCGCGTCGGAGCCCGTTATCGAGATTTCGCATCTCTCGCATAGTTACTCGCTGAGCGCCCGCGAGCGCCGTCGATGGCGCAAGCGCTCGACCACTGCGGACGCATCGAGCAAACAGGCTCTTTGGGGCAACGATCCAAACAGCCCCTGGGCACTGCGCGATGTTTCGCTGACGGTGCGCCGCGGCGAGTTTCTGGGCCTGGCGGGTCATACCGGCTCGGGTAAATCGACGCTGGTTCAGCATCTCAACGGGTTGATTCGTCCGCAGGAGGGAAGCGTTTGCGCGCTGGGGCTCGACCTATCAAACAAGAAAGACGCTGCCGCGGTTAAGGCCAAGGTCGGCGTGGTGTTTCAGTATCCCGAGCGCCAGCTATTTGCCGAGACTGTGGCGCAGGACGTGGCGTTTGGCCCGCGCAACCTTGGTCTGCCGCAAGACGAGGTCGCGCGCCGTGTCGCGTCATCGCTTGCGCGCGTTGGCCTCGACCTTGCCGCGATAGGCGACAAGAGCCCCTTTGAGCTTTCGGGCGGCCAGCAGCGCCGCGTGGCGTTTGCCGGCGTGCTCGCTATGGAGCCCGAGGTCCTGGTACTCGATGAGCCCATGGCAGGCCTCGATCCGGCTGCGCGCAGGGATTTCCTAGGGCTCATCAGTCGACTCCATCGCGAGGGCCTGACCGTTGTCATGGTTTCGCACAGCATGGATGACCTGGCAAATTGTTGTGACCGTATTGTTGTGATGAACGAGGGCGCGGTGTTTGCCGAGGGAACGCCCGTGCAGGTTTTTGCGCACGCGAACGAGCTCAAGTCGATCGGCCTGGGCGTTCCTGCCGCCCAGCGCATGGCGCTGGCGCTCGCGCAAGCCGGTGTGCCGCTCCGCTGCGACAAGCTTTATACGGTTGAGGCGCTGGCCGACGAGCTGGCCGGCTTGCTGCTGGGCTGCGCGGACGTGCCTTTGAGGGTTCCGTGTCAGGCTGGTTCCACGGCGCCCACGCGAGAGGAGGGCTGCTAATGGAGGCGTTCTCATTTGGCAGCTACTATCCCGGGGATAGCGCGGTGCATCGCCTGGATCCGCGCACTAAGCTGCTCCTAGGTTTCGCATTTCTGATCACCGTGCTCACTGTCGGAATCTTCCGCGGGTTGGTTCCGGTCGCAATGTTTGTCGTGCTGGTCTATGTCGCAGCCCGAGTGCCGTTGCGCCGGGTCCTATCATCGATGGCACCACTGCTGGCGATTGTCGTAGTGGTCGCGGTACTCAACCTGTTTTCCGACCAGAGTGGCCGCACCCTGTGGCAGCTTGGCTTTTTGCAGGTGAGCGAGGGCTCGCTGCGTTCTGCGGCGTTTATGGCGTGCCGTCTGACCCTGATGATGGCCGGCATGAGCGCCATTACACTCACCACGCCGACGCTCGACCTCACCGCGGGTTTTGAGCGCCTGCTCGCACCATTTGCGCGCGTGGGGCTTCCGGCGCACGAGCTCGGCATGATTATGGGTATCGCGCTGCGGTTTATGCCGCAATTTGCCACCGAGATGAAACAGACGGCCGATGCACAGGCAAGTCGCGGCGCGCGCGTGACGGGCGGTCCGCTCGGCGGCGTGCGCATGCTCGGCAGTGTGGCGATTCCGCTGTTCACCGGCGTGTTCCGTCATGCCGAGACGCTTTCGGCCGCCATGGATGCGCGCTGTTATCACGGTGAGCGGGGGCGCACGCGTCTGCATGCGCTTACGTTTGGCCGCGGGGATGCACTGGCCGCGGTGGCGATGGCGCTGCTGGTGATATGCGTTGTCGTTATCAATCTTCAACTCGTCTAAGCTCGATTCGAGCGCAAGAAAGGGGCCTCTATGACCGACATCGATCGCACGGCTCAGCTCGAGCGCGTCTGCTCGTATCTCAGGCGCATTCCGGCGTGGTATCTTGCCACGACCGATACGAGCGACGGGCATCAGCCTCGCGTGAGGCCGTTTTCGTTTGCCATGGTCGATGACGGCAAGCTGTGGTTTTGCACGTCGCGCGACAAGGACGTGTGGGCGGAGTTGAGCGCGAATCCCAAGTTTGAGGTATCGGGCTGGAAGCCGGGGGAGTGCTGGATCGTGTTAACCGGTGAGGCCGCGCTCGAGGACGATGCAGTCGTGAGCGACAAGGTGCGCCAGGCGGGCTTTAAGCACATGGTGGGCATTGGCGAGCAACACGATAGTGCCAACGACGGCCGCCTTGCGTTCTTCTCGGTCCGCAACATCGCCGCGCGGTTCTGCGATATCGACGGCAGCGAAGAGCTCCTCGAGCTCTAATTCCCCAAATTGACTACCCATTCCAAAAAGACTGGTCAGGTGACAGGAGGAAACGTGGACGGATTGAATACGGTGCTGGAGTATCTGACGTCGGTGCCGGCGTGGTATCTGGCGACGAGCGTGGACGGGCAGCCGCATGTGCGTCCGTTCTCGTTTGCACAGATTCAGGACGGCAAGCTGTGGTTTGTGACGGCGCGCACCAAAGATGTGTGGCAGGAGCTGCTGCAAAACCAGCGCTTTGAGGCCACGAGTTGGTGGCCGGGCCATGGTTGGTTGATCCTGCGCGGGCGTGCGGGACTGGAAGACCGGGCTTCGAGCGAAATGCGCGAGGCCGGATGGAAACACCTTGAGCGCTTGAGCGAGCACTATGAGGGGCCTAACGACCCCACGCTCGTCTTCTTTAGCGTCGAGGATCCCGAGGCTTTTATCTGCAATCACGACGAATGGGTGCCGGTCGAGCTCTAGCCAGCTGGCTCATCCTAACAACTTAGTTTTCGCATGGGCGGGCCCCGTATTGCCCGGCGCCGTTAGGAGCGCCGGTCAATACGGGACCCGCTCCATTTGTCAATTCCTTCAAGCGAATGTGTCGGGAATGTTTCAATGCATGAACATGCAAGCCATTTACGTATTAATGCATCTTTTGGTGCTAAAGTTTCAACTCACTTCATAACGACCGCTGCGAAATGCGCATCGGTGCATAAATCGCAGACAAGGAGTCTGATATGTCTTTGAAGGTTGGAATCGTCGGCGCGGCTGGATATGCCGGAGCCGAGCTCATTCGCCTCGTACTCGGTCATCCCGAGTTTGAACTTGTTGCCATTACGTCCAACGCCGATGCCGGCCAGCCGCTGTCCGCAGTGTATCCGAGTTTTGCTGGCGTGAGCGATCTGGTTTTCACCACGCATGACGCCCCCGAGCTCAAAAGCTGCGATGCGGTTTTTCTTGCCGTGCCGCACACGGCTGCCATGGCGCAGGTGCCCGCGCTCCTTGCCGCGGGCGTTTCCTGCTTTGATCTTTCGGCCGATTACCGTCTGAGCGACCCGTCCGTCTTTGAGGCATGGTATGCCGCCGAGCACACGAGCCCCGAGCTGCTCAAGACCCGCGCTTTTGGCCTGCCCGAGCTGTTCTGCCGGGACTTAGAGACCGCTGCTTCCAGCCATGCCGCCGGAAAGCCCGTTTTGGTCGCTTGCGCCGGCTGCTATCCCACCGCAACGAGCCTCGCTGCCGCTCCTGCCGTGCGTGCGGGCTGGGTGGCAGAGAACGGCCCCGTAATCGTTGATGCCATTAGTGGCGTGACGGGCGCCGGTAAGTCCTGCAACGCTCGCACCCATTTTTGTAGCGCAGACGAGAACTTAGAGGCCTATGGCGTAGGCAAACATCGTCACACACCAGAGATCGAGCAGATTCTGGGCCTGACCGATCGCGTCGTCTTTACTCCGCACTTGGCACCGCTCAGGCGCGGCCTGCTTTCCACGGTGACGATGCCGCTCGCGCCGCAGACTCTCGACACGTTGGCCCTTGAGGACGTCGTCGACCATTACAAGAAGTTCTACGCCGGTCGCACCTTTGTGCGCGTGCTCGATGCCGGCCAGCAGCCCAAGACGGCTTCGGTCGTCGGCACCAACGCTGCCCAGATCGGCCTTGCGCTCAACAAGCGTGCGGGCGTGCTGGTGGCGACGGGTGCTATCGACAATTTGTGCAAGGGTGCTGCGGGCCAGGCGGTCCAGTGCGCCAACATCGTTTTTGGCTTTGACGAGCGACGAGGCTTGCCCACAGTGGCGTGCCCGGTGTAGCACATTCGATTGTTAACGATTTGGTGGACGGGTATCGAGTTGGGCGCCGCTTTCAAGCTGGTCTAGTAGTTGCGACCGGTATGGCGTGCCAGCCGATGCCCGCTTTTTTATTTGATATAAGGAGCCGTAGGGACGATGAATACCGACCTGATTGATATCAAGATACGCGCCGTCGAGGGTGGCGTTACGGCAGCGGCTGGCTTTAAGGCCGCAGGCATCCATGCAGGATTCCGGAAGAATCCCGAGCGCTTGGACTATGCGCTCGTCGTGCCCGATAGGCCCTGTCCAGGCGCCGGCGTGTTTACGACCAACCGCTTTTGCGCGGCGCCCGTGCAGGTGAGCCGTGCCAACCTGGGCGGTGCGGACAAGGGCTATGGCATCATCGCCGGCGTTTCAATCAACTCCGGCAACGCGAATGCCGCCACGGGCGAGACCGGCCTTGCCTGCGCGCGAGAGACATGCAATATCGCGTCGCAGGTCATCGGCTGTGAACCCCAGCAGATCCTAGTTGCATCCACAGGCGTGATTGGACAGATTCTGCCGATCGACACGTTTGAGACGGCCGTTCCGTCCGCCTACGAGGCACTCTCTGCCCATGGCGGTGCCGATGCGGCCCGTGCCATCATGACGACCGATACGCACTCCAAGGAGTATGCCGTTCGCTACCGCAGTGAGGCTGCGGGTCATGCGGGCAACGCTTATACGGTGGGCGGCATGTGCAAGGGCTCGGGCATGATCATGCCCAATATGGCCACCATGATCGCGGTCATTACTACCGATGTCCCCGTCGAGCCGTCGGCACTCCACGCCCTGTTGCTCTCGACCGTTAAGCAGACCTTCAATAAGGTGACGGTCGATTCCGATACCTCGACCAACGACACCTGTATCATACTTGCTTCTGGCGCTGCTGCTGCAGATGCCGAGGCTATCGTCGAGGGCACTGACGCCTTTGACGAGTTGGCCTTTGCCGTGCACGAGGTGTGCGAGAGCCTGGCGCGCAACATCGCGGCCGATGGCGAGGGTGCTTCAAAGCTCGTGACGGTTAACATTACCGGCGCCGCCAACGACGAGGAAGCCGATATCGCCGCCCGTGCCGTCGCCAACTCGCCGCTCGTCAAGACCTGCATCGCCGGTCACGACTGCAACTGGGGCCGCGTCGCCATGGCGCTCGGCAAGTGCGGCGTGAAGTTTAACCAGGAAGACGTTTCCATCGACATGATGGGCATGCCTGTCTGTCGCGACGGTCTGACTGTTCCCTTTGACGAGGACGAGGCTCTGCGACGTTTTGAGGCGTCCGAGATCGTGATCTCGGCCGACCTGGGTGCAGGCGACGCGGCAACGACCGTGTGGACCTGCGACCTCACGCACGAGTACATCTCCATCAACGGCGACTACCGTTCCTAGATTCCAGGCACGCTGCGCATCTTGCCGCATTGCGGACAGCGAAGCACGGCGTGATAACGATACGAAAGACGAGGCAGATTATGAAATTCGCACGCGACTGTCGTTCGAGCGAATCCAACGAAGCAACCGCGCAGCTGCTGTTCGAAGCGCTGCCGTGGATTAAAAACCTGACCGGCAAGACGGTCGTTATCAAATATGGCGGAGCCGCCATGGTCGACGAGCAACTGCGCCGCGACGTGATGAGCGACATCGTTTTGCTCAAGATCATCGGCATGCGCCCCGTCATCGTGCATGGCGGCGGCAAAGCCATCAACGAGGCACTCAGCCACTATGACATCCCTGTCGAATTTAAGAACGGGCAGCGCGTGACTACGCCGGCGACCATGGATATCGTGCGCGAGGTGCTGGGCGGCAAGGTTAACCAGGAGCTGGTCGCTGCCATCAACCACCACGGTAATTTGGCCGTAGGCGTGTCGGGCAGCGATGCCGGCACGCTCATCGCCGAGCCGCTCGACCCCGAACTCGGCCGCGTGGGCAAAGTGACGCACGTCAACACCGACTATATCGAGCGCTTGCTCGATAGCGAGTACATTCCCGTAATCGCTACCGTCGCGGCGGGGGAGGACGGCGGCTTCTTCAACATCAACGCCGATACCGCCGCCGGCGCCGTTGCGGCGGCGCTTCATGCGCACAAGGCGATTTTTTTGACCGACGTCGACGGTCTGTACAGGGACTTTAGTGATAAGGATTCGCTCATCTCCAACCTGACGCTCGACGAGGTCAACGAGATGCTCTACGGCGGAGAAGTCGACAAGGGCATGATTCCCAAGCTGCGCGCCGCCGTCGATGCGCTTGCTGCTGGCGTGTTCCGAGCCCACATCATCAACGGCACGACGCCGCACTCGCTGCTGCTGGAGCTGCTGACCGATGCTGGCGTCGGTACCGTGATCCACTCCACCGAGACGGCCTACGAGTTCGATATGCATCCGCATCCGCTTTCGACGTTTGCGGCGCGTCTGACCGAGAACCTCGACGAGGTCGAGAAGCTCCAGACGGTCTAGCCGGCTCAAAATTGCTACGCCATTACGCCCACGGTCCGCGCTACCTGGCGCTTAACGAAAGGTATCTCATGTCACTTGCTGCTCAACAATCGCTCGAATCTCACTACGTCATGCACACCTTTGGCCGCTCGCCGGTCGAGTTTGTCGAAGGCCACGGCATGAAGCTCACCGGCGACGATGGTCGCGAATACCTCGATTTTCTTGCCGGCATCGGCGTGTGCAGCCTGGGCCACGGCAACCCGGCAGTGCTGTCGGCGCTCGAGGCTCAGACCAAGAAGCTCTTGCATGTCTCCAACTATTTCTACATCGAGCAGCGCGGCCAGATCGCGGCGCTGCTGTCCAAGCTCGCTAACGATGATGTGGACGGTGCTCGCGTGCTTGCCGACGCGATTGCCGCTGGCGACGAGACCACGGCGGCAGCGCTTGGCGTTCCGGCTGCGGGCGAGCAGGTGTGGGAGACGTTCTTTGCCAATTCCGGTGCCGAGGCCAACGAGGGTTCGATGAAGCTCGCACGTCTGTACGCCAAGCGTGCCGGCAACGGTGGCAACACCATCGTGTGCATGCGCGGAGGCTTTCACGGCCGTACGCTCGAGACCATTGCCGCGACCATGCAGGATTGGCTGCAGGACAGTTTCCGCCCGCTGCCGGGTGGCTTTGTGGCCTGCACACCCAACGATGTAGATGAGCTGCGCGCAATCTTTAAGCAGCTGGGCAGCGAAATCTGTGCCGTGATGCTTGAGCCAATCCAGGGCGAGAGCGGTGTGCATCCCATGACCGAGGAGTTTATGGCTGCGGCGCGTGACTTGGCGCACGAGGTGGGTGCCGTGCTTATCGCCGACGAGGTCCAGTGCGGAATCTTTCGCACGGGGAAGCCGTTTGCGTTCCAGACCTATGGCGTGGAGCCCGACATCATGAGCCTTGCCAAGGGCATCGCCGACGGCGTGCCCATGGGGGCCGTGGTGGCGAAGAAAGAGATCGCCGATGTGTTTAAGCCCGGCGATCACGGTTCGACCTTCGGTGGTAGCTGCTTGGCCATCGCGGCGTGTGCCGCGACGCTCTCCGTGCTTGTGCGCGGCGATTATGCCGAGCATGCTGCCAAGGTTGGCGCCTATATGGAGCGGGCGCTGGCTAAGCTTCCGCATGTGGTAGAGGTGCGTGGTCGCGGCCTGATGCTCGGCTGCGATCTGGACGATGCCGCGGGTGATGCACACGACATCGTGGCCCGTGCATTGGGGGCTGGTGCCGTGATCAACGCTACGGGCGCACATACGCTGCGCTTCCTTCCGCCGCTCGTGTGCGAAGAGGCCGACGTGGACAGCCTAACCGAGATCCTGTCGGACGTTTTGGCCTAGCGAGAGTAAAACATAGCCAGTTTGAACGGGTTCCAGATCGTTAGTGCGTCATCTGATGCATGATTGGACGGTCTGGAACCCTTTTTGTCATCAATCTGCAAAGGCCACGGCCTTTGCGACAGACGTGCTGACGGGTTCGAATCCCATGCGCTGGGCGCAAAAAAAGAAAGGCCTCCATCACTGGAGGCCTAGCAATTCAGTGGTGGGCGATGAGGGATTCGAACCCCCAGCCTTGTGCGTGTAAAGCACCTGCGCTAACCGTTGCGCCAATCGCCCGCAGGGATTGAGTATAGCGGAAACCCTGCGTGGTTCACCGCTAATTCATAACGAAAACTAAGCGGCGACTTTAGCGCCCTTGTCCTCGTCGATAAAGAAGCGCTTGTACCAAATGAGGAACGTCAGCGTGGTATAGATCTTGCGCTGGTTGAGCGCGCGACCCTTAAAGTGATCGTCGAGCAGTTTCATGAGCGCATCGGTGTCAAAGAAATCAGCAGCCCACGGCGCGGTGAAGTATTCCTTTACGTAGTCGTAATATTTTTGCTCGCGCAGCCAGAACTTGACCGGTACGGGGAAGCCCACCTTCTTGCGCGTGGCCCACTCATCGGGCAGCGTGCGATTGGCGGCGTGGCGCAGGACGAGCTTGCAGCCTTCTTCGTTAACACGGTAGTTGGCGGGAATGTGCTCGGCAAACTCCATGACTTTCTTGTCCAGGAACGGGACGCGAAGCTCCAGAGAATGCGCCATGCACATCTTGTCGGCCTTGAGCAGAATGTCGCCCGGCAGCCACATGTTCATATCCAGATACTGTTTCTTGGAAAGCTCGCAGCAGTTGGGAACCTGCTTATAGTACTCGGCGCACATCTCGGCGGCGTTCTTGCCGGTGTCATAAGCGGGCTTGAGCACCTCGTCGACCTCGGAGGGATCGAACACCTTTGCCTGACCCACATACCAGCGCTCGGGAACCTCGGCGCATTTCGTCAGGAAGTTGTGGCCCTTAAAGTAGGGGAGATGCTGAACGAGTGAGCCCAGGGCGCGACGTACGCCGAGCGGCACGCGCTTCTTAAAGGTGCGCATCTCGGGGGTGTCCTCGTACCACTCATAGCCGGCAAACAGTTCGTCGGCACCCTCGCCCGAAAGGACGACGGTGACCTCCTTGGAAGCCATCTGCGCCAGATAGTACAGCGGCACGCTGGACAGGTTCGATTGCGGCTCGTCCATGTGGTACTGGATATCGGGCAGTGCATCAAAGAACTCGTCGGCGGTAATCATCTTGCGCACGTTCTTGATGCCCAGCTTGTCGGAAAGCTCGGCGGCGTAGTTGGTCTCGTTGAAGTTTTTGTAATCGAAGCCGACAGAATACGTGGTGTCGGGCATGAGACAGGCGGCAATGTAGCTGGAATCGACACCGCCAGAAAGGAACGAGCCCACCTTAACATCGGCGATTCGGTGCGCAGCGACGCTTTCGTGCACGACCTTGTCGCACTCGTCCACGTACTCCTCGAAGGTCTTGGAGTTGTCGTCGGTGAAGTCACAGCTCCAGTAACGCTTGATGTCCATGGTGTTGGTCGTCAGGTCATACGTAAAACAATGCGCCGGGGCAAGCTTGAACACGCCCTTAAAGAAGGTCTCCTCCGTGGCAGGGAATTGCAGCGTCAGGTAGGGGCGCAGCGCGTCGTGGTTGACAGCCTTCTCAAACTTGGGATGGTCCAGGAAGCTCTTGATCTCGGAGCCAAACAGCAGCGAGCCATCGGATGCCTGGTAGTAATAGAACGGCTTGATACCAAAGATGTCACGAGCACCAAAGAGTTTGTTCTTGTTCTGGTCGTGAATCACGAACGCGTACATGCCGCGCAGACGGTTGACCAGGTCCTCGCCCCACTCCTCGTAACCGTGTACCAGGACTTCGGTATCAGCGTTGCAGTGGAAGGCGTAGCCGGCCGCCTCCAGCTCGGCACGAAGCTCCTGGAAGTTGTAGATCTCTCCGTTGAAGACAATCGTGACCTTGCCGTCGTCGCTCGACATGGGCTGGGCTCCAGCTTCGGAAAGATCGAGAATCGAAAGACGACGAAAACCAAGGGCAACGTTGTCGACGATATGCTGGCCGCCCATATCGGGACCACGGTGGATGATGCGATTCATCATGGCCGTGAGAACCAGCTCACTCTGTTCATCTGTACCGGTAAAACCGACAAAACCGCACATGCAAGATCCTTTCTGCTGACGGCTCAGGTGTACTGCCGCAAGGATTGCGGCAGCTGATGTCAAATAATCTTTACTATCATGCCAATCTTTTGTTTCGTGATAGGGCATAAGCGCCGAGCGAACCGAAAAAACCACGTCCCGATCTTCAGGCGAAGCGGCGGGACGTGGTTGCGAACGCTATGTTAAAGAACAGCACCCAGATTTCCTTGGTTTTACACGGGGTGAACACTGTTGCCATTTATTAGACCACGGCACAGTCCATGCAGTTTTTTAGAAGGCTGTGATGCGCGCAAGGTCAGGTGGCATATTAGGATGGTTGATAATACAGAATGTTTCATCGTTTCTGCCGCGGGACGCCTTCTGCCCTTTAAGGTTGAATTTAGCGAGAGAGGTCTTTGTATGTCGAGTCCGACACAAGAGAAGCTAACTCTGATGCGCTATATAGAGTTGCTCGAGGAAGATGACCTTGTTGTTTCCAGACCGAGCGCTTCGTGCGACCAGCGCATTGAGTTTGCGACTGATGACTCGCGCCAGGTGCGTCCGGGCACGTTGTTTGTCTGCAAAGGCCGTGCGTTTAAGCGCGAGTACCTGCTTTCGGCAATCGCCGATGGCGCCGTGGCCTACGTTTCCGAGGTCGATTACGATGTTGATCTTCCCGCGGTGATTGTGAGCGATATTCGTCGCACGCTCGCCGTGGTGGCAGATGCCTTTTATGGGCACCCGTCGGGTAAGGTGAAGGTCTGCGCCTTTACAGGCACCAAGGGCAAGTCGACCTGCAGCTTTTATCTGCGCGGCATCCTCGCCAACGAGGCCAAGCTTACGGGCTGTCATCGACCCGCTCTTAATACGGGCATTGAGTTCGACGACGGCATCGAGACGGGCCCTTCCAAGCTGACGACCCCCGAATCCTTCCTGCTGCAGTCTCGCATCGCACATGCTGCGGAGGCGGGTGCCCCGTGGCTGGTTATGGAGGCATCGAGTCAGGGCCTCAAATACGAGCGTACGGGCAAGATTGACTTTGAAGTCGGCGCCTTTACCAATATCGGCGAGGATCACATTTCGCCGATTGAGCATCCGACGCTCGAGGATTACTTTGCCAGCAAGCTCAAAATCTTCTTGCAGAGCCGTTTTGCCGTGGTCAATCTCGATATGGATAAGGTCGATCGCGTGCTCGAGGCGGCATCTCGTTGCGAACGTACGGTGACGTTCTCCCTGACCGACGAGCGTGCCGACGTGCTTGCGCTGGCGATTCGCAATGGCGACTGCGGCGTGGTGGCAACGGTGCGCACGCCCCGTTTTACGCGTGACATTGTGATTCCCACGCCGGTTAAGTTCAATGTGTCCAACGCGCTTGCCGCTATTGCCTGCGCCGAGGCCCTGGGCATTTCCGAAGAGGGTATCGTCCATGGCTTTGAGGGCGTCTTCGTTCCCGGTCGTATGGAGCTCTATCCGTCCGTATCGGGCAAAATCCTGGGCATCGTCGATTTTGCACATAACGGCATGAGCCTCGAGACACTCCTGCGCGACTTGCGCGAGAACTATCCCGAGCGCGAGCTGGCGGTTGTATTTGGCGCTACGGGTGGTAAGGGTGTCGATCGACGCACCACGATGGGCATCGCCGCTGGCAAGTATGCCGACCGAATCGTGATTACCGAGGATGACCCCGGCCCCGAGGATGTCGAGGACATCTGCGCCGAGATCGCGCGCAACGTTCAAGCGCAGGGAAATGATAACTGGCAAATCGTGACGGATCGCGTTGCCGCTATCGAGACTGCCGTGCGCGAAACCGTCCGTCCTGCCGTGGTCATCGTGACCGGCAAGGGTGAGGAGGAATGCATGCTGCGCAAGAACGGACCCGAGCCCTGCGAGCGCGATGGCTTGGTTCTCAAGCGCATCCTTGCGGCGTACGACGCCTAAACGCTGCCGCCTTTAGGATGGCGTTTGCGGACCCCGGCGTCTGATGATGCAATGCCTTCCAGGTGTGCTTACCCTAGGGGAAACACGCTATCAAGATTAAACCTCTTCTATGTAAACGGAGTGACCATGTCCCACAACATCCTGCCGACCGTTGCCGAGCTTTCGGGCGAGATGCGCGAGCGTCTTGCCAAGATCAAGTATGTCTTTACCGATCTGGACGCCACGATGCTCGCCCCCGGCTCGTGCGTGCTGCGCGATAACGACGGCAATCCTTCGACTAAGCTCGTCGAGGCCGTCGTGGCACTTGCCCGTGCCGGCATCCAGGTGGTCCCCACCTCGGGTCGCAACCGCACCATGATCCACGAGGACGCCCGCGTGCTCGGCCTCAACTCCTACATCGGCGAGATGGGCGGCCTGGTCATGTACGACCTCAAGGCCAACGACTGGGAGTACCTGACGGGCGACATGCCCTACGACCCCGCCTGCGGTCTCACGCCGCACCAGGTGATCGAGCAGACCGGCGTGTGCGAGAAGATCCTTGCCCGCTGGCCGCACAAGATCGAGTACCACAACGACATGTCGACTGGCTACAAGTACCGTGAGGTCACCGTCGGCATGCGCGGCGATGTGCCCGACGATGAGGTCCAGGCCATCCTCGACGAGGCCGGCTGCGGTCTGGTCTGGGCTTGCAACGGCCATCTGACTCACCTGTCCAAGCCGACGACGCTTGAGCTTAATCGCGTCGAGGACGGCCGCGCCTTCAACATCAATCCGGCGGGGCTCAACAAGGGCGTTGCCATTGCGCGCTTCTGCGAGCACCTGGGGATTGAGCGCGAGGAGACGCTTGCGCTCGGCGACTCCGAGTCCGACTTCTACATGGCCGACCATGTGGGCATGTTCTGCCTGGTCGAGAACGGCCTGACAGGCGCCGGTGCCCCGGAGTTCTTGGACGCCTGCGACAATGCCTATGTTACGCGCGGCAAGATTGTCGACGGTTGGGTGGCAACGGCCGAGCTGCTGGTCGCAGCCCGTTCGTAGCGCGACGCATCACGCGTGGTCGCATTTTTCGAGAGAATCTGGTGAGGTAATGTCCGATATCGATAATATGGCCGGGGACACGCGTCCGATCGGCGTGTTCGACTCGGGCCTGGGCGGCTTGACGGTTGCGCGCGCGATCGCAACGGCGCTTCCGCACGAGTCCGTCTACTATTTCGGTGACACTAAGCGCTGCCCTTATGGCACCCGCACCGAGGACGAGGTTCGCTCGTTTGCGCTGCAGGCGGGCCGCTGGCTATCGAGGCACGACGTTAAGATCATGGTCATCGCCTGTAACACGGCGACCGCCGCGGCCTTGCGTCTGGCTCAGCAAGTGCTTGACGTTCCCGTGATCGGCGTGATCGCTCCGGGCGCACGTGCTGCCATCAACAGCACGCGTACGCGTCGCGTGGGCGTGCTCGCCACCAACCTCACCATTCGCTCGGGTGCCTACACGCGCGCCATTCAGGACTTGGATGCTGGTGTCGATGTGTATGGCTGCCCGGCCTCGAGCTTTGTCGAGGTCGTCGAGCACGAGCTCGCCTCGGGCGCGCACCTGCAGGAGCAGTGGCTCGAGAACGAGGATATTTTTGATACGCCAGCCGTTCGCGCGCTGGTCGGCGCCACAGTCGAGCCGCTGCACGATCGCGGCATCGATACCGTGGTGCTCGGCTGTACGCACTTCCCGCTGCTGGTGGGTCCCATCCGCCATGCGCTAGGACCCGGGGTGCGCGTGGTGAGCTCCGCCGAGGAGACCACCCGCGAGCTGACCGATATCCTCACGCGCCGTGAGCAGCTGGCGGGCGATACCGCCGAGCCACAGCATCGCTTTGCCACCACGTCTGACAACATTGCCGAGTTTGCGGTGGCGGGTAGCTTTATCTTTGGCCAGCCGCTTAAAAGCATCGAGCATGTCGATATCGACGAACTCGGTTAGGCTCGCAATGTCGCCGGAGGCTTCGCCACATCTTTTGCCGAAAGGATAGTTCCATGGAATACATGCAGGTCAACCGCGCCAACGGCCGCGCCGTCAACGAGCTGCGCCCCGTTAAGCTCACCCGCGGCGTCATGAAGCACGCCCACGGCTCGTGCCTGGCTGAGTTCGGCGACACGCGCGTACTGTGCGCCGCCACCATCGAGGAGGGTGTGCCTGGTTGGCGCAAGGGCGCCAAGGCCGGCTGGGTAACGGCGGAATATGCGATGCTACCGGCCTCGACCGGTAAACGCTGCAAGCGCGAGCATGCCAACCGCAAGGGCCGCTCCATGGAGATCGAGCGGCTTATCGGCCGCAGCCTGCGTACCGTCGTCAATATGAAGGCGCTCGGCGAGTACACCGTTACCGTCGACTGCGATGTGATCCAGGCCGATGGCGGCACGCGTACGGCGAGCATTACCGGCGCCTGGGTGGCGCTGCACGACGCCCTTGCCATGTGGGTCGAGGCGGGCAAACTCGAGCGCATCCCGCTCACGGGCCAGGTTGCCGCCATTTCCATGGGCGTCGTCGACGGCAACACCTTGCTCGACTTGGATTATTCCGAGGACAGCCACGCCGAGGTCGACATGAACCTCGTCGCCACCGATTCTGGTGAGATGATCGAACTCCAGGGTACCGGCGAGCAGGCGCCCTTCGACCGCAAGCGTCTTAACGCCCTGCTCGACCTGGGCGATAAGGGCGTTGCCGAGCTCATCGAGCTTCAGCGCCAAGCCCTCGCCTAACCTGCCAAAAAGGGACAGGTTTATTTTGGCAGGTTTTATCTGGGAAAACGTCGAAGTATAAGACTGCCGTTGATTGAGACGGGAGAGAGGCCGAAGTCCTCGTCGTCCTCAACTCGGCATTGCTATAGAGACAAAGGAGACCAGCTATGGCACTTGAGAAGATTGACATCGACACCCTCGACCCGGCGGCGACCATCGTCGTGGCAACCGGCAACGCCCATAAGCTCACCGAGATCGAGGCCATTTTGGGCAAGGTCATGCCCGAGGTGCGCTTTGTGGCGCTCGGCCAGCTGGGCGATTTTGAGGACCCCGAGGAAAACGGCACGACGTTTTTGGAGAACGCCATCATCAAGGCGCAGGCTGCCGTCGAAGAGACGGGGCTTATGGCCATCGCCGACGATTCTGGCTTGGTCGTCGACGCGCTGGACGGCGAGCCGGGCGTGTATAGCGCGCGCTATGCGGGCGTGCATGGCGACGATGCCGCCAACAACGCCAAGCTTCTCGTTAACCTGGAAGGCGTGGCAGACGAGGACCGTACCGCGCGCTTTATGAGCGTCGTCGCGCTTATCGATACGGACGGCCTGGTCACCTATGGCGAGGGCGCCTGCGAAGGCGTTATCGCGCACGAGGGCCGCGGCGAACACGGTTTTGGCTACGACCCGCTGTTCCTGCCGGTCGATACGCCGGGCAAGACCATGGCCGAGCTCACGGCGGACGAGAAGAACGCCATCAGCCATCGTTTCCATGCGCTCGAGCATCTGTCCGCCAAACTGACGGGCGAGGAGTAGACCGTGCGTGCGGTGGTGCAGCGCGTGCTCAACGCCAGCGTGACAGTCGACGGCGAGTGCGTGGGCCGTATTGGACGCGGCTACTTGGTGCTGCTGGGCGTGGGCCACGGCGACACACGCGCCGAAGCCGACAAGCTGTGGGGCAAGCTCCGCGGGCTGCGTATCAACGAGGACGAGAACGGCAAGACCAACTTGGCGCTGGCGGATGTCGACGGCGAGGTGCTCGTGGTGTCGCAGTTCACGCTGTTTGCCGACTGCCGCCACGGCCGCCGTCCGTCGTTTACGGACGCCGGCGCGCCCGATGTCGCCAACGAGCTCTACGAGTACTTCCTGACGCTCGTTCGTCAAGATGTCGAACACGTGGCGCATGGCATCTTTGGCGCCGATATGAAAGTTGACCTCGTCAACGACGGCCCATTCACCATCGTCCTCGATACCGACAATCTGTAAGTAGCCAAATTAGCTACTTGCGCGTGGTCGCAACAGGGTGCTATAGTATTAGAGTTTTGTCTATCTTAGGGGTATTATCCCCTTTTTGAATTGCACCTTCTGGAGGCCCTGTTCATGGAAGAGATGGAAGTCAATCACGTCGACGACATCCACGAGAAGCTGACCGATATGGTGGGCGATCGCGTCAAGGTGAAGGCCAACATGGGCCGCACCCGCGTCGTCGAGCGCATGGGCACCATCAAGAGCGTCCACCCCGCCGTCTTTATCGTCGAGGTTGACGAACGTCGCGGCCGCAAGTCGCGTCAGTCCTACCAGTATATCGATGTCCTCACCGGGCAGGTCGAGCTGTTCGACCCCGAGAGCGGTGAGCACATTTTTACCCCGCTCGGCAATCAGCTCGAGGAGCACTAACGGTGACCGATCGGTCCCTGACTCTTTCCGCGCCGGCAAAGATTAACCTCTACCTGGGGGTTCATACCGAGCGCGATGACCGCGGCTACCACAGGGTCGATTCCCTGATGGCAGCCGTCGGTCTTTCCGATTCCGTGACGGTCGCGCCGGCGCAGGCGCTGACCGTCCAGACGGTTCCGGCATCAGATTTTCCCATGCAAAAGAATACGGCGTATCGGGCTGCGGTTGCTATGGCCGAGCATTATGGTTGCGAGGCAAACATCTGCGTGACGATTGAGAAGCGCATTCCATTGTGCGCCGGCTTGGGCGGCCCCTCGACGGACGCGGCCGCGGTCATTGTCGCCTTGGCGGAGCTCTGGGGAATTGATCGCACCGACCCCGCGCTCGACGACATTGCGCGGGGTATTGGTGCTGACGTCCCGTTCTTTTTGCACGCGAGCCTTGCGTTCTACGTAGGTGGGGGAGACGTGCTGGCAACTGAGTATCCCGCGCTGCCCGCAACGCCCGTCGTGTTGGTCAAGCCGCGCGAGGCAAGCGTTTCAACAATTGAAGCCTATCGACGTTTTGACGAGGCTCCGGTGCCTGCAGACAAGCCCGGCGCGATAGCTTCTGCCTTGCATGCTGGTGATGCCGAGACGGCATATGCGCTCATCCATAACAACCTAGGTGTCATTTCCGCACAGATGGAGCCGCAGATTCAAACGGTTCTCGATTGGCTGCGTAAACAGGACGGCACCGTTGCTGTAGATGTGTGCGGATCGGGTGCCTGCTCATTTGCCATTTGCGACACCGCCGCCACGGCCGAAAGGCTTGCCGACGCTGCCCTGCAAAACGGCTGGTGGTCCTGCGCGACGGAGCTCATTCCCAACACGGTTCGCATCGAAGTGCCAAAGAAGTAAAAATTTCTCTAGCACACGACGGAAATCTTTGTTACTATAGTCGAGCTAACGGGTTGTGGCTCAGTTTGGTAGAGCACTGCGTTCGGGACGCAGGGGTCGCTGGTTCAAATCCAGTCAACCCGACCAGAGCATGAGGAGGGACCGCTTCTTGCGGTCCCTTTTTTTAGCTATTGTTGTGATACCGCGATACCCGCGGTATACTCATTCGAGCTTGTCTCGCTGTATTGTGGAGGTCTACATGTTTGGACTGAGGGCTCCTGAGCTCATCATTATTCTCGTCGTTGTCCTGATTATCTTCGGGCCCAAGAACCTGCCGAAGCTCGGCAAGTCCCTCGGCTCTACCGTCAAGAATATCCGCGAGGGTATGGAGGGCGACGATAAGGCCGAGACCAAGCAGGCCGAGGAGGTCGTGGTCGAGCAGTCCGAGGAGGACAAGGAGATCGCTGAGCTCGAGGCCAAGCTCGCTGCTGCCAAGAAGAAGCAGGCAGAGGACAGCGACGCGGACGCAGAGTAGTCCCATCCCTTTGGGGTGAGCACCTGACCGGCTTGCCCGCAGGCTAGCCGGTCTTTTTCGTTTTGTTGACAGTTGATTGTTTGATCAGAGTTGGGGAGATATCCGTATGGACGCAAGCCAGATCGTACTGACCGCTGAGGGCCGCCAGAAGCTCGTCGAGGAGCTCGCTTGGCGTGAGGGCGATTACGCCAAGGAGATCGTCGAGGACATCAAGGAAGCCCGCGCGTTCGGCGACCTTTCGGAGAACTCCGAGTACGATGCCGCCAAGGACAAGCAGGCCCAGAACGCCGCTCGTATTGCCGAGATCCAGGCCATCCTTGCCAACGCTCAGGTTGCTGCCACCACAGGTGATCTGACCGTCTCCATCGGTTCCACCGTTTCTCTGATTGATCCCAACGGTGAGGTCATGGAAGTCACGCTCGTCGGTACCACCGAGACCAACTCGCTCGAGCACAAGATTTCCAACGAGTCTCCGGTCGGCCACGCCATCATCGGTCACGGCGAGGGCGACTCCGTCGAGGTCGTTACGCCTTCCGGCAAGACTCGCGTCTACACCATCGCCAAGATTGCACGCTAGACCACGGTCCCGCGTAAAGGTATGTTTTCGCTCCCTGGGACCGAATCCTGGGGAGCGTTTTAGTTTGAGGAGCTAACTTATGGCAGAGAACCAGAACGCCGCAGATCAGGCATCGACGCTCAACGACGAGCGCGCCACCCGCCTGGCCAAGCGCGCCGCCCTGTTCGAGGCGGGCCAGAACCCCTATCCCGAGCACTCTGAGCTTGAGGACTACGTTGCCGATATCGAGGCTAAGTACGCTGAGCTTGCCGATGGCGAGGACACCGAGGACGTCGTGAAGATCGCCGGCCGCGTGGTCGCCAAGCGCGGTCAGGGCAAGATCATGTTCATCGTCGTGCGCGATGCGACTGCCGAGATTCAGCTGTTCTGCCGCATCAACGACATGGACGAGGCTGCCTGGAATACGCTCAAGTCCCTCGACCTGGGCGACATCTTGGACGTGACCGGCGTGGTTGTGCGCACCCAGCGCGGCCAGCTTTCCGTTGCCCCTAAGAGCGCGACCCTGCTTTCCAAGGCCGTTCGTCCGCTGCCCGAGAAGTTCCACGGTCTTTCCGACAAGGAGACCCGCTATCGCCAGCGCTATGTCGACCTGATCGCCAACGACGACGTTCGCGAGACCTTCCGTAAGCGTTCGCAGATTCTCTCCACCTTCCGTCGCTTTATGGGGTCCGACGGCTACATGGAGGTCGAGACCCCCATCCTGCAGACCATCCAGGGTGGTGCCACGGCCAAGCCGTTCATTACCCACTTCAACGCGCTCGATCAGGAGTGCTACCTGCGTATTGCCACCGAGCTGCACCTCAAGCGCTGCATCGTCGGTGGTTTTGAGCGCGTGTTCGAGATCGGCCGCATCTTCCGTAACGAGGGCATGGACCTTACCCACAACCCCGAGTTCACCACGATGGAGGCCTACCGTGCCTTCTCCGACCTCGAGGGCATGAAGGCGCTCGCCCAGGGTGTCATTAAGGCGGCTAACAAGGCCATCGGCAACCCCGAGGTCATCGAGTACCAGGGCCAGACCATCGACCTTTCTGGTGAGTGGGCCAGCCGTCCCATGACCGACATCGTCTCCGACGTGCTCGGCAAGCAGGTCACCATCGACACGCCGGTCGAGGAGCTCGCTGCCGCAGCACGCGAGAAGGGCCTGGAGATCAAGCCCGAGTGGACTGCTGGCAAGATCATCGCCGAGATTTACGATGAGCTGGGCGAGGACACCATCGTCAACCCCACGTTCGTGTGCGATTACCCCATCGAGGTCAGCCCGCTTGCCAAGCGCTTTGAGGACGATCCGCGCCTGACGCACCGCTTTGAGCTGGTTATCGCCGGTCACGAGTACGCCAACGCGTTCTCCGAGCTCAACGACCCGGTCGACCAGGCCGAGCGCTTTGCCGCCCAGATGGCTGAGAAGGCTGGCGGCGACGACGAGGCCATGGAGTACGACGAGGACTACGTGCGCGCCCTCGAGTACGGTATGCCTCCCGCGGGCGGCATCGGCATCGGTATCGACCGCGTGGTCATGCTGCTCACCAACCAGGCTTCCATCCGCGACGTGCTACTGTTCCCGCACATGAAGCCCGAGAAGGGTTTCCAGTCCGGTGCCGCTGCCGCTAAGGCTGCCGAGGCCGGCAACACCGCGAGCCCGTTCGTCAAGCCGCTCAAGCCCACGGTTGATTACTCCAAGATCGCCGTCGAGCCGCTGTTTGAGGAGTTCGTCGACTTTGATACCTTCTCCAAGAGCGATTTCCGCGCTGTGAAGGTCAAGGCGTGCGAGGCCGTCAAGAAGTCCAAGAAGCTGCTGAACTTTACGCTCGACGACGGCACTGGCACCGACCGCACCATCCTCTCCGGCATTCACGGTTATTATGAGCCCGAGGACCTGGTCGGCAAGACTCTGCTCGCCATCACCAACCTGCCTCCGCGCAAGATGATGGGCATTCCCAGCTGCGGCATGCTCATCAGCGCTATCCACGAGGAGGATGGTGAGGAGCGTCTCAACCTGATCCAGCTCGACGCCTCCATCCCCGCCGGCGCAAAGATGTACTAGGGGGTTACGCGGTTCTACGAACCGCGTAACGGCTCGACGCTGCGCGGGCCGCATTTGGACAATCTGACGTTCAACTTCAAGGGCGCGACCAGAAGGTCAGCGCCCTTTCGTTTCACGTCACCTTGCCTCAAATGCGGTCCGCTCGCTGACGTTGCCAATACATCGGCGTTGCCTTGGCCGTCAATAGTCATTGGGGACGTTCTTAAACGACTACCCAACGGCTATTGAGCACATGGCTCGCATGGCAGCCGTCTCTTTTATGTTTCCTTTAGCCGTTGCTGCCTAGGATGGGGGTTAGTCGGTAGGAAGGGAGCGTCTATATGGACGACGCGAGCGAGCATGCAATCGAAGAGGACATGCTCGATCAGTTCAATTACTTTGACGATGAGGATGAGGAACTAATCGATCGTCGCGAGCCGGCATCGCTTGACTCATTTGATCTGGTCGATGAAGAGACTGATGAGGTTGAGGACGAATCAACGGAGCCCCCACAGTCTTCGCGCCTTGACTCGCTGCTTTCGAGAGCCCCCATGCACCACGGTGTTCGCGCCGGCGCACTCCATATGAAAACTGACTGGCACCAGATCGTGACGGCAGGCGATGAGCTTGCCGTCGATGCGCCGCTCACCGATAAGTCATCCATCATCTGCCGCACCGGTATGCTTATGCTCGCGAGCGGAACGGGTGCCTGGCGTGTACGCGATACCATGAATCGTGTTGCTGCCGTACTCGGCGTCACGATTCACGTCGACCTGAGTCTTCTGTCGTTTGAGTGCACTTGCATCGAAGATGGCCACTGCTTTAACGAGGTTGTCAGCCTGCCCACAACGGGAGTCAATACCCATCGCATTTGGATGATGGAGAGTTTCCTCAAGGAAATCGAGACCTATGGTCGTCGCTTCACGGTACACGAGTATCACGAGATGCTCAGGACCGTTGAGAGCTCAAAGCCCGATTACTCTCCCTGGCAACAGGGCCTTGCGGCAGCCTGTGCTTGCGGCGCCTTCGTCTTTTTGCTCGGCGGCGGCCCTATCGAGATGGCTTGTGCATTTGTGGGCGCTGGTGTCGGCAACTTTGCTCGCTCCCATATTCTCAAGCAAGGCCTTGGCCAGTTTAGCGCGCTGACGATCGGCGTTGCGCTCGCTTGCGTTTCGTATCTGCTGGCATTGCTCGGCCTTGGCCAGGTCGTACCGGGGGCAATGTCGCACCAAGAAGGCTATATCGGCGCCATGCTCTTTGTGATTCCCGGCTTTCCCCTCATTACGGCAGGCCTCGACATCGCTAAGCTCGATATGCGAAGCGGCATTGAGCGTCTTTCGTATGCCGTGTCGATTATTGTGATGGCGACCCTCGTAGGCTGGATGGTTGCCGAGTGTGTGGGGCTGGCGCCGGATGACTTTGCCCCGCTCGGGCTCTCGCCGTTGGCTCTTACACTCTTGCGTGTGGTGATGAGCTTCGTCGGTGTATTTGGCTTCTCGGTTATGTTCAACAGCCCGCTAAAGATGGCCGCGGCGGCCGGTCTGATCGGCGCCGTGTCCAATACATTGCGTCTGACCCTTGTCGATGCGCCGGCGCTGTTTCCCTTCCTGGGCCTGAGCTTAGGTATGCCTCCCGAGGCAGCAGCGTTTATCGGTGCGCTGGTATCGGGCCTGCTCGCGAGCTTAGCCGAAATCAAGCTCACCTACCCACGTATCGCCCTCACGGTGCCATCGATTGTCATTATGGTGCCGGGCTTGTATCTGTATCGCTCGATGTATTACATGTGCACCTTCGACACGGTCAATATGCTCGGCTGGTTTGTGCGTGCGGTGCTCATTGTGGCGTTTCTGCCCGTTGGCCTGGGTGTGGCGAGAACCCTCACCGACCCCCGCTGGCGCCACACCAGCTAATTGGTGCAAATGAAACTGATCCGCAAAACATGAACGTGGATAATCTCCCGTTTTTGGCCTGTTTACGGGCTCAAGACGGGAGATTATCCACGCTCGTGGAATGGGTGTCCGAAAATCCACGCTCGTTGGGCCGATGCAGAGGCACCTGGCAATTCCTTTTTTGTAGACGTTGTCGCGCGGCTACGGGCAGGAAAGGTCCCAACGGTTAACATATACTCCATATGGGTAAAGAGACCAAAGCGCTGCCGCGGGCGGCGCTTTGCGTTTGAAAAAACTAGCTCGTCTAAGAGGAACTAGCATGTTAGACCGTTTTACCGATCGCGCGCGCAAGGTCATGTCCATGGCCAAGCAAGAAGCGCTCGATCTTCACTCAAATAAGGTGGGTACCGAGCACCTGCTGCTCGCACTCGCCAAGGAGGACGAGGGCATTGCCGCCGAGGCACTGCGTTCGCTCGATATCTCCTACGACGACATCATGGATACTCTTAAAGAGGTCCAGACCACGGTTCCCGAGCCCAGTGAGGAGACCGAGGCGGCCAAGCTCGCCTTTACGCCGCTCGTCATTAGCGTGATGGAGCGTTCATTCCGCGTGGCGCGTGAAAACAACCAGACCTACGTGTCGACCGAGCACTTGCTGATCGGCATCGTCGAAGAGGGCAACGGCATGGCCATGGACATCCTCATGCGCCTGGGTGTGTCGTCCGCCTCCATCAAAAAGGCTATCGAGAAACTCACCGCCAAGGACCAGGATAAGAAGCGCCCGCTCGCTGGCGCCGGTGCTGGTCGTCCCGGTACGGGCCTGCCGTTCTTTAGCGGCTCGGATGCCTCCCAGCAAAAGGGGAGCGGCACCGATACACTTAAGCAGTTCGCGACCAACCTTACGCAGAAGGCACGCGACGGCGAACTCGATCCGGTGATCGGCCGCGAAAAGGAAGTCCAGCGTATGATGGAGATCCTTTCGCGCCGCACCAAGAACAACCCTCTTATCCTGGGCGATCCCGGCGTGGGCAAAACGGCCATCGTCGAGGGACTGGCGCAACAGATTGCTGCCGGCAACGTGCCCGAGAACCTCATGAACCAGAATATCTGGACGCTCGACCTGCCGGGTCTCGTTGCGGGCGCCAAGTATCGCGGTGAGTTCGAGGAGCGCCTCAAGAACGTGATCCAGGAGGCAACCGAGGCCGACGACGTCATCTTGTTTATCGATGAGATGCACACCATCATCGGTGCCGGTTCTGCCGAGGGCTCCATCGACGCGAGCTCCATGCTCAAGCCCGTGCTCGCGCGCGGTGCCTTCCAGATTATCGGCGCCACCACGGCCGAGGAATTCCGCAAGTACCTCACCAAGGACCCGGCCTTCGAGCGTCGCTTCCAGACCATCGATGTCGAGGAGCCGAGCGTCGAGGACACGGTCAAGATCCTGACCGCGCTCAAGCCGCGCTACGAGGAGCACCACCATGTGCGCTATACGCAGGGTGCTATCGAGGCCGCCGCGAACCTTTCCAACCGCTACATCCAGGATCGCTTCCTGCCCGATAAGGCCATCGACCTCATTGACGAGGCCGGTGCCCGCGCCCGCATCGCCGCCAACCGCGCGCCCGAGCCGGTGCGCGAGGCCGAGCATCGCATAGAGGAGCTCAAGGCCGCCGCGCAGGAGGCCACCGAGAGCGACGACATGAACAAGGCCGCCGAGATCACCGAGCAGCAGAAGGCTGCCGAGATCGAACTCGCCGAGGCCAAGGCTGCCTGGACCGCCGAGCTCGACGCCAGCCCGCTCACCATCGATGTGAGTCAGATCGCCGATATCGTGTCCGTGACTTCGGGCGTGCCGGTGTCCTCGCTTACCGAGAGCGAGAGCCGTCGCCTGCTGCAGGCAGAAAGCGTGCTCAAGATGCGCATCATCGGTCAGGATGAGGCTGTCGAGGCCGTTGCCAAGGCCGTGCGCCGCAGCCGCTCGCCGCTCAAGGACCCGCGTCGCCCCGGCGGTAGCTTTATCTTCCTGGGTCCCACCGGCACGGGCAAGACCGAGCTCGCCAAGACGCTCGCCGAGTACCTCTTTGGCAGCAAGGACGCGCTCATCAGCTTCGACATGTCCGAGTTCGGTAGCGAGTTCGAGGTTTCCAAGCTCATCGGCAGCCCTCCGGGTTACGTCGGTCACGACGAGGGCGGCCAGCTCACCAAGGCCGTTCGTCGCCACCCGTACTCGGTCGTGCTGTTCGACGAGATCGAGAAGGCACACCCCGATATCTTCAACATCCTGCTGCAGGTGCTGGAGGAGGGTCGCCTGACTGATAGCCAGGGCAAGACGGTCGACTTCCGCAACACCGTGATCATCATGACGTCCAACGTGGGCGCCCGCGAGATCGCACAGGATGCGAGCGTTGGCTTTGGCACCACCGGCGAGCAGGGCCTCACCTCGAGTGAGATCCGCGGCCGCGCGATGGGCGAGCTCAAGCGCCTGTTCCGCCCCGAGCTGCTCAACCGCATCGATGACATCGTGGTGTTCCAGAAGCTCTCGGGCGAGAATCTCACCAAGATCGCGCACCTGCTGGTGGACGACCTGCGTCAGCGTTTGATTGCCAACGGCATGAACATCAAGCTCACCGATGCGGCCTATGACAAGATCGTGGCCGAGGGCACCGACCTCACCAACGGTGCGCGTCCGCTGCGCCGTGCTATTCAAAAGCTCATCGAGGACCCGCTGTCCGAGGAGCTTCTGGCCGGTGAGTGGGGCGAGGGCGATACCGTCCTGTGCGACGTGGCCGATGGCAAGTTCGTCTTTAGCCACGGCACGGGCGAGATTCCGGCGCGGCGTCCGGCAGGTACGCTCGGTGGCGATACCGCCCCGGCGGCACCGCACACCGGCAACGCCGCGCCCGTGAGCGGCGGCGTGACCTCGGGCCCCGGTGGCATGATGCAAGCCGGCTCTGGTGCGCTGTAGGGATTGAACATACCTTGTATAACGGGGGCGTTTCCGATAAGGAAGCGCCCTCATTTCTATTGAAATGCGCTTCAATCTGCCGTGCTATACTAAAATCGAGATATAGTATAGCAAAGGAGCTGATATGCCTACGTCAATACTCGACACGCGGCCAGTTCAGATGAACGTGCGTATAGATCGCCAGCTCAAAGAGGCGGGAGACGCCGTCCTGACTCATATTGGCATGACGCCGTCACAAGCCGTTCGGACACTTTGGGAGTATCTGGTCGTTAACGGACGCATGCCCTCGAAGGGAGACGCGGCGGCTCCGGTTTCTGACGGAGTGGAGCCCCGGCGCATGGAGTCAAGGGCCGCGCAAGGCAGCCATATCGTTCGCGATTCGTGCCTCAAATACGGCATCCCCATCCCTGAGTTCTCGGGAGACTATGACGACCTCTATGAGGAGGCCATGGCGGAGCGCTATCCCGAGTGGGTGGAACTATGAGCACAGAAGGCGTCCTCAAGCTGTTAATCGATACCAACGTATGGATGGATTATTTTTCTGGCAGGTCCGACCGTACGGCAAATGTCGTCCATCTGATCGAGATTGCCGACGCCTCGGAGCGGATTGCCCTGTTTGCCTCGTCGCTTTCGGTCAAAGACGTTTCATATCTTGTCTCGGCGGCAATCAAGCAGGAGTGCCGAAGAAAGACTGGCTCACTGAGCGATAACGCCATTGCGGCGGCAGACGAAACGGCCTGGGCATGCGTTCGACAGATGCGCGAGCTAGCCCTCATCGCCCCGGTCGGTGCAGACGAGGTCTTCGACTCCTTTGTGTTCAAGTACCACCACAATGACTTTGAGGACGACCTGATGCTGGGCGTCGCCAATCGCATTGATGCCGATTACGTCGTGACGGAGGACAAGAATCTTATTAAACATACCAATGGTGTATGCATTAATGTTCAACAGGCGTTGAGGTTGGTTGGGGGGTCCAACGTTCCCTCTGCACGGCCCGTCAAGCTTGCTTTACCTTGATAAAGTGGCGTTTCCTCACCGTTAGCCGATGATGCAAGGGCGCTCGGCGTTTTCGACTGGTTTATGCACGCAAAGTCTGGGAATATACAAG
>JAHYYN010000024.1:0-8340 GCA_019424945.1 Collinsella sp. | reverse complement strand
CGCGGCTGCACGCTGTTGGTGCGCAACGCGCTCTTCCGCCGCGTGACCCTTGCCGCCCGCGAGCACGTTCGCGACCTGGGCGAGCTCGACGACGACTGGGGCATGAGCGAGATCCGCTGGCAAAAAGCACTCGACGCTTACCACGAGCAGCACGAGGAAATCCTCACCGACGGAGATGCCCGCAGCGCCGCGATGTTTTCCATCGACGAGTCCGACGAGAAGACCGCGCACGTATGGCACGTGCACCAGATCTTTGCTGACGAGGATGGCGACCACGATTTTGGCATCATGGGCGATGTCGATCTGGACGCCACGCAAGACGGCGGCGAGGTAATCTTCAAGAACTACCGTGTCGGCTTTATCGAGGACCTGCTCGAGGACTAGCCGGGCGCAATGGGACGAAACAAAGCGGGGTCGCTGGCAACATCGCCAGCGGCCCCGCTTTTTGCGCGATACGCTATCCCCTACTCGGCATCCTCGACCTCATACGAATCCGCCTCGGCTGGCTCATCGTTCGTCTCTGTCGCGGCCCCGCGCGCCTCGTCAAACGCTGCTTTCATGGTCTTGTTGCCCCACGTGAGCTTGCGAATGGTAAGATCGTCGGCTTTCTTGTTGGCAAGGCGCAGATTGTTCTCGGAGGACAGCAACGCCTCCTTGGTTTTCTGCAGATGGCTAATCGTCTTGTCGATCTCATCGATTGCCGTTTGGAACTTGCGGCTCGCGATCTCGTAGTTGCGGCCGAAATCGTTCTTGAACTTCTCCATCTTGGCTTCGAAGTTCGTGACATCGATATTCTGCTGCTTGTACTCCGCCAGCTCCTGCTTATAGCGAAGCGAACCCATGGCGGCATTGCGTAGCAGCGTAATGATGGGAATGAAGAACTGCGGGCGGATCACATACATCTTCTCGTAGCGATAGCTCACGTCCACGATTCCCGCGTTGTAAAGCTCGCTCTCGGGCTCGAGCAGCGTGCAGAGCACCGCGTACTCACAGCCTTTCTGGCGACGATCGTGATCGAGTTTCTTAAAGAAGTCCTCGTTTTTATGCTTGGTCGCGGTCTCGTCGTTCTCGTTTTTCATCTCGAACATAATCGAAATGACCTCGTTGCCGCTCGCGTCGCGCTCACGGAAAATGAAGTCTCCCTTGGTGCCCTCGGATGCATCGTTATCTTTCTCGAAGTACGCATTGGGAAACGCCGTCATGCGCAGACGGTTAAACTCGGTCTCGCAGTGCTGCTCGAGCGACTCGCCCACCATCTTGGTGGACAGGCGGACCTTCATGTCCTTAAGGCGCTCAATCTCTTCATCCTTGTAGCGAATCAGGTCATCGCTCGCGCGCTTGGCCTGCGCAAGCTCGAGCTCGTGTGCTGCTCTGGCCTGTTCCTCGCGCGAATCGCGCACCGCCAGCTCGCTCGTGAGCTTTGCGCGGGCCTCATCGCGCTCTCGCTCCGCCGCGGCGACCGCCTCCGATAGGTTCATTTTTGCCATCAGTTCCTGCTCGCGCAGCTGGGCGCGCAGGCCCTCGGCCTCCTGCTCAGACTGAGCCTTTGCGGCGGAAAACTTCTCCTGCACCTTCGCGCGGTAGTCTGTGAGTGTGCGTTCGGCCTCGCTGCGAGCGACATCGAGCTCACGCTGAGACTCGGCCGCGGCAGCGGCAAGCGCCATCTCCTGGGCCTTGTCCGCCGCGGCGATCCTGGCCTGCAGCTCGGCAATCTGAGCGTCGCGCGCGGACAGGTCGTTTTGAGCAGCATTGCGTGCCGCCGCCTCGGCAAGCCTGGCTTCATCATCTTTGCGCTCCAACTGCGCACGTAAATTGTCGATCTCGCGCTGAAGCTCGGCATTCTCCTTTTGAGCATCGGAACGAGCCTCAACCGCCGCGCGCTGACTTGCACTCTCGCGCTCTGCGGCAGCGCCTTCGAGCTTGGCGCGCAGCTCGGCAAGCTCAGCGTCGCGCTTGGCAACCTCTTGTGCCAGCTGCTGAGCTGCAGCGTTCTTCTGCTCGACAAGCTGAGCGTCGCGCTGAGACTCTGCCTTTTGCAAAGCAGCCGTCGAGCGCGAGCGCTCAAGCTCCAGTGCCTGCTCGCCCTCGCGCTGGACCGCCTTCACGCGCTCATCCAGGTCGCGCGAGAACTCGGCATCGCGCACCTGCTTGACGATATCCGCATAGCCGGACGCATCGACCTTAAAAACTTCGCCACAATGCGGGCACTTGATCTCGTTCATAGCAGCTCCTCGATGGACGCAAATTTCAACCGCCTACACTCTACCGCGCCGCACGGACAAAAAAGGCGCCGCTGCCATAATGGCAACGGCGCCAGAACCACCACAAAGGCGACTGTCCCCTTTGTGGTGACTTGGGTCCTTACAGGTCGCGGTAGTCGATCAGGCGAAGATCGGATTGAGACTCGAGCCAAGCGCGAAGCTCGGGGTCGATCAGTGCATCGACTTCCTTGGTACGATCGGTCGTGAGCGAGCTGTTCTCCAGGATAAAACGATCGAGATAACCCGGATGGCACACAAAGACGACCGTCTCGCCGTCCACCATCCCGCGAACCGTCTGCATGATTGCCTCTTTGGGCTCGTAGCCCGGCTCCATCGAGCGCATCACCATGCGCAGATCAGTATCTCCGCAATGCACCACAGCCGCGGGGTCGAAGCTCGCCTTTTGCTCCTTAAGGCCCAGCTCCTGAGCAACCGCCGAGATCGCTCGGTTAAGGTTTTTGCTCATGACGGCATGGGCCTCAAAGTAATCGGGCTCGCGGCCCACGATCTCGACAAAGCGGTCATGCTGCGCGCGGATCTCGATGCAGGCCTCGTCGAAGTCTATCAACTCCTCGCCGCGCTTAAAATGATCGCGGAAGGTACGGCTGCTATGGAACTCATCATTCTCGTTGAGCATGCTCGGAATGAGCGCCGGGTCGGCACACGGCTTGCCCAGGCACACGTTGGTATGCTGACCCACCGCAATGCCGGCATCCGCCACGAGCGACCAGCCACGCTCGGCCTCGGGCATATTGGGCATAAGTCCCGCCGAGCGCACCAGGCCCTCATTGATACTGCGGGCAATCCCCAGGTTAACGGCATACGAATAACCGATATCATCGGCACGAATGAGCAATTGCTTCATATTGACCCCCATCTACGGAAAGGGACACTTGAAGCGCAGCCAAGTGCCCCAGATAATTGTCCTACCGAACGGATGCTTTAGGCTTTGGCGGCAGCAGCGTCTTCGTCGAGCTGCTCCTTGGTAAAGCCAAAGAAGTAGGCGATGGCAGCGGCGGCAACAAATGCAGTGCCCGATGCAACGCAGCCCCATACGAGATTAGCAGTTCCGCCTGCAACATAACCTGTAATACCAAGGATATTAGTTGCGCCCAAAACATACGTGGTCACATTAGTGAGAGCCGCGATCAGGCCGCCGATAGCGCCGCCCGCGACCATGGCACCCAGGCAGCGAGTATACTTAAAGCCGCAGCCATACAGCGCGGGCTCCGTCACGCCACCGACAATGCCGGAGAGCGAGAAACCAAGCATAGCGCCCTTTTCGTCGACCTCCTTAAGGCGCAGGAAGGCACCGAAGGCCATGCCCCACGTGGCGAACTGAGCGATAGCACCCGCGACCATAACGCAGGAGTCAGACCCTGAGGTGAGCACCTGCACAATGCCGAGGGCAATCAGAACCTGGTGCATACCGGTCATAACCAGGAACTCCCAAAGCGCGGCAATGGCGACGAGGGAGAGGATTGTGACGATGCCGCCAGCGTTTCCGAGGCCGAACATAAAGTTGCCGACCAGGTCGCCCAGAATGGAACCAATCGGAGCTAGGGCGCACAGGGAAACGGGGGTCATCACAGCCATGGTGCACACGGGCACAAACACCGTGGAGAGCATGTCGGGGATGATCTTCTTCATGAACTTCTCGACGACCATCAGCACCGGCATAGACAGCAGCATGGGGAGCACGGTCGCAGAATAGTTGTTCAGCTGAGCCGGGAGCACGCCGTAAACCATCGTGGTCGTAGCACCAGAATCCGCAGCGGCGTTGACCAACGTCATGAACTCGGGGGCAATGAGCACGCCGCCGAGCATCATGCCGAGCGGCTGGCTGCAGCCGAGCTGCTTTGCGGCAGCCCAACCCAGATAGACAGGGAGGAAATAATAGCCGGCGTTGTAAATCCAGTTGTAGAAGAAGTTGTAGATGTCAGAATCGGCAGACCAGATACCGAGCATGCCGTCGCCGCAAAGTACGGCAAGTGTGCGGAACATGGCGGCGCCCATGATAATGGGGATCGTCATGCACATTGTCTTGGACAGGTAGTTAAGGGCCTTCTTGCCCGCAGTCTTGACCGTCAGTGGCTCCTTGGTGCCGTCATCGAGGTTCTCGTCAATGGAGCCTTCGCCCTTGACGCCCAGCGCAATGGCGGCGTCATAGACCTTCGGCACGTTCTGGCCAATGATGACCTGATACTGGCCGCCAGACCACTGTGCGCCCAGCACACCCTTGATCTTCTTAACTTCATTATCATTGGGAATGGACTGATCTTTGAGGTTCAGACGCAAGCGGGTCATGCAGTGCGTCGCGTTCGTCACATTGGAGGCGCCGCCGACGGCAGCGAGCACGTCCTCGGCAATCTTCTTGTTATCGACAGCCATGTCGAATCCCTTCTCTTCCAACTAAAGGCCGTGGGACTTCACGGCACCAAGACGCACGATTCCGCTCGCGCCTGCGCAGCGCGCGATACCAGTTGGCAAGAGATTGATTTGCATGTGATTCCCGGGTGGATCGACATGAAAAAAGCCCCGCGCACAACCGACAGAGACCCAATTATGGTCTTGGCAGAATCGGTAGTGCCTCTCGGAGCTGCGCCGTGAGTAACACCCAACACACGGCGAGTATATGCGGCAGATGCGTTCGTTGCGGCTCAGATTACCGACGAACGGTAGCAAACGACCCGCGAACGGTCGCCATGACGGAAAGGAAATACCAGAGAGCCTATTTATCCGAGTGGACAGAAGCCACGCGATTCACATGCATGATCAGATAGACGAGCTCCTCTTGGGCCAATGGCTCGCCAAAGGTCTCTTGAATCAGATCGTCGACACGGTGAGCGCAACGCGATGCCGCCGGATACTGCTCCACGAGCACGTCGTAAAGACCGGAGTTCTCGGTATCGATCGGCTCTTTCTTTGCCACGCGGTCGAGCAGATAGCGCACATGAGTGGCAAAGCGGGCAAAGGCGAACGACGAGCGATCGACCGTCACACCCAACTCTTCTTGAATAATCGCGACCGTCATATCGAGCAGTCGCTCCTCGTGCTGCTCGGCAAGCACGCGCCGCTCGCTCGGCTTAACCGATGCGTTGACAATCGACATGGCAATGCCCGCGGCCTCGCTTCGGGGCATACGCACACGGAAGCTTTTCTGGATGCCGCGAACAGCCAGCTCGCCCAAGCGGTATTCGATGGGATGCAGCTGCTCCAGATCGCGCTCGAGCGGCAACGACACCACCATGTGTTCGCGGGCGCGCTTAATGGCAAACTGGATATGGTCCGCCAGTGTAATGGGGAGGTTAGGGCTCAATTCGTACGAAAGCTGTCCGGTTGCGATATCAGCCAGCTGAGCAGAAAACTCCAGCACCTCGGGGTCGACCTCATCAATAAACGCCAGGTACTTTGAATCAATGCCGTAAAAGGTACGCGTGATGACATCCAGGTCGACCTCATGCGGCATATCGCCAAAGCCGATACCGCGACCCAGCGCGATAAGCTGACGCCCCGCGCCGTCTTCGCAGATGGCAGCGTTATGGTTAATGCGCTGGATAGCCCTCATGGATTCATCGCTCCTACTGAAACGCGCCGCACAGACCATCCGCGCGGCGCGTTCATTCTACCTGCACTTACAGCTACAGTCCAAAGAAGCCTAGGATTTGGTCACGGCTTACGGGCTTGTAGTTGTTGGCATCGAGGCCAACGTCGTAGCGCAGAACCGGGCGCTCGCGATCGCGGTTGCGCGCGTTGGTGCGGTCTCCCCTGCTGTGGATATGCCCGTGCAACATGATGGCGCCACGCGCCTTGCCGTTCCAGCTGAGCATGGGGTAATGGCTCATTACCAGGCGATGGCCCTTCGCGTAACCGGGGGCGACCTCCAGATAATCGCGCACCTCATCCCAAATGTGCGGCGCGTCTGGATCTTCCCAGTCGCCGTCATGGTTACCGCGGATGAGCGTTACGTTCTGACATTCGATGCGCTCGCGCAGGCGCACCGCCTCCGCCAGGGGCAAACGATAGGTAAAGTCTCCCAAGATATAGAGGCGGTCGTCCACAGCCACGCACTCATTGATGGCATCGATGACCTTGCGGTTCATCTCCTCGACCGAATCAAACGGTCGATCCATGTCGTGCAAGATATTCGTATCGCCCAGGTGCAGGTCGGCGGTAAACCACATCATCGTCTCTGTCCTCATTTCGCAACGCGTATAAGACCTGTTTAGTATACAGACGCGGCGATGAGACAGTCACCCAAAGAGCCCGCCGAACAGACCTCGGCGACGCTTGTCCTGCTTTTTCGAAGCGTCATCCCGCGTCTTCTTGCCCTGCCGCTTCTTACGGTCCTGCTCCAACTCATCGTCATCGAGTAGCATATCCCACTCAAACGGATCGTCTGTCAGATCGAACAGGTCATCGTCATCAAACACGTGCGCCTCCATTACCGATTAGCGAGCATCCACAACGTAGTTGAGAAGTCTACGGGCCCGTGCGGACACAAATTCATCCTGTCTGCGTCTTTCAATCGTTTGCCGCAACGCTTGCGCAACGGAACGCTTGCAGATAAGATGGGAACACGGATGGCACCCGTGGCAGCGGGTCTTGCCAACTCCGATACACGTTTTCATCGTGAGAAATGGCCGTCTTCGCTTACGCGGGGGCGGCCACTTTGTTTATCCCTATGTCATCTGATTCTAATGCACAAACATGCGCACGAACTTGTGCTTCCAGCTTGCATAAGGGGCATAGCGGAATGGCACGTCCAACCACGTTGCCTTGTTCACGATGCTCTTCTTGTGGCTAAACGTATCGAAGCTCTCGCGTCCATGGTACTGCCCCATACCGCTCGCTCCCATGCCGCCAAAGCCCATATGACTCGTAGCCAAATGCATAATGGTGTCATTAACACAGCCGCCGCCAAAGGGCACGTAGCGCACAAAGCGCTGCTGAGCCGCGCGATCCTGGCTAAAGATATACAGGGCCAGCGGCGTCGGACGATCCGTAATAAACGCTTCGGCCTCGTCTAAGCTCTCAAACGTCAGCACCGGTAAGATGGGGCCGAAAATCTCCTCCTGCATCACGGCGTCATCGGGGGCCACGCCGTCTAGGATCGTCGGCTCAATCTTGAGCGACGACTCGCGCGCCGTGCCTCCCAGCACAACCTTATCGGAGTCGATCAGCCCGCGCACGCGCACGAAATGCTTGGCGTTGACGATGTGGCCGTAATCCTCGTTGTCGAGCGGATGCTCGCCAAACATGCGGCGGACCTCCTCCTTGATGAGGCCCAACAACTCATCGTGCACGTGCACGTCGACCAGCAGATAGTCGGGCGCTACACAGGTCTGGCCCACGTTGAGCCATTTACCAAAGGCGATGCGCCGTGCCGCGACCTTCAAGTTTGCCGTCGCATCCACAATGCAGGGACTCTTTCCGCCCAGCTCAAGCGTCACGGGCGTCAGGTTTTTACTTGCCCGCTCCATGACGAGTTTGCCGACCGGAACGCTGCCGGTAAAGAAGATCTTGTCCCAGCACTCATCGAGCAGCGCTTCGTTCTCGGCGCGCCCGCCCTCGATAACCGTCACCAGGCGCGGATCAAACGTCTCTTCGCAGATTTGCTTGAGCACCGCGCTCGAAGCCGGCGCATAGGCACTCGGCTTGATGACCACGGTGTTACCCGCAGCGAGCGCGCCGGCGAGCGGCTCGAGCGTCAACAAAAACGGATAGTTCCATGGAGCCATGATGAGCGTGACGCCATAGGGCACGGCTTGCGTTTTGCACACACTCACGGCATTGGCGAGGTCACACGGACGCAGGCGCGGACGACTCCATCGAGCCACATGCGCGATCTGATGGCGAATCTCGGAAAGCGACGTGCCGATCTCGCACATATACGCCTCGTCATGCGACTTTCCCAAATCGGTCTTGAGCGCATGGGCAATATCGGCCTCGTGGGCCCGAACCGCATCGCGTAAACTCACGAGCGCACGACGTCGAGCATCGACATCAAACGTGGCGTGCGTCTTAAAGTAGGCGCGCTGATCGCCGACGATGCGCGCAATTTCCTCGGTGTTCATGG
>JAHYYN010000023.1:0-2172 GCA_019424945.1 Collinsella sp. | reverse complement strand
GAATAAACCAGCCAGAGAGATTAACGCCGAGTATCCTCTCCATCACTGCCCCCTTTTGAATCATACGGGCTAAGCCCGCATCGCTCTTGCATGACATATCTATCGATTTGAGTATACCCGCGCATGCAGACAGGCGACCGAACGGTCTACAAAGTGGCGCAAAAGTGGGAGGAATGTCTGGGACAGGTGGGCACGAGCTGGTGCGCCGAGATGTGCGCGCACGTCGGAAGTAAGCGCCGGAAAGCGCATCCCACTCTGAAGCCAAATTCCGGGACGCAATTTCCGCAGAGTCCTCGATAGAATAAAAGGACCCCTTTGCAGAGGTCCTAGTCAATTCAAGGTGGCGGGGAAGGGAATCGAACCCCTGACACGAGGATTTTCAGTCCTCTGCTCTACCAACTGAGCTACCCAGCCATTTGAGGTGTGCCTTGTTTCAAGGCTTGATTAGTATAACCAAGGACGCGTTCCGGTCAACCGAGAATTTTAAAAAAGTTTTTGGGCACAGCCTCGGTTCTATAAATCGGCACGTCAGAGGCATCAGCCGGCAGCAAGAAGTTTTTCACTCAGAGCCGCACGGGCAAACTCACTTGGCGTCATCCCCTCGGCAGCCGCCCGTCGACGAATGGCCTCCTTCATTCCCAGAGGAATCTTGACCGACAGCGTTGCCGTCCCCTCACCTGAGAGCGGGGGCCGTCCATGCACGATCCCACCAACGGTGTGTTCGCCATCCGGAAACTCTCCGCGCTCGTACGACTCGCACCACGCGTCAATCATTTCATCCGTTACAACCTGACCATTAGCGGCCGTATACGTCTTGCCCATCATCGACCCCTTTGCCGAGCCTGTTCAATCTCCTGCCAAAATTTCTTCTGGACTGGAGACAAGGCATGAATGATAAGCCACCCACGGACAAGCTCGACCGCGACAAGCCCCACGCTTCGTCCGTCTGAGAGCCATCCAATTGCAAGCCATCTCGGCGGCTCGTCCTTCGGCTCGCGACGAATGCACTCAGTAACCGCAAGCCAAGCGCTAAGCACCTGCTTTTCCGTCAGGTGCTTTTTAGCGTTGGGATGGATCTCAACATCCATGCATCTTCTCCTCCATCTTACCCAATTTCGTATGACGAAAGTCCGCTGTCGCCAATTCTTAAGCCGGCACGCGTTGGAGAGCAGGGGTCGAAACAATGATTGAAGGACGCTCTAGTACGGCCCAGGCGCCGGGGCAGGAGCACATACGCCAGGGACGTACGTTTTCGTAGCATACGAGGACATAGCCACGTGCATCGATAAAGGCGATATCGATGGGATAGGCCATAAAACACGTATGGACCGAAGAGCAGCGTGGAAACGCCATGACGAGCGGCAAGCCGTTGGCGGCAACCGGATGCCGTCCCAGCATGCCGCGCAGGCGCACGACAAACGACTCCGCCACCACAAACTCCGCCGGCGTCCAACCCAGCCTATTGAGTGCCCGCGCGTAGGCGATGTAGGACGAGACCGCGGTCACATGACCACCCCCGGGCGCCATGGATCGACCGTCACCGCGCGCTCGTGCGACAACGTTGTCGGCGCCCCCAGCGGAACGCCAGCGATGCTGAGAGAAGTCGGCCACGGCTCATAGTGCATGGTGCAGGTGTAGGTCCTAAACGTGCCGGAAAGCGAAAGCAAACCGCCATCCGATGTCGTCGCACCCTGTTCGCTCGAGACCTCGATCAGCAAGTCATAGCCTTCCATGGCATGTTGGATCTGAGCCTGAACGGTCGCGGAAGCATCGATGGAGCTGCCATCGCCCTCCCCGCTCGGCGCCACGGCATGTGCTAGCACGATATCGGGCACCACGCGATCGAAGCGTGCGACCGCACCGGCAAAGACCATGACGTTGTACACGATAAGCGCCAGAACCAGCAGGACGGGCGTGACCACGGCCATCTCGACCGTCGCCTGGGCGCACTCCTCGCACAGGCGCGTGCGGATGCCCATTACGACCCACCGCCCAGGGCACCCGCCAGTGTGGTGACATCGACGGTAAGTGGGATGGAACCGCCGCCGGGCAGCGGAATCTCCGCAAGCGTGAACGTCGTGCCGCTGATGGTGCGCTCGACTTGATATTCCAGCGCTTCGCAAAGCGCCTTGGGATCGGTCACGCCCAACGGAATACTTCGCAGCTTGTCTT
>JAHYYN010000022.1:0-175430 GCA_019424945.1 Collinsella sp. | reverse complement strand
CAACACCTATAACGAACACGACCTCGCCCGGATTCTACGCGTCTACGGCGAAGAGAAGTTCGCCTCGCAGATCGCGCGCGAGATCGTGCGCCGCCGCGAGCAAGAACCGATCGAAACCACCGGCCAATTTGTCGAGATCATCAAGGCGGGTATCCCGGCTGCCGCTCGTCGGCATGGCGGACACCCGGCCAAGAAAAGTTTCCAGGCCATTCGCATCGAGGTCAATCACGAGCTCGATGTGCTCGAACGAGGGCTTGATGCCGCCACCAGGTGGCTCAACCCGGGCGGACGTATCTGCGTCATCTCATATCACTCGCTCGAGGACCGTATCGTAAAGAACCACTTTAAGGAGATGAGCCAGGGGTGCACGTGTCCGCCGGAGATTCCGGTGTGCGTGTGCGGCAACGTGCCGATACTCAAGGTCATCACCCGCAAACCCTTGGTTGCACAGCCTGATGAGGTTGAGCGCAACCCTCGGGCGAGATCAGCCAAAATCCGCGTGGCGCAGCGTCTGTAGGCGCGACCGCGTGATATTGGACCTCCCGCTCGCACCATAAACGAAGCTTAAACACACTACCAACGTACTCGGGATGGGAGGCGGCATATCATGGGCTACAACACTTCAAGCGCAGCACTCGCCTATGATATGAACGCCATGCCCGCCTATCGTGAGACGCCGCAGGCCCCCGTTGCTCCCCGTGAGCAGCGCACGCCGCGCTTTGATGTCTACACGGGCGCGGGCCGTCAGGCAAACCAGGCGGTAAGCCCGGTTTTCATGAGCGTTCTTAAAACGTTTTGCATCATTGCGGCTATCTTCATGACGATCGGCGTCGCCCGCGTGGCGCTCGCCGGTGTTACGGCCCAGGTGCTCAACAGCAACGCCGAGCTTACCAATACGCTCGAAAAGGCGACCGATGAGAGCTCCGACCTGGAGGTCATGCATTCGGTCTATGGCGCCGACACGCGCATTCGCGACCTTGCGGGCGCTTATGGCATGGTGGAGCCCAGCGAGAGCGTTACACTTGACTTTTCGCAGGATGCAGCCGCGGGCGCCAACGCGACCGCGACCGCTCAGTAGCAAGACGGTAGCTGAGTATGACAAATGACTATCGCCGCGGTTCCGATGGGGGCCGCGGTTCTGGACGTCCCTCGTCGCGGGGACGTTCTGGTTATCAAGGAACGGGTCGGCAATCTTACAACGCCGGGCAGTCCCGTGGCAACGACCCGGCGTCGCGACTTCGCGGCTCGGGCGGCCCTCAAGTGCATAACACCAGGTCGCGCAAGAGTTCGTCGACCGAATGGCTCACGGGCACGCCTCTGCCTCGCCGCAAAGCCGTCATGGGCTTCATTGGGCTTGGCTTGGGCTTGGGCGTCTTTCGCCTTGGCGACTATCAAATTGTCGAAGCCGATAAACTGCGCGAGCGTGCCGATGCGCGCCGCCTGCTTGCGCAGACCCTCTATGCCAAACGTGGCACCATCTACGACCGCAACGGTAACGTGCTGGCGTCGTCGGCCGAATGTCGCAACATCGCCGTGAACCCCCAGCTTGTCGAGGATGTTGACAAGACGGTGTCGGCGCTGGTCAAGGCAACTGGAATCGATAAAAAGACCTGCCGCAAGCTCGTCGAGTCCGATGGAACCTGGGTGTATATCAAGCGCCAGGTGGACGAAGACGATGCTGTGGCGCTGGAGAAGAAGAACCTGCCCGGCGTGCTTTTTGAGCAGGCCATGAAGCGCGTATATCCATACGGCAATCTGGCATCGCAGGTGCTGGGTGTAGTGAATGTAGACAACGACGGCTTGACTGGTCTCGAAAAGCAATACAACAAGCTTCTGACCGGCACGAACGGTTCTCTCGTACGCGAGCGCGCGAGGGACGGCAGCTATATCGCGGGCGGTGCCTATAAAAAGGTGGCTGCGGTCGACGGCGTTGATATCGTGACGACGCTCGACGTCAATATCCAGCGTGCGGCCGAGGATGCCCTGGCAGAGGCAGTTGAGAAGACTAAGGCCAAGAACGGCTCGGCGCTGGTCACCGATCCTACGACAGGAGAGATCTTGGCAGCCTGCTCGTATCCGACCTACGACCAGACCGATTTGGAAAACGCCAAGACCGAGGATATGAACCTGCGCCTGGTTACCGACGCCTACGAGCCCGGCTCGGTCTTTAAGACACTCGTGGCGGGCGCCGGCTTCGACTTGGGCGTCGTGCGATCGAGTACGTCGTTTGAGGTGCCGGCGAGCATCAAGGTGGGCGACGATACCGTCACCGATGCCGACAAGCGCGACTATGCCATGACCATGGATGTGCGCGAGATGATGCGCCGTTCGTCCAACGTGGGCTTTGTCCTGGTGGGGCGCAAGATCGGTGCCGACGACTTTGCCGCCTATGTGGACAAGTGGGGCATCGGTCACAGCTCTGGTGTCGATTTTCCGGGCGAGAGCCTGGGCATCGTCAAGGAGCGTGACCAGTATGACGGCGCCACGCTGGGCTCGATGAGCTTTGGACAGGCGCTGTCTGTCTCGCCGATTGAGATCGCACGTGCCGTGGGCGGCATCGCTAACGGCGGCGTGATGATGACCCCGCACTTCTATAAGTCCAGCAAAGGCGACGAGAAGGACTGGGGCGAAGGCGAGCGTGCGATTTCTGAGGATGCAGCATCCCAGGTGACATCGTGCATGCAGACGGTCGTGTCTGAAGGCACGGGCGTTGGCGGCGCAGTTGACGGCTATGACGTGGCGGGCAAGACCGGCACGGCCGAACGTGCCGACGAGAACGGCGGCTACCTCAAGGAGAACTACATGTCGTCCTTTATGGGCTTTGCGCCGGCACAATCACCCAAGGTGCTGTGCTATATCACGCTCGACGGAACGCCGAGCGGCTCAGATGCCGCTGCGGTGCCGTTCCAGTCCATTATGGCCAACGCGCTCGACGTGCTGGGTATCCCACACGCGAAGTAGGGGGTTACAATCTTTGGGGCGTGGTTTGTTGTCCCATATGAGGGGTGTTCACATGCCCTGCACCACGCATGCGCGGCGCTGGGATACAATACGCCGATAGCATTATTAGGTTTACAGGGGAGCTGCAATGATAGAGATCGCCGTCAACAACCTCGCGGCCGCAACAGGGGCCCGAACCGTGACGGGAGAAGTCGATCGGGTATGCCGCGGGTGCGTTATCGACTCGCGCCAGGTCGAGGAAGGGGCGATTTTCGTCGCCTTTCCCGGTGAAAACGTCGACGGCAATGATTTTGCTTCCCGTGCCGTCCAGTCGGGTGCCGGCGCCGTCGTGATGACGCGTGAGCCCGAGGCCGAGCTGGTCTCGCTGGCGCAGGACAAGGGCTGTGCCATCTTGCTGACCGATGATCCCGAGGAGTTTCTGCTGCGTTTGGCGCACGCGTATCGCCTGGAGCTTGGCTGCCTGGTCGTTGGCATTACCGGTTCCATCGGCAAGACGACGACCAAGGACGTTCTCGCCGCTGTGCTCGCCAAGCGCTATCGTGTCTGGGCCACCAAGGGCAATTTCAATAACCTGATCGGCATGCCGCTCACGGTGCTTTCCGCTCCGGCCGATACCGAGGTCCTGGTGCTCGAGATGGGCATGAACCATTTCCACGAGATCGAGCGCCTGTCCCAGTCCGCCAATCCCAACCTTGCCATCGTGAGCAAGATCGGCACCTCTCATATCGGCATTTTGGGCAGCCGCGAGAACATCGCCCGCGCTAAGGCCGAGATTGTCCAGGGCATGTGCGCCTCCGGCGACTATTTGCCGCTGCTGGTTTTGGGCGGCGAGGACGATTTTACGCCGTTCATTCGCGATACGTTCGCCCAGCCTGCTGGTATCGACGTGATGCTGGCCGGTGTCTCTGACGATGATGAGGTCCGCGCCCGCGACGTTCGCGTTGATGACGAGGGCCGTCCGGTCTTTACACTCGATTTTGGTCAGGGCGAGACAATCGATACCATGCTTGCCATCCCCGGCGTGCAGTCCGTTCCTAATGCCGTTAAGGCCGCCGCGGTTGCCTATCGCCTGGGCGTGACGCCCGAGCAGATCGATGCTGCCTTTAGGGGTCTTACGATCACCGGGCACCGCCAGGAGATCAAGCGCGCCAAGAGCGGTGCACGCATCATCGACGATTCCTATAACGCCAGCGCCGAATCGATGGCAGCCGGCCTCGATCTGCTGTGCTCGCTTTCATGCACGGGGTCTCGCATGGCGATCCTGGGCGAGATGGGCGAGATGGGCGATGAGGCTCCTCGCATGCATGAGCTCGTGGGCGCCTATGCCGCCGCCAAGAAGCTCGACATGCTGGCGTGCGTGGGTGGTGAGCTGGCCCAGCTTATGGCCGATGCCGCGCGCATGATGGGCATGGACGAGGACCGCATCCAGGTGTTCTCCGATTATCAGCAGGTGCTCGACCGCATGGGCGGCGCGCTTGAAAAACATGATGTTGTACTGGTCAAGGGTTCCCGCTTTGTTGAGCTCGACCGCTTTGTGGAAGGTGTGTGCTAGCCCATGTTCGGCAATCCCTCGTATCCAACGTATCAGGCTTTTTTGGGGCTTGGCATCGCCGCAGCCATTGCGCTGCTGCTCATGCCGTGGTGGATCAAGCTGCTCAAGGTCGAGGGTATCGGCCAGCAGGTTCGTGCCGACGGCCCCAAGCGTCATTTGGTTAAGCAGGGAACGCCCACCATGGGTGGCGTTGTCATCCTCGTCGCGATCTCGCTGACCTGCCTGCTGATGGGCAAGCTCACCACCGAGCTCGTGCTCGTGCTGCTCGCCACGCTGGCGACCGGCGTGCTGGGTCTGATCGACGACCTGACCTCCGTTACGCATGGGCGCTCGCTCGGTCTGACGCCTCATGCCAAGATGATCGGCCTAACCATTATCTGTGTCACCTTTACGGTGCTTGCCGTCAACTGGTGCGGCGTCGCCCCCGAGATTCGTTTTCCCGGTGGGTTGACGATTGACCTTGGCGTGCTTTCGACTACCATCTGCGGCTATTCGTTCCCGTGGCTCTATATTGTCTTTTGCTGGCTGATGATTGCCGGTCTTTCTAATGCCGTGAACCTGACCGATGGCCTTGACGGTCTTGCTGGCGGCACCTCCATGATCGCCATGCTCGCCATGGCTGCCATGGCGTTTTTGCACGGAGACGTGAACCTGTCCATCTTCTGTACCGCGTGTGCCGGTGCCTGCTTGGGCTTTCTGTGGTTCAACTGCTATCCGGCGAGCATCTTTATGGGCGATACCGGCTCGCTTGCTCTGGGCGCCGCGTTCGCCTGCACGTCCATCATGACCAACACCGAGGTCGTCTCCCTCATCATCGGCGGCCTGTTTATCGTTGAGACCCTGTCGGTCATGATTCAGGTTGTCTACTTCCATTTTACGCACAAGCGCGTCTTCCTTATGGCGCCCATTCATCATCATTTCGAAAAGAAGGGCTGGGCCGAGACCAAGGTCGTTATCCGTTTTTGGATTATCGCCGCGGCCTTTGGCGCCGTTGGCCTCGCCCTGTTCTTCCAGTTGGGATAGTGGTCTTTCATGCCTCTTGCTGATGTCTTTAGCCTGCTTGTTTTGGGGCAGGGTAAATCCGGTCTCGATGTCGCCCGTTGGGCGTTGGCTCACCCCGAGCGCGTGAGCGCCACGACCGTGTATGGCGGCGGTACCTCCGAGCCCAATGACGCCACGCGTGCGCTTGAGGCGCAGGGCGCGTCGTTTGTCTACGGCACCGAGCAGGTCGAGGGTGCCTATGACGTGTGCGTGACCTGCCCGGGTATCTCGGAGTTCTCGGCCTTCTTTAAGGCCGGGCGTGAGCATGCCGCTCAGATTATGGGCGAGCCCGAGTTTGCCTATCGCCTGTCTCCCCAAAATTGGATTGCAATCACGGGCACCAACGGCAAGACAACTACCACGTCGCTGACCGATTATCTGCTCAAGGCCGCCGGTGAAGCCAGCGTGGCCGTCGGCAATATCGGTGAGCCGCCGGTGAACGAGATCGACGGCCGCGCACACAATGAGTGGTTTGTGGCCGAGCTGTCGAGTTATCAGATTGCTACGACCGCCGAGCTTCATCCTCGCGTGGCGGTACTGCTCAACATCACGCCCGACCACCTGGGCTGGCACAAGAGCCACAAGAACTATGCGCTTGCCAAGATCAAGTTGTTCGAGAATATGGTCGACGACGACCTCGTGGTTATCGATGTTGAGGATGCCGGCATCCATGAGTTCGATGAGTACATCTACACGCCGGGTCGCCGCATCTGCAAGGTCGCTTTTGACGAGCCCGAGGGTGCAGACGCCGCCTTTGTGCGTGACGGCAAGATGGTCGTCCGCCTGAAGGGTGTCGAGACTCAGCTCGTCGCCACGTCCGAGCTCAAGATCTCGGGCCATCACAATGTCATCAATGCCTTATGCGCTGCCACGGCTGCTCTGGCCGTCGGTGCCGATCCCGAGGGCGTTTGCCGCGGTTTGGCATCGTTCCAGCCACTCGAACACCGCGTTGAGCCCTGTGGCGAGATCGATGGCGTGCGCTACGTTAACGATTCCAAGGCAACGAACACCGATGCAGTCGAAAAGGCTCTGACGGCGTTTCCTGATGACGACGTGATCTTGCTGCTCGGCGGCCACGATAAGGGCACGCCGCTTGCGGACTTTGCCCGCGTCGTTATGGACAACGTGCGCTCGGTCGTTTGCTTTGGCGATGCGCGCGAGCGCTTTACTGCCGCTATGGACGAGGCCGATGTCGATGGTGACGTGGATATCGCCCAGGCCGATGATCTGCGCGATGCCGTTGACGTTGCCCGCTCGCTCTCGAGCCGCGGCGACGTGATCCTGCTTTCGCCCGCCTGCTCTTCGTTCGACGAGTTCTCGGGCTACGAGGAGCGCGGTCGCGTGTTTAAGGACTACGTGGCCCAGCTTGCCGCAGCAGCGAAATCGCAAACGGAATAGGGGTTGCCGGTGAGAGAGGAGAGCCCCCGAAGTGATATGAGGAGGCCCGACTCGGACCGTGCTTCCTCGCTGCGTAGCACGCCGCGTTCCGGACGCGGCGGGCAGACGTTCAGTGAGCGCTATATTGCCGGCGTCCCCGCCCGCATCATGCGCCCCCGTTTGATATTTATGGCTTGCCTGTTTAGCTTGGTTTGCTTTGGCTTGCTAATGGTGTACTCGGCATCTTCGGTCGAGGCGATGCACGAGAATGGTTCGGCGACGTTCTTCCTGTTTCGACAGGCCGCGTTTGCCGGAGTTGGCGTGCTGGCTATGGTTGCCATCGTGCGCGTCTTGCCGGACAGTTGGTTTGGGGAAGACGTGCTCAGGATCTTCCTCATGGGCATGATAGGGCTACTGGTTCTGGTGTTCTTTATGGGTAGCGGCAGTCGTGGCGCCACGCGTTGGCTCAACATCGCCGGTATTCAGTTCCAGCCGTCTGAGTTTTTAAAGCCGTTCGCCATCGCCTATTCGGCCATCATGCTCGACCGCATCTTTTCGCCCGGCGGCAACATCAACGAGTTTCTTCGCAAGATGGGCGTCTACCTGGGCATTTCGCTCTTTCTGATTTTTGTTCAGCCCGATTTTGGCACCGTTCTGATCATCTTGTTGACCCTCATGTGCATGGCGTTGTTTGCGGGATTGGACCCCAAATATATCGTTTGGACGGTCGTTGCCGGCATCGCCGTCATTGCGATCGCCCTTATCGCCGAGCCGTATCGTATGACGCGTGTCGAGGTTGCTTGGAATCCTTGGGCAGACGAATATGGCGACGGCTATCAGGCCACGCTTGCCATCATGGCGTTTGCCTCGGGCGGCCTGTTCGGTCGCGGTATCGGCAACTCCACCATGAAGTACTCGTATTTGCCCGAGGCGCATAACGACTACATTTTGGCTATTATCGGCGAGGAAGTTGGCTTTATCGGAACCGTGCTGTTCTTCTTGGTGTTTGCGATGCTGATCTACTCGGCGTTTCGCATTGCCGAACAGGCGACCGACCGTCGCGGAGCACTTATGGCATCGGGTTCCGCGGTCATCCTTGCGGTGCAGTTTTTGATCAACGCGCTGGGCATTCTCAACGTGTTTCCCATGACGGGCAAGCCGCTGCCGTTTATTAGCTACGGCGGCTCGTCGATTATCGTGTCGCTTATGCTCGCCGGTCTGATCCTGCGCGTTTCGTATGAGAGCGCCCGTCGCGATGAGTACGACCGTCGCCGCGAGAGCTTTGCCGTTATGGATGAGAGTACCGCCGGCGTGCCCCACGTGCGCGGCGAGCGATCTTCGCGTAACGGCTTTACCGTCCTGGATGGCTCTGCGACCGAGCCGGCAGCCCGTCCGCGTCAGCGAACGGCGCCGCAAGGTCGTCCGCAGCGCCCCACTCCTCGCAATGCGGGCGGCGGATATAATCGAATCGATTTGAATTCGGACCCGTCGGCGCGTTTGCGCACCGATGACCAGGGGCCGCGTGTACGAAGGGATTACCATGACCGATAAGATGACCGTTGCTATTGCAGCTGGCGGCACGGCAGGACATATCAACCCCGCGCTCGCCTTGGCCGAGGAGCTGCGTGACCGCGGTCATCACGTTGTGTTCGTGGGCCAGTCGCGCAAGCTCGAGGGCCGTCTGGTTCCCGAGGCCGGATTCGATTTTGTGCCCATCACGGTCACGGGCTTCGATCGCTCCCGTCCCTGGACGGCGCTGACCTCGCTGTGGCGCGTCAACAAGGCGAAGCGTGCGCTTGCCCGTCACTTCTCGAAGGTCGGTAAGCCCGATGCCGCTATCGGCTTTGGTGCTTACGTTGAGGTCCCGCTGCTGGGTTGGTGCAAGGGCGCCGGCGTTCCGTATCTGCTGCACGAGCAGAACTCTGTTCCGGGTCTGGCCAACAAGATGATGAACTCACATGCCGCCCGCGTGTGCATTTCGGTACCTGCGGCCCGCGCGGTCTTTGAGCGCGAGGGCGACCCCGACCATGTGCTCATGACGGGCAATCCTGTGCGTCGTTCGGTGATCGAGGGCGATCGCGCCCGCGGCCGCAAGACGCTCGGTGTGCCCGAGGACGCGACGCTTCTGCTCGTCTTTGGTGGTTCGCTCGGTGCTCAGCATCTCAACGAGCGCGTTGCCTCGCTCAAGAGTGAGCTGCTGACCCGCGAGAATCTCTACATTTTGCATTCGACGGGTGCCGACGGCTTTGAGGAGACCGAGCACGCTTTGGCGCTGACGCCCGAGGAGGCGAAGCGCTATCGAGTCCAGCCCTACATCGACAACATGGGCGATATGCTGGCTGCGGCCGATTTGGTGCTCTCGCGTTCCGGTGCCTCGAGCGTGGCCGAGATCGCCGCGCTTGCCGTGCCCTCGGTACTCGTGCCGTATCCGCACGCCACGGCGGACCACCAGACCACGAATGCGCGCTACCTGGTCGATGCCGGTGCCGGCGTGCTTTGCGCCGATGCCGATATCGATGCCCCTGCCTTTGCCGACGAGCTTCTGCACCTGATCGATGACGCTGCGGCGCGTGATGCCATGCGTCAGGCGGCGCGTGGCTTGGCCCAGGACCGTGCCGCCGCGCTTTTGGCCGACGCGGTAGAGGGATTGCGTTAGTTAGACGGGATATCGCCGGTCGCCCTCGCGCGGATGCGGTAGGTGCGGTACAGTTAACGGGTTACAGGCAGTGTTTACGCAAGGAGTACACGAGCACATGGCTGATTCCCAGACTGCAACCTCCGCGCCCGAGTTCAAGAGCGCCCACTTTATCGGTATCGGTGGCGCCGGCATGAGCGGCATCGCCCTCGTCCTGCATGAGCGCGGTTATACCGTTACCGGCTCCGACCTTAAGACGTCGCGCTATATTCGCCAGCTTACCCGCGCCGGCGTGAAGGTCCACGTGGGCCACGAGGCTGCGACGATCGACGAGGTCAAGCCCGACGTGGTCGTGGTCTCCACCGCAATTCCCGAGTCCAACCCCGAGCTCGTGCGTGCCCGCGAGCTCGGTATTCCCGTGTGGCCCCGTGCCAAGATGCTCTCGGCCCTGGGCCACGGCTACACCACCGTCGCCGTTGCCGGCACGCACGGCAAGACCACGACGTCTTCGATGTGCGCCACCATGCTCGACCGCATGGGCCTGGACCCCAGCTTTTTAATCGGCGGCATCGTCGAGGGCTACGACACCAACGGCAAGAACGGTTCGGGTGACTACTTTGTCGCCGAGGCCGACGAGTCCGACAGCTCGTTCCTGTTCCTGAACCCCAACGTGGTCATCGTGACCAACGTCGAGGCCGACCATCTCGATCACTACTCGGGTATCGAGGAGATCGAGGCCACCTTTGCCAAGTTTATGGGGCTGGTGGGCGAGGACGGCACCGTCATCGTTTGCGGCGAGGACCCGCATCTGGTCGAGCTCGCCAAGTCGACGGGCCGTCATGTGCTTTCCTATGGCTTTGCCGAGAACAACGACATCGTCTGCGTACATCCGGATGTCAAGGGCATCCAGAGCGACTTTATCGTTCGCTTTGAGGACGGCACCGAGCACGCTGTCGAGATTAAGAGCAACCCCGGTCGTCACAACATGCTCAACGCCACGGCCGTCTTGACCGTCGCCCATGTCCTGGGTCTCGATATCGACGCCGCCGCTAAGGCACTTTCGAGTTTTGAGGGTGTCCGCCGTCGCTTTACCCACGTGGGCGATATCGACGGCATCACGGTGGTTGACGATTACGGCCATCATCCCACCGAGATCAAGGCGACGCTCGCTGCTGCCTCTTCGCTGGGCTACAAGCATGTCGACGTCGTGTTCCAGCCGCACCGCTATTCGCGCCTGCAGGCTCTGTGCGATGACTTTGCCGATGCCTTTGCCAACGCCGATAAGCTGCTGCTGATCGATGTGTTCTCCGCCGGCGAGATGCCGATTCCGGGCGTTACCTCCAAGATGCTCGCAGATACCGTTCGCGCCAAGCACCCCGGCAAGGAGGTCGTGTACTGCTCCAGCCGTCTTGAGCTCAACCAGGAGCTTGAGAAACTCGTGGGCGAGGGCGACCTGCTGCTCACCATGGGTGCCGGCGACGTTACGACCGTCGGCCCCGAGTTCATCGAGTATCTGACTGCCAAGAAAGACGCTTAACCTCTATGGGTCTCTTTAACGCCGTCATGGCGCTTTCGGGCATGATCGACACGGACGTGGTCGAGGACGAACGTCTTGCACGCCATACAAGCTATCGTATCGGTGGCAAGGCCGACCTCTTTGTGACGTGCCATAGCTACCATGCCCTGCGTCGCGCCGTGGCGGTGCTCGACCGCGAGCAGGTGCCGTGGGTGATTATCGGCAAGGGGTCCAATCTGCTTGTTGCCGATGCCGGTTATCGCGGCGCCGTTATTTCGCTGGGACGTGAGTTTCAGCGCACGGTTGTTGCCGAGGACGGCTGCACGCTGACCGTTGGTGCGGGCGTGATGTTCGCGCGTTTGGTCAACGACGCCTTGTCGCGCGGGCTTTCGGGCCTTGAGTTCGCGGTCGGTATTCCCGGTTCGGTCGGCGGCGCCGTGTCCATGAACGCAGGTACGCGGACCGAGTGGATCGGCTCTCTTATCGAGGACGTGGTCACGTTTGATCCGGCGTCCGGTATTAAGCACTATGCAGGGCCCGAGATCGCTTGGGGGTATCGCGAGTGCAGCTTGCCGCGTAACGAGATCATTCTCGAGTGCGTGCTCAAGCTCAAGCCCGCGTCCAAGGCCGACATTCGCGAGCGTATGGAGCGGTACCTGACGCGCCGCAAGCGCACGCAGCCCATGGGCCGTGCATCCTGCGGATCGGTCTTTCGCAACCCGCCCGACGCAAGCGTGGGCAAGTTGATTGAGGATTGTGGATTAAAGGGTTTTTCGGTTGGCGGTGCGGAAGTTTCGCCCGTACACGCTAATTTTATCGTTAATAACGGAACCGCCTCGGCCGATGACGTGGCCGCGGTTATCAGGCATGTGCACGGAAAGGTGAGGGAGGCGTATGGCATCGAGCTCAGACCGGAAGTTAAATTCCTCGGCTTCTAGAGCATCGAAACCAACCTTCCGCCGCGCCGGAGGGCGTTCCGGCGCACCTGCCCAGCCTCAACATAAGCCCGCCATGCCCTCCAAGTCTGTTGGGCCCGTTCGTCCTGCCAAGCGCCCGGTCGTCGGCTCGCAGCTGGGAGGACGCCCTGCTTCTAAAAAGACGAGTCGTCCGGCTCCGCGTCCTTCGGTGACGCCCAAGCCGGCGATGGGCACCAAGACCTCCCGACCCATGGCGACGCCCGGGCCTTCGTTGGGAGCTCGTGCGCCGCATGCCAGTCGTACGTTGGCTGGCGCTAAGCCGCGTTCACTGACATCGGTACCCGCCGCCAAGGCGTCTTCGGCAAAAAAGGGCATCAATCCTCTGTCATCGCTGGGTGCCATGACAAGCAAGGCGACCGACGCCGCTTCTGCCATGAAGGGTAAGGGCAAGATCGCGGGCGGCATCCTGGCGGCCGTGGTCGTACTTGCCATTGTTGCCATCGTCGTCATCAACTCTGGCCTTTTTTCCGCCACCGATATTCAGATTCATGGCAGCGAGCATGTGACCAAGCACGACGCCATGCAGCTCATCAGTCTTCCCGAGAACACGTCGCTCTTTAACGTGGACCCCGATCAGATCACCGAGGGCCTCAAGCAAAACCCGTGGGTCTCGGGCGTGGATGTCCAGCGCCAGTTTCCCCATACGCTTATCATCACGCCGACGGAGCGTAAAGTTACCGCCATTGCGTATATCAGCTCCGACGACCTTGCCTGGGCTATCGGAGACGATGACACCTGGATCGCTCCGCTGTCGACGTCTGTCGAGGTGGACGACCAGGGGAACGTCATTACATCGGGCGAGGGTGCCAACACCCTGACCGGCATCGATGCGGCCCTGGCGCTTGCCAAGCACTACGGCGCCGTGCTGTTGACTGACGTCTCGGCCGATGTCGCACCGGTTTCGGGTCGGGCGGTGAGCTCCAAGGCCGTCAAGGCCGGCCTGGATTACGCACGCGGTTTCTCGAGCGAGTTCTTGGACCAGGTGAAGGATATTTCCACGCCTTCCGTTGAGGCTATCTCGGCAAATCTCGACAACGGCGTCGAGGTGTCGCTGGGCGATTCGGATGATATCGCCAAGAAAGAACGCATCGTGACCAAGCTGCTTTCGCAGGTAGAGGGCGTAACCTATATCAATGTGCGCTCTCCAGGCAACTACACGTTTAGGAACGCACCGACCGCCTAGCATCCTAAACGGCTTTGTTGAGGGGCCATACCACGCCGTTTATCTGGTTTGTTTGGTTTTCACGGTCAATTATTTGACTGATACGTTCATAATGTGCAAACATAATACGGTTTACCTTTGCATTTACTTTCAACCTGAAGGTTAATGTGCGCAGGGGTCAACCCATGCTATGGCTATAACCTTTGTTCGGAGGACCGACATGCACGAGACAGAGATCAACAACTACCTTGCCGTCATTAAGGTGGTCGGCGTCGGCGGCGGCGGTACCAACGCGGTCAATCGAATGATCGAAGAGGGCATCCGCGGCGTCGAGTTTGTTGCCATCAACACCGATGCTCAGGCGCTCGCGATCTCTGATGCCGATATCAAGGTGCACATCGGCACCGACCTTACCCGCGGCCTGGGCGCCGGTGCCAACCCCGAGGTTGGCCGCAAGGCTGCCGATGAGTCGCGCGACGATATCGCCGAGGCGCTCGCTGGCGCCGACATGGTGTTCATCACCTGCGGCGAGGGCGGTGGTACCGGTACCGGCGCCGCTCCCATTGTTGCTGATATCGCGATGAACGAGGTCGGCGCGCTGACCGTCGCCGTCGTGACCAAGCCCTTTACCTTCGAGGGTCGCAAGCGCAAGAAGAGCGCCGAGGAGGGTATCAAGACCCTCTCCGATTGCGTCGACACCATGATCGTTATCCCTAACGACAAGTTGCTCGACATCGCCGAGAAGAAGACCACGATGCTCGAGGCCTTCGCAATTGCCGATGGCGTCCTTTCCCAGGGCACCCAGGGCATCACCGACCTCATCACCGTCCCGGGTATCATCAACCTGGACTTCGCCGATGTTAAGACCATCATGAAGCAGGCCGGCACCGCCATGATGGGTATCGGTACCGCTTCTGGGGACACCCGTGCTGTCGACGCTGCCCAGCAGGCTATCTCCAGTCCGCTGCTCGAGAGCTCCATCGATGGCGCCACGCGCGTCCTGCTTTCCATCGCCGGCTCCAAGGATCTGGGCATCCAGGAGATCAGCGACGCCGCCGACGTTGTCGCCAATGCCGTCGACCCCGAGGCCAACATCATCTTCGGTACCGTTGTTGACGAGTCCCTGGGCGACCAGGTGCGCATCACCGTTATCGCTACGGGCTTCTCCGACTCCAACGTCAACCGTCAGGACGAGCTCTTCGCTGCCCAGCAGTCCCAGAGCAAGGCTGCTGCTTCTACTGAGCCGCAGCGCACTGCTCCGGCTACCAGCCCTGCTCAGGCTGCCCCGACTCGCAACGTCGGTGGTACCGAGCTGCCCAACTTTGGCAACGATCAGTTTGAGCTTCCCGATTTCCTCAAGCGTGGTAGCTTCTAGTTCGTTTTTCTCAACGACCTGCATGGGGTGTGTCCATTTGGATGCACCCCGTTTTGTTTCTCGTTTGTAAACGAAAGCCTCCAATCTCCTTACGTTCCCTTTACGTTTGGTCCCTACCGCTGCGGGTATCCTTTTAGGGAAGTATGACAGCCGTATAAACGCTGGCTGTAGCGGCGATGCCGCGGTACTTGTGTTATTAGGAGGCTTTAGTATGGCAGCACGTGCGGACAACGTTTCGCGTGTCGACCATGATGGAGTTACGTTGGTGGAGGGCGCGACATCCGATGTTCGCTTTGCCTTTACCGAGCGCACCGGTGGCGTTTCTGAAGATGCGTACTCCTCGCTCAACCTGGGCTCGCATGTAGGCGATGACCCCTTTGCTGTTCAAGAAAATCGTCGTCGAGCGCTCGAAGCTATGGGCGCCACTGAGTGCGAGCATAATCTGCTCGTGCCCAATCAGGTACATGGTGACCATATCGTTACGGTGACTTCGAACGGCGCCGACGATCTTGAGGCTGTTCGCGAGCAGATTGCCGAGGGCTGCGATGCCATCGTTTGTACGGCCCATGACGTGCCCGTGCTGCTCTGCTTTGCCGACTGCGTTCCCGTGGTGCTGGTGGCCCCCGGCGGATTTGCCGTGGTGCACTCCGGTTGGAAGGGCACGATTGCACGTATTTCTGCCAAGGCGTGCCAGGCGCTTTGCGACGCTGCCGGCTGCGATGCGAGCGACGTTTCCGCCTATATCGGCCCCCATATCTTGGCTGATGAATATGAGGTATCCCAGGAACTCATGGATCGCTTTGCCGCCGAGTTCTCTTGCATCGATGCGAGCATCTCTCGCATGCTCGATCTTTCCGCTGCCATTTGTGAGGCGCTGGTAGATGCCGGTGTGGACGCGGATAATATCGTGGATACCCAGCTTTCGACTGTGCGTCAGAACGACCGCTTTTATTCCTATCGTAACGAGGACGGCACCTGTGGGCGCCATGCTGCGATCGGCGTGATGCTATGAGAAAGATCGTATCGGTCCTGAGCGCCGCCGTGCTTACGCTTACGCTGTGCGCCTGTTCTTCGGGATCTTCTACCTCTTCCATTACTGTGGCCGGCTCCACGACCTGCCTTCCTATCGCCGAGATTGCGGCAGAGGGCTTTAAGGAGGAGACCGGCATCGACGTGCTCGTTTCCGGTTTGGGCTCTTCCGCTGGCATCGAAGCCGTCAGCGCTGGCACGGCCGATATCGCCAGCTCCTCCCGTGGACTCAATGCCGACGAACAGGATTTGGGCCTGACTCCCATCGTCATTGCCCACGACGGTATCGCGGTCATCGTGAACGAAGATAACCCCGTCGATAGCCTCTCGACCGAGCAGCTCCGCGATATCTATGCCGGCAAGATTACTAATTGGAAAGAGGTCGGTGGCGAGGACCTGAAGATTCAGGTCATCAACCGAGACGAGGCGTCTGGCACGCGTGAAGCCTTCCGCACCATCGTGATGGACGGCACCCCGTTCGATCGCCGCTCGGCCGTTCTTTCGGGCACGGGCCAGGTGCGCGACGTGGTATCTCGTTCGCGCGGGGCTATCGGCTACATTTCGCTGGGCTTCGTCGATAGCCTCAACGCCAAGACCTCGGTCAAGGCCGTCTCGGTCAATCATGTTGAGGCGTCCGAGAAGACGGTCGCGAGTGGCGGCTATCCCATCTCGCGCGACCTTTACTTCTTTGTGAAGGGTGCGCCTTCGCAGCAGGCGCAGGATTACATCGACTACGTGACGTCCGAAAAGATGGACAAGCAGATTCGCGAGGCGGGCTTTATTCCCGTCACCAACGACGAGAAGGGGAGTGAGTAGCATGGAAGCACAGGAAAACTCCCAAACTGAGCAGAATGCTCAGGCGCTCAAGAAGCGCGAGCTGGCGCTCGTATCGCGCAGCACCTATATCAAGGAGAAGGCGCTGCAGTGGATTTTCTTTGCCTGCGCGTTCTTGGCGGTTGTTACCGTCATCCTGATTTTTGTTTTTACCACGTACTCGGCGCTGCCCGTCTTTACCGACATCGGTCTGGCGGACTTCTTTAGCTTTACGTGGGCGCCCTCTGAGGGCCACTACGGCATCGTGTCGCTGCTTGCCGGCTCGGGTCTGGTGACCGTCGGTGCGCTCGCCATGGGTGTGCCCCTAGGCGTGGGCACGGCCGTGTATCTGGTCGAGATCGCCAGCAAGCGCGTGCGCAAGCTCATCAGCCCTGCCGTTGACCTGTTGGCCGGCATCCCTTCTATCATCTATGGCTTCTTTGGCATGATCATCATCCGTCCGTTTATCGCGCAACTGACCGGTGGTCTTGGTTTTGGTGCGCTGACGGCGTGGTTCGTGCTTGCCATCATGATCGTCCCTACCATCACCACGCTCACCATCGATGCCCTCAATTCCATTCCCATGGGTATTCGCGAGGCATCGTATGCCATGGGTGCTACTAAGTGGCAGACCATCTATAAGGTCGTGCTACCTGCCGCCAAGCTGGGTATCGTGGATGCCATCGTGCTGGGTATGGGCCGTGCCATCGGCGAGACCATGGCCGTGCTCATGGTCGTGGGTAACGCCCCGGTTATTCCCGACAGCATTGCGAGCCCCATCTCGACGCTCACGAGCCAGATCGCGCTCGACATGAGCTATTCCTCGGGTCTGCACCGCTCGGCGCTGTTCGGCATGGGCGTGGTCCTGTTTATCATCTCCGCCACGCTGGTGGGCATCGTCCGTCTGATTTCCAAGAAGAAGAGGGGGTAGGCTATGTCCGATTCCGTTGACACGACGGTCGATACGACCTCGTCGCGCGAGCGCATCAAGCGTGCCCTTTCCCATGGCAAGAAGGGCCGCATCAACAAGGACCTGTCCAACAAGATCATGCTTGGCGTGTTCCGTGCCGCGGCATACATCACCACGCTGGTGCTTGTCGCTATCATTGCCTATGTGGTCATTAACGGCCTGCCGCATATCTCGCTCGACTTTATCTTCGGTTGGCCCCAGGGCGTCAACGCCGAGGGCGGAATTTGGCCCACGATCGTCTCGACCGTCTATGTGACGGCGCTCGCCATGCTTATCTGCACGCCGATTGCTGTGCTGGCAGCCGTCTATCTGGCCGAGTACGCCAAGCAGGGCAAGGTCGTCGAGCTCATTCGCTACGCTGCTGACGCTTTGGCCTCGGTGCCCTCCATCGTTATGGGCCTGTTTGGCTACGCCTTGTTTGTCGAGGCCATGGGCCTGGGCCTTTCGATGGTCTCGGCCGCTCTGGCGCTCGCGCTCTTGATGCTTCCCATCGTCATGCGCACCACCGAAGAGGCCATTCGCGCCGTCCCGCGCTATATCCGTTGGGGCGCGTACGGCCTGGGCGCCACCAAGTGGCAGGTTGTCTCCAAGATTGTGCTTCCTTCTGCCTTTGGCCGTATTGCCACGGGCATCGTCCTCGCCATCGGCCGCGCCATTGGCGAGACCGCGGTGGTGCTCTACACCATGGGCCAAGCCATCAATCTACCTATTTCGCCGCTCGATTCCGGCCGCCCCATGACGGTTCACCTGTACCTGCTTGCCAACGATGGCATCAACATGAACGCAGCCTACGGCACCGCGCTCTTGCTGATGGTGATCATTCTGGCCTTCAACCTGTTTGCGCGCTTCCTGTCGCGCAAGCGTCGCTAGTTAAGGAGTCCCATGTCCGTTTATCAGTCCGCTCCCACGCTGGAGCAAGCGGCCATCACGGCCAAGGATTTCAACTTTTGGTACGGTGACTTTCATGCGCTGACGGGGCTTGACCTCAACATCGCCAAAAACGCCATCACCGCCTTCATTGGCCCTTCGGGCTGCGGCAAGTCGACGTTTTTGCGCTGCATCAACCGCATGAATGATCTGATCGAGGGTACGCGCGTCGAGGGCACCATGACGCTCGACGGCAATGATATCTATGCCGAGGGCGTCGACCCGGTCGACCTCCGTCGTCGCGTGGGCATGATCTTTCAGCAGCCCAACCCGTTTCCTAAATCCATCTACGAGAATGTCGCCTTTGGCCCTCGTCTGCAGGGCGTGACTAGCAAAAGCGACCTCGATGACATCGTGGAAGAATCGCTCAAGCGCGCCAACCTCTGGAAAGAGGTATCCAATCAGCTCAACAAGGATGGTTTGGCGCTCTCGGGCGGTCAGCAGCAGCGTCTGTGCATCGCGCGCGTGCTTGCGGTGCAACCCGATGTTCTCCTGATGGACGAGCCCTGCTCCGCCATCGATCCCACATCCGTCTCTAAGGTCGAGGATCTGATGGCCGAGCTGGCGCCCGAGATGACGATCATCATCGTCACGCATTCAATGCAGCAGGCAGCTCGCATCAGCGACTACACCGCATTCTTCTTGCAGGAAGTTGCCGGCGAGCCCGCCACGCTCATCGAGTATGGTCAAACCGACGCGATCTTCACCAGCCCGGTGGACTCGCGGACGGAAGACTATATCACCGGCCGCTTTGGCTGATCGGTGCGACTAGTCCCAAGCCGTCGGACCTGGTCCGGTGCGTATTCACTGTGCGGGCTGCATGACCGCACCCAACTGATTGGAGTGAACCATGCGCAAACTGTTTTCCCGTCAGCTCGTCGAGGCCCGTCACGAGATGCTGAGCATCTATGAGGCCGTCGATCTGGCTCTCCACGATGCCGTGAAGGCCTATGTGACCGACGACCGCAAGCTCGCCACCAAGACCAAGAAACGCACGCTTTCGATTGACGCGCGCTGCGCCAACCTGGAGGCCGTCTGCTACAACCTGATCGCCACGCAGTCACCGGTCGCCTCCGACTTCCGCCTGCTTCAGACGATCATCTATGTCGACTTTAACCTGCAGCGCATGACCGATAAAGTCCGTCAGATCTGCCGTGCCACGCGTCATATGATCAAGGCCGACATCTCGCTGCCCAAGGAGCTTGTCGGCACGGTTGAGGCCGAGGCTGAGGCCGTCTACCAGGTGCTGGGCTCTTCGCTTTCTGCGCTCGTCACCAATGACATGTCCATCATCTGCAACCTGGCCGTCGAGGACGAGCCAGTGCACGCTGCCTACGAGAAGTTCTTCCGCACCTTTAACCGTATGGATACGGGCGACTTTATGGACGACGACAGCAACTATGACGACCTGCGCCGCGCCATCATGGTTTCGCGCTACCTCGATCGCATCGCTTCCATTTCCATCGATGCCGCTTGCCGTCTGACCTTCCTGTTGACTGGTCAGCGTATGAACGCCGGCGATATCGCCCGTGTGGACGAGGATGAGCTCGAGAGCATGCGCGTGCCTTCGGGCGAGGGTGTTATCATGAGGCCCGCCGTCGACGCGCGTTACGTTGCCAAGGTGCCCGCCAACGAGGTCAGCGAGGGTCTTCGCTACCTGCTCGATCATCTTGAGGACGAGGACGATGGCGAGGACGACGAGGAGTAAGTAGCCCCGTTCGTCGAAAGATTGTAAATACCTAAGTGAGCGCGGCCTTGCACATGCGGGGCCGCGCTCTTGCGTTAGCATGGGACTACTTGTTTGGCTGTCAGCGGAGGCGATTGGCAATGGATAACTATTTGGATTTGATGCGCGCTCGCCGCGAGCAGATTCTGAAACGTTTTTATGCGGCGCTCGATCGCGCGGGCCGCCCCCACGACGCCGCGCGCCTCATTGCCGTGTCCAAGACCGTTGGTATCGATGAGACTGTTGCTGCCATCCAGGCGGGGTATCGCCATTTTGCCGAGAACCGCCCGCAGGAGCTGGTTCGCAAGCTCACGGGTCTGGCGGAGCATCCGGAGCTGCCCGAGGTGCGCTTCGATATGATCGGCAACCTGCAGACCAATAAGATCAATGCGGTGCTGGGCTCAGCCGAGCTGATTCACTCGGTGGGTTCGCTGCATCTGGCACAGGCGATCTCGAGCCGTGCTGTCCGCAAGATTGAGGCAGGCGAGCTCGCCGGCCCCCAGCGTGTGCTCATCGAGGTCAATGTGAGTGGTGAGGAGTCGAAGGGAGGCTTTTCGCCCGATGAGATTCGCGCCGCCGCGGGTGAGCTTGCGGAACTTGAGGGAATTTGCGTACAGGGGCTTATGACTATGGCGCCCCGGGGGAATAAGGATGTGGCACGCCGCACCTTTGCGGGGCTTCGTGAGCTGAGGGATGAGCTGGAGGCGGCGCATCCCGATTTGAACCTGCCTGAGCTTTCCTGCGGCATGAGCGAGGACTTTGAGCCTGCCCTTGAGGAGGGCTCTACGCTCGTTCGCCTGGGCAGGGTAGTATTTAGCCCGGAGTTTGCAGTAAAATAAGGCTCTGAAGTGCGCACTGATTATCGGGGCGCCTGCACTAAACCGCGAGAGGACACAACCATGGGCTTCCTTGACGAGATTAAAAATAAGATGCACCTGGGCGGCCAGCAGGGTTACGACCAGGGTTATGGCCAGGACGACGACTACGGCTACGATGACGGCTATGACGATAGTTATCAGGGCAACGGCTACAGCGGTGCTTCGGGCGAGGGCTTCTACACCCAAGACGAGCCGAGCAACGGCCTGCTTGGTCAGACGCGCCGCGGTGAAGCTGAGTCGGTTGCCGTGTATACGCGCTCCGGTCAGCTGGTCGGCGATGACTCCCGCCATGCCACGACGTATAACCCGCCTTCGCGCTCGCAGGACAGCGTTGCGAGCGGTTATCGTCCTGGTGCCTATGACACGCCGTCGAGCTACGCCGAGAACACCCGCGCCCGTGCCGCCGCTGCACCCGCGCCTGCACCGAGCGATGCCTCGGCCTATGCGAGCAATATCATCAACGCCACGCCGCAGCTGCCGGCCTATGTCCTGCGCCCCGAGAGCTATGACGACGTGGAGACCGTGGTGCGCCGCGTTCGCACCAAGCAGCCTGTCGCACTGATTTTTGTTGGCGTTCGCACCGAGGTCGCCAAGCGCGTCCTGGACTTTAGCTATGGCTTTGCCTGTGGCCTGGGCGCCACGGTCAAAGAAGTGGGCGATCGCGTATTCATGGTGCTGCCCGCCGGCTGCGAGGTTAAGGATTCGGACCTCAAGAAGCTTCGTGCCGACGGCTACCTTAAGTAAACCCAAGACGAGGAGATTCTCATCAACATCTACACCATTGTCCAGCTGGTCAACACGCTGTTCAACTTCTACTCCACGCTCATCGTGGTCTATTGCTTTATGACGTGGATTCCCATGAAGCAGGGCGGCCTGCTGCAGGATATCGCTGCAGTGCTCGATAGCGTCTGCGGCCCGTGGCTCAACCTCTTTCGTCGGTTTATCCCGCCGATGGGCGGCGTTGATTTTTCGCCGGTCGTTGCGATTATTGCGTTGCAGTTGGTGCAGAGGCTGATTCTGCAGCTTCTTATAGGTATACTCGTATAGAACTGACTTAGTAACTTACGTCGGGCGTGTAGCGCCGAGGCGATGAAAAAGGAGACTTGTTATGGCTATTACCCCTGCAGACATCCAGGCTCAGACTTTCTCTGAGGCCAAGCGTGGCTACGATCCTGCCGAGGTCGACGTCTTCTTGGAGACGCTGTCCTCCGAGGTTGACGCTATGCTTGCCAAGATCGTTGATCTTAAGGGTCGCCTGACCGCCACCGAGCAGCAGCTTGCCGACGCGCAGGCTCAGCTTGCCCAGGCCCAGGATACCGCCGCTCAGGCCGTTCCCGCTGCTCCTGTGGCTGCTCCCGCCCCTGACTTCTCCGCTCAGGAGCGTCAGATCTCCGCTGCCCTGATCGCTGCCCAGCAGACCGCCGAGGCAATTGTCAACGACGCCAACGAGAACGCTGATCGCATCCGCAACGAGGCTGACGCCAAGGCCCGCGAGGTTATCCGCCAGGCTCTGACCGAGAAGCAGGCCGAGCTCGAGGAAATCGACCGTCTGAAGGCTTCCCGCGAGGAGTTCAAGGCCGAGTATCTCAAGCTCATCCAGCACTTTATGGACGACGCCCAGAACTCCTTCCCGGCCGACCTCATGGCCTCCACGCCGGTCGGTTCTGCCGCTTCTCCCGCGGTGACCGTTCCCGCCGCCGAGCCGCTGCCCGTCGCCGATCCGGTTGTCCCCGTAGCCGATCCCTTTGCCCCGATCGACAACTTTGCTGCCGACGACCTGGACTAACATTCGGCCTACAATTTAGTGCCTAGAAAGGACCCGCAGCTTGCGGGTCCTTTTTTATGACTGTGCCGGGGTGCGTAACATAAAAAACCGAGCCCTGCACATAGTGGCACAGAACTCGGCGAACGGGTGAGCGGTCAAGGGTAGGTTTTAAGGCATGTCCCAAAAATCTACTTGAGGAGGAAGTCGGAGAGGGGAATGGTGCGGGCCTCGCGATGCTCGGGATCGGCGATGTGGTCGGCGGGATAGCCACAGACGAGCATGTGATAGGGATAGACACCCTCGGGCAGGTTGAACTGCTCGCGGGCTAGCTCGGGCTTAAAATGGCATACCCAGCACGTTCCCAGACCTTGCTCCTCGGCCTCCATCATCATCTGATCGCAAACAATCGAGGTGTCGATGGCACTCGAGTTCATCTGGTCATAGGGGCGAACCCAAGCGTCGCCGGTAACGCTGCAAATAAGGAAGACAAGCGGAGCCCCAAAGATGGACCCATCACGAGCAAACCGAGGCTGACAAGCAGCAGCCTTCTCCAACAGCTCAGGCGTATCCAGCACCATCACACGGGCTGGATGATTATTACAAGCAGAAGGAGCAATACGCCCAGCCTCAACAATGGCATCCACCACAGCTTGCTCAACAGAACGATTCTCAAACTCGCGACAAGAATACCGAGACCGAGCCAGATCCAAATAAGATATACAAGCCCTCCAACAATTAAAAATCAAACAAACCCAAAGTAACCCAAACAGTACCCAAAGCAGCAATCAGCCAAACGCTCATCAAGGGCCAAAGTGTCCGAACGGGTACCAAAGGTCCCTTCAGGCAAACCCCCATCGCGCTAAATCTATCAGCCAAAGTTCCCAATGGTGGTACGTAAGGCGAAGGGCCGGCCACGGTTTACTTTCGAACGACTCTGCAAAGCAGCCGGAGTGAGAAAGCAAACCGTGGCCGGCCCTTCGCCGCCGGGACACGTACCCCCAATTAACTGTTCTTCATGACAATCGAATCCACGACATCGGCCACATTCTCGCAGCAGTCGGCGCAGTACTCCAGGAAGGCGTACACGTCACGCCAAGCGATGACCTCGAGCGGGTCCTTGCCGTTAACGTGCAGGTTACGCATGGCGTTGATATAGAGCTCGTCGGCCTCGGACTCGATGGTGTTGATCTGGATGACGAGCTCGCGCAGCGTTTTGGACTTGCGGTAGTTAGGCAGCTCGACCATCAGGTCTTTCATGGCGCGGCAGGCGTCGGTCACCTTGTGGGCGATCACGATGGCATCGGGATGGATGCTCTGGATGTTGGTGAAGTAGACGCGCTGCACGACGCCCTCGATGCGGTCGAGCACGGTGTCGAGCGAGCAGCTCATCAGGTCCAGATCCTCGCGCTCAAGCGGGGTGATAAAGGCGGTGAGCAGGGCGTCCTCAAGCTCATGGTGCTTCTTGTCGGCCGCATGCTCGATCGCATGCATCTTGTCGAGCATATCGTGAATCTTTGCGGGATCGAAGTTCTCGAAAATCTTGGTAAGCAGCTCGGCGGCCTGGACGGCGAGGTCGGCGCAGGCGACGTAGTTGTCAAAGTAGAACGAATCGGGTTTCTTTGCCATGAGTGGGTCCTTTCGAGGCGAAGACGGGTGGGCGAGGTGTTACGGTCCGGATGGACGTTCGGTTTGACTAGATGAACATCATGAACAGCTTGGCCATGACAAAGCTGATGAGTCCGCAGGCGGGGAAGGTGAAGAACCAGGTGAACATCATGTCCTTGACGACGCCGAAGTTGATGGCCGAGAGGCGTTTGACGGCACCGACGCCCATGATGGCGCAGGTCTTGATGTGCGTGGAGGACACGGGGATGCCGGTAAGGGTGGCAAGCAGCAGGTTCGCGGCGCCCGCCAGGTCGGCGGAGAAGCCCTGGTACTTTTCGAGCTTGACCATGCTCTGGCCAACGGACTTGATGATGCGCTCGCCGCCCACGCTGGTGCCGATGCCCATGGTGGCCGAGCATAGCAGCATAATCCAGATGGGGATGCCGGCATCGCCGACGCTCGTCTGGCCGCTGGCAAAGGCCACGCCTAAAAAGAGCACGCCGATGAACTTCTGTCCATCCTGCGCGCCGTGCATAAAGCTCATGGCCGCAGCGCTCGCGATCTGAGCGTATTTAAAGAAGACATTGGCACGTCGCCTGTTGGCGGCGGCGAAAAGAATCGAGACGAGCTTGCACAGGACCCAGCCCATGACAAAGCCCAGACCGATGGAGAGCGCCAGGCCGTAGATGACCTTCATCCACTCGTGGACGTTGACGCTGCTCGCACCGCCGAGGGCGATGGCGGCACCGGTCAGGCCGGCGATAAGGCTGTGGCTTTGCGAGGTGGGGATGCCAAAACGCGACGCTGTGGCGCCGTAGACGACGATGGAGAACAGCGCCGCGCACAGGCAGGCGAGCGCCATGGTGCTGTTTCCGCCAAAGTCGACAATATGGGAGATGGTGTTGGCGACGCTCGCGTTAAAGTGCGTCATGATGAGCACGCCAAGGAAGTTGAATGCGGCACTCATGAGAATAGCGGCGCGGGCGGGCATGCAACGCGTAGTGACGCAGGTCGCGATGGCGTTGGGTGCGTCGGTCCATCCATTGACGAAGATGGCGCCGAGCGCGAGGATCACGGTGACGGCAAGGACTGGGTTCGACACAAGTTGGCCGAGGAAGGTTGAGAACGTTACGTCCATATATGGGCTTTCTCGAAGTTTGCAGGCACGTTACAGAAACATGATAAATCGTATCACCTCCTGCGGGTTTCTTTACCGAGTTCTGATGGGAGCAATGAATTTTTTGGCACTAAAAATGAATATTAGCCCTGTTGACCGTGGGTGTTCTTTTTGCTAACACGTCGTGCGGACGTGCACATGCGGTCCGACACGCCAAAAACACAGCCTGTTCGCTTTACAATATGCAAACATGCGTTCGATAATAGGAGCATGGAATATCGACAGACAGATGGCAAAACTCGGCGCGTGCACAAGCAGTATGTGGACGTCGTGGCCCGCATCCTCGCGGGCGGACAAGTCGTGCCGGTCACCGTCTGCTGGGTCGACGGTCGCTGCTTTACGATTGACGAGATTGTCTCGTCCACGGGCTTTGGCTTAACGGTCCACGGTGTTCGTACGGCAACGTATAAAGTTCGTTTTGGCGGGCATGCGACCGAGTTGTATCTGGAGGACCAGGCGCGCGAACGGCCGGACGGCTCGCAGGCCCACGTGATGCGTTGGTGGGTCTGGGCGTTTGACCGCACGCTCGAGGGCGAGCGCCGTAGGTAGGGACGCACGGCGTTCGGGTACAATGGTAGGAATCTTGTCATCTGCTGCGCCGTCATTCGCGGCGCTTTTTGAAAGGACGAAGCTATGAACGATATCCAGGGCTATCAGAACGGCCCCGTCGAGACCGGCGCAAGCCGCGCCAAGGAGATGTCGCCGCGCGCGTACAATCTCGCCATGTCTGCCCTGATCTTCTTGGGCTTTTGCGCCATGGGCGCCGGCGCCTACTTTACGAGCACCATGTCGTTTGCGCGCATGATGATGAGCGGCGCCGCTTTGCCGCTGGTCTTTGGCTCATTTATTTTGACCATCGTCGGCATGGTCATGATGTCGGCTGCTGCCAGCAAACAGTCCGTGGGCCTGTCGCTCGTGGGCTACGTGGTCTTTGCGAGCACCTTTGGCCTGACGGCGTCGTTTGGTCTTGCCAACTACGACCTGCCTACCATTAACACCGCCTTTATCGCCACGGCCGCCATCACCTTTGTCTTTGGTGCGCTGGGCGTGACCTTCCCCAAGTTCTTCCAGCGTGTGTATGGCATTGGTTTTGGCATCTTGCTTGCCACGATTCTGGTCGAGATCGTGCTGATGTTCATGGGCGTTTCGCAGTCCATCACCGACCTGATCGTGATTGTGGTGTTTGCCGGCTTTATTGGCTACGACACCTATGTGGCCACGACGGTGCCGCCCACGCTGCCCAACGCCGTGCTCATGGCGTCCAACCTGTTCGTGGATATCATCAACGTGTTCCTGCGTATCCTGAATATCCTTGGTCGTCGCGACTAGCGGCGAATTGCCGCGATGCTTGCTGTGCGTGTAAATCGATGCGAAAGGCGGTCCTTCGGGGCCGTCTTTTTTGTGCGCGGCGGGGTATCATGGATGGGAAAAGCCGATAGCGGCAGCGACAGGAAAGGTGGCCATGTATGGCAGACGTCGACAACAGGAACCGTAACCGCAGGTCCAACCGAGCGGGTCAGCCCAATCCCAAGCGCGAGGCCCGTGCCAAGGCCGCCGAGCGCCATGTGATGACTGTGTCCGAGGCCTGCGCCAAGGATATCGAGCGTTCGCTTGCTGGTGTTCGCGAGTTTGACGGCATGCCCGCCGGCTTTGTCGCGGCGATGAAGGCCAAGGTTCAGACTGCTGTGGCCCCCGAAGAGCAGGTCGCCGAGGACGTCGAGAACGCGGAGACTGCCGAGGTCGAGGCGGCGCCCGAGACCGAGGCGGCGCCCGAGCCCGTCGAGGAGCCTGCCGAGGAAATCGCCGAAGCTGAGTCCGCGCCTGCTGAGGAGCCCGCTCCGGTCCTGCCCGAGGTCACTGTGCTTGATGCCTCCGCCACGCAGGCAATCCTCGATAACGGTCGCGGCTATGCGCAGTTCTGCGACATGGCCGTGCTCGCCTTTGCCTCGTTTACCAATCCGGGCGGTGGATATATTCAGGGTTATCTGGGCCAGGAGGCCACGCTGTGCGCCGATTCGTATCTGTACAACGTCCTCGATAAGCAGCGTAAATGGTACGGTGAGAACCGTCGCCGCAACATCAACTGTGAGCTGTACCGCAACCGTGCGCTGGTGGTGCCCGCGGTGCGCTTCGAGCGCAAGCATGTGCACGCCTATGCCGACGTGATCGTCGCCGCTGCACCCAACGCCAAGCGTGCTCGCCAGGAGTACCGCGTGAGCGACGATGCCTTGCTTGACGCCCTGCGCGACCGCATTCGCTTTGTGCTTGCTATCTGCGATGAGCTTGGCCGCGAGAAGCTCGTACTGGGTGCTTGGGGCTGCGAGAACAACGGCTTTGACGCAGAGGCCGTGGCCGAGCTCTTCCGCAAGGAGCTCGCATCGGGCGACTTCAAGGTCAAGCAGGTCTTCTTTGCCGTGCCCTCTACGCGCTGGGACGAGGACTTCGCCAAATTCGAGCACGTGCTGGCAAACTTCCCCGAGCAAAACGAGGAGTCCTATGCTCAGGTTGCCGCCCGCGCCGCAGCCGCCCGTGCCGCCGAGCAGGCTCAGACCGCTGCCGAGGATGACGAGGATGACGACGACTGGCGCAAGTACCTGTAAACGGTGCTCGTGATGCGATATACCGAGCCGACGGGAGAGGCTGCTCCTGTCGGCTTTTTATTGAGTGGGGAGCTTACGATGAAAAACGTTCTGTGCTTTGGTGACAGCAACACCTATGGTTACGATCCGGCGGGCATGCGCGACGGTACCGCGGTGCGCTATGCGCAGGATGTGCGCTGGTGTGGCGTGGTCCAACGTGACTTAGGCGAGGGCTGGCATGTAATTGAAGAAGGCCTCAACGGCCGCACGACGGTACGCGACGACATGTGCCATCTGGACACTAACCTCAACGGCATTCGCGCGCTTCCGATGCTGCTCGAGGCTCATAAGCCGCTGGACGCCATTGTGATCATGCTGGGCACCAACGACTGTAAGACGGTCTTTAACGTGACAGCTTCCGATATCGCCCGTGGCGCCATGGCGCTGATTCGCGCCGTCCGCGCGTTTCCGTGGACCGACGCTGCGCCTTGCCCGCGCATCCTGCTGATGGCTCCTATCAAGATCAAGCCGCAAATCGCCGATGTATATATGACCGATTTTGACGAGCGTTCCGTCGAGGCATCTGAACATTTTGGCGAGTACTATGCGCACGTGGCCGAGCAGTTTGGCTGCGACTTTTTGAATGCCGCCGAGTTTGCCGAGCCGGGCGATATCGACTATCTGCATATGATGCCCGAAAGCCACGAGAGCTTGGGACATGCCGTGGCAGCCAAGCTCCAAGAGATGCTCGGTGAGTAGCGCGACCCCAAGCCACCGCAAAGGGGGCAGGCACCTTTGTGGTGGTTTTGCCCGGGTAAACGAACGGATTGGCTGCCATATGGGCATGGACGAGCTCATCGACCTCTTTGCCGAGGGCGATGAGCTCGTCTCCAATACCGCTTTTGAGGATTTGGATCTTGCCTGCGACGTGGCGAACGGCGCGACCTTCGATGGCGTCGTGTTCCGATCTTGCGAGTTCGATAGCGTTGACTGGAGCGGCTCGACGTTTCGCGACGTGGTGTTTCGCGGTTGCCGCTTTATCCGCTGCAACATGGAAGGCTGCTGGCTCAACCGCTGCGACTTCGTTGACTGCTCGGCGCCGGGGCTCAACTTGCTCAGGGCGCGTCTGTCGAGCGTGTCGTTTACATCGTGCGATTTGAGCTATGCGAACCTTTCGGAGGGACGCATTGGCCCCATGGCTGCGCATGACACGCGTTTGACCGAGGCCGCGTTTCAGGGTGCCAAGCTGGGTCAGATACGCCTGGATGGCTGTGACCTGACGCGTATGGATGTGTTTAAGACGTCGCTTTCCGGCGTGGATGTATCGCGTTGTACATTCGCGGCGCCCGTTGTTTCGGGCGATTACCATGAGTTGCGTGGCTTGACGGTCAATGCCGAGCAGGCGCTGGCACTCTCGGGTTTGTTGGGAATTCAACTCGCCGACGAATAGGCGCTCTGGTCCTTTGCTCGACCGCTATCTAAAATCAAACCGTCGCAACATTTAATGATTTTTCGCGTTTGCACGATTTTCATCGAATGTTGCGACGGTTTTTGGTGCAAGGTAGCCTGTCTTTTTTTGGCAGGTTACTGGCTATTTAGTACTGCCACATGTGGTTGACAGGGCCGGAGCCTTTGCCCATGTCAAAGCCGGCGGCGAGAGCGCCCGTTAGGTAGGCCTTGCCGGCGTTGACGGCGTCGGCAAGATCCATGCCCTGCGCCAATGCGCAGGCGATGGCGGATGAAAGCGTGCAGCCGGTGCCATGCGTGTTGCCGGTCTCGATGCGCTTGTGGCGGAACCACGTGGTGAGCGGATCGCCCATATGGTTGCCTTCGTTATCGAGTGGCGCGGGTTCGGCCAATACATCGTTGGCCTCGTTGACAAGATGCCCACCCTTAACGAGGGATGCGCAACCAAAGCGGCGGGTGAGGAGCATGGCGGCGTTTTGCTGCGTGCGCTCGGAATCGACCTCGTAGTCGAGCAGCGCCATGGCCTCGGGAATATTGGGCGTGATAACGGTCGCCAACGGGAACAGGCAGTGGGTGAGCGCCTCGGCAGCATCCTCGGCGATGAGGCGAGCGCCCGAGGTGGCAACCATGACGGGGTCGACGACGATATTCTGCGCATCCCAGGCGCTCAAGCGCTCGGCGATAACCTCGATAATCTCGGCAGAGGAGACCATGCCGATTTTGACGGCGTTGGGGCGGATATCGTCAAAGACGGCATCGATCTGCGCCGCGACAATATCGGGGGAGATGTCCTGCACGGCGGTGACGCCCAGGGTGTTCTGTGCGGTGATGGCCGTGATGGCCGTCTCGGCATACAGACGGTGCGCCGTGATAGTCTTGATATCGGCCTGAATGCCGGCGCCGCCGCTGGAATCGGATCCTGCGATGGACAGGACGGCAGGTACCTTGCTGCGATCCATGTTCGCTCCCTTGTTCGGTCGGATTCAAATGGGTCTTCAATCCGCATTATAAAGATGCCCGGGCCGGCTGTATGCCGATCCCGGGCGGGCGGTGCAATCTTTACGTAAATATAAGTAAATGTTCACACGTCAACAATTGACGAGCACCTTGTGTTCGATTGCGGCTCCGATGACGCGTTAGTCCTCCATGCCGAGGTCGATTGTCGTGCCTTCGAACACCTTGTTGACGGTGCGAACGGCGCACATCTTGCCGCACATGGTGCAGGTGCCCTCGGTGGCGGCGGGGGATTCCTCGTAGCGCTTCTTGCCCGTAACCGGGTCGAGCGCGCACTTCCACATGGCGTCCCAGTCGAGCTTGCGGCGTGCCTGGCCCATCTTGTCGTCCATGTCGCGGGCGTGCGGCACCTTCTTGGCGATATCGGCGGCGTGCGCGGCAATCTTGGTGGCCATGAGGCCATCGAGCACGTCCTGGGCGTTGGGCAGGCACAGGTGCTCGGCCGGCGTCACGTAGCACAGGAAGTCGGCGCCGGAGCTGGCGGAGATGGCGCCGCCGATGGCAGCGGTGATGTGGTCGTAGCCCACGCCGATATCGGTCACCAGCGGCCCGAGCACATAGAACGGGGCGTTGTGGCACAGACGCTTCTGCAGTTTCATGTTGGCGGCAATCTCGTCGAGCGCCATGTGACCCGGGCCCTCGACCATGACCTGGACGCCGGCAGCCCAAGCGCGCTTGCACAACTTGCCCAGCTCGATCATCTCGGCAGTCTCGGTGGCGTCGTTGGAGTCGTAGAGGCAGCCCGGGCGGCAGGAGTCGCCGAGCGAAATCGTCACGTCGTACTCGTGGCAGATCTCGAGTAGCTCGTCAAAGTACTCGTAGAAGGGGTTTTCGTTGCCGGTGACCTCCATCCAGCCAAACAGCAGCGAGCCGCCGCGGCTGACGATGTTCATCAGGCGGCCGGTCTCCTTAAAGGTCTTGGTGACCGATTTGTTGATGCCGCAGTGGATGGTCATAAAGTCCACGCCGTCCTCGGCATGTGCGCGCACGACCTCGAGCAGGTCGTCCTTGGTAAGCTTGACCAGCGGCTTTTCCATGTAGCCGATGGCGTCGTACATCGGCACCGTGCCCACTATGAGCGGCGTCTCGTCGATGAGCTGCTGGCGGAACTGGCGCGTCTTGCCCGAGTTGGAGAGGTCCATGATGGCGTCAGCGCCAAAGTCCTCGGCGATCTTGACCTTCTTCCATTCCTCGGCGGCATCGGCCTTGTCGCCCGAGATACCCAGGTTGACGTTGACCTTGGTGGACAGGCCCTCGCCGACACCAAAGGCGCGCATGCCCTTTTTGATGTGCACGATGTTGGCGGGAATGGCGATGCGGCCGTCGGCCACGCGCTCGCGGATGTACTCGGGGTCGCGATGCTCACGCTCGGCGACCTCCTTCATCTGCGGTGTGATCTGCCCAGCGCGGGCGAAGTCGATTTGCGTGACGAGCTTGGGCTCGGTCTGTGTGCTCATTGGCACGGCTCCCTTCGTTGGCATTACCCATATCAGGTTTGCGGGTCAGGGCGGGCGCGCCCAATCTCAGCCTGCCGTCTTGTCCTGCAAGCTCCCCGTTTATGTAATGGGCTCAAGTATAGCTCGAATGGGTACGATTGACGCAATGAGTGTGCCTGTGGGGAGGCGAACATGGAAGACAAGCATCTATATCGAGAGACGCAATGGGATGTATCGGCCGAGGAAAGCCGTGCGCACCATGGCCTTGTCGCGATTGGTTTTGCGGTGCTTGCCGTGCTGGTGATTGCCTTTTGTATCTGGACGTTTGGCGGTCGCGGCGGCGCTGCATGGGAGTTTGAGGCTGACGATGCCCTGCCGATCATGACGGTGAAGGTCACTGGCGGTAATACGGTGGCCGCGCCGGGCGACTATTGGTATCCGTGCGACGAGTTTGTGCAGCTGCAGTTGAGCGGTGGGTCTATTCCGGGTGTGGAAATCGAACGTGTGACCTTCGATGCGTCGCTTAAGGCGCTGTCGGTTGAGCTCAAAGATCAAGGGGATGTGCCCACGACGATGGATATCGCGCTGACGGAATGGCGCCTGGAGCCCCCGTCGGGCGTCAAAGTGTCCGAGGTGGAGCGCGTCAAGATTACCTATCAGGACGGCTCGACAAATGAAATTGCCAAAGCCGACGGCTTGGCGGAATAGACGCCGTGCCTAGGTAGCACATTCAAAGTAGCGGTGGTCCTACAAGGCCTGTTCGTTCAGGAAGACCAAAGTGTTTTTATTTGAAAGCTCGGGAAAGTGACGATAACCAACGTCGAACGCGGTGAGCCCGCTTACATCCTCGAGCTTGTTTTCTGCCATCCACCGCACCATGGAGCCGCGCGCCTTTTTGCTGGCGGTCGACCGTTGGATGGGCTTCCCGTTGCGGATACCCTCGCCAAAGAGGCATGTGACGGCCGTGGCGTCGTCCGCGAGGTGGGGCAGAACGGCTTTGGCATACTCTACGCTGGCGAGGTTGACGATCGTGGTGTTTGAGCCTGCCGGGGCGGTAGCCCGTGCGAGCTTGTCGCCCCAAAACGCGTAGAGGTCTCGGGCATCGTCGACGGCGAGCTTCGCGCCCATCTCCAGCCGATACGGTTCGACGGCATGAAAGGGACGAACGCACCCGTAGAGGCCGGAGAGGATCCACAGGTGGCTTTGCAGCCAGGCGAGCTGTTCGGCATCCATTACCTCGGGTGCCATGCTCTGGTACTGAATGCCGTGATAGGACATGATGGCAGGGGAGAGGTGACGGGCGATACCGGAATCGGCAAGATCGCCGTTTCCCAAGATGGGCTCGAACTCATGCAAAATGTCGAGACAAGGGGCCAGTAGCTTGTCGCTGACGTTCCACAGAGCTTGTAGGCCGCTGTCGCCTTCGGTTCGTTCGATGTCCAAGAGCGCATGGTGCAGCTGGGCGGTCTCGCACGCAAAGGGCGGAATCCCCTGAACTTCAAAAGCATCTTGTGCCGCGCGCATTTGCTTGGCGGGCGAAATGATGACCTGCAGCATGGACTCTCCTCTGCCAAAAAAAGAAGTTGCGGTGGAATACGGTCTGTTTTGGCCGTTTATGGGCCAGTCTAGTCCGTATTTCACCGCAACTGATGAAGGGTTGGTTAGGCGCGCTCGAGGAAGGCTTTGTAGCCGCGGTAGGCCTCGTAGATATCGGCCTTGTTGGCGACCTCCCACAGGGCGTGCATGGACAGGACGGCAACGCCGGAGTCGATGACGTTCATACCGTACTTGGCCATGATGTAGGCGATGGTGCCGCCGCCGCCTGCGTTGACGCGACCGAGCTCGCAGGTCTGGAAGTCCACGCCCGCCTCGTCCATGATGTCGCGGATGAGGGCCACATACTCGGCATCGGCGTCGTTAGAGCCGCCCTTGCCGCGGCTGCCCGTGTACTTGTTAAAGCACAGGCCGCGACCCATGAAGGCGGCGTTCTTGGTCTCGAACTTGCCGGCATAGCCCGGGTCGAAGCCAGCGGACACGTCGGAGGAGAGCATACGGCTGCGGGCGAGCGCGCGGCGCAGGGCCAGCGGGCTATTCTCGCCGGCGAGCGTCATGATCTCGGCGACGGTGTTCTCGAAGAAGCGGCTCGTCATGCCGGTGGCGCCTACGGAGCCAATCTCCTCTTTGTCGACGATGAGCGTGATGCTTGTGCGCTCCACGTTGGCGACGTCGATTTGGGCAAGCATGGAGGGGTAAGCGCAGACGCGGTCGTCGTGGCCATAGCCCAAAATCATGGAGCGGTCGAGGCCCATGTCGCGGGCGGGGCCGGCGGGCACGACCTCGATCTCGGCGGAGAGGAAGTCCTCCTCCTCGACGTCGTACTGTTCCTTGAGGATGTCCAGGAACATCTGCTTGACGGGCTCCTTGGGGGCGTCCTTGTCGTCCTCGTCAAACTTGACGGGGCGGCCGCCCACGATCACGTCGAGGATCTCGGCGTCGACGGCGTCCTTGGCCGGCTTGGACATCTGCTCGCTCGAGAGGTGGATCAGCAGGTCGGAGATGGTAAAGACCGGGTCGTCAGCCTTGTCGCCGATGTTGATGTCGACGGTGGTGCCGTCCTTTTTGCAGATGACGCCCACAAGCGCGAGCGGGGAGGCCACCCAGTGGTAGCTCTTGACGCCGCCGTAGTAGTGCGTGTCGAGGTAGGCCATGTCGCCGGCCTCGAAGGCGGGATTTTGCTTGAGGTCCAGGCGAGGCGAGTCCACGTGGGCGCCCAGGATGTTAAAGCCCTGCTCGAGCGGGGCGGTTCCAAGGTTGACGAGCATAAGGTCCTTGCCGTGGTTGGCGGCGTACACCTTGTCGCCTGCCTTGAGCTCGCGGCCTTCGGCGATCACGGTCTCCAGGTCGACGTAGCCCGCCTCCTCGGCTATCTTGATGCCGGCCTTGACACACAGGCGCTCGGTCTTGTTCTCACTCAAAAACTGCTTATAGCCGCGGCAAAGCTCCTCGAGCTCCTCGATCTGCTGTGGCGTGTACTTTTTCCATGCGCAGGGACGCTCCATGACGCAGGCTCCTTTCGGATCGATCGTGCTGGTTAATGTACCGTGAGCCATCGTATCACGCGCGGGCGCGCGGTGGCGGAGGAGCTTGATGTGCGGTGGCCGCGAGGCGGGGAGCGTGTAAACTGGTGGGAGCAAATCGTGCCCAGCCCAAAGCGAGGTATTCAATATGTCTGAAAAGCGCCGTACCTTTGCCGTCATCGACGGCAACTCGCTCATGCATCGCGCCTTCCACGCCGTGCCGCCGACCATGAACGCGCCGGACGGTCGCCCCACCAACGCGATCTTTGGTTTTCTGAACATGTTCCTCAAGATGATCGATGCCTTTAATCCCGACGGCGTTGTCGTGGCGTTTGACAAGGGCAAGCCGCGCGTGCGTATGGAGATGCTGCCGCAGTACAAGGCGCAGCGCCCGCCCATGGACCCCGACCTGCACGCGCAGTTCCCCATGATCAAGGAGCTGCTCGCCGCGCTCAACGTGCCCATTTTGCAGTCCGAGGGCTGGGAAGGCGACGATATCCTGGGAACCATGGCGCGCCTGGGCGAGGAGGCCGGCTGCGACATGCTGCTGGTGACTGGCGACCACGACATGTATCAGCTCGTGACCGAGCACGTCAACGTGGTCTCGACCCGCAAGGGCCTGTCCGACGTGGCGATCATGACGCCCGAGAGCGTGGATGACCTGTATCACGGCATTACGCCGGCGCTCGTGCCCGATTTTTACGGCCTAAAGGGCGATACGTCGGACAACATTCCCGGCGTACCGGGCATCGGACCCAAAAAGGCGAGCGCGCTCATCGCGCAGTACGGCAGCTTGGACGAGGTCATCACGCATGCTGACGAGGTCAAGGGCAAGATGGGCGAGAACCTGCGTGCGCACATTGACGATGCTCTGCTGAGTCGCAAAGTCGCAACCATTCGCACCGATGCGCCTGTCGAGCTCGACTTTGACGAAACGTCCTTCCCGGCGTTTTCTGCCGACGAAGTGTCCGCGGCGCTGGGCACGCTCGGCATTACGGCCATGCAGAATCGTTTTTTGGCGCTGATTGGCGGCGAGGGCGGGGCTGCGGCCGCTGCCAGCACGTTTGAGATGCCTGCCGTTTTGCGTGCCGCCGCCGGCGATGCCGAGGCGCTTGCTGCCGCCGCCGCCGAGGTCGCTCGCGCGATTGATGCGGGCGAGTGGATTGCCGCTGTGGTGGACGATGGCAAGGAGGAAGGCGCACTTTTTGGCCTGACGCGCACGCTGTGGCTGGCGACGTCCAAGGGGTTGCTTGCGCTCGAGGAGGGCGACGGCGGTGCGTCTGCCGTGGTCGATGGCTTCAACGTTGCCCACGGCGTGATCGCCGGCGTGCTCGCGCGCCTGTTTATGGAGGGCCGCGTGGCGAGCCCGGACATGAAGGCGCTGCTGCACGAGCTTTCGCCCATCGATTCCTCTGAGCCCGAGCTCATGGATCCGCTGGCCGTCGATTCCACGCGCATCTTCGATACTGTGGTCGCCGCCTATCTGTTGGATTCCGACCGCTCCGAGTTTGATGAGGCGTATCTGGCCGATACCTATCTGCAGATGACGCTGCCTGCGGCGCGCGGCGCGGAGGGTGCTGGCGAGGACGCTCCTGCCCCTGCTGCCTGCACTGCGGCCCTGACGCTGGCGCTCGTGGCGCCGCTGCGCGACCGCATGGCCCGCGAGAACGCCGCCAACGTGTTCGATGGCATCGAGATGCCGCTCGTGCCGGTGCTTGCCAAGATGGAGCGCGCGGGCATGCTCGTGGACCCCGACCGCCTGCATAGTCTGTCCGAGGGTCTGGCGACCCAGATTGCCGAGGTCGAGCGGAGCATTCGCGATCTGGCCGGCGACGAGACCTTTAACATCGGCAGTCCCATGCAGCTCTCGCACGTGCTCTTTGACGTGATGGGCCTTCCGACCAAGGGCCTCAAAAAGACCAAGCGCGGCTATTATTCGACCAACGCCAAGGTGCTGAGCGACCTTGCCCGTGACCACGAAATCGTGCGTCTGATCTTGGACTGGCGTGAGAAGTCCAAGATCAAGTCCACCTATCTGGACACGCTGGGCCCGTTGCGTCGTGGTGACGGTCGCGTGCACACCACGTACAACCAGACCATCACGGCGACGGGTCGTCTGTCCTCGAGTGACCCGAACCTTCAGAACATCCCGACGCGCTCGGAGCTGGGCCGTACTGTCAAGACGGCGTTTTCGGCAGGCGAGGGAAGCGTCTTTTTGGCGGTGGACTACTCGCAGATCGAGCTGCGTCTGCTGGCACATCTCTCGGGTGACGAGCACCTGGTGCGCGCCTTTAACGAGGGCGAGGACTTCCATGCCGAGACGGCGGCGCGCGTGTTTGGTGTGCCGGTGTCCGAGGTAACGCCCGACTTGCGCAGTCGCGCCAAGGCCGTGAACTTTGGCATCGTGTATGGCCAGCAGGCCTACGGCCTGTCGCAGTCGCTGCATATCTCGATGGCCGAGGCACGCGACATGATCGACCGCTACTACGAGGCCTACCCGGGCGTGCGTACGTTCCTCGACAACGTGGTGGCACGCGCCAAGCAGACGGGCTACGCCGAGACCATGTACGGCCGCCGTCGTCATATTCCGGAGCTCAAGGCCAAAAACCCGCAACTCCGCGGCTTTGGCGAGCGCACGGCCATGAACCATCCCATGCAGGGCACCGCAGCAGACATCATCAAGATCGCCATGGCCCGCGTAAGCCGCCGCCTGGAAGAAGAGGGTTTTGCCGCCCACATGATCTTGCAGGTACACGACGAACTGGACTTTGAGTGCCCCGTCAACGAAGTCGAGCGCCTAACCACCATGGTCCGCGACGTCATGGAACACGTAGTAGACCTCCGCGTACCGTTGATCGCCGAAGCCAGCACCGGCATAACCTGGGCCGACGCGAAATAGGGAAGCACTCCGTAAGGCAAGCTCGCCCAAGACGCAAGCCCCCACATACTTAAGATTTGGGACAAACACTACTGATTAATTTGTCCCACAGTAACCAAAACAGAGGGGAGCCCCTTCCAACAAGGGGCTCCCCTCTGCTCAAATCATTTCAGCTAAGTATCTAGACACTCAAGACGCCATCTTGGCGGCAGGAAAGTAAACCTAGGGCCTAGCCGGGCGGCACGGGTTAACTTTTCGTAGATTCCGCACGCAAAGAAAGCCACTTAATGTGGCTTTCGTCTTGCGCAGGACCTGACCGAGCGAAAAGTTATCCCGTGCCGCCCGGCCAGGCCCGATGGGACGGCTACCGAGCCGCCAGGATGGCGTCGATGAGCGTCAGTACGCCCCCGTCGTTGTTGCTCGGAATGCGCCATTTGGCGTGCGCGTTCATATGCTCCTCGGCATTGTCCACGATAAAGCTGTGACCGACGCGCTCAAGCATGGGGATGTCGTTGTAGGTATCGCCCACGGCGGCGGCATCGGCGATATCGATGCCGAGCTGCTCGCACAGGTGCGCGACGCCCGAACCCTTGTCGACGCCCAGGTTCATAAAGTCGATCCACTCGCGGCCGGCATTGGTGACATAGAGCTGATCCGAGAACGCGGGGTTATAGGTCTCGCGGAACGCGGGCTCGGCGTCGTAGCCGGGGAAAAAGATCGAGATCTTATTGGACTCGATATCAAGGCCCTCAAAGGTGTCGACGTAGTTGATCGTGTTGTAGTAGACGCTGATCTCGTCGTGGTACTGATGGTCGCGGGCGAGCACATAGAACTCGTCGTAGCAGCACAGGACGGGAACGGCGCGCGGGTCCTCCGAGGCACGAGCGAGCACCTGCTGATACAGCGCCACATCGATGTTGCTCTTATAGATATAGTTGCCGCGGTAGATAACGCAGGCTCCATTGTCGGGGCAAAAAGCAAGGCGGTTCTTAATGCTTTCGAACATTTCTTCGAGTTTTGGGGCGGGGCGTCCGCTGGCGGGGCAGAACACGATGCCAGCCTCGGCGAGCTTGTCTAGGCGCTCATCAAGACCCTGCGGCAACACGCGCTCGTCGGTGAGAAGCGTCTTGTCCATATCAACGGCGAGAATCTTAATGCTTCCAATATTGGTGTCCGATTCGTAAGTTTGCATAAAAGCGCGCCTTTCGTTTCGAAATTGTTTCAGACGTTATAATCATCAACCAGTAACCGAGCGTATTTTCGCAGGAATGGTGCGTATTTGCACTGCAATTCACAAACTAATGAAAAAACTTTTCAGAAATTTGAATTTGTCGCTTGCGCAGCGTGCACTTTATCGTAATATAGCGAGCATCGAAAACGGAGACGGCAAAAGAGCCGTTTACCGAGGAAAAGGTACCGTTTGCGATATTTGAATTGCGCCCGGCGATACGTGAAAGGAGAGGCAGATGCAGTTCGTAAAGATCATCACCACTGCAGACAATGCCATCCGACGCCAGCGCGCAATTTCCCGACGACGATAACAATCGTCTCTGTCCGCATGGGGCGCATTGCCTCAACAGAGTCATTTTGAGGTCGTTGGGTTTTAGCACGACATTGCTGCATGTTTCTAGGGCATGCATGTGCTGATTTTTGCTTTTTAACCTGATATTGCACGGTATTTGACCTTGAAATGACTTGCAACTGACCGATGTTCTAACTAGCTACCAAGGGCGAAAGGAAACAGCCATGAGCAAGGAAAAAGTCGTTCTCGCATATTCCGGTGGTCTTGATACATCCGTATGTGTCAAGTGGCTCCAGGACGAGAAGAATCTCGATGTCGTTTGTGTCTGCGGCAACGTGGGCCAGGAAGAGACCGGGCTGGATGCCAAGAAGCAGAAGGCGCTCGACTTGGGCGTTCTCGATTGCCAGGTGCTCGATCTGCGCGACGAGTTCTCCGATGAGTTCCTGACTAAGGCTATCGCCGCAAACTCTATGTACGAGAACAAATATCCGCTGCTCTCCGCCCTGTCCCGCCCGTTGCTCGCCAAGAAGCTTGTCGAGGTCGCTCACGAGTTTGGCGCGACCTACGTCGCTCACGGCTGCACCGGCAAGGGTAACGACCAGGTTCGTTTTGAGGCTGCCGTCAAGGCCCTCGACCCCGAGCTTAAGGTTATCGCCCCGGTTCGCGAGTGGGATCTTAAGTGCCGTCCCGACGAGGTCGCCTATGCTCACGCCCACAACGTGCCGGTTCCCGAGGGTGCCAACGACAACCCCTATTCCATCGACGACAACCTGTGGGGTCGTGCCATTGAGTGCGGCCACCTGGAGGATCCCTGGAACGAGCCGCTCGACGACGCCTGGGTTATGACCAAGAATCCCGAGGACACGCCCGACACCCCGACGTATACCGAGATTGAGTTTGAGGCCGGCAAGCCCGTCGCCGTCGACGGCAAGAAGATGAAGCTCTCCGAGATCATCATCGCACTCAACAAGATCTCGGGCGACAACGGCTTTGGCCGTCTCGACCTGGTCGAAGACCGTCTGGTGGGCCTTAAGAGCCGCGAGTGCTATGAGGTTCCCGGCGCCCTGACGCTCATCACCGCCCACAAGGCACTCGAGGATATCTGCGTCGAGGGCGACCTGCTCAAGACCAAGATTAAGCTCGAGCAGGATTGGGCCACTGCCGTGTACAACGGCCAGTGGTACAGCCCGCTCAAGAACGCGCTCGACACCTTTATGGCCGACACCCAGAAGTTCGTGACCGGTACCGTCCGTCTGAAGTTCTTTAAGGGCAACTGTCATGTCGTCGGCCGCAAGAGCCCCTTCAGCCTCTACGACTACGGTCTGGCTACCTACGACCGCGACACCACGTTTGACGAGAAGGCCAGCGCCGGCTTTATCGAGATCGATACGCTGTCGCTCAAGACGTGGGCAAAGGTCCAGGGTCCCAGCTCCGCTGCCGCCCAGGCCTAGCGCCTCCTTTCCTTGGTATCCGCGCGGCCCATCCGTGTGATACAAAACGGGCGCACGGGGTCCCTACCTTTCGTTATGCTTGCTGACACTTCTTAACATCGGTGGCCCCTACGTTCCGCCCGCATATATGACGCCGCGTCTGCGGCTGAGTCCGAGCCCCGCCGGGGTTGTCCGGCGGGGCTCCTTCTATCAATTTGGCGGCTCTGTGCCTATATATGAGGAGTATCCATTATGTTCAACGCTATCGCGCATGCCTTACTTGCCCTCGCGCCCGAGTTCGATGCTGCAAAGGTCGAGGACGTTCCTGTGAGCCTGAAGGCCTGGATCGATGGTTCGCAAGGCAACATCCGGAGGGAGACGTTGGGCGCCAAGTGCCTGGTGCGTCACTTCTTTGCAAATTAGCAACATGGTCCCGCGCACGGTGGGGATTGTGTAAAACTGGCGGTTGAAAAATCGCTTTAGCGACATGGCGCATTGCTTTGGGCGCTTGTTTTGGTATTTGGAGAAAGGGGACAGTTCCATGGCTCTTTGGGGCGGTCGTTTTGAGGCGGGAGTGGCCGAGGTCACGCAGGAGTTTGGCGCGTCGCTGCCGGTCGACAAACATCTCTATAAGCAGGATATCGCCGGTTCTAAGGCGCATGCCAAGATGCTGGCGGCCCAGGGCATCATCAGTGCCGAGGATGAGCAGGCGATTGCCGAGGGCCTGACCGGAATCGAACAGGATATCGACGCCGGTAACTTCACCTTCGATATCAACGACGAGGACATCCATATGTCCATCGAGAGCGAGCTGACGCGTCGCATCGGCGAGGCCGGCAAGCGCTTGCATACCGGACGTTCGCGCAACGACCAGGTGGCGACCGATACGCGCCTGGGCGTCAAGGCGTTGGCCAAGGAGCTCATGGAGGCCAACCTGCAGTTGCGCCACGTGCTGGTGGATGCGGCCAAGAAGTACGACAAGGTGATTCTGCCGGGTTACACGCACATGCAGCATGCTCAGCCCGTGCTGCTGTCACATCATCTGCTGGCGTATTCCTGGATGTTCGCGCGTGACTTTACACGTCTGAAGGCCGCCTTTGATGCCGCCGACAACTGCCCGCTGGGTGCTGCCGCGCTTGCCGGTACGAGCTATCCGCTCGATCGCCAGATGACGGCTGCCGAACTTGGCTTTGCGGGCGTGATTCCTAACTCGCTCGATGCTGTTTCCGACCGTGATTTCCTGCTCGACCTGCATTATGCCGGCTCCGTCATGGCCATGCACCTGTCGCGTCTTTCCGAGGAGATCGTGCTGTGGTCGAGCTCCGAATTTGGCTTTATCACGCTTTCCGACTCGTACTCCACCGGCTCGTCCATCATGCCTCAGAAGAAAAACCCCGACTTTGCCGAGCTTATTCGCGGCAAGAGCGGTCGCGTGTACGGCAACCTGGTCCAGCTGCTCGTGACCATGAAGGGTCTGCCGTTGGCCTATAACAAGGACCTGCAGGAGGACAAGGAGGGCGCGCTCGATACCGCCCACACGCTCATGCAGTGCCTGTCGGTTATGGCCGGTATGATTTCGACTTGGACCGTCAACGAGGGCGCCATGGCACGCGAGTGCGGCGTGGGTCACCTTGCCGCCACCGACGTTGCCGACTACCTGGCTAAGCGTGGTCTGCCGTTCCGCGAGGCGCACGCCGTGGTGGGGCATTTGGTCCTGATGTGTGAGAAGCGCGGCTGCAATCTTGAGGATCTGCCGTTTGAGGTGTTCCAGGAGGCAAGCCCGCTCTTTGAGCGCGATATTACCGAGGCGCTCGACATCCCGTCGATTGTCGCTGCGCGCACGACCGAGGGCGGTACCGCCCCTGCCGCCGTTGCCGTGCAGTTGGGGCGCGCCGAAGCGCAGCTTGCGGCCGATGAGGGTGTGTTTGGCTCGTTGACTAAGGTCGTCGAGATGGGCCACGGAGCTAATTAGCTTATTGGATGCGTCTGTCTGGTGCGTTCATCATATCTTGCCTTTACGGGTGCCCGCTACGGTAGGCGCCCGTTTTGTTATAGAGAAGGAAGGAGCTTGTCGAGAACTTTTGTAGGACATTTGCGCAGGTTGTGAAGGGGGTGAGTTCACGGGCGGCAATCGACCGTCTGTTCTGTTCGGTGCAGTTGGAAGTGGGGCGGATGGTACTCTAGTCGGGCTTCGGAACAGAAGTGACACATATGGAGCGCTTCAATAAATAATAACGCTTCAATAAACGGCTTTTTGTTTAACTGCAGCTAGAACTCTGTTACGATGCAGTCCAGGCGGGTGCCGGAATGGGACTTGGGCACGCGCGAACCTACTTGAAAGGCTACCTTATGGCTATCGAGAAGACCTTCATCATGATTAAGCCCGACGCCGTGCGCGATCGCAAGATCGGCGAGATCGTTGCTCGTATCGAGCGCAGCGGCCTTGTTATCGAGCGCATGGAGATGACCACGCTTGAGCGCGCCACCGTCGAGGAGCACTATGCTCATCTGGCCGATAAGCCCTTCTTTGGCGGTCTGTGTGACTTTATGACGAGCGGTCCGGTCGTCAAGATGGTCGTTTCCGGTCTCTCCGCTGTCTCCAAGATGCGCACCCTTATGGGCGCCACCAACCCGCTTGATGCCGCTCCCGGCACCATTCGCGGCGACTTTGCCGTCGATGTCAACGCCAACGTGATCCATGGCTCCGACTGCCTGGAGAACGCCGAGATCGAGATCAAGCGCTTTTTTGGCTAAACCAGCTTTGACTCCTTAAAGCTGTTAGCGTGTGGCTTGGGCGCCGCGGAACTCCATCCGCGGCGCCCTTTTTATTCCAGTAGATTTTGGTAAACGCCCACAAATCTACTAAAGAGCCCCCGTCCGGATGTTTCTTCCGGGCGGGGGCTGGCGTTAGCGTATGGCTTTGTGAATCTTTAGGCTTCGTCGACGATCTTAAGGCCGCGCGTCTGGTCGATCTCGTTGAGGAGATTGACGCGACGCTCGTGACGACCGCCCTCAAACTCGGCGTCGAGCCACTCGTCGACAATCATCTTGGCGAGCTCGGAGCCCACGACGCGGGCGCCAAAGGCGAGCACGTTGGTATTGTTGTGCATGCGCGAGAGCTTGGCGCTGAAGGGCTCGGAGCACACGACGGCGCGAACGCCCTCCACCTTGTTGGCAGCCAGGCTGATGCCGACGCCGGTGCCGCAGATCAGGATGCCCAGGTCGACGTCGCCGTTGGCAACGGCCTTACCCACCTTGTAGCCGGCGATGGGGTAATCAAAGCTCTCGGAGGTGTCGGTTCCAAAGTTCACGACCTCACAGCCGCGCTCCTTCAGGTGCTCGGAAATGATGTTCTTGAGCTCGACGGCGGCGTGGTCGTTACCGATACCAATCTTCATGAGTGGTTCCTCTCTGGTCCGTGCGGCGGAATTGCTAAAGGTTTTACCGCGTTCGACTGCATGATAGCGCGACTTTTGTGTAAACGCTCGGGCGTTTTTTGGTCAAACGCTTTAGCATGCAACAAGACCGGCTTTTCATGAATGAATGCCGTCGGATTGCGCTTGAACGCCGTCCGTCGGAACAATGGTTGCGGTTTTTGATGCATTGTTATCAAATAAAAGAGCTAACTATTTTTGAGAGTCCAGCCCGTTATACAAGTAGGAGATACCTATGCCTGCCGATTCCCTTCGTGATACCGCGTTTTGCGATCTTTTGAACCGCGAACTTGTCTGTGCGCTCGGCTGCACCGAGCCTATTGCCGTTGCCTATGCGGCGGCGCTGGCGAGCCAGACGCTCGGTTGCGAACCCGATCATATGGACGTTGCCTGCTCGGGCAACATCATCAAGAACGTTAAGAGCGTTACCGTGCCCAACTCGGGCGGTATGCACGGTATTGAAGCGGCGGCCGTGCTGGGTGCCGTGGGCGGCGACGCCAAGAGCGCGCTCGAGGTGCTCGAGAGCGTTAACGACGAAGACCGTGCTCGCGTGGCCGAGCTCCTCGCCGATGCCGGTTACTGCGATGTGTCGCTTGTCGAGGGTGTGCCCAACCTCTACATCAAGGTGACTGCGACGGCCGGGGGCCATACCGCGGTCGTCGAGATTACCGATCACCACACTAATGTCACGTGCCATACGCTCGATGGTATTCCGGTATGCGGCAAATCGGCGGGGGAGTGCGCCGCCTGCGCCGAGCGCGTGGTGGCCGAGCGTGCGGCAGATAACGCCGATACGCCCATGTCCATTGATTCCATCATCGACTTTATCGAGGACGGTGACATTGAGGGCGCCCGCGCTGCCGTTGAGCGTCAGATTGAGCTGAATGGCGCAATCAGTGCCGAGGGCCTTGCGCACGCTTGGGGTGCCGAGGTTGGCCGTACGCTGCTGGGTGCTCGTGCCGATGACGTTGCCTGCCGGGCCCGTGCCCGTGCGGCCGCCGGGTCCGACGCCCGCATGAACGGCTGTGCGCTGCCGGTCGCCATTGTGTGCGGCTCTGGCAATCAGGGCATTACCTGCGCACTGCCCGTCATGGAGTATGCCGAATACCTGCGCTGCGACCACGAGCGCCTGGTGCGCGCCGTGATGCTGTCCGATCTTATCGCCGTGCATATCAAGAGCTATATTGGTGCGCTCTCGGCGTTTTGCGGTGCTATTTGCGCTGCGTGCGGTGCCGGTGCTGCGATTACCTGGCTGTGCGGTGGCACGCGCGAGCAGATTGGCGCGACGGTTTCGAACACGCTCGGTAACGTTGGCGGCATCGTGTGCGATGGCGCCAAGGCGAGCTGTGCCGCCAAGATTTCCGCTGCCGTCGATGCGGCGATTCTGGGCCACGATATGGCCATGCAGGGCCGCGGCTTCCGCGCCGGCGAGGGTCTGATCCAGGATACCGTCGAGGAGACGATCGCGAGCATGGGCTATGTGGGCCGTGTGGGCATGAAGGATACCGATGTCGAGATTCTCAACATCATGATCGGCAAGACCATCGTCGACTGCTAGGGGCTCTGGGGCACTGCATCTTGTTGTTGAAACTATCGCGCTTGTGGCTGTAAAGCACCTGTCTGCATTGCGGACAGCGAGGATCTCGCGGTATGTCACCAGGTCGTTCTCGCGCTTGATGCGCTCGAGGACGGTTGCGACAACAAGCGCCGCTATCGCCGGCAGGAACGCCGCAGCCGCGGCGACGCCGGCGCCCCAGGTGCCCTCCATCCAGTTAAACGCCGGCGACAGTATCAGTGCGAACGCCACCGCCAGCAACGCGAGCATCAGCACGGCCAGCCATAGCATCCGCGTTCCCATGCGCTTGCGATCTCTTTCGACTGCCTCTTCCATAACGGTCACGTCTCCCTTCACGAGCGTGTCTATGGAGGTGCCGAATAGGATGCTCAGCATGAGCAGGCTCTGGACGTCCGGATACGTCTTGTCCCGCTCCCAGTTCGAGATCGTCTGACGCGACACGTAGAGTTTCTCGGCGAGCTGTTCTTGGGAGAGCCCCATCGCCTCGCGCCTCGTCTTTGCTCACCGGCACGTCGAGCGTCTCACCGAGGGCGACGAGCATCTCCGCGTCGGGCACCGAGAGCCCGCGTTCCCATTTGGAAACCGTCTGCCTCACCACGTTCGGCTTGAGCGCGAGCTCCTCCTGCGATAGCCCTTTCGATTTCCTGAGGGCCTGGATGTTCTCGTTCAGCATGGTGGATCCTTTCTCTCGCCCGGTTCCTACGTTACCGCAATGCTGCCCGCAGATGGTCCGTTGCCGCAAGCAACGGGTCGTAACATCGGCGGGGATTGTTTGAGTTCACAGGGGATGCAAGCTCCTTATAATATGACGTCCATTTAATCTACCTGCGGTTTGCAACCATAGGGTGCCTGCAGGTTGCGTAAAATGAAGCCTCAAGTTGGTGGTTTCCGCCATGTGGCTACCGTAGTGTGTAAGTCGCCGGCAGGAAAGCACCGAACGCTGGGATGCCGCGCCCGCGCCGTCGCCGTGAGCCAAGATCATGACGCCCGAGCGGTCGCTCCCAGCCAACGAGAGGACCTACTATGAGCTTCCGTACCAACCTTCAGTATCTGCGCGCCGAGCGCCATATGACCCAGGAGCAGCTCGCCATGCTGCTTGGGGTGTCCCGCCAGTCCGTCACCAAGTGGGAGGCCGAGAAGTCCTACCCGGAGATGGATAAGCTCATCAAAATGTGCCAGATTTTCGAGTGCTCGCTCGATGACCTGGTGCAGGGTGACCTTACCGATCGCGCTCCGGCACCCGCCGTCGCTACCGTGCCGCCCGGTCCCGCGACGGATGTGTGTGGCTATGACGACCACATGCGCTCGTTTGCCAAGCGAGTTCCCACGGGTGTCGCCGCGTTTATCCTGGGCGTTGTGGGGCTCGTGCTTTTTGAGGAAGGGACGGCTCTGCGCGGCCTGTTCAATAGCAGTATGGCTGCAAGTTGGGGCGAGCTTCTGGGGCTGGCCGCCCTGTTCTCCGGCGTGCTTGTGGGCATTGGCATCTTGGTTTCTGCTGGCATGGAGCACTCTGCTTTTGTGAAGGCGCATCCCTTTATCGAGGATTTTTATACTGACGATGATCGTCTTCAGGCGCGCCGGGTGCTGGTACGCGGGTTGGTTACCGGGCTCATGCTCATCATGATGGGGGTTCTGCTGGGCAACTTCATCGAGCATGAGTCTGGCGCGGAGGCTCCTGCGGGCGCTGCGCTGCTCGCCCTGGTCGCGGTGGGCGTATGGCTGATTGTCCATGCGGGCATGATGTACGGTCGCGTGGATATCGATGAGTACAACCGCGATGCGGTCGAGGAACTCGAGGTTGAGGACATCGCCCGCATCGATGTTCCTGAAGCGGTGCGCAACGAGCTGCGCTCCGCAAAGCGCACGCACGAGAAGATCGAGGCTGCTTGCGGTGTCATCATGCTCGTTTCCACCATCGTTGCGCTGAGTTGGCTGTTTTTGGGTCCTTCGTTCGCTGGGACCACATGGGACGCCATCGGTAGTGGGCGTCAGGCGGCCGATTCCATCGTCGGCTACTTTTGGCTGCCTTGGCCAATTGGAGGCATTCTCTGCGGCATCGTCAGCATTCTCATGAAGGCCTTCGGAAGGGACCGTTGAGTAGCTGGAATTTTACTAGTGCTTGCAGTCAATTTGAAGTCTTCGGCTGCGGGCACCTTCGAGTCCGCATCACGAGCGCACGCCGCCGCCCAAAAGCGCTGATTCTTGACGCGCGTGATGCGGACTTCGGCAGATGCTGCCTCTAGTTCAGCAACCCCCACACGGCAAAGCCGAGTGCTCCGCCGATGGCGGCCGCGGCGATGAAAGTCAGCAAGTCGTACGCCAGTCGATGCTTCGTCGGCCACGCGCGGCGGGGGAGTGCCCGCGGATCGCGCTCGATGTTCGCCTCGCCGTTCATGAAGGCGAGGATCTCGCGGTATGTCACCAGGTCGTTCTCGCGCTTGATGCGCTCGAGGACGGTTGCGACAACAAGCGCCGCTATCGCCGGCAGGAACGCCGCAGCCGCGGCGACGCCGGCGCCCCAGGTGCCCTCCATCCAGTTAAACGCCGGCGACAGTATCAGTGCGAACGCCACCGCCAGCAACGCGAGCATCAGCACGGCCAGCCATAGCATCCGCGTTCCCATGCGCTTGCGATCTCTTTCGACTGCCTCTTCCATAACGGTCACGTCTCCCTTCACGAGCGTGTCTATGGAGGTGCCGAATAGGATGCTCAGCATGAGCAGGCTCTGGACGTCCGGATACGTCTTGTCCCGCTCCCAGTTCGAGATCGTCTGACGCGACACGTAGAGTTTCTCGGCGAGCTGTTCTTGGGAGAGCCCCATCGCCTCGCGCCTCGTCTTTATCTGGTTGCTGATGTCCATCGTCACCTCCCGGTCGTGAAGGAGCGTCCCGCGAACACATCGGGTGCGCTATCGAATCTGTTGTACATCATATGCGGCAAGGCTTGCCGGGCGCTGCAAAAATTGTTTTGCATGGGGTTTACCTGCATGATTGTTGCTGCGATGCGTGCCATCGCCGCGGGGAGATCTGGCTTGTGGAGGCTTGCGGGGCGATGGCTTAGCGATGTTGTCGAGCAGTCGTCCAGGTGCGCAGGCCCATGGCGGCGTAGCCGATTGCGGTATAGGCAACCCCATGGAACGCAAGGTCCTGGCTGCCCTCGACCGCGAGGGGAAACAGGAGCGCGGGTCCGATTCCGAGCGCTGCGGGTACCCAGAAGAGCGTCCTCGCGGAGTTCGCGGCGAGCAGACCGAGGGTGATTGCAGTTGCGGGGAGCACGGGGTAGATCAGCGCCATCATGGCGATCATGCCGGCATCGGATGGGACGACGCTCACCAGGAGGACGGGGATTGCCCAGCAGACGCCAACGATTGCGATCAATGCGATGAGGGACGCGCGTACGGTGACGTTCATGGGGCACCTCCTAACGGGAATCGCCCCCCATTCTGGCATACATCTTCAGAATGGGGGTGTTCCTATAGTTTTGTCAACTGGGAAATGCTCTCCGTGCGACCGAATCGCGGCATGCTGACGCCAAGCCATTAGGCCGGTGGGCTTCAGTCTGCTCGGTGCGTTTCGGCTAGGCTGCGTAAGGCACCCTGTCTCGCATGACCGCGTAGATGACCTTCAGTCTCTTTCGCGCCAGCGCCTTGAGCGCCTTGCCGTGCGACATGCCCCGCTCCCGGCACCTGGTGTAGTAGTCGCCCCATCTCCCCTCTGTCCGGGTAAGGCAGTTACATGAGAATATGAGCAGGTTCTTCAGCCTCTTGTTGCCTTGGCGCGATGCCGTCACCGAGGAGATCGAGGTTCCCGACTGGCGGTTGCGCGGCGCCAGGCCGCAGTACGACGCGAGCCTGTCGTGACTGGGGAAGTCTTCGATGTCGATGGAGATCGCAAGCTCGGAAGCGGTTTTGGGTCCGATGCCCGGCACCGTCAGGAGGCATCGGTAGGTATCGTCGCCCTCGAGCAGGGCGGAGATCTCCGCCGTGATCGCCTCGATCTCCGCCGAGTTCTCGGATATCCTGCGCGCGAGCAGTTTCACCGCCCGGTCCTCGGCGGCGACGACCGACGCATCCGGCCTTGTCGAGGAGGTTGTCGAGCGGACGAGGGCCTCGATCTTACCGCGCGCCGCCCCACGCGTGAGCGCCGCCGCCCTGCGGGGCCCGGCGTCGGCTACCGACCAGGCCCCGCCGAGGGATGCCATGAGCCTCAGCTGGGGCCCGTCGGACAGGTCGACCAGTGCCTCGAAGGCGGGGCACGATTCCAGCAGGATGCTGCGCAGCCGGTTCTTATTCCTAGTGTTCTCGCAGGTCAGGAAGTTCCTCTGGGCGGCCAGCGCCCTCGCCGCCGCAATCGTCGGACCCGGGTCTCCGACCGGCAGGAGCGCGTCGGGGATGCCAAGCGCCGTCTTCGCGATGACCATCGCGTCTCGCTCGTCGGTCTTGGCGTCGCCGGCGAAGAGCCTGGCGGCCCCGTGCGCCGCGAGTCCCGGCAGGTACGCCGCCGACATCCCGGCCGCCCTGGCGCGGGCGAGCGCGAGGGCGCCTATGTTGCGCGACTGGTCGACGACCACGAGCGCATCGGGGAAGCGGCCGAACAGCGAGTCCAGGTCGTCCTCCCTGTTCGCGACGGGGGTGCTCAACAGCACCTCGCCATCTCGAGTCGCGACGCATGCCCAGTGGGACGATTTCCCGACATCGAGCCCGATGACGGCTTCCGGCATTCTAATTGGTGCCACGGTGGTATCCTCCAATCGGTAGGCCGATCGGAACCCCTCCCCGCGACACCCACATTACCTGGCCGTGGCGCTTGCGCCCGGCAGTTTCCTATCAGTCGTCCGGAGCGGCGAGCGCCCCCGGTGGCAACACCCCCCGGGCCCTCTACGGGGCAGGGGCAGACGGCCATCCGGAGGCGCCCGATCGGCGGCCCCTCGGGGCTTGCCCGTATCGTAGGCAATGCGCCGAATGCTCGCCATCGAAATTTATCGATGGCCTATTTCAGACTGTAATGGGGCTAAGGGGGATACCATTTCGGGGAACGGGTGCGTACCCGCGCTTTTAACTCAGCATCTTGGCGAGCATGCCGATGCCGACGCCCACCAGTCCGCCGGCGATGGCGCCGATGATGATCTGCACCGCGTTGCGCGTGCCCTTGACCCAAGGGTTCATCTCGCGCTCACGGCGCCCCTCGAGCGTGTCGCGATCGACCTGCTCGCCGCGGCTAAACGCCAACACCTCGCGGTACGTGACGAGGTCGTGCTGCTTCTTCATGCGTTCCATATACACGAACGCCACGAGCATCACGACGAGCGCCACGGCGGCAAACGCCGCGGTGGGCGCGATGTGCATGCCCCAGCCCCATTCGAACTGGAACGCCGCCCACGCGCTCAGCACCAAAAACACGACCGCGCTCACGACCGTGATTGTGGAGAGGGCGTTGTACTTCTTGGCCGCTTCGTTCATTACCTGTGCCATGGTTTCCACATCTCCTTTGATGAGGGAGTCCACGGTCACCCCGAACACGTTGGAAAGCAGCAGCAGGCTCTGGACATCCGGATACGTACGGCCGCACTCCCAGTTGCTGATGGTCTGGCGCGACACGTAGATGCGCTCCGCCAGATCGTCTTGGGACAGTCCGAGCTCCGTGCGATGCTCCTTGATGTGCGAGCCCAGCTCCATGCGTTTGCTCCCTAGAGGGTCGGGGTGACCCCTGTCGAGAGCCACCATGTCATTGACGCGAGCATCGTACCATCAAAGGTCTTTATATTTGACCCCCACGGGGCAAAATCGAGCTGTCAAAAGGCTTTATATACGACATCTAGCTGGGAAAAGAACGGTCTCCAAAGGCGGGTGCCTCCGGGGACCGGTTGGTGCGTATAGAGGGGGCGAGCTTGCTTTGGGTTGGTGTTGGCCCCGCCGCTCGGCTCGACTTTGGAGCGGCGGGGCTCAACTCTGCCTCGGCGCTGGCGAGGCAGAGCGCGGCTTTGCCCCGACGTCGGCCGCGCCCGAGCCCTGTCTTCCCGGCTTAGCCCTCCTCGCCTTTGGGCGTGCCCTTGAACGAGGGCTCTTTCTTTGGCAGCCTTCCCGCGCGTTTGAGGGCGTCTCGCAAGATCCATTCCACCTGACCGTTGGCGCTGCGCATCTACGAGTACCAGCGCCCGCTTGAGGGGACGAGCAGAACCCCCCAGCTCCTTCATGCGCTTGAGCGCGCGGATGTTCGCCTCGGGGATGGCGTGATTGGAGTCGAGGAAGGTCTCGTCCATATCGCCTGCAACAAGGCGGTACATGCTAGTACACCATGCCCATGGCCTCGCGCACCTCGGCGAGCGTGGCCTCGGCGACCTCGTTAGCGCGGCGGTTGCCCTCGTGCAGGACGTCCTTGACGTAGTCCAGATCGTTCTCATAGCGCTGACGACGCTCGCGGATCGGCGCGAAGTACTCGTTGACGGCCTCGGTCACGTACTTCTTGAGCTGGCCGGAGCCGCCCATGCCAATCTCCTCGGCAATCTCGACCTCGGAACGGCCGGTGCAGATGGCGGCGGTTGAAAGCAGGCCGGACACGCCGGGGCGGTTCTCGGGATCGAACGTGATCATGCGCTCGGAGTCGGTCTGGCTCTTCTTGATGCGCTTGGCCGTCTCCTCGGCAGTCATCGAGATGTTGATGGCGTTGCCGTAGCTCTTGCTCATCTTGCGACCGTCCAGGCCGGGCAGCAGCGGGGTCTCGGACAGCAGCGCGTCGACCTCGGGGAACACCTTGCCGTAGCGGTTGTTAAAGCGGCGGGCGATGGTGCGGGTGAGCTCGATGTGCGGCAGCTGGTCGCGGCCGACGGGCACCACATTGCCCTTGCAGAACAGGATGTCGCAGGCCTGGTGCACCGGGTAGGTGAGCAGAAGGCCGGTGAGCTCATGGCCCGAGGCCTCCATCTCGGCCTTGACCGTGGGGTTGCGAGCCAGCTCGGCCTCGGACACCAGCGACAGGAACGGCAGCATGAGCTGGTTGGCGGCGGGCACGGCGGAGTGCGCGTAGATCATGGTCTTGTCGGGGTCGATGCCGCAGGCAAGGTAGTCCATGACCATGTTGTACACGTTGTCCTGGATGTGCTCGGTCGTGTCGCGGTCAGTGATGACCTGGTAGTCGGCGATGAGCACGTTGGTGTGCACGGCCATGTCCTGCAGCTCGACACGGCCCTTGAGGGTGCCGAAGTAGTGGCCGAGGTGCAGGCGGCCGGTGGGGCGGTCGCCGGTGAGCATGGTGTACTTCTCGGGGTGCTGCGGCAGGTCGGCGCGGATCTGGTTGCTGCGCTCGAGGCTGACCTCATAGCTGAGCTCGTTGGGCATGCTGTCTCCTTTTGGGTTGAGTGCCCGGCCGGCATTGTCGGTCTTGGTTGAAGATGAAGCTACCAGAGAAACGGCGTCTCTTGCCGGAATCAACGATGGTTTTCGCCTTGTCGTCCCGCAGGGTCGTTTCCCTTCTTGGGAAGGAGCCCCTCGATATGCTCGAGCCGCTCCTCATGGGCCACGTGCGCCGCGCGCTCCTCGGCGGCGAAAGCGGGGTCTTCGGGCGTGACGGTCTCATCTCGCTGAGTCTTGGGATTGTAGTGGTGACGCAGTACTGGCTCAAACAGGTGCAGGCGCGCGGCGAATAGCGCCGAGCACGCGAACAGCAAGAGGAAGATCACCACGCGGGCTCCCACGGGGACCTGGTTGATCACCATGGCGCCGAGGGAGAGCAGTAGACACCATGCGTAGATGAGCAGGACCGCCTGGCGCTGGTCGTAGCCCTCCTGGATCAGGCGATGGTGGATGTGGCCCTTGTCGGCCTCACCCATGTGGACCTTAATTACCCTGAGCACGTGGTGGGCATCCCCGCCGAGGAGATGAAGGCCAAGCTCGACGCACACGACCTTAAGCTCAACGGCACGGCTCTTCGCTTTCGCAGCGATTTTATCAATGGGGACCTGGGCAACCAGGATCCCGCGCTCGCTGGAGAGGCGCTTAAGCTCTGCTATGAGGCCTGCGATTACTGTCGCACCTGCGGCGGCGATACCGTGACGATCTGGCTCGGCCACGATGGCTTCGACTACAGCTTCCAGATCGACTACACCCACGTGTTTGACAACCTCGTTAAGGCGTTCCAGGCGGTCTGCGACTATGCGCCCGACCTGCATATCTTCATCGAGTACAAGCCCTATGAGGAGCGCAGCTACGCCTATATCGATACGATGGGCCTCACCGGCATGATCCTCAACGCGGCGGACCGCGAGAATCTGGGTGTCACGCTCGATTACTGTCACATGCTCATGAAGCACGAGAACCCCGCGATGGCTACCGATATCTTCGGCCGTGCCGGCAAGCTCTACGGCATTCACCTCAACGATGGTTACGGCGTGATGGACGACGGACTCATGATTGGCATGGCTACGCCTGTCAAGATGCTCGAAATGCTCTTCTATCTCAAGAAGTACGCCTTTGACCGCGCCGTCTACTTCGATACGTTCCCGATTATCGAGGATGCGGAAGGGGAGTGCGCTCATAACCTCGTTATGATGAAGCTTATGAATGACGCCCTGGAAAGCGTGGGCCAGGAAAAGATTCAGTCCGTGATCGATGCAAACGATGCGCTTGCAGCGGCCGCGCTCGTGCGCGAGCCCTTCTGCACGATGGGGGGTAATCATTATATGAAACGCGATTGGGAAGCTACTGCCAAGGGCATTCTTGCCGCCGTGGGCGGCCCCGAGAACATCTCGGGCATGACGCACTGCGCCACTCGTCTTCGCCTGAACCTACGCGACGATTCCAAGTGTGACGACGCGGCCGTCAAGGAGGTCGACGGCGTGGTCAACACCGTCAACTCGGCCGGCCAGTATCAAGTGCTGATCGGCACCGAGGTGCCCAAGCTCTATGAGAAGTTCGAGCCGCTCGTCAAGGGCTCGGGCGCCGAGGTCTCCACGAGCACCTCCTCCGATGAGGGTATCGTCTCCAGGATCTTCTCTGCTATCTCGGGCGTCTTTGCTCCGCTGCTGCCCGCCATGGCCGGCTCCGGTATCCTCCGTGGCCTGCTAATCCTTGCGGTTCAGCTTGGCCTTATCACCGAGGGCACGGGTACCTACACCATCCTCTACACCCTCTCGATGAGCGTGTTCTACTTCCTGCCGGTGCTTCTAGGCTTCTCCTCGGGCAAACGCTTCGGTGCGAGCCCGTACCTGTCGGCTCTGATCTGCGCCTGTTTGCTCTATCCCGATTTTATCGGCTTGATGGGCGATGCGGGCAACGGCGCCATGAGCGAGTTCTTCGGCATCCCCGTGGTGCTCATGAGCTACAACTCCACCGTTATCCCGGCCATCATCGCCATCTGGGTTTACTCGTTCCTCTATAAGTTCCTGGATGAGCATGTGCCCGAGACTCTCAGGCTCGTCGTGCTCCCCGCGGTCTCGCTGATCATCATGGTTCCCGCCACTATGCTCGTGATTGGTCCCTTGGGCGTCTATGCCGGCGAGGGCATTGCCTTCGTGGTCAACTGGCTCATCGCCCGCTCCAACGTACTTGCTGGCATCCTGGTGGGCGGCGGCTGGTCCGTGCTCGTCTCGATGGGTATTCACTGGGCCGTCAACCCTATCATGATCAACAACATCGCTTCCAACGGCTTCGACTACATTTGCCCGGCCACCTTTGCCTGCAACTTTGCCGTTATCGGCTGCGCCCTCGGCGTCTTCCTCAAGGCCCGCGACCAGAAGCTCAAGAGCTTTGCTATGACCGGCGCCGTGACCATCTGCCTCTCTGCCATCATCGAGCCCACGCTCTTTGGCATGCTCCTCAAGAATAAGAAGCTCTTCCTGGCTCAGATTATCGGCGGTGCCTGCGGTGGCGCGTTCCTCGGCGTTTTCAAGGTTGTCACCACTGCCTTTGTCTTTGGCTCCGTCACCACGTTCCCGGCCTTCGTCTCCTCCGATCCGATGAACTTCGCCTTCGCCATGATCGGTATGGTTATCTCGGCTGTTGTCGTCGGCGTGCTCGGCTACATCTTCACCGGTAAGGACGATCAGCTCGCCTAGTCTTGCTTTGAGGCCCCACACCATGTGTCCAAGGCTAAGACCGACTTCCATCTAATAAAGGGTCGCTGTTTATATCGCAGCGGCCCTTTTTTGCTTTTGATTGACATGATTGGAGTAAACTTTGAAAACAGATGAAAAGGACGGAACGCCGATGATTCCGTATGAGCGCATGAACTGATTCTCAATAAGCTTAAGGAGGTCGATCTGCTCAAGATCGACGAGCTCGCGGCCTTTATGCCCGATGTGTCGATGTCTACGCTTCGCCGTGACCTCAAAGAACTTGAGAAGCGGGGGAGCATCGAGTATCTGACCGGCGGCGCGGTTAAGTTGCATTCCGCGGCTCACGAGGCGAGCGTTTTTGAGAAGGGTGCGCAGCGGAGCAGCGAGAAGGACCTGATCGCGCGTTGTGCGGCGGCGGAGGTCGAGGACGGTGAGACGGTCTATGTCGACTCCGGTACCACCGCGATGGCGCTCCTGAGCCTGCTCGTCGACAAGCCGGTGACTATCTACACCACCAACGGCTATGCATGTTGGTTTACGGGCGAGCTTGCTGCTAAGGTGGTGGTAATTGGCGGCGACTTCAACCCCGTTACCTGCTCGCTCACCGGTCCTATGGTTGAGAGCGCGCTGCGCGAGCTGTACTTTGACCGGGCGTTTATAGGTGTCAACGCGGTGGACGAGGACCGCGGCATCATGACGCCAGGTTATCCCGAGGCTATCAAAAAACGTATCGTGATGCAGAATTCCCAGGCGAGTTACGTGCTCGCCGATAGCTCCAAGTTCCACGTGTTTTCAAATGTAAAGGTGTGCGACCTGGAGGGCTTTACTGTTATTTCCGACAAGCGCGACGCCAAAATCGGCGAACGCGTCAAAATGATCACGGCCTAGGACACTGGGGCATCGCATCTTGCCCTCAAGCCGTTGCCCACGTAACGAAGCGTGAGGCAAACGTGCGCCCCATTCCTGATTTGGGGACTAGCTTAGTTCGTCGGCTACTTGGTGCTCGTAGAAGGCTTCGACTGCGGCGTTAAAGTCGCGGGCGAAGTCTTCCATGGTTCCGCGCCAGGTGGCGAGTCCCGGCTTTCCCTGGCCAACATAGGCAGTTTGGATACCGCAGGCGGGACTGGGGAAGTCGCGCTTGGGGTCGTTGCCTACCATAAGGACCTCGTGCGGCTCGAGCCCCATTGCCTGCAACTGCTCGAGGTAATAGGTGGCATCGGGCTTGCAGCGGGTGGCATTTCCCATGTGCGTCACGAGCTCAAAGGGGGCGTCGGCCAGGTCGCCCCAGCCCATACGGCACTCAATAGCCCCCTGGGGAAAGCTGGGGTTGGTGAAGAGTGCACAGCGCAGCCCTGCGTCCTGTACGGCCTGGAGTGCGGCGTGTGCGCCCGGCATGGCATGGGCGTTGATGACGTCGTCATTCTTGTACGGAAGAATCTCACGGTCGTAGTAGGTAAACGCCTCGTAGATGAGGGGGTCGGAGAGGCATATGCCACACCTGCGCTCGACCTCGGTCTGGTAAAACTCAAGATTGGTGCGATTGTCCGCACCGCTGCGGCGATTGGCGTTGAGATCGACTAGGATAGTGCCCAGGCGCGCCATCGTACCGCCGCGGCTGCGACGTCCGATGTTCGCGAGCATCGACGATACATCCTTAAAATAGCGAAGGATGAACGCGTTGAGGTTGATGCTAAGAAGCGTCTCGTCCATATCGAAAACGACTGCTTTGAGCACGCGGGCGCCTTTCTCGAAAAATCGTTCCAGAATCGTATGTCTGGGATACTTTACCCCAAAGCCGTATATCTAACTGTTTATCGTCAACTTGTGGAGACAGCCGTCCATAAGATTGCGAAAAAGTCTCCATACGGGTAAAAAATCGCAGTTCACGCTTGAAATCGAAGTGATTTCCCCGTAACCTATACGAACGTGATTGCATAAGCGTCACATTAGTATCTGTCGGCTCCCGAGTGTTCCTAAACGTTGTGTGCTTGTCGCACCCTTCTGTAGGTCCTAGCAATCGGGGCCCCGTAGTTCGAAAGGGGTCCACCTTTGAGTGAGATTCAGAACTCGTCCATTTTCTCTCTTGACGATGTCAACGAGGAGGAGATGAACAACCTCATCGACGGTACGATTACCGACTTTGATGAGGGCGATCTCGTTAACGGCACTGTCGTTAAGATCGAGCATGACGAGGTGCTCGTTGACATCGGATTCAAGTCCGAGGGCGTTATCCCGGTCCGCGAGCTGTCCATCCGCAAGGACGCTAACCCTGCAGACATCGTTGCACTCGGTGATCCCATCGAGGCTCTGGTTCTCCAGAAGGAGGACAAGGACGGTCGTCTGGTCCTGTCCAAGAAGCGTGCCGAGTACGAGCGTGCTTGGAACCGCATCGAGGAGAAGTTCAACTCCGGCGAGAACGTCGAGGGCGAGGTTATCGAGGTTGTCAAGGGCGGCCTGATCCTCGACATCGGCCTGCGTGGCTTCCTGCCCGCTTCCCTCGTCGACCTCCGTCGCGTCAAGGACCTCACCTCCTACATGGGCACCCGCATCGAGGCCCGCGTCATCGAGATGGACCGCAACCGCAACAACGTTGTCCTCTCCCGTCGCGTCGTGCTCGAGGAGTCCCGTAAGGCCGAGCGCTCCGAGATCCTGTCCAAGCTCAAGTCTGGCATGCGTCTCCAGGGCACCGTTTCCTCCATCGTCGACTTCGGCGCCTTCGTCGACCTCGGCGGTATCGACGGCCTCATCCACATCTCCGAGCTCTCCTGGAACCACGTCAACCATCCTTCCGAGGTTGTCAAGGTCGGCCAGGAGGTCGAGGTCGAGGTTCTCGACGTCGACCTCAACCGCGAGCGCATCTCCCTGGGTCTCAAGCAGACCACCGAGGATCCGTGGCGCGCACTGGTCAAGAAGTACCCCGTCGGCGCTATCGTCGAGGGCACGGTGACCAAGCTTGTCCCGTTCGGCGCTTTCGTCGACCTGGGCGAGGGCATCGAGGGCCTGGTGCACATCTCCGAGATGGCCAACAAGCACGTGGACCAGCCTTCTCAGGTCACCCACGTTGGCGACAAGGTTCAGGTCAAGGTCATGGAGATCGACCTCGACCGTCGTCGTATCTCCCTGTCCATGAAGTCTGCTGCTGAGACTCTGGGCGTCGAGATCGAGGTTACCCCGCTGCCTTCCGAGAAGAAGGACGAGGAGACCGACGCCGAGTAAATCGGTTTGACGATCACTTGTTTTAAGGGATCCGTCCGTAATGGACGGGTCCCTTTTTGCATTTGGCACCGAGATGCGCAATGCTGCCGGGCTGTCCACAGGCTATTGGATTGTCGGTGCATGAAAAAAGCCGACATCCCGCCTCGGGGAGGAGGCGGGAACACACCGAGTAGACGGAGGGGTGCGGAGCGCGGTCGCGTCTCGACTGACGACGTTGCCCATCGACAGGATCATTGTAACGCATGGCGGTTCTTGGTTTATCGTGTCGAGCGTTTGCGTTGTGCCATTGCCTGCGGTAACGGTGTGTTACACTCTTGCACTGCTGAGTGGGCCAGACGGTCGCGCGATGTGCTGCTTGCAGTACGCGTGAGGAAAGTCCGGGCTCCAGAGGGCGGGATGCCGGCTAACGGCCGGGCGGAGTGATCCGACGGAAAGCGCCGCAGAAAAGAAGACTCCCACCTGCGCCGCAAGGCGTAAAGGGAAAAGCTGAAACGGTGGTGTAAGAGACCACCAGCGTCGTGGCAACATGGCGGCTTGGCAAGCCCCATCCGGAGCAAGCGCGAATAGGAACGCTATGGGCCGGCCCGGTCCGCGTTCGGGTAGCGTGCGTGGAGCTGCACGGTAACGTGCAGACAAGATAAATGACCGTTCACGACAGAACCCGGCTTACAAGCCCACTCGGCATTTTGTTGACGCTGCGAACCCGTCAGCGCGGCAATCTGCCTTTCAAGCCTTCGGGCATGACCATAAGGTCAATGCCCTCGGCTTTCAAGGCACCTTGCTCGCGCTGACGGGTTCTCGCTTTCGTTGACGGAATCATCGGCGTTGTCATTCTTTTTACTAGGGTTATCGTATTATTGAGGCTGTTTGTTGCTTTGCTTGTTGTTGAGGGGCTTTGTTGGACAGCTATTTTACTCTGCAATCGAATATTGAGGCTTCGGGCGAGTTTGTGGACCGCAAGAGCCGGTTTATTGCCCAGCTGGTCCATATTGAGTCCGAGGACGAGGCGAATGCCTTTATCGAGATGGTTCGCAAGCGTCATTACGACGCTCGACACAATGTTTCCGCGTGGATTTTGGTCGATGGACGCGAGCGCCAGAGCGATGATGGTGAGCCGAGCCGCACGAGCGGTATGCCGACGCTCGAGGTGTTGCGCGGTGCGGAGCTCAAAAATGTTTGCTGCGTAGTGACGCGCTATTTTGGCGGCACGCTGTTGGGGCCGGGCGGCCTGGTTCGCGCCTATACTGCGGCGACGCAAGCGGCGGTGGCCGCGGCTCAGGAGGCCGGGCAGATCGTCGAGATGACGAGTGTCGTGCCTGTTGACGTGCATGTGGCCTATCCGCAGTATGAGCAGGTGCTTCGCTTGGCCCAGGATTCCGGTGCCAAGGTTTCGGATACCGAGTACGCGGATGCCGTGACACTTCATTTGGTGTTTAAGGCGGGGGAGCAGGGGTCGTTTTGCGCTAAGATGCGCGAGCTTATGGCGGGGCGCGAGGAGATTGAGGTCAGCACTCCCGAATTTGCCGAGTTCTAACGGCGACGGTCGGCGTGCTTTTGGACGGATCCCAAGCACACCGACCGTCGTTTTATGTCGCTGCCGTTTACTCGGCGAGCTGCTTTAGTACATCACAGGCGATTTCGACGGCATCGTCGATGCAACCGGGACAGCTGCGGAGCGGACCCTTGTCCGATCCGATGCCCTTGAGCGTGCCGCAGACGGTCGTCGTGTTCTTCTCGCCAAAGCGCTTGGCAATCTCGCGCGACAGCTTGTAGGTCTGGCCCTTGGTCTTCGGGTTTTCCATGCCATCGCTCATTACAAAGCCCATGATGGCCACGGCGCCCGAGATGGCGCCGCAAGTTTCGGTCATGCCGCCCATGCCGGCGCCAAAGCCCTCGGTGAGGGTAAAGGCGACCTGGGGGTCGAGCCCGACAGCGGGCGCGAGCGTGCAGGCGACGGCCTGGGCGCAGTTAAAGCCACGGGCGTGGTATTCGGCAGCCTGAGCCTGACAGGCGGTGATGTCGAGTTGGGCCGTATCGATTTGCTTCATCGTTGTCTCCTTGGTTACGGTGTACCCGCCTATGGTACCCGTGACGGGGCATGTAATCATCGAGAGCTTCATGTATGCCTCGTTTTTATCTATCGAGCAAATGCCCAAGGCTTGAGATAAATACCTCTGATCAATTTGTCCCTTAACCTACCTTGGGGATGGGTTGAGAGGGGTGCAGGGTAGCGGTATCGTGAACCGAATAAAACGTAACCCAGGCAAGGGAGCTAGATATGAGCGAGCAGACCATCGGAACTACATGTGTTCAGGGCGGCTATCACCCGGGAGATGCCGAGCCGCGCCAGGTGCCCATCTACCAGTCCACCACGTGGAAGTACGACACGTCCGAGCACATGGGCAAGCTGTTTGACCTAGAGGAGTCGGGCTACTTCTACAGCCGTTTGCAGAACCCCACGTGCGATCTCGTTGCCGCCAAGATCTGCGAGATGGAGGGCGGCACCGCTGCGATGCTCACGAGCTCGGGCATGGCTGCGAATTTCCTCGCGATCTTTAACGTGGTCGGTGCCGGCGATCATGTGGTCGCGAGCTCTGCCATTTACGGCGGTACGTATAACCTGCTCGCCCACACCATGGGCCGCATGGGCGTGACCTGCACGTTCGTCGCCCCCGACTGCACCGACGAGGAGCTTGAGGCAGCCTTCCGGCCCAACACCAAGCTCGTCTTTGGCGAGACGATCGCAAACCCCGCCCTTGCCGTGCTCGATATTGAGCGCTTTGCCAAGGCCGCACATGACCACGGCGTGCCGCTGATGGTCGACAACACCTTCCCGACGCCCGTGATGTGCCGTCCCTTTGAGTGGGGCGCCGACATCGTTACGCACTCCACCACCAAGTACATGGATGGACATGCTGCCTACCTGGGCGGCGTGATCGTTGACCACGGCCAGTTTGACTGGATGGCCCATGCAGACAAGTTCCCGGGTCTCACCACGCCCGACGAGAGCTACCACGGCGTGACGTATGCCGAGAAGTTCGGTCGCGAGGGTGCCTTCATTACCAAGGCAACCGCTCAGCTCATGCGCGACCTTGGCCCCATGCAGAACCCGCAGGCGGCGTTCTTCTTGAACAGCTCGCTCGAGAGCCTGCATGTGCGCATGCCGCGTCATTGCGAGAACGGCCTGGCCGTTGCCAAGTTCTTGCAGAGCCATCCCAAGGTGCGCTTCGTGAGCTATCCAGGCCTGGAGGGCGATAAGTACTATGACCTGGCTCAGAAGTACATGCCTAACGGTACCTGCGGCGTCGTGAGCTTTGGCTTTAACGGTGGTCGCGCGGCGGCCGAGACCTTTATGAAGAGCCTTAAACTTGCCCAGATCGCCACGCATGTGGCTGACGCCCGCACCTGCTGCCTGCATCCTGCTAACGCTACGCATCGCCAGATGAACGATGAGGAGCTCATCGCCTGTGGCATCTCTGCCGACATGGTGCGCCTGTCGTGCGGCCTCGAGGACACGGCCGATCTGATTGCCGACCTTGAGCAGGCGCTCGAGCAGTGCTAGGCTAGCGTTCGCACAAGGCGCCGATGCTGGCAGAAAGCTTCGGCGACCTTTAGTTCCGATTCCGTAGGCGGGGCCCCAATCGCGGCTGTTTGCAGGCGATTGGGGCCCCGTTTTTTGCGTTGGGCCACTCGAAAGGATGGATATGGAGAAAACTGCAGAGCAGCTGCGCCGCGAGCACATTGCCCTTGAGGGCGACACCCATGGCAAGAACAAATGGGCGATTCTGTTTACCGTGCTCATCATGACGTTTATGTCGTGTCTGGATTCGACCGTCGTGACCGTGGCGTTGCCCGTGATGCAAAAGGAGCTGGGCGTGGGCCTCGACCGCATCCAGCTGGTGAGCTCGGTGTACCTGCTTGCGACATGCGTGGCTATGCTGCCGTTTGGCCGTCTGGGCGACGTGCGCGGCAAGGTGAATGTGTTTCAGCTGGGCGTCATCGTCTTTTCGGCCGGTTCGATGCTGTGCGGCCTTTCGGCCTCGCTCGAGGTTCTTATCCTGGCACGCATTGTTCAGGGCGTCGGTTGCGCGGCGGCCATGGCTAACAACATGGGTATCATCACCGAGTCGTTTCCGGCGCGCGAACGAGGCCGTGCCATGGGTATTCTCGCGACCTTTGTGGCCCTCGGCATGATGTGTGGCCCCGTGCTGGGCGGCATGCTGGTGGCAAGCTTTCCCTGGGAGAGTATCTTCCTCATCAACCTGCCCATTGGCGTCATCTCATTTATCGTGGGGCTCTATACGCTGCCGCATGTTAAGCCGGAGGCTGACGAGCGCCCCATGTCCCTGATCGAGGCCGCTCGTCGCTGCTTTGCAAATTCGGCCTTCACCATCAACCTCGCCTGCATGCTCATCGTGTTCGTTGGTATTGGCGCATCAGAGTTTATCCTGCCGTTCTATTTTCAGGACGCCCACGGCTTTGGTTCCGACATTTCCGGATTGCTCTTTTTGGCGCTGCCGATGGTGAATGCCTTTATCGGCCCGCTTTCGGGTACGGTTTCGGACCGTGTTGGCTGCGAGGGCCCCACGGCGGTCGGCCTAGGCGTGTACGTATGCGGTCTTTTTGCGGTAAGCACGCTCGACGAGCACTCTTCCATCTCTGTGATCGTGTGTTGCGTCGCGTTTATGTCGTGCGGTACGTCGATTTTCCAGAGCCCCAATAACTCGCTGTATATGGGCTCGGCTCCGCGCGAAGCGCTCGGCTTTGCGGGCAGCCTGGGTAGCCTGGCGCGCTATGCGGGTATGGCAGTGGGCATTACAGCGGCATCGCATATCCTGTATGGGCAGATGAGCGTGGCGATGGGCGAGTCCGTGACCAGTTTTGTTGCAGGCCGTCCGGATGTGTTCTTGTTTGGTTTCCGTTCGGTGTTCTATGTGCTGATGGCTGTGGCCGCTGTGGGCTTTGCGCTTGCCATGGTGCGTTTGGTGAAGATGCGCGCCCGCCATTAGTGCGTTGGGAGGCTGTCTGCCACGATTCGCGCCGTCCCAAAAAGACCGGTTTGTGGTGCGATGCGGCTTGTGGGGCGGGCGGGGGTCGGTCCGTGGTAGACTATCGAACAACGTTTATTAATCGCGCGGCATCGTTGCCGCGAGAAGGGGTTGCGCCATGCAGGAGCTTGAGGATCGTATTCGCCATGACGGCATCGTAAAGGCCGGTAACGTCCTTAAGGTTGATGCCTTCCTCAACCACCAGTGCGACGTTGAGCTGTTCGACCACATGGGCGCTGAGTGGGCCCGTCTGTTCAAGGATGTCGAGATCAACAAGATTCTGACGATCGAGGCTTCGGGCATTGGTATGGCTTGCATCGCAGCCCAGCATTTTGGTGGCGTGCCGGTTGTCTTTGCCAAGAAGGCACAGTCCATCAACCTCGACGGCGAGCAGTATGCTACGACCATCTACTCCTTTACCAAGCAGAAGGAGTATCCGGTCATCGTGGGCAAGCGCTTCCTGTCCGAGGGCGACAAGGTCCTGATCATCGACGACTTCTTGGCCAACGGCTGCGCGCTCGAGGGTCTTATCAAGATCTGCGAGGCTGCGGGTGCCGAGGTATCCGGCATTGGCATTGCGGTGGAGAAGGGCTTCCAGGGCGGTGGCGATAAGCTCCGCGAGCGTGGCTTCCGCGTTGAGAGCCTGGCCCGTATCGCCGATATGGACTGCGAGACCGGCGAGATCACCTTCGCCTAAGCGCGCAACACAAGCGATTGGTATGCGATGTGACAAAGGGACTGTCCCTTTGTCACATTTTTTTGTATGAGGGGAGGTGCTGATATGGACGAGAACAAGATGGAATGGTGCGAGTATGCGCGCTATGCCGAGATGTCGGCCGAGGAGTTGGCGCGCGATTGCGAGGTACAGGTGTTTCGCGCGACGGGTCCGGGCGGACAAGGCGTGAACACGACGGACTCGGCGGTGCGCATGAAGCACGTGCCCACAGGGATTACCGTGACGGCGCGCGAGAGCCGCAGCCAGTTCCAAAATCGCGCGAGCTGCCTGCGCAAGCTGCACGCCGAGCTCGAGCGACGCGGACGTCCACCGCGTCGACGTGTAAAGACCAAGGTGCCCCAGCGCTCTCGTCAGCGCAGACTCAATGACAAGCACTTCAATGCCATTAAAAAGGCCAACCGACGCAAGCCGGGCAGCGACGAGTAGTCGTTTGTTCCACTGGCCTTGCTAGCGGGTAGGGTGCCAAACTTGGAGGGCGCTGCCGAGGACGTCGACCTCGATGCGCGAGGCGTCAACGGGCTCGCCGTCGGCCTGGATGGGGTAGTCGGGCTCCTCAAAAGTTAGCTCCGCATGGCGGCAGCGGCGCATGCGAACCGGTGGCAACTTGGTATGGTGGCCGTCCTTGGCCGAAAGGAACATAGGCAGGGCTACCGCGCGAGGGACGGGGCCGCAGGCGTAGCAGACGTCGAGCATGCCGTCGCAGGGGTCGGCATCGGGGCAGATGCGATAGCCCGAGCCATAGGTAGGACCAAGCTGAATCGCCATGATGATCGCCCTCACGCGCTCGGCGGGCGCGCCGTCAAAGCTGACTGTCATGGGGTAGTTGCGGTAGCGCAGGCCAAACTGCTCAAGTCCCGAAAGGGTGTAGAGCGGCGCGCCCGTCAAGCCGGTCTTTTTGCGCAGCTCAGTGGTGCCCAGGCCGATGGCGGCATCGATGCCGACCGAAAGCGTCTGGTCGTAGTACTCAACGGTAGCCTCGCCGCTGCCGCTCGCAGGGCTCCACGAGCGAATGCGCCCGATGTCCTGACGCTGCAGCTCGCAGGTGAGCAGCGCGCCATAATCCTTGCCGGAGAAATCGTTGATGCCGAGCGTCTGGGCAAAATCATTGCCGGAGCCCACGGGCAGGACGGCAAGAGCGGGGCGGGCGTCCTCCTTTTGCGTCATAAGCCCGTTGACGACCTCGTGAATCACGCCGTCGCCGCCGAGTGCGATAACGGTGCGATAGCCCTGAGCCTGTGCGGCCAGCTCCTTGGCGTGTCCCATACGCTCGGTCAACACCAGGTCAAACTGGGATGCGCGTGCAGTCATGTCCAAAAAGCGTTGCAGGCGCTCGGCAACTTCGCGTGCCGCACCCGACTGGGCGGCTGGGTTGGCGATGATGAGCGTGCGACCAAAATCAGTTGCGTGCATGGGGCGACTCCCGGCGTGTGACATGACAGTGCGGTCGCGCTCAGGTCGAATTAGCCCCGATTGTGGCTGCACGGCGATAATTACATCTACTCTATCAGGTCGTTGTGGCGCTCGATAGCATCCGCTACCGTACCTCCCTCATCCACAATAAGCGAGCGGCGCTTGGGTGAGATGATGCGCTGGGCGGGGTACACGCCGCGGTGTCCGCCGGTTAGGTAGCTGATAAAGGCCACGATGACAAAGAACCCGGCGGCCGTGCCGTGGAACAGGTCGATGGCCATCATGCAGGTGGTGATGGGCACGTTGAGGCCGGCGCAGAACACGCCGAGCATGCCGAGAGCCGCCAGAAAACTGGGGTCAAGCCCGGTAAGGCAACCGATCCAGCCACCGAGTGCCGCACCGATGCCAAACAGGGGCGTGACCTCGCCGCCTTGGAAGCCCGCGCCCAGGGTAAGCGCTGTGACGACCAACTTGATGGCTGCGTCCGCCAGGGTGGTGTTGCCTGCAAATCCGGCGCCGGAAAGCCACGTGGAAAGGCCGGCGTAGTCCCAGGCGTCAAGGAGGGCATAGGCGGCCAAAACCACGAGCGCGCCCACGAGTGCGCGAGCAAGGTAGTTGGTGATAAAGCGACCGTAAAGGCTTTTGACGGTTCGAACCGACCAGGCAAAGAGGCGTGCCGTCAGACCGAAGATAATTGCGCTGATAACAACGATGACAACCGTCCGCGGTGTCATGTTGGGAACGCTGGCGATGACATTCGCCTCGTACTCGGTTCCCAAGGCAAGTGACGTAAAGTAGCCGGTAAACGAGGCGACCAGGCAGTAGATGCCCGCGGTGTAGTCGATCTTGCCGATAAAGCACATCTCCATGCCAAAGAAAGCTCCAGCAAGGGGCGAGCCGAATACGGCGCCAAAGGCCGACGAGATGCCGGCGAGCATGAGGTCGTGGTGGTCATGTTTTTTGAGGTGGGCGAGGTTCGAGATATTGCTGGCGATGGTGCCGCCAATCTGCACCGCGGCCCCCTCGCGACCGGCAGATCCGCCCGTTAGGTGCGTGAGCGTGGAGCAGACGAAGGTGAGAACGGCCATGCGCATATGGATGAGGCGTGTGCCCAGAGCGGAGTCGATGACCAGGTTGTTACCGCGTTTGGCGGCAAGGCCGTGGTTTTTGTACACCCATGCGGTGGCAACGCCCACAACGGGAAGCAAGGCGTAGACCCATGCATGGTGCTCGCGATAGTCGGTCGCGATATTCAGCGAGGTCAAAAACGCCCAGGCGGCAACGCCCATGGCGAGCGAGACGATGACGACGAGTGCGAGCAACTTGGCGCTCGCGAGTAGGTTGCGGGCGTTGCGGCGCGTGTCGGCAGCCAAGAGATGCTCGGAGCGGGTGAGCTGTTGCCTGCCTGCCATGATGACGTCGTTAAGGGAGAAAAGGCCGCCGTCGTCGAGCGGCTGGGAATGATCCTGCGCCTCGTTTGCGCTTTCGGGTTTGTCGGTAAAAGCCATACGTTCCTCTTTTTGGGTTGCAACACGAGCATTATAAAACGCGGTAAACGCGACGAGCCGGTGGGTTGGTTTCCATTCTGTTTCGTGGCTTGCAACCGACAGGTGTATTTGCGGGTACAGGCCGAGTCGCGGTCGTGCGTCGGGGGATTATACTGAGACAAGCATAAAGAATCGGCGCTCCCGTTGTGCGCCGTGGCATTAAGAGGTGCATATGGCTGAGAAACTCATTCCGTTGGAGGACGCACAGGCGATCGTCTTGTCGCACGTGAATCGCACCGAAGTTGTCGAGATTCCCGTGTGGCAGGCCGCCGGTCTTCCCTTGGCCGAGGACGCGGTGGCCGATATCGACATCTCGCCGTTTGCCAACAGCGCTATGGACGGATATGCCGTGCGCTCGGCGGACTTGGCGCAGGCATCTGGCGAGGCGCCGGTGACGCTCGACGTTGTCGGACACGAGGCCGCGGGCCATGTCTTTGAGGGCGTGGTCGGCGTGGGCGAGACGGTCCGCATCATGACGGGCGCGCCGGTACCCGAAGGTGCCGATGCCGTGGTGAAATACGAGATCGTCGACGTGCTCGACGGCGACGGCAACGAGGGCTCGCGTGTGAGGTTCTCGGCGCCTGCCAAGGTAGGGGAGAACGTTCGCTCTGCCGCCGAGGAGGCCCATGTCGGCGATGTTGTGATGCACGCCGGCGAGGTTGTGGCCCCGGCCGGCGCTGGCCTGCTGGCGAGCGCCGGGTATGCGAGCGTGAAGGTGCATGCCGCGCCGCGTGTGGGCATTATCTCGCTGGGCACGGAGCTGGTCGCGCCGGGTGAGCTGCCGGCGCGCGGGCAGATTCGCGACTCCAACTCGTCGGCGTTGATGGCCGAGGCACTCGATGCCGGCGCCGAGCCGGTGTTCTTTGGCATCGCTCCCGATGATGAGCAGGCAATCGCCGAGCTCGTGCATCGCGCCGTGCAGGAGTGCGATTTTGTCATTACGAGCGGCGGTGCCTCGGCGGGCGATTACGACTATGTGACGGCGCTCGTCCGGCGCGAGGGCGAGGTGCTCTTCGACCGTATCTCGATGCGTCCCGGCAAAGCCATCACGTTTGGCCTGCTTGGGGGCAAGCCGTATTTGGGGCTTTCGGGCAATCCCGCGGCGGCGTATGTGGGCTTTGAGATGCTCGCCCGCCCCGCGATCCGCAAGATGCGCGGCTTTGCCGAGGGTGCGCGTCCCGTGCAGCAGGCGATATTGACGCACGGCGTAAAGAAGCGCCAGGACCGACGCTTCTTCGATCGCGCCACGGTTTTGCGCGACCCCGAGACCGGTGAGCTGTTGGTGACCGAGGCCAAGACGCAGAATTCGGCGCTGCTCGGCACGATGCAGCGGGCCAACTGTCTACTGCGTATTGACGAAGGACCGTGCGAGCTCAAGGCGGGAGATGTCGTGGACGTTGTTCGCGTCGACCTGCCCGAGGGCGCCGTGTTGTAGGAGGAATGCTATGGAGTTGAAGATTTCGATTGTGACGTGCTCGGATACGCGCGATCTTGCCCAGGACGAGGCCGGAGCCGCACTCGAGGAACTTATCGAGGCACAGGGCTGGACGGTCGCCTCACATGTGGTCGTGCGCGATGACGTCAGCGAGATTGGTGATGCCATTGTGGAAGCCGCCGATGAGTGCCACGCCCATGTCGTGCTCACCTGCGGCGGCACGGGGCTTTCGATGCGCGATGTGACGCCCGAGGCGACGCGTGCCGTCTGCGATCGCGACGTGCCGGGTATTGCCGAGGCGATCCGTGCGTACTCGATGACCAAGACGCGCCGCGCCATGCTCTCGCGCGCCGCGTGCATGCAGCGTGGGCATACGCTTGTCATCAACTTTCCGGGATCCACGAAAGCGGCCCGCGAAAGCTGGGAGGCCGTGAGCGATCAACTGGAGCATGCGGCCCAAATGACGGCGGGCGGCGGGCACGCCAAATAATCGCACTACCTGCGGCGGAGCGACTTTACGAGTCGCTCCGCCTTTTTATGCAGCGACAGCGCGGAACGTCCTGAGACTATCGGCAAAAGAAAATTATCAGACGAGAAATCTTTATCACTTACATTATTCGCGTGAAAGTATAATCTGATTGCAGATTATAGCTCGCGGTGGGGTACCCGGGCACAAGGTCCGAAAGGGTTGAATATGTTCGATATGGTTTCTCGCCGCGGATTCGTCTCGCTTTCTGCTGTCGCCGCTGCCGGCCTTGGTCTTGCCGGCTGCTCGGGCAGCAAGACGTCCGAGCCGGCCGGATCCGATGCCGGTTCTGCCAAGGCATCTTCCAAGAAAGCTGTCGAGCTGCAGGTCTTTGCCGCCAACTCGCTCGAGAAGGCTTTGCCCGAGGTCCAAGAGCTCTACACCGACCAGACCGGCACCACGTTTGCAGACACGCAGTTTAAGGCGTCTGGCGACCTTGTCGAGCAGATGCGCGCCGGCGCCACGGTCGACGTGCTCATCACCGCCTCCAAAGGCACCATGGACGACGCCGAGGCCGCCGAGCTCGTCGATGCCGACACCCGTGAGGATATGTTCGTCAACGACCTTGTGATCATTCGTGCTGAGGGTTCCGACACCAAGATCGAGGCCATCGCCAACGTCGCGAATCTGGACGGCAAGATCGCCATCGGCGACGCCAAGACCGTTCCTGCCGGCAAGTACGCCAATCAGGCACTGGCCTCCGCGGGCCTCTACACCGGTGCCGAGGGTGACGATGGCGAGTACGCACCCGAGATCGCCGACAAGGTCGCACTGGCCGACAAAGTTGGTACCGCCGCCGCCTATGTGTCTACGGGCGACTGCGTGGCCGGTTTTGTCTACAGCTCCGATATCTTCCGCTATGACGGCATCGAGGAGGCCTTCGTGTGCCCCGAGGATTCGCACAAGCCCATCGTGTACCCGGGCGCCGTTGCCGAGAGCTCCGAGCACGCCGACGAGGCCAAGGCATTTATCGACTTCTGTCTGACCAACAAGAAGGCTCAGAAGATTTGGGCTAAGTACGGCTTTGAGCTTTCCGAGTAGTGCGGCTTGGCGCGATAATTCCATCGTTTTGTGTCTCACTCCGTCCTTGTGTTCGCTTGGAGCTTTTCGTGCTTAATAGATTCCGCATGCTTGTCGTCTGTGCTTTGACCCTCGCGCTTTGCTGGGTGCCGGGACTTGCGTTTGCTGGGGACGCTGAGGACGGGGCCCAGGTTGCTGCGACCGCTCATGGGCTTTCCTATGGGATCGAGGGTTTTGAGCGGTTGGCCAAGGGGACCGCTCGTGCCATGGAGGGCCAGCCTGAGGGCTATCGGTTTCCCGTTGACGAGGACGTGGACCTTGTAGTGGCGCCCGCTGCCGATCGCGTTGTGGTGTGGATATCGCCCAAGGCAGTCGAGAAGTATGGTTTGGATCCGCAGGACAACGAGTGCGTATCGGGTCTCAAGGCTCTCGTCTGTGAGCTCGACAGCGCAAACTGCATGGGAGGTGCGCAGCTGGGGGACGTGGATCTTCCTTGGTATGTCACGGCGGAAACAACGTTTGATGCCGGCGGGTATACCTATGGCTTTGATGTGCGTGGTGCGGATGGGGACCGCTATGTGGTGATTGCGTCAGCCTCGGGTGATGCCAAGGGCGGCGCGCGTTGGCTTGATAGCGCTCAAATGGTAGAAGCATCGTCTGTCGTGTTGCGGGATGAGCAGGGGCCCTTGGCCTCTCTGGCCTCCTTTTTGGGCAACATCGACTATCGCCCGTTTTGGGTGTCTATCAAAACGAGCGGCCTTGCCCTGCTGATCTCCTTTGCGCTGGGCCTGTTTGCCGCATGGAAGACCATGGGTACGACGAGCCGCGTGAAGGGCCTACTCGACTCGGTCTTTACCATCCCGATGGTGCTGCCTCCCACGGTGTGTGGCTTTCTGCTCCTCATGCTGTTTGGCCGCTCAACCGGGGTTGGCCAGTGGCTTATTGCACACAGTATCTCGATCGTCTTTACGTGGCCCGCGGCGGTGATATCTGCCGTGGTGGTGTCGTTTCCCCTGGTCTACCGTACGGCACTCGGAGCCTTCGAGAGCCTTGACACGCAGATGCTCGATGCGGCGCGAACCCTGGGATGGTCCGAGCGTCGCATCTTTACCAAGCTTATGATGCCGCTTGGCTGGCCCTCGATTGCCGCCGGCACGGTGCTCGCCTTTGCCCGCGCGATGGGCGAGTTTGGTTGCACGCTGTTCTTTGCAGGCAACTATGCCGGCATTACGCAGACCATTCCCATTGCGATTTACTTTGAGTGGATGGGCGGTAACACGTCGGTGGCTCTCTTTTGGGTCGCCGTCGTGATCGTGTTTAGTTTCCTGGTCATCCTGTTTATCAATATGTACACCGCTCATTCGCAAAAGTATCGCGAGCGGGGCCTTTCCTGTGTGGAGCGCAAGCGGATCAAAGATCTTGCCGGACAGGGCGATTCGCTCGACCCGGCGGGCGGCGATGCCTTGCGTATCGATCGCGAGGCGCTGGCCGAGCTCATGCGCGATGATGCCGCTTTGCAGGGAGGTCGATAGGCCATGTCGCTCGTTCTGGATATCAAAAAGCGCTATCCCGGCTTTACCCTCGACATTCAGCTCGATGCCGGCGAGGAGCGTGTGGCGCTGCTCGGCGCCTCCGGATGCGGCAAGAGCTGCACCTTGCGCTGTATTGCCGGCGTGGAGACGCCCGACGAGGGCAAGATCGTCGTCAACGGCGTAACCTTCTTTGACTCGGTGGCGGGCATCAATCTGTCGCCCCAGGAGCGCAAGTGCGCCCTGATGTTTCAAAACTATCAGCTGTTCCCTAATATGACGGTGGCCGATAACGTGTGCGCCGGCGTTGAGGGTGCAGGCGACGCCGCGGCGCGTAGGCAACTTGCCGAGCGCTACCTGGGTATCTTTGGACTGGCCGATTTTGCCGACCGCTATCCCGCGCGTCTCTCGGGCGGCCAGCAGCAGCGTGTGGCGCTTGCTCGCATGGTGGCGGCACACCCGGGCATTTTTATGTTCGATGAGCCCATGAGTGCGCTCGACGCGTATCTCAAGAGCGCGCTTGAGCAGAACATGCTCGACCTGTTCGACGTCTGTAATCGTACCGTGCTCTACGTGAGCCACGATATTGACGAGGCATGCCGCCTGTGCGAGCGCATTTGCGTGATGCATAACGGACATGTGGAGGAGATCGGCTCCGTCGAGGACGTGGTCCGCCGGCCGCAAACCTTGGCTGCGCTGCGCCTGACGGGCTGCAAGAATACGAGCCGCGCGCGCAAGATCGGGCTTCAGGAAGTTGAGGCCCTGGACTGGGGCATGACCTTCAACGTGGGCCGTGAGGTTCCCGATAACGTGGCGTACCTGGGTATTCGTGCGAGCTACTTTCATGTGGACAACCGTGCCGAGCGGGGTCGCAACAGCTATGACCTGCACGTGGCCCGAGTGAGCGATTCGCGTTTTGAGCGCCTGGTGCTGCTGGACGTGCCGCGTGCCGATGCGCCGACGCGCCTGCAGTGGAAGGTCAACAAAGTGGGCATACCTGTCGACGAGCTGCCGCAAGCAGGCGAGACGCTGCGCATGCATTTTGATGCCAGCAGGATCCATTTGGTTTGTCGTTAATTCGGTGGGCGATGCGGGCGAGGAGGTAGTCCTCGACCGCTTTGTTTCCACTTTACCGCTCGCCGATTTCTATATAACAAAATCTTATCAATCTGATAATTATTTATCAGACAGCGAGGTGTTCGCATCCCGCAGCTGTCGTACGCGTGTCGGCGGTATTCGTCTGGACGACGACCGTTGATATAGTTGACCTCAACTTGTAAAGGAGGGTGCGCACATGCCGCAGACGACATACATTCGCCGCGTTGCCGCGCGTGCCCTATACATGGCTCGGAGTCGCATATGAGCAGGTATGTTCACGGCTCCGGGAGAGACGACGCACAACTAAATAACCGACCGCAAAGCAGGTTCCCTAAAATTCCGGGTTTGAGCACGGCCGGGCAATCGCCGTCCGTCGTGCATCGATACCGCTGTTATCCGTTTTTGGTTCGAGAGGGGAACCGTTATGGCTGAAGAATTTGATTTCCACCCGATGTGGGAGAGCCTCGGCATGAATCTTGCCGACCACGATATGCTGCTGGGCGCCGTGGGCCAGATGTACGGGGACATGTTCCTGTCGCAGAAGAACCGCCCCAAGTCCACGTCCTACTTGGACTTTGTGGCCACCAACATCCATAGCGGCCGCATTAAGGAGATGCTCGACAAAAAGGAGGCTGGCGAGGCCACCAAAATCGTGGGCTCGTTCTGCGTGTACGTGCCCGAGGAGATTGTGCTCGCCTGCGACGGTATTCCCGTGGGCCTGTGCTCGGGTGCCGATTGGGCAACCGATAAGGTCGAGGAGCATCTGCCGCGCAACACCTGCCCGCTTATCAAGAGCTTTGCCGGCTTTAAGCTGGGCGAGGTCTGCCCCTACATTGAGTCGAGTGACTTGGTGGTAGGCGAGAACACCTGCGATGGCAAGAAGAAGGCCTACGAGTTTTTTGCCACGCAAAAGAACATGTACGTCATGGATATTCCCAACGTACACGACGAGTCGACGCTCGTGACCTGGAAGGCCGAGGTCAAGAAGCTCGCCGCCAAGATCGAGGAAGAGTGCGGCGTCACGATTACGCCTGAGCGTCTGAAGGCCGCCATCCACGCCGTCAATGAGAAGCGTCGCGCCCTGCAGCGCCTCGCTGCCACGCGCGCTGCCGACCCTGCGCCCATCAGCGGTCTTGACAGCCTGCTGACCGTTCAGGCCGCCTTTATGGACGACACGCCACGTCTGACCGGAGCCATTAACGATATGGCGGCCGAGTGTGAGCAGCGTGTCGAGGCCGGAGAGGGCGTGGCGCCCAAGGGGACTAAGCGCATCCTGTACACCGGTACGCCCATGGCCGTGCCCAACTGGAAGCTGTTCAACCTCATCGAGAAAGCCGGTGGCATTGTGGTAGGCGAGGAGTCCTGCACGGGCTCGCGCTATTACAAGGACCTGGTCGACGAGTCCGGTGAGACGGTCGACGAGATGCTCGATGCCATCGCCGAGCGCTACTTTAAGATCAACTGCGCCGTCTTTACGCCCAACGACCAGCGTATGAAGGACATTGTCCAGATGGCCAAGGACCTGCATGCCGACGGCATCGTCGACGTGGCCCTGCAGTTCTGCACGCTCTATGAGATGGAGTCCTTCGCCGTGGAGAAGGCCGCCGAGGAGGCGGGCATTCCGTTCATGCACATCACGACCGACTACGCCGGCGAGGACGCAGGCCAATTGCAGACGCGCATCGAAGCTTTCTTGGAAACCATTTAGGGCTATACGTTCCGGCGGCTTCCCCAGGTACCCGATCTTGCCGTTCAAACCGTCGCTTGCGTACCAAAGTGCGCGGAGCTGCTCTTTCACGGCAACCTCGGGCGCCTGGGAAAGCCGTTTCCTTGGTTGGTTAAAAGGTTTAGGAGTTATATGTCGGAAAATATTGAGCAGCCGTTGCCCAGCACGTTTGAGGAGTTCAACGAGCAGCGCAAGGCCGCGTTTATTCGCGTCAAGGATTATAAACAGGCCGGCAATCGCCTGGTCGGCTTTTTGTGCAGCTATACGCCGCTCGAGATTATCGATGCCGCGGGGGCCGCAAGTGTCGCTCTGTGCGGTACGTCCGATGAGGTGATCCCCGAGGCCGAGAAGGTACTGCCCGCGAACCTCTGCCCGCTCATCAAGTCGACCTACGGCTTTGCCTACTCGCAAAAGTGCCCGTTTACGTACTTTAGCGACATGATCATCGGCGAGACCACCTGCGACGGCAAGAAGAAGATGTACGAGCTGCTGGGGGAGCTCAAGCGCACGCACATTCTGCACCTGCCGCAGGGTCGCGATCGCGCCTACGAGCGTGAAAGCTGGTACGAGGAGTGCCGCCTACTCAAGGAGGAGCTCGAGAACTTCTACGGCATCACGATTACCGACGATGACCTGCGCGCCGCCGTCCGTCGTCGCAACCGTTTGCGTGCGGCCCAGCTCGAGATGTTTGCGCTGCAGGCTAACCAGCCGGCGGCCATGAGCGGCGTCGACCTGATGAGCACCATGTTTGCCGGTACGTTCAGCTTTGATATCGAGGCCTATACGGATCAGCTGGAGCAAAAGGTTGCCAAGCTGCGCGAGGCCTACGACGCGGGCGAGCGCCCGGTTGCGGCGGATGCCAAGCGCATTCTGATCACCGGCTGCCCGGTGGGCGGCGTGATCAACAAGATAGGCCGTACTATCGAGTCCAATGGCGGCGTGGTCGTGTGCATGGACGACTGCTCGGGTGAGCGCACGGCGGCCATGATGATCGACCCCGATGCTCCCGATATCCTGCGCGCCATCGCCGACCGCTACCTGGATATCAACTGCTCGGTCATGACGCCCAACGACAGCCGCATGGGGAACACGCTTGCCATGTGCGAGAAGTATCATGTCGATGGCGTGGTAGAGAGCGTGCTACAGGCCTGCCACACCTTTAACGTGGAGAGTGCGCGCATGCAGGAAGCTGTCGAGGGTGCGGGCATTCCGTATATGAAGATCGAGACCGACTACAGCAACGGTGACATGGGCCAAATCGAGACCCGCATCGCCGCCTTCATCGAAACCCTCTAGCTTCCTCAGGCACCGGATCTTGCCCCTCAAACCGTCGCTTGCGTACCAAAGTACGCCGCGCTCCTCTTTCGGGGCAACCTCCGGCACCTGAGAAACCTAGAGCTAAGGCGCCTGAACGCGCCGCTGTCTTTGATGTTTGGATTAGGAGAGAGCCATGATAGGGATCGGGGTCGATATCGGGTCTACGGCGGCTAAGGCTGCTGTGGTCGATGGTGAGGGTTCGGTGGCGTGGACGTGCGTGCAGCCAACCGGGTTCTCCTCGGTCGATGCCGCCGATAGGTTGCGCGAGGCGCTCGCGGCGGCGGGCTTTGACGTTGCATCCGATTCTGCGCGTGTGGTGGCCACGGGTTACGGGCGCGTGGCTGTGCCATACGCCCACAAGGTTGTGACCGAGATTACCTGCCACGGCGCCGGTGCCGTGCGTCTGTTTGGCGATCGCGGCACGGTGATTGACGTGAGCGGCCAGGACACCAAGGTCATTCAGCTTAAAAATGGCCGCGTGGCCAAGTTTGCCATGAACGACAAGTGCGCTGCCGGCACGGGGCGCTTTTTGGAGATCATGGCCGACCGCCTAGGTATTTCTCAACAGCAGATGGCCGACCTGGCGCGTTCCGGCGAGCCCAGCAAGATCAGCAGCATGTGCACGGTGTTTGCCGAAAGTGAGGTTATCAGCCTGATCGGTCGCGGTGAGCCGCGCGAGAACATCGCACGTGGCGTGATCGACAGCGTGGTCTCGCGCGTGGCGACCATGGCCGGGCAGGCCGCGGGCGCCCCGTACTACCTGACCGGTGGCCTGTGCGAGAACGCCTTCGTGGTGGAGCGGTTGGGCGAGCTACTGGGGTCGCCGGTGACAACCTCGCCCCAGGCTCGCTTTGCCGGTGCCATCGGCGCGGCGATTCGCGCACAGGCGCTCAATTAATGCATCCGCCTTGGGCTCGCATTCATGCGTATACTGAGAGAAAATGATTGACCGATGAGAGGAGGTATCGATGCCTGACGATCAGATTAAGCTCACGTCTATGACGGCCGCGAGCGGTTGAGCCGCTAAGTTGGCTCCTGGAGCCCTCGCCCAGGTCCTGGGCGACTTGCCCAATGTGCATAACGACAACCTACTCGTGGGGTTCGATACCTCCGACGATGCGAGCGTCTTCCGCGTTGGCGATAACCTGGGTCTCGTGCAGTCCATCGACTTCTTCCCGCCGATGGTCGACGACCCGTTTCTGTTCGGCCAGATTGCCGCGGCAAACTCGCTGTCGGACATCTACGCCATGGGCGGGCGGCCGAGCCATGCCATGAACCTGCTCTGCATACCCAGTTGCCTGGGTGTTGAGGTTGCCGGCCAGATTCTGGCGGGCGGCGCCGACAAGTGCGTCGAGGCGGGCTGCTCTATCGCGGGCGGTCATACCATCAACGACGACGAGCCCAAGTACGGCTTGTCTGTGAGCGGCTTTGTCGCGCTCGACCGCATGCTCGCCAACAGCGGCGCGCGCGCTGGCGATGTCCTGCTGCTGACCAAGGCGATCGGCTCTGGCATCATCACCACGGCCATTAAGGGCGAGCTCATCGAGCAGGACGAGGCCGCAGCCATGTTCGACTCGATGCGCACCCTCAACGAGGCCCCGATTCGTCTGGCCGAGGGCCTCGAGCTTCACGGCTGCACCGATGTCACGGGCTTTGGCCTGATCGGGCACGCGTGCGAGATGGCCGAGGGCTCGGGCGTGCAGATTGAGCTTGTGTCGGGGGCGGTGCCGCTCTTTGACCAGGTGCTCGACATGGCGCGTCTGGGCATTATCCCCGCGGGCTCCTACCGCAACCAGGACTTTTTTGGCCCGCGTGTGGCTGCCGACGAGGACCTGGAGCCGGGCATGCTCGACGCGCTGTACGATCCGCAGACGTCTGGTGGCCTGCTTATCGCGGCGCCCGTGGCGGATGTGGATGAGCTTGCGCGTCGTTTACATGCCGAGGGGCGCGTTGCCGCCACAATCGGTCGCGCGTGCGAGCCGGTGCCGGGCGGTCCTGCTGTTCGCGTTGTGCATTAAGGAAAACCGTTTATGCGACCGCCTGCTGTTCTGGGCGGTCCCTTTTGAAAGGATGTAGCTATGTCTACCAAAATTGAAGTCAATGCCATGGGCGATGCCTGCCCGCTGCCCGTCGTCAAGACGCTTAAGGCGCTCAAACAGTTTGACGGCGAGGGTGCCGTGGTGACCTCGGTCGATAACGAGACCGCCGTCAAGAACATCTCCAAGATGGCGCAGGAGAAGGGCTGCACGGCCTCGGTCGAGAAGGTTTCTGACGCTGAGTGGCACGTGACCGTGGCGACCTCTGGTGCCATTGCCGTGGCCGATCCCGAGCAGGATGGCGCTGCCTTCTGTGGTGCCAGCACCGGCAAGGGCGAGCTCGTCATTTCCGTCTACACCGACTGCATGGGCCGCGGCGACGACGAGCTGGGCCACAAGCTCATGAAGGCCTTCATCTTTGCCGTGACGCAGCAGGAGGAGCTGCCCGCGACCATGCTGTTCTACAACGGCGGAGCCAAGCTCACCGTCGAGGGCTCGCCGGTACTCGACGACCTGAAGGGCCTGGCCGAGCAGGGCGTTGAGATCCTCACCTGTGGCACCTGCCTCGACCACTATGGCATTAAGGACCAGCTTGCCGTGGGCGAGGTCACGAACATGTATGTGATCGTGGAGAAGATGGAGCAGGCCGTGCGCGTCGTGCGCCCGTAGCGTATTGGTTGGAGTTGCCATGAGGGAGAAGCGCCCGGCGCTTGTCATCACGTTTCCCACCACGGCGGCCGCCATGGGCTGCGAGTCCCTGTGCGTTGAGCGTGGCCTTCCCGGGCGAACGATTCCCGTGCCCGGGGAGGTCGCTGCCGGCTGTGGTCTGGCGTGGAAAGCGTTGCCTGCCGATGAGGAGCTGCTGCGCGGCGAACTCGCCGCGGCGGGCGTTCCCACCGAGGGCTATACCGTGATTGATATGTGGGAGGTCGTGCGATGATCTACCTGGATAACGCGGCGACGACCATGCACAAGCCGCAGACGGTCATCGATGCCGTGACGCAGGCGATGTGCTCGCTCGGCAATGCCGGGCGCGGCGCCACGTCGGGTGCCCTCGATGCCGCTCGTACGATTCACGGTTGCCGTGCCAAGCTCGCGCGCTTGCTGGGCTGCCCGCGGGCTGATCATGTGTGCTTTACGTCCAACTCCACCGCGGCGCTCAACACCGCCATCAATGGCGTGGTGCGCCGCGGCGACCGCGTGGTCACGACGGTGCTCGAGCACAACTCCGTGTTGCGTCCGCTCAACCGCCTGGCGGCAGAGCAGGGCGTGACCGTTGAGCATGCGGGCTGCGACGCGAACGGTGCGCTCGACTACGAAGAGCTTGAGCGGCTGGTGACGCCGGGCACACGTGCCGTGGTGGTGGCGCACGCCTCCAATGTGACCGGCAACGCGGTCGACATTGCGCGCGTGGCCGCCATGGCCCATGCGGCCGGTGCGCTCGTGATCGTCGATGCCTCGCAGTCTGCCGGCACGGCGCATATTGATATGCAGGCCATGGGGCTCGACGTGGTGTGCTTTACCGGCCACAAGGGGCTCATGGGTCCGCAGGGGACCGGCGGCCTGGCCGTGGCGGAGGGCATTGACGTGGCCCCCTGGGCCATGGGCGGTACGGGCGTGCACAGCTTTGATCCGCTGCAGCCGCTTGAGTGGCCCACGCGCCTGGAGGCGGGCACGCTCAACGGCCACGGTGTCGCCGGCCTTTCTGTCGGCCTCGACTTTATCGAGGCCCAAGGTGGGGTCGAGGCGATTGCGGCGCATGAGCGAGCACTGGCGGATCGCTTTCTCGCTGGCGTGCGCGAAATCCCGGAGATCAAGCTCTACGGTGCCTTTGACCAGCCCGTGCGCTCGGCGATCGTTTCACTCAACGTGGGCGATATCGATTCGGCCGAGATTTCGGACGCGCTCATGCAAGGGTGGGGGATTGCGACGCGCCCCGGCGCCCACTGCGCTCCGCTCATGCACCGCGCGTTGGGGACCGAGCGCCAGGGTGTCGTTCGCTTCTCGTTTGGGTATTTCAACACGGACGAGGAAGTTGACGCCGCGATTGAAGCTTTGCGCGATTTAGCTTGCTAAAGCGTATATACTTGCGGGATGGGCCTTTTGCCCGTCCCGTTTTTGTTTCGACCCGAAAGGTGGTCCCATGGCCTCATCCGCGCCGCGCGGCCTGCGCTCCGACCATGTCGTTACCGTCGGTATCGCCCTGTTCTCGATGCTCTTTGGCGCCGGCAACCTTATTATTCCGCCGCTGCTGGCGCTGCAGGCAGGTTCTGCCACGCCGGTCGCCATGCTCGGCTTTCTCATTGCCGCCATCGGCCTGCCCGTCATGGGCTTTATCGCCGTGGCACTTGCCGGAACGGCCCGAGAGCTGGCCGGGCGTGTGCATCCTAAGTTTGGCGAATTCTTCGTTGCGGCGGTCTACCTGGCCATCGGTCCGTGCCTGGCCATTCCGCGCACAAGCTCTACGGCGTTCGAAATGCTGGTGCCGCTGCTACCCGGGGGCGTCTCGCTCGGTACGGCTCGCCTGGTGTTTGCCGTTGGCTTCTTTGTCGTCGCGTTTGCGCTCACGCTGCGCCCGGGTGTCATCACACGCGTGCTCGGCCGCATTACGGGCCCCGCACTCATTGCGCTCATTGTGCTGGTCGTGGGTGCTGCCGTGATCTCGCCGCTGGGACCGGCTGCCGCGCCTCAGGCTCCTTACGATGCGGGCGCCGCCGTGCAGGGCTTTCTGACTGGCTATCAGACCATGGACCTGCTCGCGTCGCTCGCCTTCGGCATCATCATCGCCGAGACCATCCACGAGTTGGGTGTCACCGATGACAAGCGCGTCGCTTTTGAAATTTCGCGCTCCGGTGTGATCGCCGGCGTGCTCATGGCCATCATCTACTGCGGCTTGGGCCTTGCCGGTATGCAGCTCGGCACCGTGATGCCCGACGCTACCAACGGCGCCGCCATCCTCGCCCGTTCGGCCTCCATGCATTTTGGGCTTGCTGGCACGGTCGTGGTCTTCGCCATCTTCTTCCTCGCCTGCATGAACGTGTGCATCGGCCTCATCAGCTGCTGCTCGCGTTACTTCTGCGAGACGTATGTGGTCGAAGGGGGAGCGGAGGCCTCTGAGGAGGCCATGCGCCGTCCCTTTGCGGTTCTCGCCTTTGTGTTCGCAGCGTTTTCGTGCGTGCTCTCCAACGTGGGCCTCGACGTGATTCTTATGTTCTCGGTGCCCATGCTCAATGCCTTGTATCCCGTTGCCATTGTGCTGGTGCTTATGGGCCTGGTGCACGGTTTTTGCGACGCGCATCCGCAGGTATGGGTCTGGGTCGGCGGCGTCGTCGCGGTGCAGAGCGTGATCACCTCGGTCCGCGACGCGTTCTTTGCTGGCGCGTGGCTACCGTTCGATGCGCTGCCGCTGGCGGATATCGGTGCCGCGTGGGCGCCGGTCGCCGTGGTGGCGTTTGTGATAGGCCTGCTCCACAGCCGGTTTGTCGCACATTCGAGGAGCTAGAATATCGCCGCTTGCACAGGCGGGAAGTCTCCCCTATAATTTCCTTCGCTTTGGGACACGCAAGGTTTAGACCTTAGCTGCTCAACACCTTCGGGACGTGGCGCAGTTTGGTAGCGCGCCTGCTTTGGGAGCAGGATGTCGCAGGTTCAAATCCTGTCGTCCCGACCATATCTTGCGGGCGTAGTTCAATGGTAGAACCCCAGCCTTCCAAGCTGATGACGCGGGTTCGATTCCCGTCGCCCGCTCCATAAGAATTGTTTTAACGGCTTTGGTTTCCTTTGGGAATCAGAGCTGTTTTCGTTTACGCGCCGGGCGACGGGAATCGAACCCGTCAGGGTGCGGAGCTGAGAAAATGCGTGAGCATTTTCCAGCGCAGCACGCAAGGGCCGAAGGCCCGCAGCGAAACAAGGATTTGCGAAGCAAATCCTTGGACTTCCCGTCGCCCGCTCCAAGCTATATAATCGCAGGCCAATATGCTAATTTGGCTCGCGTTTATTTTTATACCGTCCGACCTCGCGGGGCAAATGAACCAAGAGCGTTTGTCCCACATCGTAAGAAAGTAGTGATTGCCATGGCACAGAGTAAGGCAGAATACCCCACCCCCGACTGCCTGGCGCCCGCCGCGATCGAGGCTAAGTCCGAGGCCGCCGGCGTTACCAAGGCCAACCTGCCGGTCTCGAAGGCCTTTTTGCTCGCCATGTTCGCCGGAGCGTTTATCGCCTTCGGCGGCCTGTTCTTCACGGTCTTTCTGAGCGATCCCACGCTTGGCTGGGGCGCCCAGCGCTTCGTGGGCGGTCTTGCTTTTTGCCTGGGACTGGTGCTCGTGCTCATTTGCGGCGCGGAGCTGTTTACCGGTAACTCGCTTATGGTATGCGCGCTTAAGAGCAAAAAGATTACGCTCGTCCAGATGTTCAAGGCTTGGGCTGTTGTGTGGATCGGCAACTTTGCTGGCGCCCTGTTCGTTGTCTTTTTGATTTACATGGCAGCTATTTATAAGCTCAACGGCGAGGCCGTCGCCAATGCCATGGTGAGCGTCGCCGCCGGTAAGGTTGCGATCGACGCCGTTACCATCTTCTTCCGCGGCATTTTGTGCAACATCTTTGTCTGCCTGGCCGTATGGATCGGCACTGCCGGCAAGACCGTGGTCGACAAGGTCGTGGGCATTTTGCTGCCCATCGCTGCCTTTGTGGCCTGCGGTTTTGAGCACTGCGTCGCCAACATGTACTTTTTGCCCATGGGTATTTTGATGCACTCCTGCGGCTATGGAGCCGATGTCGCTGGCGCCGATGCCCTCAACGCTGCCGGGTTGGCGCTCAACCTTACGGTCGCCACGCTGGGCAATATCGTGGGTGGCGCCCTGATCGTGGCGCTGGGCTACTGGTTTATCTACGCCAACAAAGAGTCCTAAAGGACCCAACCCATAACCGACCAAAAAGGGACAGGTTTATTTTGGCAGGTTTTGAGCGAGGCGCTGCGCCGTCTTGTCACGAGCTGCCATAATGGACCTGTCCCTTTTTGCATGTGCGTTGCCGCATTTTGCTGCTGACGACAAAGGGGGCCCGCTTTTTATTGAACATGTCGAAAGGCTTTCCATGAGCGACTGCGAATCCATGCCTGCCGAGGTGCGCGACCGCCTGCGCTCCATTCCCGCCGTTCACGAGCTGCTGGCCGAGTGGCCGGTCATGAAGGCTGCCGGCGATGCGGGCGACATGATTGTGCGCGAGGCGATTGATGCCGAGCTCGATGCCGAGCGCGAGGCGATTCGCTCTGGCGTCCCCGCTAGGAATAAGCGCGAGCTCGCCTTGGCCATCGAGCAGCGGTGCCACCGACTGTCGCTGCCGACCCTGCGCCCTGCCGTCAACGCGTCGGGCGTTGTGATTCACACCAATCTGGGCCGTGCTCCGCTTGCTCCCGCAGCGGTGCAGGCGGTGGCCGATGTCGCCCGCGGCTACAGCACGCTTGAGTATGACGTCGCGACCTGTGCCCGTGGGGGCCGCAAAGAGCATGCCGCGCGTCTGCTGCGCACGCTCACGGGGGCGCAGGACGCCCTGGTTGTCAACAACAACGCCGCGGCGGTGCTGCTGGTGCTTGCCGCGCATGCAAGCGGCAAAGAGGTCATCGTGAGCCGTGGCGAGCTTGTCGAGGTGGGCGGCAGCTTCCGCATTCCCGATATCATGGCGGCTTCGGGTGCCAAGCTTGTCGAGGTGGGCTCCACCAACCGCACGCATCTGGATGATTACCGAAGCGCCATTACGCCCAATACGGCGATGATCTTGAAAGTTCATCCTTCTAACTACCGTATCGAGGGTTTCCACGAGGAGGTTTCCGCGGCGGAGCTTTCTGCGCTGGCGCATGAGCACGGGCTGTTACTGTACGAGGACCAGGGCTCGGGCGCTTTGCTTACAGATGAGGTGCTCGTCGATGCTGGGGAGAAGCCCACGTCCGCCTCGCTTTGCGCCGGCGTTGACGTCGTCTCGTGCTCGGGCGACAAGCTGCTCGGCGCCTCGCAAGCGGGCATTATTCTCGGTAGCGCCCAGGTAATCGCCGCCTGTGCCTCGCATCCGCTTATGCGCGCGCTTCGCCCCGGCAAGCTCACGCTCGCGGCGCTCGAGGCCACTTTGCGCCTGTATGTGACCGGATCCGATACAGCGCATCGGGAGATCCCGGTGCTCAACATGCTTTCCGGCGCGCCGGCTCCGCTCGAGCGTCAGGCCAAGCGCCTGCATGACCGCATGCTGCGCAAGCTTCGCGAGTCTCAGTGTGAGGAGGCGGTGGAGCTGCAGGTTGTCGAGGGCGTGTCTGCTCCGGGCGGCGGTTCGCTGCCGACCGTCGAGCTCCCAACTTTTTGCGTTGCCGTCTGTCCCGTCGATGGGCGTCTATCCGCCGATGGCCTAAAGCGCGCTATGGTACAGGAGCCCGATACGCCGGTTGTGACGCGCGTGCGGCACGACCAGGTGCTTTTTGACGTTCGCACGCTTTTGCGCGACACCGACCTTGACCTGTGTGCGTCTGCGTTGGCGGATGCCGTGCGGGCAGGTTTGCGTCGATGACCGCGCGCGAGCTTGTCGAATGTCCCGTTATCGTCGGAACGGCAGGACACGTCGACCACGGAAAGTCGGCCCTTATCGAGGCGCTGACCGGCAAAAATCCCGACCGTCTGGAGGTCGAACGGCGCCGAGGCATGACCACTGAGCTCGGCTTTGGCGAGCTCGAGCTTCCCAGCGGCAAGCTTGTCGGCTTGGTCGACGTACCCGGGCATGCGCACTATCTGCGCGCCATGGTGCAGGGCGCCACCGGCGTGGACGTTGCGTTGCTGGCGGTTTCGGCCGTTGAGGGCGTGATGCCGCAGACCCGCGAGCACGTTCGGGTTCTGAAGCTGTTGGGTGTGACGCGCATGGTCGTCGCACTCACGATGCGCGATTTGGCCGACCACGAGATTGCCGCGCTGGCGGAGCTCGATGTCGAGGCGTTTCTGGACGGGACCGTGTTTGCGGGTGCCTCTATAGTGCCGGTGTCCTCCAAGACGAGCGAGGGCCTGGACGAGCTGCTTACGACGCTCGATAACACGGTTTGTTCGTGCTGGTCGGAGCATCTGGAGGCGACCGCTGGCTCGGGCGCCGCGCCCCGTCTTCCCATCGACCGTTGCTTTAGCATCCGCGGCACCGGAACCGTCGTGACGGGTACGCTGCACGACGGTCCCGTTTCGGTTGGCGATGAGCTCGTTGCGCTGCCGTCGCAAACGCGCTGTCGCGTGCGCGGGGTGCAGGTTCACGGGGATACCCAGTGCGCGGTTCCCGGCCAGCGCGTCGCCCTGAACCTGGTGGGCGATGGCGTGGCGGGCCTCAAGCGCGGCGAGATGCTCGGCGTCGAGGGTCGCGTGGGCCAGACGCTGCGCTTTTTGATGCAACTGACATATGTGGGGCGCGATGGCGTGCGAGCCGGCGTTCTTGCTTCGGGTACACGCGTGCACGTTATGGCGGGCACGGCTGAGGTGCTCGGCCGCATTATGCTTTTAGACGACGAGCCGCCTATTGCGGTCGGCGAGACGCGTGTGGTGCAGGTGCGCCTGGAACGGCCGCTGCCGTTGCGCGCCGGCGATCATGCCGTCATTCTGTCGTATTCGCCGATTTCGCTGCTTGGCGGCGGACGCGTCCTGCTATCGCGCTGTCGCCGCGCGCGGGTCCTGTCGGCGGGGGAGCGCGCGTTGTATGCGGCGCTTGAGTCCGGAGATGTCGCGGACGGCGTACACGCGTGGCTGGCGCTGCAAACGCTGCCTGTTGCTGCTGCCGGTGTTGCCGCAGCGCTCGATCTTGTTACCGGCGAGGTCGAGATCGTTTTGCGTGGGCTTGTGGACCAGGCTGCCGTGTGCGAGCTTGCTGCGGGCGGTGCGGTGCTCTACGCAGATGCCTCGGCTCTCGATGCTGCAATGGATGTGCTGGCTGCGGCCTTGTCCTCCATGCACGCGGCGGCTCCCAAGGAGATCGGCTTTACGTCCGGTGCGGTCGCGCACGCGGCTTGGCCGGGCGCCGGTAACGATGTCGCGATGGCACTTATTGCCGAGGGCTGTGCACGTGGCGTGTGCGCCGTCGACGGTGCCGAGGTGTTCGACCCGCATTCCGCCACCGCGGCGATACGCGTGGTGCGCGAGGCTGGCCAGCGTATCGTGGCCCTGCTGGATGAGGCCGGTCTTAATGCGCCGACGCTTCCCGAGGTGAGCGAACAATTGCAGCTCGATCGCGACACCATGACGCGTGCACTGCGCGAGCTTTCGCTCAACCACTCGATCGTTAAGGTCGAGCGCGACGTTGCCTTGTCCGCCGCTGCCGAGGCCCATGCGCGTGAGGTTGTTGCGACGGCTATCGAGGCTGCTGGCGGCGCCGCCACCACGAGTGTGCTGCGCGAAGCCCTGGGCGTGTCGCGCAAACGAACCATTAGCATCTTGGAGCACCTGGATGCCGTGCGCTTTACAGTACTCGACAGGGAGGCCGGCGGTCTGAGATCGCTGCGTTAGCGGTTTCCGCATCGCTCTTTTCGGTTGTGGTCTGTTGGGTTTGGTAAAATACCGCCACGTTTGGGAACGGATGGGCTCCGGTGGGCCCCGCGGTCCTCAAAACCGTTGTGAGGCGTGCAAAACGTCTTGGATGTGTTCGATTCACATACGTTCCCGCCAACGCATCCTGCCAACCACCACAAAGGTGCCTGTCCTCTTTGTGGTGGTATGGACCATGTGGACGAAACAGCTTCGAAACACGCGATTTGTACGTCGGGTGCTCAAAAACGCTTCTACCTGCATCGTAATCAAAACGAAACATCTGCTCGTCGGCTTATGCGAAACTTTGCTGCAACAGTGCGATATTATCCATACTCGATAAAGCTCGCGGCGTATGAGGCGCCGCGAACGACACCTTTCTTTTCCATCAATTGGAGGAAGCATGAGCTACACGCAGAAAGTTCTCGACGAGCTCAAGGCCCGCTATCCCGAGCAGCCTGAGTTCATCCAGGCCGCGACCGAGATCCTCGGCACCATCCAGCCGGCGCTCGACGCCCATCCCGAGTACGAGGAGGCCGCCCTGCTTGAGCGCCTCGTCGAGCCCGAGCGCATCGTTATGTTCCGTGTCCCCTGGGTCGACGACCAAGGCAAGGTCCAGGTCAACCGCGGCTACCGCGTCGAGTTCAACTCTGCCATTGGACCCTACAAGGGCGGCCTGCGCTTTAACCCGACGGTCACCCTGGGCATGCTCAAGTTCCTGGGCCTGGAGCAGATCCTCAAGAACAGCCTGACCACCCTTCCCATGGGCGGCGGCAAGGGCGGCTCCGACTTTGACCCCAAGGGCAAGTCCAACAACGAGATCATGCACTTCTGCCAGTCCTTCATGACCGAACTCTATCGCCACATTGGCCCCAACACCGACGTTCCCGCTGGCGACCTGGGCGTTGGCGGCCGCGAGGTTGCCTACATGTTCGGTCAGTACAAGCGCCTGACCAACGAGTGGACCGGCGTCCTCACCGGCAAGGGCCTCTCCTTTGGAGGCTCGCTCGCCCGTACCGAGGCCACCGGCTACGGCCTGGTCTACTTTGTGGACGAGTACCTCAAGAGCCGCGGCGAGTCCTTCGGGGGCAAGAACGTCGTCGTTCACGGTTCCGGCAACGTTGCTATCTATGCCGTCCAGAAGGTCTCCCAGCTCGGCGGCAAGGTGCTGGCCTGCTCCGACACCCACGGCTGGGTCGAGGATCCCGACGGCATCGACTACACCGTGCTCGAGCACGTCTACAACAAGAAGCGCTCCGGCCACGACAAGGGCGTCACGCTCGCCATGTACGTTGACGAGAAGCCCGGTGCCGTGTGGCACGAGGGCGACGGCCGCGGCGTGTGGCAGCTGCCCTGCGACATCGCGCTGCCCTGCGCTCGCGAGAACACGCTGCTGCTCGAGGACGCCCAGGAGCTCGTCGCCAATGGCTGCAAGGTGGTCGGCGAGGGCGCAAACATGCCCACGACCATCGAGGCCACGACCTACTTCCAGGAAAACGGCGTCGCCTTTATGCCCGGCAAGGCTGCCAACGCCGGCGGCGTGCTCGTGTCCGGCCTGGAGATGAGCCAGAACGCCGAGCACCTGTCCTGGACCTTCGACGAGGTCGACGGCAAGCTCGAGCAGCTCATGCGCGGCATGTTCCACAACGTGGACGACACCGCCAAGGAGTATGGCCAGGAGGGCAACTTTGTCATGGGCGCCAACATCGCTGGCTTCCTGAAGGTCGCTGACGCCATGCTCGCCCAGGGCGTCTGCTAAATCCAGCTCAACATAGCTCCACACAGCACCAGCTGATGCGCTTAAGGCTCCCGACCATATTGGCCGGGAGCCTTTTTCTATGGTGGTGAGGGTCGTGCGCCCTCGTTTGGTACACTAGAGGACACTGGACAAGTGAAGAGATGGGGGAGAACGTGCTCAAGTTCGGTACCTACGTCCGTGTTGGAAACGCGGCCGAAGCCTATGAGCTCTTGCAGAAGAACCGCAACAACAAGATTGTGGGCGGCGGCATCTGGATGCGCCTGGGTTCGCGTCGTGTGGCGACGGCGATTGACCTTTCGGCCTGCGGACTCGATCAGATCGAGGAGACCGAGACCGAGTTTCGCATCGGTGCCATGTGCACCCTGCGCCAGCTCGAGCGCCATGCCGAGCTCAACGCGCTTGTCAACAATGTCTTTGAGTTCGCCGTCCACGACATCGTGGGCGTGCAGCTGCGCAATACCGCCACGGTGGGCGGCAGCATCTACGGCCGCTTTGGCTTCTCGGACGTTCTCTCGGCGTTCCTGGCGCTCGATTCGTATGTTGAGCTGACGGGCGCCGGCCGCGTGCCGCTCGCCGAGTTCGTCGACATGGGTTACGTGCGCGACGTGATCGAGCACATCGTGGTCGTTAAACACGATTACCGTGCGAGCTACGAGGCCGTGCGCAAGGCCGCGACCGACTTCCCCTCGCTCAACGTCACCGCCGCCTGGTGGAACAACACTTGGCACGTCACCGTGGGCGCCCGCCCGCTGCGCGCGACCCTGCTGCAGGGCGTGGCGTGCGGCCTTACCAACGAGCAGCCTTCCGAGGACGAGCTGCGCGCCCTGGCCGCGTCCGTGCGCGCGCTGAGCTATGGCACCAACATGTGGGGCTCGGCCGAGTACCGCCGCCGCATCTCGGCACCGTTGGCGATTCAGGCTGTGCGTCGCGCCGCCGGCATCGAGCTTTCGGCCGCGCTTGCCCGCGAGCTCGAGACCGTGCAGATTCCTAAGTTTGCCACGGACGAGTATTCCTGCCGCCGCGTGCCCGGCGTCGATTCTAGCGAGGTGCGCTAATGGCTGCCAAACTCATCGATCTTTCCTTTACGCTCAACGGCCGTAAGGTCAAGGTTCAGATTGCCCCCGACACCATGCTCTTTGCACTGTTGCGCGAGCAGGGTTGTGCGTCGGTGCGCTGCGCCTGTGAGACCACCAACTGCGGCCTGTGCACGGTGTGGCTCGACGGCGACCCGGTGCTGAGCTGCTCGGTTCCCGCCGCCCGTGTTGAGGGCCGCTCCATCACCACGCTCGAGGGCCTCAAGGCCGAGTCCGAGGCGCTCGCCCGTGCGATGGCTGCCGAAGGCGCCGAGCAGTGCGGTTTTTGCGCCCCCGGCCTCATCATGAACGTGCTTGCGCTCGCCCGCGCCGCCAAGGAGGACCCGAGCCTCGTCGCCACGCGCGAGGAACTCTCGCGCCAGCTCGCCGGCAACCTCTGCCGCTGCAGCGGTTACGAGAGCCAGCTGCGCGCCATCGTGCGCTTCCTCAACGAGTCCGGCGTGCAGGTGGGCTTTGAGATGCCCGAGCTGCCCGTCAACGACACGAGCTCCGACGGTGTCGCGTACAAGCAGATTACCCACAAGCAGCCCAAGAAGGATTCGAAGGCGCTGCTCGAGGGCCGTCCCGTCTACACGGGCGACCTGGTGCCCGCCGGCGCCCTGATTGTCAAGCTCAAGCGCAGCCCGTATGCGCGCGCCAAGATCCGCTCCATCGATACATCGCGCGCCCTGAAGGTGCCCGGCGTGGTGGGCGTCTACACCTACGAGGACGTGCCCCAGCGCCGCTTTACCATCGCCGGCCAGAGCTATCCGCAACCGAGTCCCTACGACCGCCTGATCCTCGAGAACCTCGTCCGTTACCAAAACGAAGAGGTGGCGATCGTCGCCGCCGAGACCGAGGAGGCCGCCGACAAGGCGCTCAAGCTCATCAAGGTCGACTACGAGGTGCTCGAGCCCCTGCTCGACTTTACCCAGGCGCTCGATAACGACATCGTGGTCCACCCCGAGGGCGACGTGACCTTTATGTTCCCGCAGGGCGGCGACGTTGCTCGCAACCTGGTGTGCAGCGGTACCAGCGATTTTGGCGACCTCGACGAGGCATTCGCCCAGAGCGACATCGTCTTTGAGCGCACCTACACGAGCCAGGCCACGCAGACCGCGCCCATGGAGACCTTCCGCGCCTTCGCGACGACCGATGCGTTCGGCCGCATCTCGGTGACCACCTCGACGCAGGTGCCCTTCCACGTGCGCCGCATGGTCGCGCAGTCGCTCGACATTCCGCAGTCACAGGTGCAGGTCATTAAGCCGCGCATCGGTGGCGGCTTTGGCTCCAAGCAGACGGGCTGCTGCGAGATCTTCGTGGCGTTCGTGACGCAGCAGACCGGCCGTCCGAGCTATTGCTGCTACACCCGCGAGGAGACCATCACTGCGGGCAACTCGCGCCACCAGATGCAGATGACCGTTAAGCTGGGCGCCATGAACGACGGCACCATCACGGCCATCGACCTGCATACGCTGTCCAACGCCGGTGCTTATGGCGAGCACGCTACCACGACGATCGGCCTTTCGGGCCACAAGAGCCTGCCCATCTACAACCACGTGAAGGCGAGCCGCTTTAGCTGGGACGCCGTCTACACCAATACCAACCGTGGCGGCGCGTATCGCGGCTACGGCGCCACCCAGGGCCAGTTTGCCGTGGAGAGCGCCGTCAACGAGCTCGCCGACATGCTGCACATGGACCCTGCCGACCTGCGCCTTAAGAACATCGTGCGCGAGGGCGAGGTCATGCCGCAGTACTACAACGAGAAGCTCAACGCCTGCGCGCTCGACCGCTGCCTGCTGCGCGCGATGGACATGATCGGTTGGCGCGACAAGCCGCTAGCTGTTGACCTGGGCGACCGCGTGCGCGCTCTGGGCTGTGCGCTCACCATGCAGGGCTCGGGCATCTCCAACGTGGATATCGCCGGCATCGACATGCGCCTGGAAGAGGACGGCTTTATTACGCTTTCGACCGGCGCTACCGATAACGGCATGGGTGTCGACACAATCCTGGCGCAGATTGCCGCCGAGGAGCTGGGCGTGGAGAGCTCGCTGATCGTGGTGCGTGGCGTGGACACCGACGTGTCGCCGTTCGACGCCGGCTCGTACGCGAGCTCGGGTACGTACGTGACGGGACTTGCCGCCAAGAACGCCGCGACCGAGCTGCGTGAGAAGATCTGCGCCAAGGCCGCCCAGATGTGGGACGTGGATGCCGCCGAGGTGGTCTTCGATGGCCAGTACGTGCGTCTGTCCGACGAGCGTGCCGCGCGCGAGCAGAACCGCTACCTCACGCTGCGCGACTTTGCCAACCTGTGCGTCAAGAACATCGCGGGCGGCGACGCGCTCACCTCGCATGCCTCTGCCTGCCTGCCCGTTTCGCCTCCGCCGTTTATGGCAGGCATTGCCGAGGTCGAGGTCGACAAGGCCACCGGCAAGGTGACCGTGGTGGACTACGCGGCGGCTGTGGACTGCGGCACCGTTATTAACGAGGCACTCGCGCGCGTCCAGGCCGAGGGCGGCATTGCCCAGGGTATTGGTCACGCGCTCTACGAGATTGTCGAGCACGATGACCGCGGCCGTCTGCGCACCGGCAACTTTATGAGCTACAAGCTGCCCACGCGCCTGGATATCGGCAGCATTCGCGTGGCCTTTGAGCCGAGCTACGAGCCGACGGGCCCGTTTGGCGCCAAATCGATCGGCGAGGTCGTCATCAACACGCCGCTCGCCGCCGTTGCCTCGGCCGTGGCGCACGCCACCGGCCATCAGGTTCGCTCGCTGCCGATCACGCCCGAGAAGGCCCTGCTGGGGGAGTAGCGGGTCAGCGAACAAGTCGTAATGGGCGGGGCGGGGCAACTCGTCCCGCCTTTCGCACTCGTGGTGAGGTCGTGAGCTTGTAAAAGGTGTGCGTGCGCTTGTCGTTCGTATCTGCTATCATTCCTAGTCTGTGCGCTCATGCGGGCGTGGCGGAATTGGTAGACGCGCCAGATTTAGGTTCTGGTGGGATTCCCGTGAAGGTTCGAGTCCTTTCGCCCGCACCAACGCACCCGCGTCGGCTTATGCCCTCGCGACGCTTGTTGCATAAAGGTACCAGCACCTCAGATAAGCTGGGCAGTATGAGGAGGAACGTGTTGAACATCACCGCTTCTGACGTCAAGGACGCCAAGCTCACCGCTACGGTCACCATCCCGGCCGCCGACGTCGACGCCGCGATCAAGAAAGCCTACAAGGAGACCGCCAAGAAGTACCGCTTCCCGGGCTTCCGTGCCGGTAAGGCTCCCCGTCCGGTCATCGACTCCGCTCTTGGCGCCGAGGCTACCCTCGCTCAGGCCACCAACGACCTGATCGCTGCCAACGAGCCCGCCGTCCTCAACGAGCTGGACATCGTCCCCACCAAGAATGGTGACTACAAGGACCTCGACCTCGCCAAGGATCACGAGGACTACACCTACACCGTCGAGTTCTCCCTGCGTCCCGCCGCTGAGCTCTCCTCCTTCGACGCCGTCGAGATCGAGATGCCCCCTGCGGAGGTCACCGAGTCCGAGATCAACAACCAGGTCGAGATGCTCCTCAACTACCGTGCCACCTTCGAGGACGTCGAGGGTCGCGCCGTCGAGGCCGAGGACTACGTCACCGTCGATCTCAAGGCCGTCGAGAACGCCGACAACTTCGCCGCCGAGGGCCGCATGCTCATCGCCGGTAGCGACAGCAACCCCAAGGAGTTCAACGAGGCCCTGATTGGCGCCAACGTTGACGACGTCAAGTCCGTCACCTGGACCGACGAGGTCGAGGAGGGCGAGGAGGCCGAGACCCACACCGTCGAGGTCACCGTTAAGGGCATCAAGGTCCGCAACACCCCCGAGCTCACCGACGAGCTCGTCAAGTCCGACTTTGGCTTCGACAGCATCGACGCTATGCGCGACGCCATTAAGATCGAGATCGAGCAGGACAAGGCTTCCCGTCTCCCGGCCGAGAAGGAGAACCGTTGCGTCTCCGCTCTCGCCGAGCGTCTGCAGCTCGACGAGATGGACGCCGACTACGAGCAGTCCGTCTTTGAGGAGCTTGGCCAGAACTTCCTGTCCAACCTCGCTGCCCGCGGCATGACGCTGGACACCTGGCTGCCCGCTTCCGGCCTGACCATGGAGCAGTTCATCGGCGACCTGCACAAGCAGGCCAACGACGTCGCCCGTGAGTCCCTGGCGCTCGATGCCCTCGCCCGCGAGCTCAAGATTGAGGTCACCGAGGACGACATCAACGCCGAGTTCGAGAAGGCTGGCGTCAAGGACGTCGAGGCTTCCAAGGCCGAGTTCATCGCCGATGGCCGTATGCCTGCTGTCCGCGAGTCCATCCGTCGCTCCAAGGCTGTCGACCACCTGGTCGAGAACGCCAAGGTGACCGAGGTCGACGAGACCGCCAAGGACGCCGAGTAATTCTCGCCACCTTGCCCGCGAGCGCATGCATGCGCCCGTGATGGGGTAAAGTTATACACCGGTTATCCGGTTGCTTCGTACGGTGCCAGCCAATGCATAGCATGCGGGCACCGTACGTTTATCTAGAACCACTATTGGTCCGTAAGAGAAATGGAGATGCGTATGATCGCTAAGTTCGATTCCGCCCTCGTGCCATACGTTATCGAGCAGACGCCGCGCGGCGAGCGCAGCTACGATATCTATTCGCGCCTGCTCAACGACCGCATCATCTTCTTGGGCGAGGAGATCAACTCCGTCAGCGCCAACCTGGTCGTTGCCCAGCTGCTGCATCTTGAGAGCCAGGATGCCGAGAAGGATATCTCGCTCTACATCAATTCGCCCGGTGGTGAGGTCTACTCCGGCCTGGCGATTCTGGACACCATGAACTTCATCAAGCCGCAGGTCTCCACCATCTGCGTCGGTATGGCCGCGTCCATGGCCGCCGTGCTGCTTTCGGCCGGCGCCAAGGGCAAGCGCTTCTGCCTGCCGCACTCCAAGGTCATGATTCACCAGCCCAGCGGCGGTGCCCAGGGCCAGCAGACCGAGATCGAGATCGTGGCCGAGGAGATCAAGAAGACCCGTCGCGAGCTCAACCAGATTCTGTCCGACGCCTCGGGTCAGCCCATCGAGAAGGTCCAGGCCGATACCGAGCGCGACAACTACCTCACGGCTGCCGAGGCCCTTGACTACGGTCTAATCGACCGCATCGTCACCTCGCGCGACCTCGCCGCGAAGGACGCCTAGGATGGCCGGTAACATGCAGGACGGCTTCGACGAGAACGGCAACCCCATCCGCTGCTCCTTCTGCGGAAAAGAGCAGGGTCAGGTTCGCCGCCTGGTGAAGGGCCCGACCAATATCTTTATCTGCGACGAGTGCGTCGCTGCCTGCTCCGAGATCTTGGAGGAGTCGCTGGCTTCGGACTTTATGGACGCCGCCCGTAACGGCAAGCTGCCGGGCTTTCTCAACGACCACGGCCAGGCTGCCGGTCAGCCTGCTGTAGATCCTGAGGCCGAGGGTTTTGAGCTGGAGGACGACGCCCGTCAGGTTATTACGCACGTGCCGACGCCGCACGAGATCTATGACGAGCTTTCGGCCTATGTCATGGGCCAGGAGGACGCCAAGCGCGCCATGTCGGTTGCCGTGTACAACCATTACCGCCGCGTGATCGAGGGTGGCGCTGCGCTTTCGGCCTTTGACGACGGCTTGGACTCGCAGCTCGACGATGACATGGACGAGGTGGAGCTCGCCAAGTCCAACATTTTGCTGCTCGGTCCCACCGGTACCGGTAAGACCCTGCTCGCCCAGACGCTCGCGCGCATCCTCGAGGTGCCGTTTGCCATCGCCGACGCCACCGCGCTTACCGAGGCCGGCTATGTGGGCGAGGACGTGGAGAACATCCTGCTCAAGCTCATCAACGCCGCCGATGGCGATATCGAGCGCGCGCAGGTCGGCATTATCTACGTGGACGAGATCGACAAGATCGCCCGCAAGGCCGAGAACCTCTCCATTACCCGCGACGTTTCGGGCGAGGGCGTTCAGCAGGCGCTGCTTAAGATTCTTGAGGGCACGGTGGCAAGCGTTCCGCCCACCGGCGGCCGCAAGCATCCCCAGCAGGAGCTGCTGCAGATTGACACGACCAACATTCTGTTCATCTGCGGCGGTGCCTTTGTGGGTCTGGACAAGATCATTGCCGACCGTGTGGGCAACAAGGGCGTGGGCTTTAACTCCGAGATCGCCGGCCCCACCTCGGTCGACGAGAACGACCTGTTGCGCCAGGTGCTCCCGCAGGACCTTAACGCCTTTGGCATGATTCCCGAGTTCGTGGGCCGTACGCCCGTCGTCACCCAGACGCAGGCGCTTGATGAGGACGACCTGGTGTCGATCCTGACCGAGCCCAAGAACGCCGTGGTGCGTCAGTACCGTAAGATGTTCCACATCGAGGACGTTGAGCTTGAGTTTGAGAACGCCGCTCTGCACGAGATCGCCCGCATGGCGCTTGCCCGCAAGACCGGCGCCCGCGGCCTGCGTTCCATCTGTGAGGACGTGCTGCAGCAGACGATGTTCGACCTCCCCAGCGAGGAGGGTGTTTCCAAGGTCATCGTGACCGAAGCCTCCGTAAAGGGCGAAGAACAACCCCAGCGCATCTACGGGTAAACCAGCCTAAAACGTGTTTGCAAATAGCCTCTGACCGCCCGCGGTCGGAGGCTATTTTATATATACGCAATAACCCCAACTACCTGTGTTATTCTGTGTGTTTGTTTAAGCCTCAGCGAAGTCATATCAGACTGAAGTAATCGATACCTAAGGGGAGGAATGTAGGCCCGATTTTCGTAGATTCCGCACGAGCCGAAGACCACGTAATGTGGTCTTCGCGCAAGCCAGGACTTGACCGAGCGAAAATCGGGCCTACATTCCTCCCCGGCGGGACAGGGAGAGATATATGGAAGAAATGCCCAAGAACTACGATCCGTCGACCAACGAGCCGGCGATCCTGCAGAAGTGGCTCGACGGCGGCTACTACAAGCGCCGTGAGGGCGTGGGCGACTGCACCGTCACCATTCCGCCTCCCAACGTGACCGGCAAGCTCCACATGGGTCACGCCACCGACGACTCCATCCAGGACGCCATCATCCGTATGGCCCGCATGCGCGGCAAGTCCACGCGCTGGGTGCTCGGTACCGATCACGCCGGTATCGCCACGCAGACCAAGGTCGACAAGAAGCTCAAAGAAGAGGGCATTAGCCGCCTGGAAATCGGTCGCGACAAGTTTGTCGACGCCTGCTGGGATTGGACCCACGAGTACGGCGGCATCATCGTCGAGCAGATCAAGCGCATGGGCTGCTCCGTCGACTTCGATAACGAGCGCTTCACCATGGACGAGGACTACGCCCAGGCCGTGCGCAAGGTCTTCTGCGACTGGTACCACGACGGTCTGATCTACCGCGGCAAGCGCATCGTCAACTGGTGCCCCAACTGCACCACCGCCATCTCGGACGACGAGGCCGAGTACAAGGACGAGAAGGGCCATCTGTGGCACCTGCGCTACCCGCTGACCGAGCCGGTCAACGGCCAGGACTACATCGTCGTCGCCACCACGCGCCCCGAGACCATGCTCGGCGACACGGGCGTCGCCGTCTCCCCGAAGGACCCCGAGAAGGCCGCCTTTGTGGGTAAGACCGTCAAGCTCCCTATCGTCGACCGCGAGATCCCCATCTTTGAGGATTGGCATGTCGACGCCAACTTTGGCTCCGGCTTTGTTAAGGTCACCCCGGCCCACGACCCCAACGATTACGCCATGGGTCAGGCTCACGACCTGCCGCAGATCAATATCTTCGATGAGCACGCGGTAGTCGTCGAGGGCTATGGCGAGTTCACCGGCATGAACCGCGACGAGTGCCGCGAGGCCGTCATCAAGTGGTTTGAGGAGCACGACCTGCTCGATCACGTCGAGGACCTCGATCACTCCGTCATGCACTGCTACCGTTGCGACGCCGCGCTTGAGCCGTGGCTGTCCGAGCAGTGGTTTGTCGCCGTCGATAAGCTCAAGGGGCCGGCGCTCGACGCCGTCAACTCCGGTAAGGTCACCTTCCATCCCGCGCGCTGGACGCAGACCTACACCACCTGGATGGAGAACCTTAAGGACTGGTGCATCAGCCGCCAGCTGTGGTGGGGCCACCGCATCCCCGTGTTCTACTGCGAGGACTGCGGCTGGGAGGACGCCCTTACCGAGGACACCGACGTGTGCCCCAAGTGTGGCGGCCATCACGTGCACCAGGACGAGAACGTGCTGGACACCTGGTTCAGCTCGCAGCTGTGGACCTTTGCCACGCAGGGCTGGCCGCAAAAGCCGGAGCTGCTCGAGGGCCATCACCCCACGACGGCGCTCGTCACCGCGCGCGACATCATCGCGCTGTGGGTCGCCCGCATGGTCATGAGCTCGCTGTACTTCCTGGACGAGGTGCCGTTTAAGGACGTCGTCATCTACCCGACGATCCTGGCCAAGGACGGCAGCCGCATGTCCAAGTCCAAGGGCAATGGCGTTGACCCCATGGACCTCATTGGCATGTACGGCGCCGACGCCATGCGCTTCAACCTGCTGACGCTGTGCACCAACAACCAGGACGTCAAGTTTGACGCGAACATCGACAAGAAGACCAAGAAGCTTATCGACAGCCCGCGTACCGAGCAGGCCAAGTCGTTTGTGACCAAGATCTGGAACGCCAGCCGCTTCCTGCTTATGAACATGGAGGGCTACACGCCCGGCGTGCCCGTCGTGGAGACGCCGGCCGACGCCTGGATGTTCAGCCGCCTGGCCAAGGCCGTCAAGATGGTCACCGAGGGCATCGAGAACTACACCTTTGGCGACATGGCCCGCGGCGTGCAGCAGTTCTTCTGGAACGAGGTCTGCGACTGGTACGTCGAGGTCACCAAGGCCCGCCTGAAGGGTGAGGGCCGTCTGCAGGCGCAGCGCAACCTGATCTTTGTGCTCGACACCTCCATTCGCCTGATGCACCCGCTTATGCCGTTTGTCACCGAGGAGATCTGGGACAACATGCCGGCGAGTGTGCTCGACCTGGACGCCGAGGGCAACGTGAACCGCGCCGAGGCGCTCATGATCGCCAAGTGGCCCGAGCCCGCCGACTACGACAAGTATGTTGACGAGGACGCCGAGCGCGCGTTTGAGCTGTGCCGCACCGTCGTGTCTGCCGCTCGCGCCACGCGTTCGCGTTATCGCTTGAGCCCCAAGGCCGAGCTCGACGTGGTCGTGCGCGCCGGCGCCGAGGACATCGAGAAGCTCGAGAGCCTGCGTTCGACCATCGAGCCGCTGGCGAACACCGCTTCGCTGGTCATGGGTACCGACGTCGAGAAGCCGGCTGCGAGCATCGCCGTGGTCGACAGCGGTGTCGAGGTCTTTGTGGTGCTCGAGGGCAAGGTTGACCTTTCGGCCGAGAAGGCGCGCCTGGAGAAGGAGATCGCCGCGGCCCAGAAGGAGCTTGCCGGCTGCGAGAAGACGCTCGCCAACGAGGGCTTTGTGGCCAAGGCCGCGCCCGCGGTGGTCCAGAAGAAGAGGGACCGTGCAGCTGAGCTCAAGGAGATCCTGGCGGCGCTGACTGCTCAGGTTGCTGACTTCTCGTAAGGTTCACTCGGGGGCGCGTCCCGATGCTTTGCTCTCCGCTGCGGACAGTCCTGCGCAAGACGGACAGCACATTAAGTGCTGTCCTTTGCGTGCGGAACTTGCGGCGAGCAAAGCATCGGGCCGCTCCTAGTTCGTTTACGTTGTTGTTTGCATCTGGCGTGTTAGGGCCACTGGGTTGTGGCCTTGATCTCGCTGCAAGCGGGTAAAGGCTGATATTGTCAACGTGAGGGGCTCATTCTTTTTGATGGGCCTCTTTTTCTGTTATGGGGGACTTTGGGTTATGGCTAAGCGTTCTGGGTCGTATTCTGTGCCGTTCTCGTTTGAGTTGCTTTCGTTTGGTGAGGCTGTGGGACTTGCTGCTGATACGGGGCGGATTTCTGGGGATGCTGGGCCTCTGCTTGAGACGGTTGTCGATATGCTCGATGAGCTGGGGCGTCCCGACGAGTATTTCGATTGCATTCAGGTTGCCGGTACCAATGGCAAGACTTCGACCACGCGTTTTTCGGCTGCCATCCTTCGTGGTGAGGGGTTAAAGACCGCGCTGTATACGTCGCCGCAGCTTGTGCGCTATCCCGAGCGCATGGAGGTCGATGGGCGTGTCGTGAGCGATGAGGCGTTTGCCCGCGGCGTTTCTGCCGCCGTCGAGGCGGGGCATCGCGTGAATGCTCGTCGTGTGGCGGCGGGGGAGCGCGCGTACACCATTACGCCGTTTGACCTGCTGACGACTGCCGCACTGGTGGTGTTTGCCGAGGCTGCGGTGGACGTTGCCGTGCTTGAGGTTGGCATGGGCGGCCGTTGGGACGCCACGAGTGCGACCGATCCCGTCGCCGTTGCCATCACCGGCATCGGGCTCGACCACACGCGCATCCTGGGCGATACGCTCGAGGCAATTGCGGTGGAGAAAGCTGCTGTTATTAAGCCTGGGCGTTTGGTTGTTTTGGGCGAGGGTACCCATGAGGCGAGCGTTCAGCGCGTGATGGATGCCCGTTGCCGCGAATGCGGTGTGGTGCCGCTCGTGGTGAGCCATACGACGACCAAACTTCCGGCACACGTGGGCGATACGTTGGAGTTTAGCTGCACCACGCCGCGCGCGATCTATACGTCGAGTATGGTCAAGCCGGCGTATCAGCCGCAGAATGCCGCATGCGCGATTATGCTGTGCGAGGGCTATCTGGGTCGCGAGCTCGACCACGATGCGCTCGACGCTTCGCTTATGGGCTGCCCCACGCCGGGTCGCTTTGATGTGCTGGGAACCAATCCGCTCAAGCTGATCGACGCTTGCCATAACCCCCAGAGCTGCGAGAACTTTGTGAGCGCGCTGGACGAGATCGACCCGTGCGTGGAGAATCGCCCCACGCTGCTGTGTGCCGCGCTGGCCGACAAGGATGTGGCGGGTATCGTTGACGTTCTGGTTCCGGCGTTCCCCCGCGTGGTCGTAACCCAGACCGATTCCGATCGCGCCTTGCCCGCACAGGAGCTTGCCTCCCTGGTGGACGCCGACAAGCTCGCGGGCGTGTACCCCAGCGTATCCGAGGCCCTCGCGGCTTTCGATGCCGCGGGCGAGCCTTTCGTAGCAGCCGGTACCATCACCCTAGCCGGCGAAGTAGCGGGGCTGCTCCGTTAACCCATCCCCTCATCAGTTGCGGTGAAATACGGACTGTTTTACAAGCCAGAAGCCTCAAACGGTCCGTATATCACCGCAACTCAAAAGCAGTCAATTTGGGACGGGGCTTTTTGGCTGCCCTGCGCCTCGAGTTGACTTGCTCGCCACGAAATGGGCCTATTTACTACGTTTGACCGGTAACCCTCGACCATACCGAGAATTGCGAAATCAAAACCGCAGGTAAAGGGCTTGCCAGTTTTGCGAAAACACGGGTATGGTCGACCCACGCGGGCTAAACGTAGTAGATAGGCCGTTTTTGTGGCGGCATTCATGTGATGCGGCAAAGGGACAGCCCCTTTGCCGCATTGCCTAGTCTAAGCGGACCGGATCGTGGGGGTAGGCGTTGAGAATCTCGACGCCGTTCTCGGTCACCAGGGCTAGGTCCTCGATGCGGACGCCGGTGTGACCGGGGAGGTATATACCCGGTTCGATAGAGAACGTCATGCCCGGCTCTACGACCTGCTCGTTGGCGAGCGAGACATCGCCCGGCTCGTGGTCTTGCAGACCGATTGAGTGACCCAGGCGGTGCGTAAAGTACTGCCCATAGCCCGCATCCTCAATCACGTCGCGTGCGGCGCGGTCCAAGTCGCACATACGAACGCCCGGCGTGATGAGCGCCTCGGCGGCCTCGTTGGCGCGGCGCACGATGTCGTAGACGTGCGCGGTCTCCTCGTCCGGCTGGCCCCAAAAGAACGTGCGTGTCATGTCCGAGCAGTAGTTGCGACGGCGTCCGCCAATGTCGAACAGCACCACGTCGCCATGCTTGAGCACGGTATCGTCGGGTTCGTGATGCGGGTCGCCGGCGTTGGCGCCAAAGCTCACGATGGGCGGAAAGCTAAAGCCCTCGCAGCCGTGCTTGCGGTACAGGCCGAGCATCTGGTCGGCGATTTCGTGCTCCGTCACGCCCTCGTGGACGAGTTTGATGGCATCGGCCATCACGGCGTCGTTGGCGGCCGAGGACACGCGCATAAGCTCCTGCTCGGCGGCATCCTTGTAGGTGCGCGCGGCGGTGACGGCAAAGTCACCCAGGAAAAACTCGCTTGCGGCGTGGTGCTCTATGAGCGGCATCAAAAAGCCGGAACGCATGACAGTGTCGACGCCAAGCGGCTTGGCTGGGTCGATCTCACTCGCGATGGCGTCGGTCACGACGTCGGTGTCGGTGTGGTAGGCCACGCGGGCATTGTCGTACTCGGGCAGCTGATGCAGGGCGTTGACTAAGATCACGGGCTCGTCATCGCGCGCGAGCAGCACGCCGCAAAAACGCTCGAACATATCGGCATAAAAGCCGGTCAGATAGTAGATCGACCACGGGTCATTCACAAGCAGCTGCGCGCCGGGGTGCTGAGCCTCGAGCGCATCGAGCACGCGCGCCACACGCTGGTCATCGACATGTGCCATACATCGTCCTTTCGCTAGGTTGCCACCATGGTATCCCATGCCCGGCACATAGGGACGTTCCTTTTATGCCGGCACCTTGGGACACTCCTTGCAAAAGCAGCCAAAAGAGCCCCGTCCCAAATTAGCTGCTTAGGTTGGATCGATGTTCATGCTGGCGACTAGGTCAATGTTGGTGCCGAGAAGATCTTCCTGCACGACGTCGCCCATGCGGATGGGGGCGTCGACGACTAGGCCGCGGATGAGGTCCATCGCCTGGGCATGGAGTTCGAGCGGGATGGCTTCGGCCGTGCGCACGGGCAGCAGCGCCTCGTCGCCGCCGGATACGGCCACGGTGGTGGTAAGCACGCGCATGGGACAGGTGAGCTCCTGATGCGCGAACGTATCGCCACGTGGGCAGCTGTTGCCGGTTACGGAGTGCACCTCTGCCACGGCGCCGTCTGTGTCGCGCTCCACCTCTACGGTCAGGAGGCACTCGGATGGGCAGGTGGTGCAGTTGAACTGCAGCGTTTCAATCGCGTTTGTGCTCATGACTCTACGCCTCCTCAACGGGGTCGACGGACAGGACAATCTCGCTAACACCCAAGTCGAGCGCATGCTGAATCACCTTTGCCGGCAGCGGGAAGCTTTCCATGACGCTCGGTTTAAACGGGCGGACCTTGCCGGCGAACAGTTCCTCGTCGCCTGCTAGAATGCGCACGCGGGCGGCGTCGACGGGTCGGCGCACGCGGAAGTTAAGTTTAGTGAGCCCGACGGTCGTAATGCGGCCCGGCAGTGCGTAGCCTGCGATGCCGGCGGGGGAGACCGTGAGCTCGCAGCCCGTGCCCGCAGCGCCCACTTCGTCATCCGCGCCGTTCCCCAACGCGTACGCCGCCGCGGCTGCACCGGCGCGTTCGGACTCGGTCGTCACATTGTCTGCCAGGTCGTGCACGTGCAGCACGTTGCCGCAGGCAAAGATGCCCGGCACGCCCGTTTGCAGGCTCTGGTCCACCACGGCGCCGCGCGTGCGCGGGTCAAGTTCAACGCCCACGCCCACCGAAAGCTCGTTTTCGGGAATCAGACCCACCGAAAGCAGCAGCGTGTCGCACGGAACAATGCGCTCGGTCCCCGGAATGGGTGCCAGGTGCTCGTCGACCTGACTCACCTCGACGGCCTCCACGCGATCGTGCCCGATCACGCGCGTCACGGTAGTGGACAGGTGCAGCGGAATGCCAAAGTCCTCCAGGCAGTTCTTGACGTTGCGGCGCAGGCCGTTGGCGTACGGCATGAGCTCGTACACGCCCTCGACCGAAATCCCCTCGAGCGTGCAGCGGCGCGCCATGATCAGCCCGATGTCGCCCGAGCCCAAAATGACGGCGCGCGAGCCGGGCTTGAGGTTTTCGATATTGATGTATCGCTGCGCCAGGCCCGCCGTAAACACGCCGGCGGGACGGCTGCCGGGGATCTTGATCTCGCTGCGTGTGCGCTCGCGGCATCCCATAGCAAGGACGACCGCGCGTGCGGTGAGCTGTAGCATACCCGCACGGCTCATGAGCGTGACGGTATGGGTGACGCCATTATTTGCGGTCTCGTCCGCACCCGACGCGCCCTCGCTCGAATCAATCCCAAGCACCATGCTGCCCATAAACAGCGCAATGTCGGTCGCGCACACCTGGTCGATAAAGCGCTGCGCGTACTCGGGGCCGGTGAGCTCCTGCTTAAAGTGCGAAAGGCCAAAACCCGGGTGAATACATTGGCGGAGGATTCCGCCCAGATGCTGCTCGCGCTCCACGATGGCCAAGCGCGCGCCAGCCTTATGTGCGGCAAGTGCAGCCGCCATGCCAGCAGGTCCGCCGCCGATAACGACCACGTCGAAGGCCTGCGTCGACACCGACGCTACAGCTCCGGCCTCAGCGCGTCCGTCGCGCATATCAAACGTCGCCATCCTAGAGCACCCTCTTCAGCGGTCCCTCGACCAGCCAAGAACCCGTGTCCTCCAGCAGCACCTCGCTGGGGTCGCAGACCAACTCGCGTGCCAGGATCGCCACCACGCGGCTCTGGCAAAAGCCGCTCTGGCACCGACCCATGCCGGCGCGGCAGCGGCGCTTGACGCCCTCGACCGAAACCGCGCCCGGGCGGCGTCGGATCGCGGCTACGATCTCGGCCTCGGGCACCGTCTCGCAGCGACAGACGATCTGTCCCCACGCGGGGTCGGACTCAATGAGCTCTTCCTTGCGCGCAAGCGGAGCGCGGTCAAAGTCGTCCGGCGCGCGGCGGATGGGATCCCACTCGTCGCGTTCGCGTAGGGCTACGCCGGCATCGCGCAGCACCTGTTCCATGCGCTCGGCAATGGCCGGCGCACTCGCCACGCCCGGCGACTGAATGCCTGCCGCCTGGAACAGCCCCGGCACCACGGCCGACTGCCCAATAAAGAAGTCGTTCGTTCCCTTAATGACCGGGCGACCGCCGGCAAACGCGCGCACCACGCGGCGCGTGTCCAGATCGGGCACCAGCTTGCGCGCGCCGGTCAGGAGCGCGTTGACGTCGCCCGCATAGGTCTGCGTGTCGCCCGGCTCGCGCACGGCGGCCGTCGCGGTAATCACGGTGTTGCCATGTACAGTGCCCGTGACGATAACGCCCTTGGACACCGGCGTAGGAACGGGGTAGAGCGGCATGAGCGCACGCGGCTCCTTGTCGAGCACCACGATGTTGCCCTGGCGCCAGACCATTTGGAACTCCTCGGCGCCGGCCATGTGCGAGATGTCCGCGGCTCCGTTGCCCGCGGCATTGATCAGGTAACGACAGCGCACGTCACTGGCGGGCGTCACCAGCGTAAAGCGTGCGGTTCCGTCATCCGAGCCGGCAACCTCAATTGCCTCCACCGGTGCGGAGCGCATAAACGTCACGCCGTTGGCGACCGCGTTCTCCAGCGAGGCTATGGCGACCTCAAACGGGTCGACGTAACCGGTCGAAGGGCACCACAACGCGCACGTCGCCTTAGCACTCGCGCGCGGCTCCAGCTCGTGGATGCGCTCGGGGCCGATAATCGACAGCTCGGGCACGCCGTTGGCAAGGCCATTTTGGCGCAGCTTCTCCAGGTGCGCGCGGTCTTCATCGTTGAAGCCCAGTACCATCGACCCGGTTCGGCAAAACAAAAATCCCAGCTCCTGGGCCCACGTGCCATACAGCTCGCAGCCGCGGGCGTTGACCTGCGCCTTTACGGTGCCCGGCGCCGGATCGTAGCCGGCGTGCACCAGGCCGCCGTTGGCTTTCGACGCGCCCAGTGCGATGTCGTTGCCCGCCTCGACCACGCAAATGGATAAGTCGTAGCGCGCGAGTTGCCGCGCGATGGCGCATCCCGTGATGCCCGCGCCCACAATCGCGATATCAAACGTTTCTGCCACGGTGCCTCCCAGACAAGTTGACAGGCTGTCAATAGGACTATCCTACGGTCCGCACACCCCCAGTGCGGCGGCAATGCGGCGAACAGCCCCGCTGTATCCGCCAACGGCAGGCGAGGGGAGATTCAGGACCATCGGTGACCTTGTCTGCCGCCCCTGGCGTCAGAGGTTTGTCTCGTTCTGTAACAGTAAGCAGAAGAACTGGGTTCCAGATGTTACAGATCGAGACGTTTGCCAAGTGGGCCCTCCGTTCGTCTTGATTTGTAACAGTAAGAGGGGTAAATCGGTCCTAATGTGTTACAGATTGAGATTTAAAGTCAGGGAGAGATTCCTCTGTCTCGGTCTGTAACATCTGGGGATCGTTTTGGGGCCTAGATGTTACAGATTTAGATGAACCTATCAGTCGGTTTCGAATGTCTAAATCTGTAACGGTTAGACCTGTTTTTGCCGAGTTGTTGTTACAGATCGAGATATTGAGATTGGACGTTTTCCTTTGTCTTGATCTGTAACAGATAGAAGGGTTTCTGACCCCTAGTTGTTACAGTTTGAGATATTTAACGGAGGGCCCACCGTTCATCTCGATCTGTAACAGTAAGGACTGATTTTGGAGTCAAGATGTTACAGATCGAGATTTAAGTCGGGGATGGACCCCTGTGTCTTGATCTGTAACACCTAGACCCTTATTTGCCGAGTAACTGTTACAGATTGAGATGTTTGTGTCCGCGCCAGCCCCGTACCCAGCCGTGGTCCCATATAAACAAACCCCGTGGTAAACTTGACCGGACTGTAAATATTCCGAAAGGTACACCTCAATGTCCAAATACATCAACGAGCTCATGTCGCCGCAGCTTATGGGCGTCATCTATGCCTTTGTTGGCTTTATCATCGCCCTGTACGTGCTGTCGGTCGTCTATGTGTTCATCGACGCTCGCCGCCGCGGTGCCAGCGCCTACGTGGCATGGGGCATCATTGCCCTCATCCCGTTTGTGGGCCTCATCGCCTACCTGGTCCTGCGTCCGCACTCCTACGCGGCCGACCGCGAGGAGCAGGAGCTTGACATGGCTCTGCGCGAGCGCCAGCTTGCCCAGTACGGCACCTGCCCGCAGTGCGGCGCCCCCATCGAGAAGGACTTTGTGGTCTGCCCCGTGTGCGACACCCAGGTTCGCAACGTGTGCCCCAGCTGCCATCGCCCGCTCGATGCGCACTGGAAGGTCTGCCCCTACTGCCGAACTCGCATTCAGTAGCGCATCCATCGCCGGGCCGGCCGTAAGCCACGGGCCCCGCGCGTCACGTGCAAGCCGCACGCGCACCCCGCCCCCACACGATGAAGCATGCGTAGAAAATCGCCCGCCGTGCCATTAAGGTGCGGCGGGCGCTTGTATACCAAGGCAACCTGCCTATAATGATGCAAGTCAAAAACGCCGAGCGCATCGCGCGCACTTGCATCAGGCATCCGAGAGGAGAAAACATACCCATGAAGGCACTCTACAATGACGGTTCGGTGGCCGAGCTCCCGCAGGACGAGGTCACGCACGTCATCCGCCACTCCGCCGCGCACATCATGGCGCAGGCCATCAAGCGTCTCTATCCCGAGGCCGACTTTGCCTACGGCCCCGCGACCGACAACGGCTTTTACTACGACGTCGACCTGCCCGAGGGCGTCAAGATCAGCGAGGACGACTTCCCCGCGATCGAGGCCGAGATGAAAAAGATCGTCAAGGAGAACCTCAAGTTCTCCGTGTACGAGAAGCCCCGCGCCGAGGCCATCGCCCTTATGGAGGAGCGCGGCGAGAAGTACAAGGTCGAGCACATCGGCGACCTGGACGACGACGCCCGCATCACCTTCTACCAGCAGGGCGACTACATCGATATGTGCGTCGGCCCCCACATCTGCTACACCAAGGCTCTGAAGGCCTTTAAGCTCACCGGCGTCTCGGGCGCCTACTGGAAGGGCGACAAGGACAACAAGATGCTCACCCGCATCAACGGCGTCGCCTTTGCCACCAAGGAAGAGCTCGACGAGCACATGCACATGCTGGAGGAGGCCAAGAAGCGCGATCACCGCAAGATCGGCCGCGAGATGGACCTCTTTATGATGCGCGACGAGGCCCCCGGCTTCCCGTTCTTCCTGCCCAACGGCATGATCCTGAAGAACACGCTGCTGGACTACTGGCGCGAGATCCACCACAAGGCCGGCTACGTGGAGATCTCCACGCCGCTCATCATGAACAAGCAGCTGTGGAAGACCTCGGGCCACTGGGACCACTACAAGGACAACATGTACTCCACCGTCATCGACGACGAAGAGTACTGCATTAAGCCCATGAACTGCCCGGGCGGCGTGCTGGTGTACGCTTCCAAGCCGCACTCCTATCGCGAGCTGCCCATCCGCGCCGGCGAGATTGGCCTGGTGCACCGTCACGAGCTGCGCGGCGCCCTGCACGGCCTGTTCCGCGTGCGCTGCTTTAACCAGGACGACGCCCACCTGTTTGTGCGTCCCGACCAGCTGACCGACGAGATCGTGGGCGTGGTTAACCTCATCGACTCCGTGTACCAGAAGTTTGGCTTTAAGTACCACGTTGAGCTTTCCACCCGCCCCGAGGACTCCATGGGTTCCGACGAGGACTGGGCTCGCGCCGAGGAGGGTCTGCGCACCGCTCTGGAGCAGCTGGGCATGGACTACGAGGTCAACGAGGGCGACGGCGCCTTCTACGGCCCCAAGATCGACTTCCACCTGGAGGACTCGCTCGGCCGTACCTGGCAGTGCGGTACCGTCCAGCTCGACTTCCAAATGCCGCTCAACTTTGACCTGGAGTACGTGGACGCCGACGGCACCAAGAAGCGCCCCATCATGCTGCACCGCGTGTGCTTTGGCTCCATCGAGCGCTTCATCGGTATTCTGATTGAGCACTTTGCAGGCAAGTTCCCCACCTGGCTGGCTCCCGTGCAGGTCAAGGCGCTTCCCGTCTCTGAGAAGAGCCGCGACTACGCTCACGAGGTGTGCGCCAAGCTGGAGGAGGCCGGCATTCGCGTGGTCTGCGACGACCGCGACGAGAAGATCGGCTACAAGATCCGCGAGGCCCGCAGCATCGACCGCGTGCCCTACATGCTCATTCTGGGCGAGAAGGAGGTCGAGGCCGGCAACATTTCCGTCCGCGATCGTTCCAACGAGACCGTTCAGATGAGCGTTGACGAGTTTGTGGCCAAGGTGCTCGAGGAGATTAAGACTCGCGCCTAGCACAAACAATACAAGAATTAACAAAGGCGATCGTCCTATAGGGCGGTCGCCTTTTTTGTTGTCTAAAGAAGAAAAGCCGCTGGTTAGAGCGGCTTTTTTTGTTGTGCAAAAAGGTACAGGTTTTTGTAGAGGGGTATGGAGATGCGCCCATTCGCGGCGCATTTTGTGCAATCTGGGAAAACGTGAGCAGTTTGCTCGTATAATGAGCAACGTCGAAAGATACAAAAACCTGTACTTTTGCGACTGCGCTTAGCTGCGAGCGAGAAGCCTGTTCTTTACGCCCCTGCATCCGCGTGCGTCGCGGAGGCAAGGAGGGGGGGCGAGAGATGGAACAGACAATGCGGCGCCAAGAGCAGCTGCCCGGTGCTTTTAACGGCGCCATCACCAACAGCCAGCGCGGTCGCGTCCGCTGGTATCTGGTCCACACCCCCAAAGGTAAAGAACGCGAGACCTGCGAAAAGGTCCGTCGCATTATCCCGCACGAGCTAATGCAGGACGCTTTTGTGATGCAAAAGGAGTTCTGGTTTAAGCGGGACGGCGCCTGGTCGCTCCAAACCAAACCCATGTACAAGGAATACTTCTTCGTCGCCACGCGCGATGCCGCCCTGCTCGATAAGGCTTTGGCCCAGTTGAGCTTTGGCTGCCGTATTGCCGGCAGCAGGGAGCGGGCCTATGCACCCATGCCGGACGATGCACAGGACTGGTACCGCAGCGTGCTCGACGACGACGGCGTGGTGCGCAACAGCGTAGCCCGCATAGAAGACGGCGTGCTGCATATAGAGCAAGGGCCCTTGGTGGGGCAAGAGGCCCGTGTAAAGAAGATCGACCGTCATAAGCGCTGGTGCCTGGTAGACGTTGGCGAAGGCGACTCCGCTTTTAGGGAGCTGCTTCCGCTGGACGTGCCCAGTAAGACGTAAGGGACGTTGCACCGGCAATTCGTTCGCATTTTGAATTCATCGATGGGGGGGGGGGATCCCTGGAATCAGGGACGTGGATTTGAACTTGACTAGCAAAGAGATGACTGAAAGCAGTGCTTCCATGGGGGAGTCACTGGTTATTCAGAAGATACAACCGAGTGGCACGCTGGCTTACCGTTTTTTGAAGAGGCTGTTTGATTTTGTTTTCAGCCTTTGCGTGAGCGTGGTGCTGGTAATTCCAGTGGCCATTGTTTGCGCGTTAATTTCACTTGAGTCTCCCGGAAATCCGCTGTACGCACAGGAGCGCGTCGGCAAGAGCGGCAAGACTATCAAGATCCTTAAGCTTCGCAGCATGGTCGCCGACGCTGGCGATGTACAGAAGTATCTGAGCTCTGAGCAGCTACATCAGTGGGAAGTCGAGCGCAAGGTCGATGACGATCCTCGCATTACTAAAGTCGGCCAGTTTATCCGCAAGTGCTCGATTGACGAGATGCCGCAGTTCCTGAACGTGCTGAACGGCGACCTTTCCGTCATCGGTCCGCGTCCCATAACAAGAGACGAACTTGAACAGCATTTTTCCGATGAGGAAAAGGCTGAGCTGCTTTCTGTCCAGCCCGGCATTACGGGCCTGTGGCAGGCGACTGACCGCAATGCCGCGACGTTCGAGAGCGGTCTGCGACAAAAGATTGAACTCCGCTACGTGCGCAATCGCTGTTTCCGCATGGACTGGAAATGCTTTACCGGCACTTTTGGTGCCATGTTCGGCAAGAAGAGGACGGGGCGTTAGATGACCACTTCAGTTGCCACGACCGCTTATAGCGTATTAATGAGTATTTACAAAAAAGAAAACCCTACGTTTCTACGTCAGGCCCTCGACAGTATGCTCGCCCAGACCGTGCCTCCGACCGAGATTGTGATGGTTAAGGACGGTCCCTTGACCACTGAACTCGAGTCGGTACTTTTCGAATATAACTCGCAGTGGCCCGATCTGTTCAAATTTGTCTCCTACAGCGAGAACCATGGACTAGGATATGCTCTCCATAAGGGCGTGCTCTCCTGTTCTAATGAAATTGTTGCGCGTATGGACACCGATGACGTGGCGCGTCCTGACCGTATGGAGAAGCAGCTTGCCGCTATTGAAAGTGGGCTCGATATGGTTGGTAGCGATGTCGTCGAGTTTATTGACTCTCCTGAGACGCCAATCGCTTCAACGAATTTGCCCAAGGGACTAGACAATATTCTCGCTTGCTCCAAGCGTCGAAATCCTTTCCGCCACCCACCTATGACGTTTAAAAAATCTAAGGTTCTGGAGGCTGGGAATTACAGCTCTGAATATCTTTATTTCGAAGATTGGGATTTATTTAACAGGATGCTAGCCAATGGCTGCCGTGCAGATAACCTACCTGAACCACTTGTGGCGATGCGCGTGAGCTCCGATTTCTATGCTCGCAGAGGCGGCCCTTCGTATCTACCGCATATTTGGAAGTTCAAGTTTGCCCAATTGCGTACTGGCTGGTTTAGCCCTGTTGATTTTATTGCCTCATTTGTTCCGCATGCCGTTGTTTGCGCCATGCCTAACGGACTTCGCTCATTTGTTTATAAGAAATTACTCAGAAAGTAGGTTTGTGCATGTCTCGAAAAGTCGGAGTTATAACACTCCATAACTCGCCGAACTATGGTTCCTGCCTGCAGACCTATGCAACTCAGGTTGTTTTGGCTCGTGTGGGAGCGGATGCCGAAATAATTGATTACTACCGTAAGGATGCAATTCCCGAAAACGAAGTGGATCGTGCGCTTAACGGTCAGCTCGTAAAGAAGATGCCTATATTTAAGGTCCCTGGCGTCAAGCAGATTGCAAAAATACCTGTTTCTCGCATGGTTGCAAGGAGGCGCGCCCCCCTTGATGAGTTTAGGCATTCTAAGCTTGCGTTGACTGAGTGTTCATACTATTCCGCAGATGAGTTGGACGCGAATCCTCCGGCAGCAGATATCTACTGCACTGGTAGTGACCAAGTCTGGAATAGCATTTGGAATAATGGTTTTGACCGTGCTTTTTATCTTTCCTTTGCTCCCGAGGGGAAAAAGAAGATTGCCTATGCTGCGAGCATCGGCAAGGCCGTGCTCGAGGATTGGGAAGCTGAGCCGATGAGAAAGGCTCTCTCCTCTTACTCTTGTATCTCTGTTCGTGAGCAAGAGGCGGCTGACCTTCTTGATTCTATCGGTGTCCATGGAGCCGTGCCTGTTATCGATCCCACGCTCATGTTGAATCGTGATGATTGGGAAGCAATTGCGGATGGTTGGTTTTCTCCAGAACCCTATATTCTGGTTTATCAGCTGAACCGTAATGCTGAGTTCGATTCTTATGTGCAAAAGGTCGCCAAGAAGACTGGTCTCAAGGTTATGCGAATTGCATACGGTGTGCATGAGAAGCGTTCTGGCGAGAATGCTGTTATATGTCCTTCCGTGGGAAGGTTCCTTTCGCTGTTCCTTGGCGCCGAAATTGTCATTACGGACTCGTTCCATGGAACTGCCTATTCCGTAAATCTTGGAAAGAAGTTTGTCGCCATCAGCCCTGGTCGTTTTAACGGAAGAATATCAAACCTATTAAATATGACTAATCTTGACAATCATTTGTTGGATGACTTTGGAAATTTGACGATTTCTGAACTTGATTACGACTCCAATTCGGTTCAGGCACAGCTTAATTTCAAACGAAATGAGGCCTTTTCTTTTATTGAAAAGGCCTTGGATATTTAGGAAATATGATGGGAAATATATCGGTTTCTGTTTTAAAGGATCATTTGCCTGATCCTGTCATGGGGGTTGCGAGGGCCATTTTTAATGGCTATCCAAGTTTGCTCGCTGCTTCAATGCGGCAGGCGGTACGGTTCGGGAAGTCTTATTCTCGAAACAAGATCAAATATGTAGAGCAAGCAGAAGCTCATATAATTTATTGCACCCATCAGCTTGAAAAAGGGTTGAGCCACGAGGGCTTTCGTGCGGGATTTGGAGTGAAGGTCCTCGCCGAACTCTCTCGCTACATGCATGTTTTTGAAGATATGGGTGGAAGTACGGATAGCCTGGTCTATCAATCCGCCTTGGGTGCACTAATCGAATATCGTGACAGACATAAGTATAGTTCTGAATACACGCATATGTTTAAGCAAGCAATTGGCGACCAGCTGTTTTCTAAACTGGATTCAAAACCTTTATATCCCGGTGGAAGCTGCAAAATCGCTCATGATTTTGCTGGGGCAGGCATTATTCCAGGTTCTGTTGACGAGCTATTAAGTAACCGTCATTCTGTTAGGGAGTATTCTGATACACCTGTTTCGTTGACAAAGGTCATTAATGCTATCGAGACGGCCACCAAAGCTCCGTCTGCATGCAATCGACAACCAACAAGAGTTCGGATTATCAATAACCAGGAACTCATCAATGAGACATTAGGAATTACAAGTGGATTCAGAGGCTACGCGATGCCTCCAATGCTCGTCGTGTTGACGGTTGATAATCGGGTTTACTTTGGACCACAAGAACGCAACGAGGGTTTTGTTGATGGCGGCATTTTTGCAATGGCGTTATTGCTGGCTCTTGAAGAGCAAGGTTTGGCTTCTTGTCCGCTCAATACAATGCTAAGGCAAGGTCCTGAAAAAGCGATTCGCGGTCTATTGAAACTACCCTATTGGGAGGAATTGGTCATGCTGATTTCCATAGGGAATTATTCAAAGAATGCCCAATCATGCGTTTCTACTCGTTTTCATGCCGAGGCAATTGTTACGGTGGTTGACTAGCTTGATTACCTCATCTCCAATTCATGTTCTCCAAGTGGTTCCCTCATTAAGCCGTTCTGCCGGTGTTTCTCAATTTGTTCATAACATGTCTTTGGGCATTGATGAACATCGTGTTGTTTTTGATTATCTACACCATGCAACATTGAATGGTAAACCCTTGCGTGACTGCACTTATGATCAGGAGCTTATTGCACACGGTTCTCGTGTCTATACGGTGTCTTATGCTTCTGCGGGGCTTGGCCGGTTCATTAAAGAAGTCGAAGAGTTTTTCGTTAAGCATGGACGCGAGTACGACATCGTGCATTGTCATATGCCCAACTCGGCTTTTTGCGTTCTCAGGGAGGCTAAGCGTGCCGGTATCGAACATCGTGTCCTGCATAGTCATCTGAATAGTTCATCTGACAACGTTCTTCATCGTGTTCGAAATGCTCCGTTGATTGCGTGGGGCAAAAGGTATGCAACTGATGGGGTGGCGTGCTCTGATGAAGCTGGTAAATACCTGTTTGGAAACAAGCCGTTTACTGTAATGAAAAATGGAATCGTACTCAGCAATTTTGCATATGACGATAGATCAAATGCTTCATTGCGTGCTGAGTTCTGCATTGGCAATAGTGACCCCGTTATTGGAAGTGTCGGTCGTTTTGTTAAGCAAAAGAACTTTGAGTTCGGCGTCAGGGTTTTTGCCGAGCTGAAGCGTTGTTTGCCATCTGCAAAGTGGGTGATTTTGGGGACTGGTGACGGCACAGGTAGAGTCAGGGCCCTCGCGGATGAACTCGGCGTAGGGGATTCCATCATCATGCCGGGTGTACGCGTTGATGTCGCTCGTTTCTACTCGCTGTTCGATGCTTTCTTTATGCCTTCGCTGTACGAGGGGCTTCCTGTCTCTGCTGTTGAGGCGCAGGCTTCAGGGCTTCGGTGCGTATTTTCGACTGGCGTTCCTGAGGAAAGCGATATTACGGGCAGTGGCAGGTTCGTTGGACTTGATAGGCCTTCTGCTGAATGGGTATCCGCTCTTGTCGACACTCTTGCCCAGGGGCGTGATGACCGGGCGGCTAATAAATTGGCTTTGGCTGGGTACTCTGCAGAAACCAATGCAGAAAATTTAATGGAGTTTTACGAGGGGCTTCTGTGCGGATTATGACCTAGCTTATCAAATCTTCTTTTGAAGTATCGCTAATAGTGCTCGACCCTGGGCGCTAATTGCGTTAACTATTCGAGCAGTTGATTTACGGTGATTTCTCGCTCCTATTTAACAATCGCTCAATCGCGCGACATCGTGATGTTTCTGCGTTTGTTGCCAGCTGTTTGTGTCTGCACGTCATTTTCTCTGTTGGATTATTGAACGGAGCTCTATATGGATTCTAGGCCCTTAATTAGTGTTGTTGTCCCAGTTTATAACGTTGTTGAATATCTCGAAGAATGCGTTAGCAGCCTAACGAACCAATCATTTGGAGACATTGAAATCATTCTTGTCGATGATGGGTCAACCGATGGCTCTTCTACGATGTGTGATGACCTTGAAAAATCCGATGAGAGAATTCGAGTCATTCATAAGGAAAACGGCGGTCTTTCTGATGCCCGTAACACGGGCATTCGATTCGCGACAGGCGAGTACTTGTCGTTCATTGATAGCGATGATTGGCTGAGTTTGAATGCATTTGCATGTTGTGTTCCTTATTTGAATGATTCTGACATCGTCGTGTTTGGAATTGTGAAAGAGATCGGTGGCGTGGTCGTTAAAGAACTCAAGCCGAGAACTACCGCTTCTCTTTCAAATGCTCAAGCATTAGAGCAGTTGAATTGCTTTGGAGGTATAGATGTTAGTGCGTGCAATAAAATATATAGGAAAACCCTCTTTAACGATATTGTCTATCCAGTGGGCAAGTATTGTGAAGACTGCTATACAACCTTTCGCATTATTGATTTAGCTAGTTCCATAGTTACATTGCCACATTCCTTTTATCACTATCGCATGAGAGATGGAAGCATCACTCATGCTGTGCCTTTTCATGAGGAATTTATTGAGGCAGCTCTAGTTCAACTTGATTACTTTAAACGTCATCATCCAGAGCTTGTTGATGTTGCTTTTGGCTACTGTGGTTTTGCATATCTTACTAAGTTGAATTGTCTAATTAAATATGATGCTGATTGCAATGAAATTAAAAAAGTGTGTTCAGAATTAAGAAAATTCAATTCATCCATTCAGCATTGCAAGTCCATTCCAACGATCAAAAGGCTGCAGTTCGCCATCGCTTCGATGTTTCCAAGTGCTTATTCGTTTGTATTTCGGAGGAAAGCGAAGTGAGTTTTCTAAATCGTAAATTAACGTTAGAGCCCGTGATTGCCGTCATTGTATTCCATGCGTGCATCCTCAGGGTTGTGTATATCGCTAACTATAATTCGTACGCGTTAGCAATGTGTCTTCCTGTTATCGCGTATCTATTGATTAACTATCGATCAATTCCCAATCGATTCTTTAGATTTAACTTGTTCGTAGTGGGTATGTGCTGCTTGATGCTGTTCTCTTCGTTGGTTAACTCTGGTTATAACTTTCGTGGTGCATTTTTGTTCGCATTAAAGGTGCTACTTCTGTTTTTATTTTTAGAATGTCAGTGCTCAAAGAACCGTCTCTTTGAGACGGCCCTGATTTTTTGCGCACTCTCTTATTTTTATTTGATTTTAGTGTACCTATCTGTCTGCCAAGACAGCCTGATTGCTTATAAAAACGGCCTAAATTATCTTGTTGGATCGAAGTTTTCTGTCAGCTATTTATCGATTTTTGCATGCGGAATGCTCATGTTTATTTGTCGACAAGAGTGTTTAAGCATGAGCTTCCTTTCCAAGCTAATAATGCCTGCTGGATTCGCGTTCTCCCTCTTTATGACTAGCTTTGTTCACTGCAATACTGGTTCGATCGGATTGACGCTGTTTGGATTGTTTTGCTGCCTCAGGGCTTCAATTTCCAGGATTGTCTACAAGCCTTCAGTGGTTCTTACTGTCGCGTTGGTTTCAGCGCTTTCGCTTCTTCTATTTTCGGAAATTATTACTTCGAATGAAGCAGTTCGATCTTTTATTACCGACGCACTTAATAGGGACCCTTCTTTAAGCGGACGCACGTTGGTCTATAGTCGTGTTCTTCGATATGTTAGAGGGGGTTTCTTATTCGGCTACGGCTACAATTCCGTTTACGCTTTATTGGGCCAGTCTATTGCGATTAGTTCTGATTGGTTTGCCGCTGATGCGCAGGATGCATTACTCGAATATCTGCTGTATTTTGGCATTGTGGGCCTATTGTTTCTTCTGGCATTGATTGCCTTAGTATTTTCGTCAGCCAAGCGATCGTCTGATTCGTGCCGCTATGGGAGCTTTCCTTTTGTAATAGCGATTTATGTATTTTTGATACTCGGATCTGCTGAAATAACAATTAATATGTATTTTTTTGCATTTCTTGCCTTCCTAAATTCGCTAACAGTCGATAACGAACGTGATGGAAATCCGGGTGAAGTAAATGGAGGTGGAATTCTTTATGGTATTTAATGGATGTATTGGTTTTAAGCAAATAGACCAATTCCGTAAGTCATATTCAACCCTTTCAAAGGCTAAACGCGCAACTTTTTGGATTACTTTCTGCAGCTTTCTGCAGAAAGGTATTTCCTTCATAACGTTACCTATCTTTACACGCCTTCTGTCTGTTGCTGACTATGGCACTGTCAGCATTTATTCGGGCTGGGAGTCCGTTGCGACGTATCTTGTAACGTTCGGCGTTACATACGGTGGTTTTAATAATGCAATGATCAAGTTTCGTGATGATAAGGAGGGCTATACCTCATCTCTGCTTGGTCTTATTTTGGTCATTGGTTTGATTTGGCTGCTTGTTTGTGTCACATTTTCAACATCAGTTGTAAACTTGGTTGGCTTGCCAGTCTATCTGATTGCTTTCCTTTTTATCGAAGTTATTTCGAGATCAGTTTATGACATCTGGGTATCTCGAATGAAATTTGATTACGAGTACAGGAAGATGGTCAAAGCTTCTCTTTTAATGGGGTTGTTATGTCCGATTGCTGCTGTCTCACTGCTTATTCTGGTGCCTAACAAAGTTGTGGGGCGTATCGGCGGCTTTATTCTTGTTGAGCTATTGTATGCAGTAGTACTTGGAATTTCGCTTCTTAAAAAAGGCAAAGTCTTCTTTAACAAGGCTTATTGGAAATTCACGCTCATCTTCAATATTCCGCTACTTCCGCATTATTTATCACAAGTGGTATTAAGCGCTTCTGATCGGATGATGATTGGACAAATGTGCAGCGCGGGGGATGCGGGTATCTACAGCATTGCTTACTCAGCAGGAATGTTGATGACCATATTTACTAACTCTCTGATTGCAACCGTGGTTCCCTGGCTATATCGCAGATTGAATGAAAGCGATTTTAAACGGATCTCTTCGATGAGTTACAAGCTGCTGTTGATTATTGCTGCGGTTATCTTAGGAATCGATATTCTGGCTCCTGATATTGTCACCATTTTGGCCCCAAAAGAGTACTCTGATGCCATGGGTCTAGTCCCAGTTATTGCTGCAAGTGTCTTCTTTATGTTTATTTACAGTTATTGCTCAAATATTGAGTTCTTTTATGAACAAACCAGGCTTGCAACGATTGCCTCTGTCTCTGCGGCTGGTCTAAATCTAATTTTGAATTATCTATTGATACCGGTATTTGGATATCGTGCTGCCGGATACACAACGTTGATTTGCTACATTTCTTTGGCACTATTCCATTATTTCTTTGCGCAGAGAGTAGTGAAAAAGAATAACGACACATGTGTTTTTAACGGAGTTCAGATTTGGTCGATCGCCGCTATCTTTTGCGTCTCATCACTTCTGATTTCTTATTTTTACCACTTGGCGTTTCTGAGATATGCAGTGGTTCTGGCGCTTCTGATAATCGCTGTTAAATATCGTGATCTCATCTTGGTAAGGTTGAAGGAGTTTTTCTGATGCGTCCTAAGATTATCGTTTCGACAATTATTGATTCTCACAATTATGGAACGGCTTTACAAGCGGTGGCAACAAATGATGCTTTGATGCCTTATGGTGACCCTTGCTTTGTAGATTACTGCCGTCCCCAGTGGACGAGAAAAGAATGGAGGAGGGGACAGCTTCGAAATCCGAACTTTTTTAAAGGTCTTTGCATGCTGGTTGCGAAATATCCAGTATGGATTAAGTCTGAAGGGGTTTTTCGCTCCTTCGTGGAAAAGCACTTGAACTTGATTGATTCTGCACCGTTTATTAACGGTGGACACTTTGATAAAAAGGCGGTGTACTGCGTCGGTAGTGATCAGACTTGGAATATTGAATGTAATAACGGCATTGATCCAGTATATTTCCTTCAGAACGTTCCGGATGATTGCAAAAAAATATCCTTTTCAGCAAGTTTTGGGCGCCCCGCTTTAGATGAAGCGGAGAGCGCTCTCACCAAGCCCCTGCTTGAGCCATTTAGTGCAATTTCGGTTCGCGAAAGCTCAAGTGTTTCTATTCTTGAGAATATGGGACTTCGCGGAATTGCCCTAAAGGATCCTGTGTTGCTTTGTCGACCGGAACTGTGGCATGAGCTTGCTACCCATGTCCCAGCCTCGACTGAGAGCTACGTACTCGTCTATATGCTTAACCAGAATTCGGAGATGTGCTCTTTCGCCCGTAAGCTCGCTGAACGTGAGGGGATGCGGGCCCGTATTGTGACATTCAATCCTTTGAAGCGTGCTCCAGAGGGCTTGGAGGGTGTCTGTCTTCCTAAGCCGGAGGAATGGGTAGCTTTATTCCGCGATGCGTCGTATGTGGTGACAGACTCTTTCCATGGTACTTGTTTCTCACTCCTATTTGAGCATCCTATGATTGTGTTCGACCCGCCAAAATTCTCGGTCCGCCTTAAAGATGTGCTAGCTGACTTTGGCCTTGCCGACAGGCGCGTTTCCGAGGACTGCGATCCTATGCATATAGCCGCAGAGCCGATTAATTGGGATTCTGTCAGGTCTAAAAAGGAAGAATTCTCCGGCGAGGCCAAGGCTTTCCTTGACGGTGTTTTCGGAGTTTCCGAGAGGGCTGATGTATGACGAATCTAGATAAGACCTGTCTTGCTGCGGTTGATGCGGACAAGGACGAACTCATGCTCTCTTCATCTGGTGGGGTTTTTTCCGTTCTGGCGAGAATGATGCTTTCCCACGGGGGCACCGTGTACGGACATGCTTTCGACGAGGGTATGCATGTTGGCTGCGTGCGCGTCGACAGCCTCGACGGTCTCGCAGCCCTTCGAGGATCAAAATACGTTCAGAGCGACATGGGCGATTCTATGGCGCTCGTTAGAGATGATCTGAAGGCTGGGCGCGAGGTTCTCTTTAGCGGAACGCCCTGCCAGGTGGATGGGTTGCTTGCGTTTTTAGGCGGGACACAGGATGGGCTACTTACGGTAGACATCGTCTGCCATGGAGTTCCGAGCCAATCGTTTTTTAGCGATTGCCTGAAGTGGGAGTTCGCTGGCAGTCGGTTGGATAGTCTCAGATTTCGCGACAAGCGTGAGGGTTGGGGCTGCGGAGGCGGTACTACTACTACTACCCCCGTTTTTCATAGGCTTGTTACGAGGGAAAGGCCGTTTTCCCCAGAGATATCGTTCTATTACAGGCGTTTTCTTTCTGGTGACGTTTATCGCGAGAGCTGTTACCGGTGTCCTTATGCTGGTGGAGAACGTCCTGGAGACTTTACTATCGGTGACTTCTGGGGGATTGACGTTAACGCCTCGGGCCTTGATCCTAGGCACGGGATTTCCGTCATTATCGCCAATACTGAAAAGGCCGAAATGCTTATTCCTTATATAAAGGAAGAGACTGCTTGGGCGGAACGCCCACTCGAGGAGGCTATTCTAGGCAACGATCAGCTTATGCACCCTACGTCGCGACCGAAGGCGCGCGACATCATACTGGATCGTTGGCTAGAGGAGGGTGTCGACGTACTTGAGAGCGAGTATCAACGCTCAGTTAAATTTTCATCTAAAAAGTGGCTCGCAAAGAGATTTGTTAAGAAATTCTTGAAAGGAGTGCTCGGCAGATGATGGAAAAGAGTATTCCTGTTTTGTTCGCGGACGACTCCGAATGCTGTGGTTGTGGCGCTTGCGTTGCCGTGTGCCCAAAAGGGGCCATTAGCATGGTTCCGAACCGTTACGGGTTTCTGTATCCCAAGATCGAAGAAGATGCTTGTGTGCGCTGTGGTAAGTGTCTTAGCGTCTGCGCGTTTAAGAACAGGCTGCGAAGCACCGTTGAATAGCGAGGAATAACCTGAAGCAGATCCGTTTTGATTCGATTGCTCATGGTGTAACGGGTTGTCCGTGAACATCTTCGATTTGCGAGTTTGTGGTCTCAACCATGCCATGGTGGACGCAACAACCGAGTTGTTTCGAGGTGTCGCGGTGATAGATTATGCTTAGTTTGCTTTTGCTCTCAAGTCCCTAACCTTTCAAGTCCGTAACAAGGTACCGTCAAGATTCTTTCGCAAATTGATTTAGCCGCCCTCGGCCCCGTCCTCTTCTAGCCCTCCGCCTCTCCCCTCAGCTCGTCCATTTCCTCCAGCTTCGACATGTCCAGGTACCTTCTCTTGCCCCACTCGTGCTCCACTATGTACTTCAGCCTCGCCGTCACCAGCATGAGGGCCGAATTGCCGTCCGGGAAGGTCCCGACGACCCTCGTCCTCCTCCTGATCTCGCGGTTGACGCGCTCGATCCCGTTGTTCGTCCTGATCCGGCGCCAGTGCTCCGGCGGGAATTCCGTGTAGGCAAGCGTCTCGGCGAACCCGTCGCGCACCGTCCTCGCGGCCGCCCCGCAGAGTTTCGGCACGCTGAGATCGACTCCCCGGCCCCGGTGGCGAGCCATCTTGTTGATGTTCACTAAGAAGTGGTCCGAGTGATCACTGGGAAATGAGCACCGTGAGCACGAAAAATTGAGCAGTTAAAGCAAGAGGGCCGCGCCCCGGGGACCGGGGGCGCGGCCCTCGCCGTATGGTTTCCCCGGGCGGTTACTTTGGCGAGCCCGCCCGGGAAGGATGGAGGAGATGACCGTGCCCCTGGACACAGTGAATGATATACGGTCGATGGATGCCGCCGGGCGCTCGAGGTCCGAGATCGCCCGAATGCTCCACGTGAGCCGGAACACCGTGGCGAAGTACGCCGACATGGAGGCTCCTGCAGGCGGCAGGGGCGGACAGGTCGTCCCGGTGGAACTCATTCCCAGAGAATCCCCTCGCACTCATCTCTCGTATACATCGGACTTCCTCCTGGACCCAGATTGGGTGCGATATTTTGTCCGAGGCCCCAGCTTTCTCGAATTACCAATGGGAAACAAAGTCTCTGGCCTTGTCGTAGACTTCATCGTTCAGGTCGGGATATTCCTGAAGGACATCGTTGACCCAAGATGGACCGTGGGAATCAATAGAGGGAACGAAGCATTCTAATTCGCCAACAGGAACGATTTGAACGTTATGATGCGAAAGCGTATTGACTATTCGTTTACACGCTTTGTTCGCACCACCACTCAACGCATTAATGCCATGTCTTTTCATTTCGTCCCAGCGCGATTTGCTCTCGAGCAATTTTCGAATCTTCCCACAATTAGTCTTTGAAAAAGTTGGGCCTTTGCATTGTTTGAAAACTTCATCTATTTCAGCCTTTAAGGAAGCCACGCTTAATCCCTCATCGCTTCCAAGCTCTTGGTTAATTGTTTCCCAATCCGATTTGATAGACTCCCAAACTACATTGTCCTGCAGAAGGACACTTTTAATATCGGTGGGATTTCGCAAGATGTCTGCATCGGCCACGACCGAATAATCGATATGTAATTTCGAAAGAAGGTCGACGTAAGTTTTAAACCGCCCCTTTCCACCTACGGGTAGGAACAGTGGAGTTGGTTCGCTAGCCCTTACGGTATCCCAAATAAGTTGATAGAACATACAATCGCTATCGCTTTCGCAGAGCACGGTTCTTTCATGGAACAGGGAGTTAATTAAGTCAGAATACTTTAACAGCGTATTCGACGTGATCTTTGAAATGTCATCCACATCCAGCAGGGCGAAATCATTCACATCATTGGCTCTTGTAATTCGTACTACTTGAATGCGGTCGGGACCAGACTCAAGCATTCCATTAAGCAGCTCTTTACTGTGAGTGCTAATAAACAGCTGGCGTCCCGAAGTTTCATTTGAAGCAATTAGAGATCCCATAAGCTTGGCTTGTGGCGGATGAAGAAACGATTCTGGCTCGTCAATAAACATTGAGGTGTATTGATTGGCGTATATAAATAACACGATACCGAGAAAGCTTCGCATGCCATCTCCCTGATGATACGCAAGGGGATAGCTACTTAATGTTTCATACATAAAATCATTTATTTGAGGAACGGGCATATCTTTTGGCGCGACGGGCGTGCTTCCTAAACACAGGGGTATTTCACCACCATTAAAATAATTCGGTATCACTTCCAATGAAAAGGCGGAATGGAAAGCTGAAGACACTTTTTCCAAATAGGATGAGTCGCGGGCCAGCAGGGCGATGGGGCCTGTGGCTGGGTCTTTACGCGGGACGCTTTTTTGGGGAAAGCAGGCAGAAAGTCGTGTCTCCGTCGTTAAGAAGCGAAATAGCATTTCTTTAATAGACTTTGGGTAATAGCTGAATTTGCTGTAATTTCCCATGTCGTAATCTGAGATCCTAAACCCCATGCCTTCATAGCTTAAAAGGGGGTCATGTTTTTCGATCGCAATCTCATTCAAAAGCGATTTCACATCCTCGATACTGGGCTTTGTGAAATCAATTGAGGAAACTAAGTTGCAGTTTCTGTCGCCTGATAGATGGCAGTAGATATCGCGCAAGCAGGTTGTCTTTCCTGCATTATTTGGTCCAACGAACACAACGATCGAATCGTTGCGTAGCTTCAAGGTTTGACCATCAGCAAACGTCAGTTCTTTTATCTGGGCATCAAGTCGCATATAGCCTCACTTGCAACAGTTTCAACGCGGCACCAATGTTGTCTGGAGAGATTCACGGAAAGACTCCAACTAACATTCTATCTAATTAAAATAAATCGCCACCAGAGTGCAGACGTTTCTGATCTAATGAGTTAATTAAGGTCGTCTCCATTTATTTCACCTGTAGGGCGCACTACTTAGGCAGACTACGAGTTTTGCCCTGACAGTGTACTTTTCAGACTGCCGTTTGACGAAAAATAATAGGCTGCTGCGTTCCTCAAAAGTGTCAGGGAGTACTATTACCTCGGGCGTTCACTGCCAGGTGCATGACGTAAACATCCGCTTGTTGACCTTTCAATTTGGTCGACTGTTTATTGGGGGGGTTGTCATGCCGGTTAACCAATCTTTGGGTGCAAACGATCAATAGCGTTCTTTAATTGTTGCTGAGCGAAGAACCGGTGTCTCCAGTATTACTCGTAGGGGTCGAGCAATTGTGTTCTTTTTTGCTTGAGCGCGCTGTGATTTGTACGAACTGCTCGTCCCTTACTTATAAGGATGCCAAATATGAGTGACCTTAAAGAAGATGGCAATCAAGAAGAGCTTGAGTGGCTTCTATTTGAGCTTGATGAAGCCCGCGAGGACCAGAGAGTGTCTTTGGATCATATCGTTCAGGTCCTTGTTGCTTGTATTGCTGCGCTCGCCATTTTGTATTCTGTTGCGGCCGGATTTGGCGCTTCTGAAAATTCGATTCCCTGGAAGAATGAGGGAATCGCTACGATTGCAGCCTGTGTGATTCTTGTAGCGGGTTTTACGGCTCCAGCATTGGCCAGGAACGCATGTTTCGCTATCACTATATGGAAATGATCGAAAAGAGGATTTCTGAGATAGTGCCAACAGGCGATAGGACTATTGCGCTGGGCTGGAACCGGTTTTCCTCTCGCTTAATCACTGCCAACATTCATCACCTAACTAATAGGGGTGCGCGTAGGCACTATGTGCATTTTGCACTTGCGCTTGTATCGCTTGTCATCGGGTGCGTTTTGCTTTCTTTGTTATTGCTGCTTACCGTGCATAATAAATGGGTCAGGCTTCTACTGCCGCTGGTTGTTATGTCCGCTCTTATATATCTTTTGTACTGCTATTTCATAGCTACTGACTTTAGTCGGCTGACGTTTAATGAGATATTAAGCCTTAATGTAAATGGTGTCCCTAAGGAATATCGAGCGAGTAGTGGTGGGGTGTCTGAGGATAATAGGTCGGGTCGCTACTTCTCGCAATTTAGAGGTAAATTCCTTCGTCTGTTGTACACGCGTCCTCGCGATTCAATGAAAAGTTTCTTTTATTTAGGCGGGGCTTTGTTGGGTACTTCCCTGGGAGGAGGCTATTCTCTTGGAGAGTGGTTCTTCCGGTTCTTCTTGCTTGTGTTTGTCGTTGACATCTGTGGCTACCAAGCGCGTTATCTCATCAATGATATTAGGGGCATTGCGGAGGACAAGACAAACCCGCAGAGTGCGGGCAGAAATAGGCTTCCATTGCTTGGCGGCGGTAATGAGCGGCATACTATAATTGTTGCCATGCTTGTTGTGGTTGCTAAAGCGATTGCTGCATTCTTGGTTTGTGCGACTATATGGGCAGATGGCGCCACGTTATATGGCGAGCCGGTTCTCGGTGACCATTACCTTGCCTTTATTCTGGGCTTTGCATATGTTTTGGTCTTCATTATTGCCTGCTTCTATGAGAGCGCTAGGGCTAAAGCTGAGCGCCTCTGGAACGAATATGTGTGGCGTCATGATGACTCGCTGGCCTTGAGCGGGATGAATATATTTAAATCTGCGAAATACTTTGGATACATTGATCCTAAAGAGGAATCGCATTCGCATGACGTCTTTAAGATGTGCTTTGGTACTCTTGGGATTGTTCTTTGCGGATATCCGTTGCGTTTTTGCGCTGGTCTTCTTGCATTTGACCCGTATTTATTCGGACTCGTGTCTGGTGGAATTCCTGAGTTTCCTTATAGGGTAGGCATGCTGCTTCTCCTGATTGTTGCCTGCGCCTTGTATGGTTGTGCTTTTGTTTATATTACCTGGAGCTATGAGGCGTCTGCGGCCAAGAGGGCTTCTGCTATGAGCTGCCTGCAAGCAAAGAAAGTTGTTAAAGGGGTTATTTGGCCATCTATCAAGCAACCTCATGAAGTTGAATTCAAAAAGCCCCATATTGCGTATCTTGGTTATCGGCTAGGTTTGAGAGCGTGTGACCTTTACCCGCTGCGGGTGCGGTGGAGCTTGATGGAACCTTGGAACTGGACAGCATTGCTTGCGGTCCTTCTTTTGCACTGGTTCTCCATTTGGCTTCTTCCCTGCTATTATTCATTTTTCTCCTTGGGATTAAGTGTTGTACTGTTTGCTTTGGCTGATTGTGTGCCCAACAAGGGTGTTCTTAGCATGGTTTTCACTGTTTCAATTGTTTTTATTATTCTTGAGTGCGTTGCATTGGTCGCCTCGCTTGTCTGTTCTGATTTTTATCTATCTGTTATCGAATTCCTCATGCGCAACTATTTGCCCTATGGGTTTATCGAGACTGCCCAAGATGGATCGCTGTTCGTCGGAGAATGGTTTGCTCAACTATGCTTAAGGCCCTTGATCTGGATTTCCCAGTCTCCGTATAACGCTCTTGCAATGACTGTCGTAGCGGTCATTGCCCAAATGTTCCTCGCGATTTATGCACTGTTTAGGAACATGAACTACTACGACATGAACGCACCGTTTCTTGAGAACTTCTTCAACACCGTTAAGGGTGCGGCGCTGAAGCTGTCCACGGCGATCCTGGGCGAACACGCGATGCAGGTGCTGCGCAAGAAGAAGGGGAGTGGCGATGAGGTGCAACCCTCCGCGAGTAGCGACTGAGAATAGGTCGAGAATGGGCGACTTGCTGTTTCGCGCGCATCGAACGGTCCAGGCCAGTTCAGTTGTAAGACGTTGGCGATATAAACTATTGAATCGAGCGCTGTAGCGACCGATTTCTCGTCCGCACAATTGGTCCGCGCCGCTTGTTATTCTATGGATCTACTCAATCATTAGGAGGTTCTATGGATGCAAATGAGATGGACGCCGAGGTCATTGATCGTGACCGTATTGACGTGTTTGTTAGCTCTTCGATGAGCGATGAAGGCGATTTTAGCTGGCAGCAGCTGAGGGATGAGCTTAATCGCGCTTTGTTGAAATCGGATATCTTTAAACCCTTCGCAATCGAGTCCCATGCGAGCATTGAGCCATCATCGTCTTATTATCTTAATCGCTTAGTACAGAGCGATATAGTGATTGGAATCATACGGTCAGAATTGAGGCCAGGAACTAGTAAAGAGCTATATCGGGCTATCCAGCTCAGAAAGCCACTCATTCTCGTTAAGCTTGAAGGCGAGACATCGTCGGATATCGAGTCTCTGTTTCGTTATGTTAGGGAAATGGATGCGTGCACATATGTCGAATTGCCGAGTGATTCAGGTCTCGTTTCTTATCTGATGGATCAGCTTAATAATGTAATGGTAGATTTGTTTCACAATCGACGATTTGAAATTGAAGATGGTAAGCCGGCAGTTTTTGCAGACATTGCTCCGATCTCTATTCCCGAAGATGTTCTTGATGCTTTTGGCGCTTCTGTCGCCTTGATTTCAAAAAAATTTAACTACCATGCTGAATGGCTTGAGAGAAAGTCTGACAATCCTCACCTGTTCTTTCTTGGTGAGAAGGCGGTTGAGTGGCTACTTTATGGCACCCCCTTTTCGGTCGGTGCATTCAAGGCTGGCATTCTAGAGATTATGAAAGACAGCGGCATTCCCAGAGACACTCTTTCACTAAGGCTTGACGCCCTCGATGCTTCTATTGAAGGTCGCTATTCCAGGTGCTATGAATTACTTCAACTTGCTTGTGATTCAATAGAATCGAAAGATTGTTGGGCTTATGGTAATTGTTTAATTGACAAGCGGACTGTCGCTGGCATGCTTTCCGAATATGGATTTGGCACCCAGTGGTCAATTCAGAAACAAATTGATGCGCTCTCCGCTCCAGCCTATATTCCCCTTGCGCTTAAGTTCGAAGAGGAGGTGGGGACTGCTGTCTTAAACGCTTCGAGAGAGGCGAGGGCGGTTAATCCTTACACAACGATTCGACATGACGCTAGCCTTGCTTCCGTCATGTCGAATATATCGTGTTTGTTATTTAGTTCAATATTATGCGGGAGCATATCGAGCGCCTTATATTCTCGCAGCCTGCTTGCTAATTCGCTTATCGACTACTCCTCTATTTACAATCGGCCCGAACTTGAGCTCGAGGGAATTAAGCTGCTTGTTCTTCAGGGGGATGCTAAGGGCTTCGAGAATAGGTTTGCTTATAAGAGCGATGGTTTAAGGTCATATCTCCCCTCGTGTGCCGAGGAACTGTGGCATCTGACTTCTTTAACGGCCCAGGCATATCGTCCGAGTATGATTTCCGTCGTCATTAAGGAGTGTGCGCCTTATTTTTCGGATGATACTATTTGCGATGCTTGGAACACGTTAAACGTTGCAGATGATTTTCGGCAATGTGAATCAAAATGGATTAAGGCGATCGGCATGATCAAGATGCGGGTTGATGAGAAGTCGCTTGTAAGCCTACTTTGTCAGGTTGTCGATCAACATTTATATACCGTCGCTTCTGATGTTTCGAACGTTATTGGCGGAATGGATTTAGACAAAATCGACAAAGAGCTCGTTGATCAACTGGGCAGTAGCCTTAAATCGAATTCTGATGAACTGCTTAAATACAATTTCTCTGCTGGCGTTTTCGGATGCGTTGAGAAGCGTTGTGGCTTTTCTATTTTGAGCGAAGAACAAGTGGGGCATCTTTCCACTGTTGAGCGGGGTTGTTATTTAGACAACAAATCTCCAGCATGCAATGCGGAAACGGCTTGTATCGATGAATTGCGCAGGCAATTCGACTCGAATAATCGTTCTGATTTTCACTCAGGGTTTTCCATTCGTCCCTCTTCTTTGCTATGTCGCTCACTCGATGATGTCCCTTCTGAGTCATTTAACGCATCCTTGGCTGGCGTGCTGGAGCATTGTCTTAAAGGGCTTCCGACATATCAAGGATCACCCTGCTCTGCAGGAGAGGCTATGTCCGTATTAAATAAGTTTGTATGTTGTTGCGTGCGCGATGGAAAGGCACTTCCCGTCGGTTGGACGGATTTAATTTCTGAACTTCCGGATGAGTGGCCCGAAGACCCGGTATTTAGAGAGCCTATATCAATGGACTCATGTGCATGGTCTGTAAGATGCTTAGCTCTAAAAGTTGCTACCGGCTTTGCAACAGACATAGAGTTCCTGACATTTGGTATTAAATTTGATGCCCTTACAGCCGCCGGTCAGCGTGCGTTTTTAGAAGTACTTGAGCAGCTGATTGTTTGTAATGCTATCTGCGATCAATACCGTGGCGTCGTTTCTGCAATCTGTTCGAGCGTTATGCTTAGTGAGGACTCTGCTGTGCGTGAACTATTGCTTGATAGCGTTGCTGCAGGCTATCGTAGATGGGAAGCGAGCTCTTTTAGCGATTTGGCGTTTCAATCGTTACACGATGTTTCCCCTAATGTTGCATTTAAGCTTGTGCGCTTATGCAAGGAGGGGAAATTCGATGATGCTACTCTCGAGCAGAAGTTACTTGGTGAGCTCTCGAGTGATTCCAACTGGTTTATTCGCTGGCATGTTGCGAATGACTAGGCGTAGGTTTGGCGCCGGGACAACGTGGGCCTCGGCGCCTTTTTGCCAACATCAGATTAACCCGGACCGATCTTGGTGCCAATTCCTTGCCAGCGGCTGACCTCAGGGTGCTGCCGCATATCGGTTTCGCTCATGTAGATCAGAGCGTGTTGTTCAATACCGTTCGTCTAATAATCGCTGTGACTTGCGGAGTTAGTAAGAAAGTTGTCCGCGATCCTGGAGTGATTCGTTCTCGGTGCGAAAGTGCTGGTATATGCTCACGTTCTGCGCATGGATGCCGGATCGTGGATGCGAAGAAAATGCCAGACGGGCTTATTGAGGAAATGGGCCTGCTGTACGTCGGTGTTACTCGCGCCCGCAAAGCGGTATACGCCTCCTCTTCTATGCGGCGCAGGACAAATTACGGGAACTATCAGGTTGCCTGCCCCTCTTGTCTAACGTCTCTTCCGGGCATTGAGCCCGTGAGTTGGACGGCCATAGACGGGGAGGGATGATTAAATGTGCGGCGTAAGAGGTGGAGGCCGACGTTTAATCATGATGAGTTTTGTGGCGTAACTCGTACCCGGTTTGATAATGACGGGCAGTGGGGCAATAGGGGATTGCCCAACATGTTGGTCAAGCAAAATCTTTTGTTAATTTCGAACATGTATTCGATATGTATGGGTTTTCGCCGTGTGTAAATACGTGGAACCTAGTTTGACTTTATGCAGGTCAACGAAGCTGCCTCTAGGATGGATTAGACGGCTCACTTATTGCTGTTGATTTATGCTGAGAAAACTTTAATCGTATCTACCTGCTAAAACACAACATGTTGCGTTCAGCTTCAAAAAACAATACAGGATATAGATTGCGTTTGCGGCTACAATTAATTTAACGTGAAACGTCGTTTCCCCACTACAACTTAATTGTTCGAAAGGAGCTGGATGGGATAGTTGTCAAAATCGAGGCCATGTTAATGGTCCACTAAGATTCTTGGGGGGGGGCGCGTGCGCTAATTGGTCAAGAGCAGTATGCGCCCCCGTTTGTTCAGATCATTTCCAAATAGCTTTTCTTCAAGAACCTGACACTTGTGTGGCAGGCCGGGTTAGTCCGTAAAAAATTCGAGGGATGGCTCTTGGATTCTTGGAGGTGCGTAATTTTTGGCCAATAACTATCTAGATATTCTTCTTGGGAAAATCTCTGCGTACGATCTGTTCAATGTGCTCATTCCGGGCACACTTGTAACATATTCCGTCAGCCAGACGCCGTTAGGCAGTTGTATCGACTGCTCTAACTGGCTGGCACTATTTGTGATGAGTTATGTTCTCGGTCTCATTGCGTCGCGGATTGGCTCTCTCTGTATTGAGCCGTTGGCTCGTAAGCTGAAACCGGCCAGAAAACGAGACTATTCTGCCTTTGCGTATGCTCAGAAACGCGATCCAAAGGTCGAGCAGCTCTTAATGATTTCAAACATGTATCGCAGCCTGGCGGGCGCTGGTGTCCTGCTCGTCATTATTCTGCTTGCGTCATTGTTGCCGGAATCTCATCGGCTTCCAGCGGCGCTGTGCTCTTTTATCGCTTTATTTGTCGCTTCCTGGATCAAGCAAGAGCGGTATGTGGAAAAACGAATCAACTTCAATCTTGAGGAACGTGATAATCATGAGCGAGATTAAGTCTCTGTCCGTTGGTAACGGCGACATGTTTTATATCAATCACAATACTGATAACTTCAGCATGATTGACTGTAATATTACCGATGAGCGTAAGTCGGAAATCCTTGATGAGGTCAAAAACCTCGCAGGGAAAAAGGATATCGTTCGTTTTATTAGTACGCATCCGGACCAAGATCATATTCAGGGCATTGAGTATCTTGATGAACTGGGGCTTATCCCGAATTTTTATTGTGTTGACAATAATGTTTCCAAGTCCACGGAGACCAAGAGTTTTAAAAAGTATAAAGAGTTGAAGAGCTCGTCGCGCGCTTACAAGATTAGCAAGGGGTGTAGGCGCAAATGGATGAACGTATCTGATACGGAGAGCGGCTCTGCTGGGATTAGCGTCCTCTGGCCCGATGTGACAAACGAGACCTTCCAGAATGCTTTGCAGGATGCCGAAAGCTCGGATAATCCCAATAATATTAGCCCCGCGATTGTCTACTCGCTAGAGGAAGGGGTCCGTGCGCTTTGGCTTGGTGACATGGAGAATGACTACATGGTGGCGATCGAAGATGACATTGCGCTTTCGCCTGTGGACATTCTATTTGCGCCGCATCATGGACGGAAGTCCGGTCGCGTTCCTAAGACATGGCTAGATAAGTTGGAGCCTCGGTTGATCGTTGTGGGAGAGGCCCCTTCAGACGAGCTTGAGTATTACTCGAATTACAACACTCTGACGCAGAATAGCGCTGACGATATTTTGTTCTGTTGCGAGACCGGCAAGACTCATGTTTACGTTGGATCTCCTTCTTACAGCGTCAATTTCTTGGGTGAAGACCTTAATGTTCCGCGAGCGAAGGGTGTGCTGCATTATTTGGGCTCTTTTGATTGCGGTGACCGTTAGTCCTGCTGTCGTTTCGTTCATTCGTGGCCTGCCCACGCTTTTACCGGACAGGCCTAGATGTGTCCTTTCATCTCATTGAGATGGTGCAGGATATTGTCCTGTGATACAAAAGCTCTACGGGAGCTTTAAGGGTGACGCTTTCGACAAGAGAGTGTTGCCCTTTTTTCATGAGTGTAATGATGTGTATTTAGGCGTTTTGTTAACAAGGTTACGCGGGATGCCCTGGAATGCCTCGGCGGTCGAGCTTAGATTTGAGGCACCGTAAAAGACGTTGCCGTGCGGGGAATGTCAGGTGCTGTCAACGATGTCGCTCTCTCGCGCCGTGAGCATGCGGAAAAACAGCAAGAGCCAGCTGGCGTAGATGCCCGTCCCGTACGCTAAAGACTCTTCCAATGAATTGCCCTGCTCGCCGGGTAGATCATGGTAGTAGCTGGCTGCGTTTATATAGAGGCGTCCGTTTACCAGGTTTCCGATGTACGCCTCTTTGGGTGCGAACTTCAGTGCCCCAAAGCTCTTTCGCCAGGGTGTGAAGGGCGACCAGAAAGCCAGGTGGATCAACGGTCCTGCTGTGTGCGCTTCGTTTTATGTCCGCACCAGTGCTTACACTTTTGAAAACGGCACGAGGGCGTCTGTCACATATCTCATGCTGTAGACGCATCGGCAAGTTCAGAGTTAAAGGCGAGGTAAGTATGAAAGGCAGAAATCAGCACGTTACGATGCGCTCGGATGGCAATTGGCAGATTAAGGGCGAGGGGGCATGTCGCGCTTCCTTCGTTACGACGACCCAGAGCGAGGCAATAAAGCTCGGTCGGCGCATTTGCTCCAATCAAGAGTCGGAGTTGATCGTCCATCGTCGCGATGGCAGAATCCGCGCAAGGGATTCCCATGGCCACGACCCCTTCCCACCGAGGGGATAAGGGGTCGGCTCCATGCCGACAACGGCCCGTAATATCGCGTCCGTTGTCGCTAAATGACTTCTTCATTGTGGCGAAATAGGAGCTTGGGGCTATTTTACCTGAATTGGTTGTTTGGTCTCTTCAAAGGGTTGATTTGGGGGATTCGTGGTATTGGATTGACGGACCCCGAGTTCTCCCTTAAAGTAATCGTTGTGATGAGGCCTTGCGACGGTACGTCCGGCTTGGTCCGTGGGAACCGCCGAAAGGCGGTTTTCGCGTTTAAGGGGTCCAAATGGATAAACCATTTAAATCTATTGATGAGCAGATTGCTATTCTTGAAGGCCGTGGACTCGAATGCGATAACAATACTCGTTTAGTTTTGGAGCGCGAGGGATACTATCCGGTTATTAACGGCTACAAGGATTTATTTCTCGACCAGCGCGGAGATTCTTGCCACGAGCTATTCGTAAAAGGTACGAAGTTTTCTGATATCTATCGTTTATTCGAATTCGATCGAACGTTGCGCCTGCTGATGTTTGAGTATTTTAACAAGGCGGAAGCAGTTCTTAAAACCGTCTGCTCTTATCGATTTGCCATGGCTCATAAAGATAGCCCAGAAGCATACCTTGATAGAGATTCCTATCGTGCTGATGCCGGCTATCGAAAAAAGATCGACACGCTTATCGGTGATTTCGAGAAGGTGCTATGTAGGTCTAAAAAATGGAACAGTGATTATAAAAGGGACTACATTCGTCATTATGAAAATAATCACGACAATACGCCGGTATGGATTCTTATGAATTACCTAATGCTTGGCCAGGCATTCAAGTTTTTCGAGTTTCAACCAGAAAGCATGAGAAATTCCATTGCCAAGTCGTTTTCTGACCTTTATTTCGAGACACATGAAGTCCATAAGCGCATCAGCCCACGAAGGCTAAGACTTGCGTACGATCATATTAAAGATTTTCGAAATATCTGTGCGCATGACGAGCGTCTATTCTGCGCCAGGGTATCTCCGTCTCACGATGTCAATCTAGTAGGGGTTTTAAGCGATCTTGAGCTAGTGCTGACTGAGGATGACTATAAGATTTTACGCCGAAATATACTGCTTGATGCACTTAAGTTGAGCGACGAGCTCAGCAACGATGCCAGCGCAAAAGTGCTTTTCGCTATGGGCGTTAACGATTTGCCGAGCGTGTTTCCTAAGGAAATATTGGGGTCGTAATCGACGCGAGCGATGAATTTACCCTACAAGTTGGATGCGCATGAGATCGCGCAGAGCAGGTAGTAAAGGGGTCGTTTCATAGCGGAGCCTCTCGGTGAGCAGCCAATAGGGTCCAAAGGCAGCTCCAGGCCAGCACTCCGCACATATTTTGTTGAGGTTTATTTTACGGGAACACCAGTCAACATCAGCGAGCTTTCTGGGGAATGTTGGGGAGGGGACGGATGGTGGGCCCGCTTTGGTCCCCGGCGGCGCTCTGACCCGTGCTGGGTTGACTATACGCGATGCGGCAGCTTCAACATGAGGCCGTCTTGCGCCTCTTCGAGACTTGTTACCGAGACCTTCCAGGAAAAACCAGTGAGGCTGCTGCTCAGGTCAAGCTCTGCATGGGCGTATTCTTCGATTTTGTAGTCTTGGTTTTTCGCCGGGTTTCTTAATTGAAGGCATTTGATCCGGGGAGCGTAAAACAACAGTTTCAAATATTGTCGCTTCCTGTTCAATTTTGTCTATCTACAATTAATCGCAAGCGTATGACTTGAGGAGATTGTTTACAGGTGGAATCGGTCACTATTCTTTGGATTGTCTTTTATGTCTTTACCGGTTTGGTGAGCGTTCAGCTTGTCCGCTTTGCTGGGCCCTTGGCGATTGGAGGGCAATACACCGTCGAAGAACTGTACCCCTCCGATGAGTCGGGCAGGTTGAACGTTGCCTACCGAATTCTCGCTCCAACAATTTGTTGCCAGCTCCCCGTGTTTATTGTGGCTGCGATTTGCGATGCGTTTTCAGTTCCAGGTCCTTCGCTGCGATACATGCCCACCCTTTTCTATTGGTTGTTTCTTGGGGTAATCAAGCATGCAAGGGGTAAATTGCGGTACCGGACCCTTCCTTTCTCATTCGAGGCGTTCATGTCTCTTTTGCTGTCCGTCGCATTCGATCACTTTGTTATCGATGGCTATCTCGGAGGACAGGGGCTAGATGTGCTTGATACTTCGAGTATTGCCTTTGAGTTTGAGCTGGCATTATTTGGTGTTGTGACCTTTTGGATTTCCACCTTTTTTAAGCGTTATCAAATTAAGCGTAGCCGTGTGCGCTCATATGTCATTCCGTCATATGTTGTTCCGTCGTACTCCGTATTTAATTACTCTTCAATTGATACGGGCGAAGCCAGGCTATTCGCATACGAGCGTGAATATGGTGATCTTTTACCTCAGCGTTTTTCGAATGATCTCCTGTTGAGAAGTGTTTTCTTCGCAATTATGGCTATAGAGGATGGGAATCGTCCTGAGTTCATCCGAACGATCGAGCGTATGGCCGCTCATTTCCATTTGGCAAATACTACGGGGATAATGCAGCAGAAGAGCGAGACTCCTCTGTCTGATAGGGATAGCGTTAAACTCGCAATTCCCTATATTGAGAGCATGTGGGACCAGTTCCTTGTTGAATTCGGTCGTTCTGCTGAGGGATCCGGGGGAGACGGTCTGCGAATTTTCATGGGCTATTACACCTACGACTACTTGATGTTGTCGCGGACTATCCGCAATCACTTTGCGCCATTTTATGGGGACTATTGTGGAACGAGATTACTTAATGCTAATCACGTATTTTGCGATGTTCTGGAATTTGAGGAAAGGCAACGTTACGGATTGCTTCCAAAGACGGTTTCTGCGACTGGATCGATATGCGCCACTGAGCTTGGATGGCTTTCTGGGGAGTACTGTTATTGGGCCGATTACAATACGGTTGTATCCTGCCTGAATGAAAATGATGGCAATGGCGTTAAACTGGTCAGCAAAAATGATGTGAATAAAACCCAGATAACCGAGACGACCTTAAGGCTTAAGGAGCAAGGTGTTTCCGTTCTTGAGGCCAAGTATGTGCCCGGCGCTTCGGCGACCATCGTGTGCATCGGCGATTCCTCGAAGATTTCGAGTACTGTCGGTAGTGACTGGATGGTTGTTAGCTAGGTGAATCATCTTTGCCTTTCCGCATATTGATTGCGCATTCTCGTGCACGGACGCGAAAATGCTTCGCATTAGTTTCAACGCGAAGAGTATTTGCTACATGATTAACTTTTTTGGATGCGCAATTACTGCGCATCTAGGTTAACATCCAGTTAGTGATGCAGTTGTCGTGGGCTCTACGTGAGGCGATGACAAAGGAGGGTCGTTGTTTGGTTGTTATCGGCAACGGCCCTTTGATTTTAGGAGTTACTTTGGCGATGGAATTATAGACTTTCGCTCAACTTATCGAACTCCTAGAGAGTCATGGCGTTCTAACTGATGCCGCTGCGCTAGATTGCCTGAGGCGCGAAATGAATATTTGCTCGTCGGAACACTGCTGAATATTGGGTCACCTGTGCGGTTCGAATTTTCAATTGTCGAGCAGCTTTGTCTCCGATGAAGTCTTGCAATTCTAGTAAAATACAAACATATGTTCTATACTTATGGAAGTAGCTTGTTTGGAGGCGCTAGATGGAAGTCGGAAGAGATGACATTGTAGAAAGCGTTGTACGTTTGATAAATGGGGTGGGGCGTAGCCCATATTTATTCGTCGGCTCGGGCTTTTCCCGTAGATACATGGGTACCGACGATTGGGTTGGTTTGTTAAGGCACCTCTGTTCCCGTCTTTCCGATGATCCCTTTCGGCTTGACTCGTACCTGGCACGTTGTCCAGATGAGTCTGACAATAGCGCATTGCCCTCTGCCGCGACGATGCTTGATAAGGATATGCGCATAGCTGTTCTTGAGGACCCTCGCTTCGCTTCTTTTAGAAACGATCATGTGGAGGACATTCGTCAGCGTAAATCTATTTTAAAGATCATGGCGGCCGAGAGGTTATCCTCGTTCAAACCTGAATATATGACGCATGAGCTTGATATCTTGAGAGAGGTTGGCAGGCGGCGTATCTCTGGAGTTATAACAACCAACTATGACTGTCTCCTGGAGTCGCTATTTCCCGAGTTTAAAGTTTTTGTTGGCCAAGACGATCTCGTCTTTCACAGAACTTTTGAAATGGGTGAAATCTATAAGATCCACGGTTCTATGGATAATCCTGAATCTATGGTTCTTGAGGAGGCAGATTACGTAAAACTCGCCGAAACACAGGATTACTTGGCTGCCAAGTTGTTAACTATTTTTATGGAATACCCAATTATTTTTATCGGTTATTCCCTTAACGACCCCGATATCCAAGCTATCCTCATGTCGATTTCGCGCTGCCTCGGTTCTAACAATCTTGCGTTGCTTAGAAAGCGCTTTATCTTCCTTACTAGGGGAGAAAACGCAACCTCAACTCATTCGTTTACCTTTCCAGGTATTGGCGAGATAAGCATGACCGAGATTAGGACGAACGATTTTGGTGCAGTGTATGAAGCAATTGGACAATCCAAATGCTCCTTCTCGCCCAGGATCATTCGTGAGCTTCGCAGGAGCATCTACGCCTTGGCTGATGAGGGCGATCCGAATGACTCTCTGGTAGTTGAAGCGAGTTTTAGCGACCTCGAGAGACTTCCAGAGGGACAGCATCTTGTGCTGGGTATCGGTGTTGCGAATGCTTCTTTAGGGCACGGGCATATGGTCAAAGCCGAACTTCTATATCGTGATGTTGTGTTTGATGACGAACATGTTGCTCCTAAGCTTGCCGTCGAGGAATACCTTCCTTCGCTGCTTGCTTCTAACTCGGGTGGTTTGCCCATGTATAAGTATTTAAGCGCGTATTCAGGGGAAGTTCTTAATCCAAGGATGCTAAAGGAAATAGATGAGAAGAAGGATTTAGATGCTTTTCTAAACAACAGCCTACGAAAGGCAAAAGGTAGCTATCATCATTCGGGAATTAGACACTCGGTTCAGTCTGTTATAGCTAACGAAGGCTTTGAGGAAGCATTTAAAAAGCTTGTGCTACTTGAAGAAGATGAGATCGATCTAAATAAGTTGCTTGAATATCTGAGGGCGCTCATCATGGACGATCGCAAGATAATCCACGGTAATAGCGAGCTGAAACGGCTTATTAGAATGTATGATTTCCTTAAGTACAAGAAGGCCTTCGACATATCGGCTACTAGTGAGTAATCCCACCTAGCGTCTATGAAGAAGGCCATCTTTGTAAACTATGGCATCTGAGCGTATAGTGCGAACACCACGTGCAAATGCATACTTAATATAACGCTTTCTGCTTGAAATCACAATGGTGTCTGTTTCGACCCGCCAATCAAGGGAAGATAGTGTAGAGTATCTTCCTGCAATACAAAAGCTCTTTGGGAGCTTTAAGGGTGACGCTTTCAAATTGAGAGTGTTGCCCTTTTTTCATGTATGCAATGTGTGACGTACTAGCCAAGCACCATCCCGGCAATGGAATGATCGAGCATGGGCGGCTTCTACTGGTTGACGTGATCGTGGTCAAACAAGTGATATCGATTAGAATTAAATCAATTGCGCTGGAAGCCTTCGGGCGACACCTGAAGAGGGTTGATGCGTCGGTCCTCTTTTTTTGTTTGGATGTAAGATTCGGCCAGGCAAAACAAGGATCTCATTTGGGGAGAACAAATATCCGGCGGTTTTCCGCTTCGGGACGCGCGGTTTAAGGGTGCTTTTCGGAAGTGCGGGGAAAAATCGGAAACCTCCGAGCATAAACCGAATTTCGGCAACAAAACCGCAGGTCGCGGAAGGCTAAAACAGGGGTCTGGTCTGTCGATCTCGGTTTTTCACCGCACTTCCGGAAACGCCCGACGGAAGCATGCGGCAAATTTTGGAACCCTCGAGCACATCGTCCTTTTCATGAAAAGAACCCGCAGGTAGAAGCGTTGCCACTATCCAGTGTGGTTGACGTGTCTAGAATATGCCGCACACTTCCGGATTTTGCATAAGCTCGACTGGTTTGTTTATCGATTGGGGCAGAGGAATCTTGTCTGGACCTCGTTATATGTATTTAAATGGATGAACTTAACCTATAAGTTAAGTTCATCTAGAAATGGGAGGTGCCCTTTGGCAGAAGGATATGATCTTGTCGAATATAGAGACCTCAAGGGTCGACCGTTTTGGGAATTGACGGCTTCTCCCGACAACTCTCAATTCCAGAAAATGTTGTCAGACCCTAAGCGGAAATTAACCGCTCGAACAATGATCGGCCAGAATAGCACGTCAACTTCTGGAATCTGAGCCTTGACTTTTATACTTGGCTTTCGAAACGGAGAACACAATGAATAAAGTAGATTTATCTGATTTTTACGCCGATACAGAAACCAGCGAAACACGCGCTTATGAACACGCGCTAGATATCGAGTTTATTGTTCATCGCGAGATGAAGCGTCTGGGTTTAAGCAAAAGCGATTTGGCAAAGCGTATGGGCGTGAGCCTTCAGTCGCTTTCGAAGCTGTTGAATTCTCAGCCCAATATGACGCTGAAGACGATCGCTAGGTTCGAGCTTGCTTTGGGTATCAAAATCGTTCCGCAGGTTATCGCCAGCCATTCCAAAGAGTTGCCGTTTCTTTCATCTGATGATTCTGTGCGAGAGCAATGTGCATCGCCTGCCATTCTTCCTGCAGAGCTGTCAGTAGATTGCGATGTGCCTTTTCAGGGTGAATAGCATTTCCTCGATGAATCTAAGTCGAATGAGTTGCCACTCTCACATCCTCTAAAAAGTTCTTAAAACAGCCTTAAAGGCGCCTTGGCTCGCTTTTATAGCGTACAATACGCATGTTTGACTATGGCAAAAGTAGATTTTTGGGGAGGGGGAACGCCGTGGAAGTGCTGGTTGTTGGCAACACCGCATATGTTAACGATGACTTTTGCTCCAAGGCGTTCCCCGGCGACCATGTGTAGGTCGTAGCCGCGCAGGACGCGCGCCGCGATGAGTCGTCGCCCCATGCTTCGTGGAAAGAGCTCCTCCAGCACCTGGACCAGGCCTACGAGTTTGAGCGCGTGGTCTACCTTTCTACCTACCTCACCCCGCATACCGTGACTTTTGGCGACATTGGGCTGCTGCGCTCGGTGTTTCGTGCCTGTATGGGACGCAATGTGCAGCTGCTGTTTATTGCGGGGCCCGCGGGTGCAGAGGGCACCACTGGCGGATGTGACGACGACGCCACGGCCGCCAGTGGGGCCCAGACGGGCAAGGGCATTATCGCCCGCGCTGCCAACGACCTGTGCCGTTACTATGCATCGCGCGACGGCATCCAAGCCAAAGTCCTGCGCGTGCCGTATCTGTATACCGCATCGCCGGCATTAACCGACCCATTTTTGATGCCGTTGTTCGAGGCATGCTCGGGCGGGTCGGTCGCGCTTCAGGGTGCGGCAGATGCGCCGTTTCCCCTGCTGTGTGCCGAGGAACTCGCGGTGTTGGTGCATCGTATCTTTGACAGCTGGGATGCCAACTTTGAGATGCTCGACGTTGCAGACGCTTTTGGCCACCCGAGGCCTATGGCGTGACCGTTGACGCTCCGGGTGCGAGCGTGACCTATCACACGCTCAGCATCTAGGCGTTTCGTCGCCTATCGGCGCTATACTGCAGCCGTTGCCCACGATGCGGGGAACACCCGCATCGTGGGTTTTTTGCTTATGAAGGGACGGTGCCGCGTGGACGTACAGCAGCTAGAAGAGGCCTGGGCTGCAAGGGCCGGCGCGCGTGAGGCGCGTCTTGCTGCAGCGCCGCATGTGCCGGCGGCGCTGTCTCTGTTGGGGATTGTACGTTCCGGCGATCGCCTGGTTGCGTTTGCCGATGACTTTGCCGATGCGTTTGCGCGCAGCTTTGATGGATGCGGCGTGGCTATGGTGGGGGAGCCGTCGGTTGCGGCGTTTAATGCCGCGTCCGAGGGCTTTGATGCTTCGTTTGATGCCGAGGGACCGCACCTGTGGTGGTTCGTCAACTCTATTGGCGGGTTTGGATTGCGCGTGCCCGATCTGCGCGCGCTAGGACGCGCCGCGCGTGAGGCTCATGCGCTGCTCGTGGTGGATAACACCGTGGCTGGTGTCTTTGGGTGCGATCCGTTGCGCTTGGGTGCCGTGCTGTCGCTCGAGGCACTTGATCGCGTATGCGCGGGCGATGCTCCGCACAAGTTGGTTGCCGTATCGGTCGCGCGCTCGCAGCTCAAGCGCCATCGCGTGGATGCCGCTGCCGAGTGCGCGCATGCTCTGCTTAAGGGCTGTGGCTTGGTCAAACTTGATTTGCCTGCTGATGAGGCCGGTGTGCTGGAGTGCGGGCTGGACTCGCTCGATGCCCGCATGCAGGCACATTTCGACCGCGCACGTGCGCTGGCCGAGTACTTGGCTGCCAATGAGATGGTGCACGCCGTGCGCTATCCCGGACTGAGCTCGCATCCCGACCATGCGGTTGCAACGGGAATCCTCGAGCACGGCTTTGGCCCGGCAGTTGAGTTTGACCTTATCGAGCGAAGTGCGGGTGAGCTGTTCGACACATTGCCGGGGGAGTTCCGCACGTCGCCCGCCGGCGGCTCAACAACGCGCCTTTCGGCCCCGCGTGGTAAGCAGGGGGGCGCCATCCGCCTCTTCGCCGGCACCGACGACCCTCTGCAGGTGGCTGCCACTCTCGATAACGCCCTTCGCAAGTAGCTAATCGGGGTCTGTGTCACGAAAACGGCCTATTTACTACGTTTAAGCAATAGGGGTCGACCGCACCCGCCTATTTTGAAAATTACCAAGCTGTTTACCAGCGGTTTTATTTTCATAATGTCCGGTATGGTCGTGGGTATTCAACTAAACGTAGTAGATGGGCCCGTTTTGTGGCGCGAGCCTCGACCCGAGGGCGCTGTGGGCTAAAAACGGCCTAAAAGGACTACTCTGCATTGATGCTGGCGATGAGGTCGTTGGCCTTTGCGGCAATTACTTGGTTGATGTCGGCCTGCAGCTCCTCGTAGACCGCTATGGCTCGCTCGCCGGCGGGGGTGAGCGATGATCCGCGGGCGCCGTCGCGCTCGATGAGCTTGCAGCCCAGCTGTCCTTCCGCCTCGTTCACAATGCGCCAGGCTTTGGAATACGCCATGCCCATGCTCTTGGCGGCGCGGTTGAGCGAGTGCTCGCGGGCGATGCCCTGCAGCAGCAAGACACAGCCATGGCCGAACACGCCCGGCAGATCTTTGTCGCACGCTTGAATGACCAACTTTGCCGTCGTCTTGTACTCCATGTGCTCCACGTCTCCCCGCTAAAGTGTTTGCTGGGCAAACGCAAAGCCTGCGTCAAACCCTCGTGTGCTCTTCTTAAATCATGCATTGTAGCAGTCAAAGTGCGTTAAGATACTTCCCCAGTATTGGGCGCCCAAGGTTGGGCTGGGTCCTACGAGGCCTGCAGCCGACCGGTCGCATGGAAAAAGGAGAAACATGGCTACGTTCTTTCCCGGTGAGTCCCACACGTTTTCGGAGTATCTGCTGGTCCCTGGCTACTCGTCCTCGCAGTGCATCCCCAACAACGTCTCTCTTAAGACGCCGCTAACCCGCTTTAAGCGCGGTGAGAAGCCGGCAATCACCCTGAACATCCCCATGGTTTCCGCCATCATGCAGTCCGTCTCGGGCGTCGACATGGGTGTCGCGCTCGCTACCGAGGGTGGCCTGTCCTTCATTTACGGTTCTCAGACCCCCGAGTCCGAGGCTGCTATGGTTAAGGCCGTTAAGGATCACAAGGCTGGTTTCGTTCAGTCCGATTCCACGCTGACCCCCGACATGACCATGGAGCAGGTCATCGAGCTCAAGGAGAAGACCGGCCACTCCACCATGCCGGTCACCGACGATGGCACTCCCAAGGGCAAGCTCCTGGGCATCGTCACCAGCCGTGACTATCGCCCCAGCCGCGATGACCACCAGAAGAAGGTCTCCGAGTTCATGACCCCGCGTGAGCAGCTTATCGTGGGCGACAAGAACATCAGCCTCAAGGTTGCCAACGACGTCATCTGGGACAACAAGCTCAACGCTCTGCCCATTGTCGACGACAACGATCACCTTATGGGCATCGTCTTCCGCAAGGACTACGACAGCCACAAGACCAACCCCAACGAGCTGCTCGATAACGACAAGCGCTATATGGTCGGCGCCGGTATCAACACCCGCGACTATGCCGAGCGCGTGCCGCTGCTCATCGAGGCCGGTGCCGACGTCCTGTGCATCGACTCTTCCGAGGGCTTCAGCGAGTGGCAGAAGCGCACCATCGAGTGGATCCGCGCCAACTACGGCGAGGACGTCAAGGTCGGTGCCGGTAACGTCGTCGACGCCGAGGGCTTCCGCTTCTTGGCCGACTGCGGTGCCGACTTCATCAAGGTCGGTATCGGCGGCGGTTCCATCTGCATCACTCGCGAGACCAAGGGTATCGGTCGTGGCCAGGCCACCGCGCTGATCGACGTCTGCCGCGCCCGTGACGAGTACTACGAGGAGACCGGTGTTTACGTGCCCGTGTGCTCCGACGGCGGTATCGTATACGACTACCACATGACGCTCGCCCTTGCTATGGGTGCCGACTTTATGATGCTGGGTCGCTACTTCGCCCGCTTCGATGAGAGCCCGACCGAGCGCGTCAACGTCAACGGCCAGTACATGAAGGAGTACTGGGGCGAGGGTTCTGCGCGTGCTCGCAACTGGCAGCGCTACGACCTGGGCGGCGCGGCGAAGCTCAGCTTCGTCGAGGGCGTTGACTCCTACGTTCCCTATGCCGGTTCCCTCAAGGACGGCGTGGGCGGCACGCTCTACAAGGTCAAGTCCACGATGTGCAACTGCGGCGCCCTCTCGATCCCCGAGCTCCAGGAAAAGGCACGCCTGACCCTGGTCAGCTCCACCTCCATCGTCGAAGGCGGCGCCCACGACGTTGTGGTTAAGGACTCCCAGCAGTCCGTATCTTATCGATAAGCGGCTTTCCCAGGCACCGCACCTTGCCGTTCAAACCGTCGCTCGCGTACCAAAGTACGCCTCGCTCCTCTTTCACGGCAATCTGCGGCACTTGGAAAACCCGTTCGTTCTAGAACGGGTTGCACATAAAGGTTGAGTATCAACCACGTTATTTAGATAAAGCGAGATGCCTGCAAGTCGCAGACATCTCGCTTGTTGTATTTGCTATCATCAGTCAAGTTAACCTTAGGGTCGGGCGGCTTAGCTTTGTTCGCTACAAGTTCCGCACGCAAAGAAGAGCACTTAATGTGCTCTTCGTCTTGCGCAGGACTGTCCGCAGTAGCGAATAAAGCTAAGCCGACCGACCCCATTAAAGATTAAAGGAGCTGATATGTGCGATTGCACAGATCATAAGGATGAGATCCCTGCCTACGACGCGCAGGCCATTGAGTCCAAGTGGATGAAGGCCTGGGAGGACTCCAACCTTTTTGCCGTCGACACCGACGCCAGCAAGCCCAAGAAGTACGTGCTCGAGATGTTCCCGTATCCGTCGGGCGATCTGCACATGGGCCACGCGCGCAACTATACCATCGGCGATGCCATGGCCCGTCAGGCCCGCATGCGCGGCTACGATGTTCTGCACCCCATCGGCTTTGACGCCTTTGGCCTGCCTGCCGAGAACGCCGCCATCAAGCACAACACGCAGGCTGCCGCCTGGACGTATAAGAACATGGACCAGGCGCTCGCCACGATGAAGCGCATGGGCTTCTCCTACGATCTGGATCGCATGGTAAAGACCTGCAGCCCCGATTATTACCGTTGGGGTCAGTGGATCTTTGAGAAGTTGTGGGAAAAGGGCCTGGTCTACCGTAAGAAGAACCCGGTCAACTGGTGCCCCACCTGCAAGACCGTTCTGGCCAACGAGCAGGTCACCGAGGGCAAGTGCTGGCGCTGCGGCACCGAGCCCGAGAAGCGCGACCTTGAGCAGTGGTACTTCAAGATCACTGAGTACTCCCAGGAGCTGCTCGATGATCTGGAGAAGCTCCCCGGCTGGCCCGAGCGCGTCAAGCAGATGCAGGCCAACTGGATCGGTCGCTCCGAGGGCGCCGAGGTCGACTTTACCCTGTGCGACAAGGATGGCGAGCCCATCGAGGGCGACGAGGGCAAGATCATCGTCTTCACCACGCGTGCCGACACGCTCTTCGGTGTCTCCTTCTTTGTCCTGGCTCCCGAGTACGCGCGTCTGCACGAGCTCGTCGAGGGTACGGAGTACGAGGAGGCCGTGACCAAGATCGTCGAGGACTCCAAGCATATCTCCGCCGTCGAACGTGCCCAGGGCACCCTCGAGAAGCACGGTGCCTTTACCGGCCGCTACGTGGTGAACCCGGTCAACGGCGAGAAGGTCCCCGTGTGGGTTGCCGACTACGTTGTTGCCGACTACGGCACCGGCGCCGTCATGGCCGTTCCCTGCGGCGACCAGCGCGACTTTGAGTTCGCACGCAAGTATGATTTGCCGATCGTGCCGATCATCCTGGACGATGACGACCGCGCTGCCGTCGAGGCCAGCGGCGAGACCATTGATACCTTCCATGCCGAGACCGTCGACTGGGATTGCGCCCATGCTGCCGAGGGCACGCTCGTTCAGTCCGGCAAGTACACCGGCATGCGTGGCGGCAAGCACTCCGAGGGCGAGGCTGCGATTGTGGCCGACCTTGAGGCCATGGGCTGCGGCCGTCGCAAGGTCGAGTTCCGTCTGCGCGACTGGCTCATCAGCCGCCAGCGCTATTGGGGCAACCCCATCCCGGCTATCCACTGCGAGCACTGCGGCATCGTGCCCGTGCCCGAGGATCAGCTGCCGGTAACGCTGCCCGAGAACCTGGACCTGGGCGCCGGCGAGACCCTCGCCGAGTGCAAGGAGTTCTACGAGACCACCTGCCCGGTCTGCGGCCGCCCGGCCAAGCGCGAGACCGATACCATGGACACCTTCACTTGCTCCAGCTGGTATTACCTGCGCTATACGGACCCGCACAACACCGAGCTGCCCTTCTCCCGCGAGGCTGCCGATCGTTGGATGCCTGTCGATAACTACATCGGCGGCATCGAGCACGCCATTCTGCACCTGCTCTACAGCCGCTTCTTTACCAAGGCACTGCGCGACCTGGGCCTGCTGAGTGTGGACGAGCCCTTCACCAACCTGCTGTGCCAGGGCATGGTCAAGGACGAGAACGGCGACACCATGTCCAAGTCCAAGGGCAACGTCGTGCCCCCGAGCTCGGTCATCGAGCCCTACGGCGCCGACACCATGCGTCTGGCGATCCTGTTTATCGCCCCGCCCGAGAAGGACTTCGACTGGGACCCCAAGGCCGTTGAGGGCGCCAACCGCTTCATCAAGCGCGCCTGGCGTATCGTTTGGCAGCTCGTCCAGTCCGGCGACGCCAACGTGGCCTTCGACAAGTCCGCGCTCGACGAGGTCGCGATGAAGCTCTATCGCGAGCGTCACCGCACCATCGCCAAGTGCACCGAGGACTTCGATCGCGGCCAGTTCAACACCGCCATCTCGGCCGTCATGGAGCTCGTCAACGCGGCGAGCGCCTACCTCAACGCCACCGAGGGTGCCGCCCGCGACAAGGCGCTGTGCTACGGCGTGGCTAAGGATATCGTGAGCGTCCTTGCCCCCATCTGCCCGTTCTGGGCCGATGAACTGTGGCACGAGGCCCTCGGCTGCGAGGGCAACGCCTACACCGCCGCCTGGCCCGAGTTCGACTTGGCCGAGTCCATCGAGGACACGGTGCAGATCGTCGTCCAGGTGCTCGGCAAGGTCCGTGGCCGCATCGACGTCGCCCGCGACGCCTCCAACGAGGAGATGCAGGCTGCCGCCGAGGCCGCCGTCGCCAAGTGGCTCGAGGGTAAGACGGTCGTCAAGGCCATCTGCGTGCCCGGCAAGCTGGTCAACCTGGTGGTCAAGTAAGCACTGCGCACTTAACTGACGCATAAAAGACGAGGGGCGATCCGGTTGGGTCGTCCCTCGTCTTGCGTGTGCCCGACCAAGTGCTTGCGGTCAATTGTCCTATTCTTGTGGAGAAGCTGTGCGCACGCTGACCTGCAGATTCGTACTGTGCTTGCACGTTTTCGCAGCTATTGGTATAGTTTGCTTGCAAATGAAGTTGTAATTGAAAGAAGTGGGGTTTCGGCCCCGCTTCTTTTTTGTATGGATGGAGGTGCCGCAATGGTCAAGACCAAGACCGAGCAGGCGATCATTGACGCGCTCGAGGCCGTCGCCCCCCAGCACGATGTCGACATCGTCGACGTCGAGCTCGTGGGCGCCACCAAGGCCCCCTGCGTGCGCGTGCGTATCGAGGGTGCCGAGGGTCAGAGCCTGTCTCTCAACGACGTCACGGCCAACACCAAGTGGGTCGGCGATGTGATTGAGGAACTCGACCCCATCTCTTCGAGCTATACGCTTGAGGTGTCGAGCCCGGGCATGGCGCGCCCGCTGCGCCGCCCGTGCGACTTTGCCCGCTTTGTTGGCGAGAACTGTGAGCTCACCTCCACCGCCACCGAGGGCCGTCGCAAGTACGCCGGCAAGATTGCCGCTGCGACCGAGACCGACGTGACCCTCGAGCTCGAGGACGGCGAGTCCGTCACCCTCGATTTCTCTGATGTTAAAAAGTGCAAGTTGAAGCCCACCTACGACTTCAAGCCCGCGAAGGAAGGAAAGTAAGATGGCAGCATCCGACATGATGTCAGCCCTGATGGAGCTTTGCCAGGAGAAGCACATCGACCAGCTCTACCTGATCGACCGCCTGGAGCAGTCGCTCGCCAAGAGTTATGCCGAGATTCTGCATCTTGAGTGGGGCGCTAAGGTGACCATCGACCGCACCACCGGCAAGATTTACGTCTACCGCCTGGAGCCGATCGACGATTCCATGGACGAGGAGGGCAACTTCACCGAGTTCGAGGAGATCGACGTCACCCCCAAGAACACGAGCCGCATCGCCGCCCAGCACGCCAAGGCCGAGATCAACGCCATCGTGCGCAATTCCGCCCGCGAGCAGATCTACGAGGAGTTCTCCGGCCGCATCGGTGACCTCATCAGCGGCACCGTGCTGCAGTCCACGCCCGACTTCACGATCGTCAAGATTCGTGAGGGCGTCGAGGCCGAGCTGCCGCACTTCGATCAGCGCCGTTACGAGAACGAGCGCAACGAGCGCCCGATGGGTGAGCGCTACCTGCACAACCAGCATATCAAGGCCGTAATCATCGACGTTCGCGACCCCAACTCCAACCTGCAGCCGGTTCGTGGCGAGCACAGCCGTCCGCCGATTGTCATCTCCCGTACCCACCCCGAGCTCATGCGTCGTCTGTTTGAGCAGGAGGTGCCCGAGATCTATGAGGGCACCGTCCAGATCAAGTCGATCGCCCGCGAGCCCGGCCAGCGTTCCAAGGTCGCTGTCCACTCGCTCGACGACCGCCTGGATCCCGTGGGCGCCTGCGTCGGCCCCAAGGGCAGCCGTGTTCGCGCTGTCGTGGGCGAGCTCCGTGGCGAGCGCGTCGACGTCATCCTGTGGGATGCCGATCCTGCCGTCTACGTCGCCAACGCCCTTTCGCCCGCTAAGGTCACCCGCGTCCTCATCGACGAGGAGAAGGCCTACGCCGGCGTCATCGTGCCCGACGACCAGCTGTCCCTCGCCATCGGCAAGGAGGGCCAGAACGCCCGCCTCGCCGCGCGCCTGACCGGCTGGCACATCGACATCAAGTCGGAGACGCTTGCCGCCGACATCCTCAAGAACGTTCCCGTTCACGAGGAGCCCGCCGCCGACCTGATCGGTGACGAGGAGGACGAGGACGTCCGCCGCTGCGAGTACGTGTCCGAGGACGGCGTCCAGTGCCGCAACCAGGCTCGTCCCGGCTCCCGTTTCTGCGGTGTCCACGACACCGACGCCTTCGATGATGCGGAGGACCTGATCTAGCGCGCGGTCGCGCCGGGCGGGTCCCGGCGCGTCTCCCTCGCTCGTTCAGTCTCTAGGCACCCAAGGTGCCAGAAAGGGTAGGTGAAGTCATATGGCAAAAGTCCGTGTGTCCACCCTGGCCAAAGAGTTCGGCATGACCTCCAAGGAACTGATGGGTCATCTCGCCGAAATGAAGATTCCCGCTAAGTCCGCGTCCTCCACTTTGGAGGACGCCTATGTCGCCATGGTCCGCAAGCAGCTCGCCTCGGTGATCGAGGCCCGCGCTCAGGAAGTCGAGGCCGCCAAGCAGGCCGAGGAGCAGGCAGCTGCCGCCGAGGAGGCCGCTCGCGCCGCCGAGGCCGAGCGCGAGCGCATCGCCGCCGAGAAGGCACGCGAGGAGGAACGCCGCCAGTTTGCCGCAGCCCAGGCTGCCGAGGAGGCTGCCCGCGCCGAGGCCGAGGCCAAGAAGAAGGCCGAGCAGGAGCGCCTTGCCCGCGAGAAGGAGGAGGCTGCCCGCGAGGCCCAGCGCCGCGCCGTTCCCGCTTCCGACTCCGGTTCGCGCTTCCGTTCGCTGCTCGACCAGATCGCCGCACAGGAGACCGTGCTCAAGGAGAAGAAGGACGCCGAGGACAAGGCCAAGGCCGAGCGCGCCTCCGAGCGCGGCAACCGTCGTGGCGGCAACAACGACCGCCGCGGTGGCCGTCGTAACGACCGCAACGCCTCCGACAGCAACTCCGAGCGCAACGCCTCCGAGAGCCGTCCGCACAGCCATCGCACCAACGCCAGCAACAACGTCGCTGCTGGCATGGACTTCCCCAACCCTGATAAGCAGGGCAAGGGCAAGAAGCGCAAGGGCGGTCACAACAACGAAGAGGACCACTACAGCCGTATGGCTCGCGAGGCCGAGGAGTACAGCCGCGAGAAGGTGCTCGAGGAGGCTCGTGCCGCCGTCGAGGAGGCCTCTCGCGAGTCCACCGGTCGCCGCAAGAAGCGCAAGGAGAAGCGCGAGCGCGAGGCTGCCAAGGCTCAGGAGGAGCGCAAGATAGAGGAAGCGCTGGCCCAGGGCGTGAACCCCGAGGAGCTCGACGCCATCAAGGTTTCCCAGGGCGTTACCGTCCAGGAGCTCGCCGAGGCGCTCGACGTTCCGGCCAACGACATCATCAAGCGCCTGTTCCTACTGGGTACGCCGCTCACCATGACGCAGTCCATGTCCGATGACCTCGTCGAGCTCGTTGCCGACGACCTGGGTCGTCAGATCAAGATCATCACCCCCGAGGAGGAGAACACCTTCTCGTTCTACGACGATCCCGCCGACCTTAAGCCGCGCGCCCCGGTCGTCACCGTCATGGGCCACGTCGACCACGGCAAGACGAGCCTCCTCGACGCCATCCGTCACACCGGTGTCGCTGCCGGCGAGGCGGGCGGCATCACGCAGGCCATCGGTGCTTCGCAGGTCATGATTAATGACCGCAAGATCACCTTCATCGATACCCCGGGTCATGCCACCTTTACGGCTATGCGTGCCCGTGGTGCCAAGGTGACCGACATCGTTATTCTGATCGTGGCTGCCGACGACGGCGTCATGCCCCAGACGGTCGAGTCGATCAACCACGCCAAGGCCGCCGGCGTACCCATCGTCGTCGCCGTCAACAAGATCGATAAGCCGGGTGCCAACCCCGACCGCGTGCGCCAGGAGCTCACCGAGTACGGCGTCATCCCCGAGGAGTGGGGCGGACAGAACATGTTCGTCAACATCTCGGCCAAGCAGAAGATCGGTATCGACGACCTTCTGGAGACCGTGCTGCTCCAGGCAGACGTGCTCGAGCTCAAGGCCAACCCGGACACCTTTGCCTCCGGCAACGTCCTCGAGGCCAAGCTCGACAAGGGCCGCGGCTCGGTCGCTACCGTGCTCGTGACCCGCGGTACCTTGCACGTGGGCGATACGCTGGTCGCCGGCCTTACCTACGGCCGCGTCCGTGCTATGCTCGACCCCAAGGGTCGCGCCGTCACCGAGGCCGGTCCCTCCGACGCCGTCGAGATCCTGGGCCTGCAGTCCGTGCCCAACGCCGGTGACGAGTTCCGCGTGTTCGAGGACGAGCGTGAGGCTCGCGCGCTTGCTGACGAGCGTTCGCTCAAGGCCCGTATCGAGGAGCAGAGCCGCGTCAAGCACGTCACGCTCGAGAACCTCTTCGAGACCATTGCCGACGCCGAGGTCAAGGAGCTCAACCTGATCATCAAGGCCGACGTCCAGGGTTCCATCGAGGCCCTTCAGGACTCGCTCGACAAGATGGATCAGTCCGAGGTTCGCATCAACACGATCCACTCCGCCGTTGGTGCCATCAACGAGACCGACGTCGTTCTGGCCGACGCCTCCAACGCCATCATCATCGGCTTTGGCGTCCGTCCCGACGGCAAGGCCCGTTCCGCCGCCGAGCGCGAGGGCGTCGAGATCCGTTGCTACGACGTCATCTACAAGTGCCTCGAGGAACTCGACGCTGCCCGTATCGGCATGCTCAAGCCCACCGAGGTCGAGGTCTCCACGGGTACCGCGACCGTCCTGGACACCTTCAAGGTGCCCAAAGTCGGTATCGCCGCCGGTGTCCGTGTCGAAGAGGGCGAGATCGCCGCGACCGATTCCGTGCGTCTGGTGCGCGACGGCATCGTGGTCTTCAACGGCAAGATCGCCTCGATGCGTCACTACAAGGACGAAGCCAAGAGCCTCAAGAGCGGTTCCGAGGGCGGCATTGGCCTGGAGAACTTCCAGGACATCAAGCCCGGCGACCAGATCGAGGGTTACCGCATCGACCAGGTTGCCCGTACCGAGTAGGGGGTAGCGCTATGAAGCAAACGCAGGCAACCCGCCGTCTGGGCGAGCAGCTTCGCGAGAAGCTCGGTTATATCCTGCTCTTTGAGGTTTCCGATCCGCGTCTCGACCTGGTCACCTTGACCGCGGTCGAGGTCGCGGTGGACCGTTCGTTCGCGCGTGTGTACGTGTCGTGCGATGCGAGCCGCTACGACGAGGTCATGGAGGCGCTCGCCAGCGCCAAGGGCCGCATCCGTAGCCTGCTGGCCCGCTCGCTCGATTGGCGCGTTACGCCCGAGCTCGATTTTCGCATCGATCGCTCGACCGATGAGGCCGAGCGCATCACGCGTGCGCTGGAAAACGTTCCCGCCACGCTTGCGATCGAAAAGGACGAGGACGGCTATCCGATAGCGGATGCCGCCCAGGAGGCAGCTTTAGATGACTAATTCCGCCGACCTCGCCTCGTGCGAGTCTGCAGATATTCAGCGACGCATCCTCGAGCTCATCGAGGGTGCGTCCTCCATTGCGATTTCGGGACACACTTCTCCCGATGGCGACGCCCTGGGCTCCGTGTTGGGTCTGGGCCTTTCGCTCATGAAGTTTTTTCCCAACAAGGACATTGCGCTGCTGTTGGCAGACGATGACCCGGTTCCGCGTATCTACCGCTTTATGGAAGGCTCCGATCGCCTGGTGCCGGCATCTGCGTACACTGGCAATCCTGACCTGTTCATCTCGGTGGACGTACCGGTCGTAGAGCGCCTGAACAACTCCGCCGAGGTGCTTCGTCGCTCCAAGCATGTGGTGTGCTTCGATCACCATCCGGCGCGCGAGGAGTTTGCCGAGCTCAGCCTGAGGCGCGTCGAAGCTGCAGCCTGCGCCATGATCATCGACCGCTTCTTGGACAATTGCGGCATTGTCGCACGTGATGGCGTTGCGACCTGCCTGCTGTGTGGCTTGGTTACCGATACCGGCCGTTTTCAGTATCAAAATGCCGATGCCGCCGCGTTCCATGCAGCCTCGCGTCTGGTTGCCCACGGTGCCGATCCGGCGCGTGTGGCACTCGAGGTTTACCAGAGCATGCGCGTTGAGTTTTTGCACCTCAAGTCCATCGTTATGGGCCGCATCAAGACGGTGGCCCACGGGCGCGTCGCGTATAGCTACGCGTACCAGAGTGACCTTGAGGCCTGCGGTGTCACCTCGGATGAGTGCGACGGTCTGGTTGACGTGGTTCGCTCGGTGATGGGCGTCGAGGTCTGCCTGTTCCTGAAGGGCATTGAGGGCGATAGCAAGGTGCGCGGCAACCTGCGCTCCAAGGGCGACCTCAACGTGTCCGAGATCGCTGCTGCCTTTGGCGGAGGCGGACATCCCGCTGCCGCCGGTTTTTCCAACAACGGAACGATTCTCGAGACGCTCACCGTGGCACTTCCCATGCTGGCCGAACTGGTAGGGGAGGATCCCGCTTCGGTGACCGTCGAGCTTTAACTTTTTGGATGGTACATGGCTCGTCGTACGCCTTCTCAACTGAATATGCTGCTCGCCGTCGATAAGCCGGTGGGCTGCACGTCCCACGATGTGGTCTCGCAATGTCGGCGCGCCCTCCATGAGCGTCGCGTCGGCCATGCCGGCACGCTCGACCCCATGGCATCGGGTGTCATGGTGGTGGGTGTTGGCCAGGCCACCCGTCTGCTGGGCATGCTAACCCTCGATACCAAAAGCTATGTCGCCGACATCTCGTTTGGCGCCGAGACCAATACCGATGATGCGGAGGGCGAGGCGGTCCGCACGGTGGCTGTTGCCAACGAGCTCCGCGATCCTGCCTATGCCCGTGAGCGCTTGGCCGCTTTGCTGGGTCCGCAGATGCAGGTGCCGCCGGCGTTTTCGGCTATCTCGGTCAATGGCGTTCGCGCCTACAAGTCTGCTCGCGAGGGCAATGCGGTGGACCTACCTCCGCGCCCCGTCGAGGTCTATGCCGCCGACCTGATCGCCGTGGGAGGCGAAGGTGATACGTGTGTGTGGACCGTGGCGTTCTCAGTGAGCAAGGGTACCTATATCCGTGCGCTCGCTCGCGATTTGGGCCGCGCCTGCGAGAGCGCCGCGCACATTTCCGCGCTGCGCCGCACGGCCTCCGGTGTTGTTTCCATTGGCGCTTGTCATGCGGTCGAGGAGTTTTCTCCCGAGTCCGCGGCTGGCTTTGCCCTGGATCCCATTGCGGCCCTGGGCGCCACGCGTGTTGACTTGCCGGGCAATCTTGCCGACGATCTGCTCTGCGGTCGACGCATTCCCGTTGAGCGTGCGCTTGCCGATTTCGATACCTCGAAGTCGCCTTTTGCGTTGGTGCTCGATGGGGGACTCAAGGCGCTCGCCCGCATCGAGGGTGGCCGCTTTGTCATGGAGCACGTGTTTCCGCAGGCAATCGGCGGTGTTCGATGATGTTGTCCGCTCGCGAGCTCGCGCGTATCTTTTTCGCGGGCGAGTCGGACGAGGCTCGCATCGTTGCTGCCGATACGTTTGATGAGTGCGAGCACCTGGGTGCCGCATCGATTGCCATCGGCGTGTTCGACGGCGTTCACCGTGGACACCAGGAGCTCATTGCGGCGCTTGTTAGCGATGCGCGCGCCCATGATTGCAAGGCGGTCGTGGTCACTTTCGATCCCGATCCGGACGTTGTGGTGAGTCCTTCGCCCGCTCAAAAATTGATGACGACGGCCGACCGTCTACATGCCTTGGCTCAGACCGGGGTCGATGCGGTGGTGGCCGTTCCCTTTACGCCTGAGGTTGCGGCACTCGACCATGTTGCTTTTCTCTCGCTGGTGTCGCGTCTGGTCGACATTCGTTCGATTCGCGTTGGCAGCGACTTTAGGCTGGGTCGTGGCGGTGCTTCTGGTGTTGCCGAGATGCGCTCTTGGGGTTCCGAGCGCGGCGTTGACGTGTATGGTCACGACCTGCTTTGCGAGGGCGGTGAGGCCATTTGCGCCACCCGCATTCGTCATGAGCTGGGACAGGGCCATGTGGAGCTTGCTGCTGAGTTGCTCGGCCGCCCGTATATGCTGCGTGGCGGTGTTATTCGTGGCCGTCACGAGGGTTCTGACATGGGCTTTCCCACGGCAAACCTGCAGGTTCCCGACGGCATTCAGGTGCCTGCCGATGGTGTGTATGAGGGTCTGGTGCTCGTCGATGACATCGCGTGGCCCGCTGCCGTTAATGTCGGCCTGCCGCCGACGTATGCCGACGATGCCGCTTCATCGCATCTCGAGGCTAACTTAATTGGTTATACGGGCGACCTGTACGGCGCTTCCGTTTCGCTGGCGTTTACGCGCTGGCTGCGTCCCTCGCGTGTGTTCGAATCGCTGGATGAGTTGATCTCGACCGTCGAGGGTAATATCGAGGATATTCGTCACAACTTGGGCGAGCAGGGGGTGAGTATCCGTGATTAGCGATGAGGAAAAAGACCAGGTACGCGCTGCGTCCGACTTAGTTGCCATCGTGCAGGAAACGGTTGAGCTCAAGCCCCGCGGCCATGAGTTTTGGGGTTGCTGCCCCTTCCATGGCGAAAAGACGCCTTCTTTCCACATTATCCCCGCTACGCAGGTCTGGCACTGCTTTGGCTGCGGCGAAGGCGGCGACGTCTTCACCTATATCATGAAGCGCGAAAACCTGAGCTTTCCCGAGTCAATCCGCTATTTGGCCGATCGTGCGGGTATTGAGCTGCATGACACCGGAGATCGTCGCGAGCGCGGTACCAAGCGTGCCCGCATCTACGATCTGTGTGCCGAGACCGCCCAGTTCTACCACACCATGCTTATGCGCGGTAAGGACGGCCGTCCACGCGAGTACTTTGCCAGCCGTGGTATGGGTGGCGACGTCTGCCGCCGCTACTGCCTGGGCTTTGCACCGGGCCGCAACGCGCTGGTGTCGCACCTGTCCCAGGCGGGTTTTACCCCGCAGGAGATGATCGACGCCAACGTTGCCGTGAGCCGCGGGCGCGGGCGGCTTGCCGACCGCTTCTACGACCGCGTGATGTTTCCCATCTTTGACGAGCAGGGTCACAACATTGCCTTTGGCGGGCGCATCATGGGTGACGGCCAACCCAAGTACCTCAACACCGCCGAGACGAGCGTGTTCCATAAAAAGCGAAACCTCTATGGCTTTAACTGGGCCAAGGAGTTTATCGTCGCGCAGGATACGGCCATCGTGGTGGAGGGCTATACCGATTGTATCGCCTGCTGGGAGGCGGGGATCAAAAACGTTGTCGCCACGCTGGGCACCGCGCTCACGGAGCATCACGTCAAGACGCTCACCCGCTTTGCCAAGCGTATCGTGTATATGTTCGATGGCGATGCCGCGGGCCAGAAGGCCGCCCGTCGCGCGATTCAATTTATCGAGCAGGATTCGATGGACCTGCGCTGCGTGGTGCTGCCCGACGGCAACGACCCCATGGAGTTCATCACGGCGCATGGTGGACAGGAGCTTCAGGCGCGCATCGACGCTGCCGAGCCGCTCATGGACTTTGTCTACCGTTCGCTGCAGGAGTCGAGTGACATCACCACGCCGGGCGGTCGTGCCAAGGCGCTGGAAGATGCGCTGACGCTTATCTATCCGCTGCGCGATAGCTATATGATCGACACATACTTTATCCAGATTGCCGATCTGCTGGGTTTGGATCTGGAGACGGTTCGCGCGAGTTCGGGTCGCGTGTTTCGCGATGTCGCCAAGCGCGAAGATGCGGAACGACGTCGTGAGCAGAACTATGAACGCCAGCGGGCGCAAGCCGAGCGCTCTGGTAGCGCGGGCGGTCGGACGTCTGGTTCGCAGGGGGCATCTCGCGGTGCTTGGGCATCGGGCGCGACGCCGCCGGTGTCCGCGCCGGTCGAAGAAGAGCCGTATGACTACGTCCCGCTCGATGCCTACGGTGCCGCGCCCGTGGAGGTCGTCGACGACCTGCCGCCGATCGATGTGCCTGATGGTATGGGTGCTGTGCCTGTGACTGATGGTTCGGGCGCTCCGGCTGCGGCGGCGCCGATGGTTCTTACTGATCTTGAGCGCAAGTCCTTGGCAGGGGAGCGCGAGCTGTTGACGATGCTCACGAGCTACCCCGACCTGTTCCGCACGTATGCCGACCGCATCTGCTCTATCGAGTGGGTTGACCCACGTCACGAGTCCATCGCATGGGCCGTTCTGGCAACGCCGCCGGGAACCGATCCTGCAGCCTGCATGGATGCGGCGCGCTCGGTCTGTCCCGAGGCGGCAACGCTTGTGAGTGCCGGGCGCATCTCCGCGACGAGCAAGCACCCCACCGAGACGAACATCGTGTTCATGCTCGATACGCTCGAGCTCTACACCATCAAGCGCCGCATGCGTGCCGCACAGGCCAAGCTGCGCCAGGACCGTTCGCTCGATGATGAGGCCCGTCGCGCGTTGACCGTGCAGGCCGCGCAGGATTCGCAGCGTCAACGCGAGCTGCAAAAGTCTATCGGCGGCGTGGCGGACCCGTTCCGTTTGATCGGTCTGGAGGCCGCAGGCACCGAACAGGCCTAGATGTTGTGGTCAACCAGCGTATTCTCGCCTATATCCAGTCCTCTTTTTGGGTATAGACGCCTATGTGTGTGCTAAAGTATTGAGTCCTGTGGACTATGAAGGGAGAATCTGTGCCAAAAAAGACTGAGAGCACGGGTACTGGGCTGGAATCCTACGTTGCAAAGCTCATGGGCAACGGCTCAAACAGGACTTCGGTAACCGAGGACGAGATTCAGGTCGCCCTGAAGGATATCGATGTTTCTGACGAGCAGCTCACCGCGGTGTATTCCGCGCTGCGCAACAGCGGCATCCAGATTATCTCCGCGAGCGGTAACGACGACGCCCCCATGGACGTCGACGATGACGATAACGATACCGATACCGACGATTTCGATGACGACGACGAGCACGATTCCGGCTCGCTCGACGATCACGAGCTCAAGATGGCCCGTCAGGCCGATGCCGAGATGGGTTCTTCCAAGAGCAAGAAGAAGCGCACCGTGCGCACGTCCCGTTCACGCTCCCGCGTGCGTGGCATCGATGCCTCCACGGTGATGCTGACCGGCGATCCGGTTCGTATGTACCTCAAGGAGATCGGCAAGGTCGACCTGCTGACCGCCTCCGAAGAGGTCGATTTGGCCATGAAGATCGAGGCCGGTCTCGAGGCCACCGAGAAGCTCGAGGCTGCCGATGCCGGCGAGCTCGAGCTCACGCGTGCCGAGATGCGTCGTCTTACGCGCATTGAGAACGTGGGCCTCGAAGCCAAGCAGGCACTCATCAGCGCAAACCTGCGTCTGGTCGTCTCCATCGCCAAACGCTATGTCGGCCGCGGCATGCTGTTCCTTGACCTGATCCAGGAGGGCAACCTCGGTCTGATCCGCGCCGTCGAGAAGTTCGACTACCAGAAGGGCTTTAAGTTCTCCACGTACGCCACGTGGTGGATCCGTCAGGCCATTACGCGCGCCATTGCCGATCAGGCCCGTACCATCCGTATTCCCGTGCATATGGTTGAGACTATCAACAAGCTCGTCCGCGTGCAGCGCCAGCTCCTTCAGGACCTGGGTCGCGACCCGACCCCCGAGGAGATCGGTGCCGAGATGGACATGAGCGCCGACCGCGTCCGCGAGATCCAGAAGATCTCGCAGGAGCCCGTGTCGCTCGAGACCCCCATCGGCGAGGAAGAGGATTCCCAGCTGGGCGACTTTATCGAGGACTCCCAGGCTATCGTTCCGCCCGATGCCGCCAGCTTCTCCATGCTGCAGGAGCAGCTCACTCAGGTGCTCGACTCGCTTGCCGATCGTGAGCGCAAGGTTATCGAGCTGCGCTTTGGCCTTGTCGACGGGCATCCCCGCACGCTCGAGGAAGTCGGCCGCGAGTTTGGCGTCACGCGCGAGCGTATCCGCCAGATCGAGTCCAAGACCTTGGCCAAGCTCCGCCACCCGAGCCGCAGCAGCAAGCTGAAGGACTACATCGAGTCATAACCTCGCAAGCAAGAAGCGCCCTCAAGCACATCCGCTTGGGGGCGCTTTCATGTGGTCATTGGGGACGTCCCCAATGACTAGGTCGGAAAAATTCTTAAAAAAGTTCTTGCCCTGAGCTGATTCGTCCGTATAATAAACTTCGTTGCTTGAGAGCACGCACCTATTCCTCGGTAGCTCAATGGTAGAGCACGCGGCTGTTAACCGCGCTGTTGTAGGTTCGAGTCCTACCCGGGGAGCCAGAATTTCTCAGCCCATTCCGCTGGGCTTTTAAATTCCTCGGTAGCTCAATGGTAGAGCACGCGGCTGTTAACCGCGCTGTTGTAGGTTCGAGTCCTACCCGGGGAGCCAGGTTGTAAAACCCGTCGCTTATGCGGCGGGTTTTTTCATGCCGCGACCACTTGACTCGAACGTTGCCATATCAACATTTCGTGTCGAGGATGTAATCCCGCGACCCACCACCTCAACATGGCGCGGTCGTTGTAGAATATTGCAATGATTGCTCCCACGACATGGTGCCGCGAGCACCAGATAAGGAGATTCTTGTGTCTGAGACCATTAACGGCAGCCTGAGCGTCTCGAACGACGTTATTGCCGATATTGCCGGTTATGCCGCGATGACGTGCTATGGCGTCGTCGGTATGGCTGAGCAGCTCCAGGGCGCCGAAAGCGTGCGCCTGCTTGCCGGCCAGCGCCTCCGCAAGGGCGTGCTTGTCTCCGCCGACGAGAACGGCCTTACGGTCGATCTTCACGTCGTGCTCGAGAACGGCGTCAACATGAAGTCCGTCTGCCACAATCTTTCGAGCTCCGTTGCCTTCACCCTGCAGGAGATCGCCCAGATCGATCCCGCCAGCCTTAAGATCGGCATCCATATCGACGCGCTCAAGAGCCGTCTGAACTAGCATCCGAAAACGGAGATTCAAATACCCATGATTGCAAAGACCATTCGCACCTGTTTTCCGATCGCTGCGGCTGCCGTTTCCGACAAGGCCGAGGAGATCAACAAGCTCAACGTCTTCCCCGTGCCCGACGGCGACACCGGCACCAACATGTCGCTCACGCTCGCCTCGGTGACCAAGGAGCTCTCCGCCCTTCCCGCCGATGCCGACATGGAGTCCATTGCCGGCGCCATCACCCACGGCTCCCTGATGGGCGCCCGCGGTAACTCCGGCGTCATTACCTCGCAGATCCTGCGCGGCGTGGCCGAGGGCCTTGTCTCCGCCGACGAGCCCATTACGTCCGCCAACATCGCCTTCGCCTTCCGTCGTGCCGTCAAGGTGGCCTTCCAGGCCGTCCGCAAGCCCATCGAGGGCACGATCCTCACGGTGCTGCGCGATGTCTCGACCAAGGCCGACGAGTGCGAAAAGAAGAAGTTCTCGGCCGAGGATGCGCTCGACGCTATCGTCGTCGAGGCCTACCAGTCCGTCGCACGCACGCCCGACCTGCTGCCCGTCCTCAAAGAGAACGGCGTGGTCGACTCCGGCGCCTTCGGCTTTGCCATCTTCCTGGAGAACTTTGTGGCTGCAGCACTTGGTCGCAGCACCGTTGTCGAGTATTTCTCCGCTACGTTTGACTCCGCCGGCTCTGCCCGTGATGCCGCTCTTGGCCGCGTTGAGATCGAGGCCAACGACGATTGGGAGGGCTCGGAGTTCCGCTACTGCAACGAGTTCCTCTTTAAGGCCGACGCCCCGTTTGACGAGGATGAGTGCCTTAAGTTCCTGGGTTCCATGGGCGACTGTGAGCTACTCGTGGGCGCCTACCCCGATTACAAGATCCACGTGCACTCCAACACCCCCAACCTGGTGCTCGAGCACATGCTGCAGCTTGGTCAGATCTACGAGGTCTTTATCCACAACATGGAGATGGAGGCCCACGACCGTACCGCCAAGATCCATGAGGACCAGGAAAAGGCCGCCGAGCCCGCCAAGGCGCTGGGCTTTGTCGCCGTTGCCGCCGGGTCCGGCGAGGCAGACATCCTCAAGTCCCTCGGCGTCGACGTGATCGTGTCGGGTGGTCAGACCATGAACCCCTCGACTGCAGACCTGCTGGGTGCTGTTGACCAGGTCAACGCGACCTCGGTCATCATCCTGCCCAACAACGGCAACATCCGCATGGCCGCTGAGGCCGCTGCCTCAGCCTGCACCGACAAGAAGGTCGCCGTCGTTCCCACCAAGACCGTTCCGCAGGCCTTCTCCGCGCTGTTCGCGGTCCTGCCCGATTCCGAGCTCGCTGATGCCGTCGCCGCTATGGTCGACGCCATCAGCGAGGTCCGCGATGGCGAGGTCACCCGCGCCGTGCGCGACTCCAGCGCCTCGGACGGTTCGCCAATTCACTCCGGTGACGTCATGGGCATCATTGCCGGCTCCATCGATGTGGTCGGCTCCGACGTGAAGCAGGTCACGCTCGATTGCATCAACCGCATGCAGGAGGAAGAGGAGGGCGACGCGCTGACGATTCTGGCCGGCGAGGAGCTGTCCGATGAAGCCTTCCAGGAGATCGTCGACGCTATCGAGGAGGCTCAGCCCGACCTGGAGATCGACGCCCATCGTGGCGAGCAGCCGCTCTATCCCGTGATCTTCTCGATCGAGTAGGCATCTGCCCATGTCCGAGCTCTGCTCCGTGCCGCGCGTCTCTGATCGCTTTGCCCAGAGCAATGCGCTCGACGAGGATATCGCGCGACTCAAATATGTTTCGGGTAAACGTGAGGAGGCCCTTCGCCGTCTGGGAATTCGGACGGTGGGGGACCTCCTTCTCCATATCCCTCATCGATACCTGGACTTTACGCGCTCCTGGTCCATCGAGATGGCGCCCATCGGTACCGTGTGCACCATCATCGCCACGGTCGACCGTATCGTTCAAAAGAAGCCGCGTCCGCGCATGCAGGTGACCGAGGTCTCACTCGTTGACGAGACGGGCGTGCTGCAGCTCGCCTTTTTCCGTCAGCCTTGGATTGCCCAGCAGCTTAAACAGGGCGACCGCCTGGCCGTGATGGGCAAGGTCGAGTTTGCCTACGGTTTTAAGCAGATGGCCTCGCCGCACTTTGAAAAGCTTGATGACGGGCGTGCTGCGGGCACCATTTTGCCGGTCCATTATGTGAGTGACGGCGTGAGCCAGGCATGGATGCGCCGCATCGTAAGTGGCGCGCTCGAGGTCGTCGGCAATCCCTTCGACCCGATTCCCGCACGCTTGCGCGTTAAACGTCGCCTGATGAGCAATGCTCGTGCGCTTCGATCAATTCACTTTCCCTCGAGCATGGCTGAGCGCGATATCGCGCGCGCACGGCTTGCCTACGAGGAGTGCCTCTACCTGCAGCTGGCGCTGCGCCTGCGCAACGACGGCAGCCTGGTCGATGTGGTGCCCTACGCCCACGCCGCGGGCGAGCACCTGGCCGCGCTTAAGCAGGCCCTGCCGTTTTCGCTGAGCGACGAGCAGGAGGCCGCGTTCCAAGATATCCTGCGCGATATGTGCGATGGCGGGCGCGTGATGAACCGCCTGCTGCTGGGCGATGTCGGTACCGGTAAGACCGCCGTTGCCGCCTGCGCGCTGGCTGTGGCTGCCGATAGCGGCACGCAGGCCTGCGTTATGGCGCCCACGGGCGTGCTGGCGCGTCAATATGCCGATAAGACCGGCCCCTTGCTCTTGCAGGCTGGCATGACCTGGGCGCTCCTGACGGGCGCCACGCCGGCGGCCGAGCGCGAGCGGATTCATGCCCATCTGGAATCGGGCGAGCTCGATGTCCTCTTTGGCACCCACGCGGTGCTTTCGGATAACGTGGCGTTTAAGCATCTGTCGCTCGTGGTCATCGATGAGCAGCACCGGTTTGGCGTCGGCCAACGCAACGCCCTGCGTGCGAAGGGCCCTGGTGCCGATCTGCTCGTTATGACGGCAACGCCCATCCCGCGTACGCTGGCGCTTTCGGTCTACGGCGATCTGGACACGAGTATCATCCGCCATCGGCCCGTCCCTGGCGCTGGCGTGACGACACGCGTGCTCACCGAGTCGAGCCGCGACCTCGCCTATGGCGCCATCCGTGAGGCGCATGCAAAGGGCCAGCAGGCCTACGTGATTTGCCCACTTGTGGAGCCGAGTGATTCGGCCGATGAGCTGGAAGACGTGCCCGGTATTGCCCGCGACGACGAGGGCCGCGTAACCGTCCCCGTGCCACTGCACGATACGGCAACCGAGCTCGACCGCCTGCGTCTGGCGTTGCCGGGTCTTGCCATCGAGCGCCTTCACGGCCGTATGCCAGCGGGGGAGAAGGATCGGGTCATCGACGCCTTCAAGCGTGGCGAGATCGACGTGCTCGTCTCGACTACGGTGGTCGAGGTGGGCGTCGACGTGCCTAACGCCACCGTTATGGTCATCGAGAACGGTGATCGCTTTGGCTTGGCGGCCTTGCACCAGCTGCGCGGTCGCGTGGGCCGCGGCAGCGTGTCGGGCACCTGCCTGGTTATGACGCACTCCAAGGGCAACGGCGGCGCATCGGCGGCGCAAGACCGTCTCCAGTCGCTCGAAAAAACTTCGGATGGTTTTACGCTTGCCCAGATGGACCTGCGTCTGCGTCACGAGGGCGAAATCCTAGGGTACCGCCAGCATGGCGGTGTGACCCTGCGCTTTGTTGACCTGGACGCCGATGAGGACCTTATCGAATGGGCCCATTTGGACGCGGTCGAGCTCTTGCGGTATGCTTGCAACCTTGACTCCGTGGCGACGCGCCCCCTGCGCGATGCGGTCGCCATGCGATATCGACACATTTTTAAGGAGGTCAGCGGAGGATGAGAATCATCGGCGGCGAATGGCGCGGTCGTAAGATCGAGGAGCCCCGTGGTCGCGATGTCACCCGCCCCACGACCGATCGCGTGCGCGAGGCGTGCGCATCTATGGTCATGTCGGCATTCGACTTCGATCTGGACGAGGTCCGCGTGCTGGACGCCTTTGGCGGCTCCGGTGCCTTAGGGTTAGAGATGCTCTCGCGTGGTGTCCGCTCGCTCACCACGTTCGAGATCGATCGGAATGCCGCGCGGCTCATTACCAAGAATATCGAGTCGCTCTGCCGCGACCGTGCGCGTTGGCGCGTGGTAACGGGCGACATGCTGGCGAGTGCCTCGCGCGGTCGTGTGCCGGGCGGCCCCTTTGATCTGGTCTTGCTCGACCCACCATATGCTTTTGGCGCCGAGCCGGTCGAGGAGCTGCTGCAGAACCTGGCTCAGCAGGGTCTGCTTGCAGCTGGCGCTTATGCCCTGTTTGAGCATGCCGCCGCCGATACGGGCGCGCAGCCGGCAGGCTTTGAGACTGTACGTGAGAAACGCTACGGCATTACCTCGGTCGACTTGCTTCGTTGGGTCGACGATAACGATGGTGAAGGCGTCAGCGCCGGCGCAAATGCCGAGAACAACGATGCCACGACGTTTCAGGAGGACGCCCATGAATGACACCATCAACCGCGTGATCGTCCCGGGCACCTTCGATCCCATCACGTTTGGCCATATCGATGTGATCCGCCGCGCCCGTCGCATCTTTCCCAGCGTGATCGTGGCCGTTGCCGAGTCGCAGGGAAAAAACGGCGTGGGCACCACCTTTATGCTCGATGAGCGCGTGGCGCTGGCCCGTGAGGCGCTCGGTGATATTGACGGCGTCGAGGTGCTGCCCTTCACCGGCCTCTTGGTCGATTTTGCCCGCGAACAGGGAGCAGGAGCCGTGGTCAAGGGTCTGCGTGCCATGACCGACTTTGAGTACGAACTGCAGCAGGCCGACCTCAACTACCGCCTGGATAACGAGCTGGAGTCCATCTTTGTCATGAGTGCGCCGCAGTACGGCTATATCTCGAGCTCGGTGGTTCGTCAGATTGCCTCGCTCGGTAGCGATGTCTCTAATTTTGTTCCGCCCAATGTGGTCAAGGCGCTCAAACATCGCTTTTCGTGACGTTTTTTAATGCCTGGTGGCATGTGGTAAACTAACACGATGATATGTTACCTATGAAAGGAGACCGGATGCCGGGCGAGAATTTTCCTGGCGACAGGATCGTGAGTCTTGTCGACGAGCTCGAGGGGCTCATCGAAGAGGCTAAGACGCCGTTCGGCAAGAACGCCCAGATGAAGGTTATCGACGCCGACGTCTTCTTTAACATCCTCGACGAGATCCGCATGAGCTATCCCGAGGAATGGCAGAAGTCCCGCCGTATCCTCAAGGAGCGCGAGGAGCTTATGGCTTCCGCCGCCGCTCAGGCCGATTCCATCATCGCCGATGCTCAGCAGCAGGCCCTCACCATTGCCGGTGAGCAGGAGATCGTTCGCTTAGCGCAGCAGCAGGCCGACGATATTCGCGACCGTGCCCAGCAGTATGAGCGCGAGACGCGCTATGCCGCCGAGGATTATGCCGAGCAGGTCTTTACGCACCTCGAGGAGAACCTCAAGAGCCTGACCGGCACGGTGACCCGTTGCCGTCAGCAGCTCAACGAGGGTGCCGCCCAGCAGAATGGTCAGTGGTAATGGCTGAGTTCCCGAGCGTTACCGTCGATCTTTCCGAGCAGCTCGAGTTTCCCGGAGACTCGTACCCGCTGACCGGTAAGGTCGATGTCGCCACCTATACGGTGGGCGAGAAGGAGTACCAGCTACAGGACGGCATTGACTACGATGTGGTCTTTACCAATGCCGGCACCGGTGTTCTGCTTACGGGCATGGTCCGCGCGCACGCAACCGGTGAGTGCGACCGTTGCCTGGAGCCCGCTTCGTTTGATATTGCCGGTGAGATCGAGGAATTCTATCTCTTTAACGAGCCCGAGGACCCCGAGGCCTACGAAGATGGCTACGAGTTACTGGGCGAGGATCGCATCGTCGATCTGGGTGAGCCTATCAACGACGCGGTCGTCATGGACACGCCGTTCGTTGTCCTGTGCAAGCCCGATTGTCGCGGCCTATGCCCCACTTGCGGCATCAATCTCAACGTCGAGCAATGCGATTGCGCCGCTCAAGCAGAGGCCGACTGGGTCGCTGCCACGGAAAATCCATTTGCAGCATTGAAGAATCTCAAGCTTGACGAGTAAAACTGTGGTAGTATCGCTACTTGCGCGTAATCGCCACACTGGATAGTTCATAAGGAAGGTCACTATGCCCGTACCTAAACAAAAGCAGGGTCGTATCCGCACTCACACCCGCCGTTCCGCCAACATGAAGATCTCGGCTGCGGCTCAGTCCACGTGCCCCCGTTGCGGTGCTGTCAAGCTCCCGCACCACGTGTGCCCCAGCTGCGGTTTCTACAAGGACCGCGAGGTTATCGTTACCGAGTAACTGTATACTTTGGATGCGATGCCGTTCCAACTGGAACCACAATGGCCGGCTCAATGAGTCGGCCATTTTTGTATAAGGAGCATATGAAATGAGTAACGTTCGCGTTTGTGTAGACGCTGTGGGTGGAGACGAGAAGCCCCAGGTTGTCCTCGACGGTATCGAGGCGGCGCTTGCGGCGGATCCCGATATCGAGGTCTTGGCCGTCGGTCCCGCAGAGATCGTGAACCCCTTTGCCGCGGCTCACGCTCGTGTTGAGGCCTTGGAGGCGCCCGATGTCATCGCCATGGATGACGATCCCATTCGAGCCGTGATGACCAAGCGCAAGTCCTCGATCGTGCTTGCCTGCCGCGCTATCAAGAAGGGTAACGCGGACGCCTTCTTCTCCGCCGGCTCCACCGGCGCCATGACCGCTGCCGCTACCGCCTACGTGACGCCGTTTCGCTATCAGGCCGAGGGCAAGAAACAGCCTGTGCGTCCGTGCCTCACCAATGCACTGCCCAACCGCGCCGGCGGCCTGACGGTTCTGTGCGACATGGGCGCCAACCCCGATGTCGAGGTCGACGACATGGTGCGTTTTGCCCAGATGGGTCGCGCCTATGCGCGCGTCGTCTTGGGCATTGAGCATCCCCGTGTGGGCCTGCTTGCCAACGGCACCGAGGACGAGAAGGGCTCCAACTTCACCAAGTCGTGCTTCCCGGCCATGAAGGCCGCTGTTCCCGGTTTTGTGGGCAACTGCGAGGGCACCGATCTTACGTCGGGCAATTTTGACGTCGTGGTCGCCGATGGCATGTCGGGAAACATTGCCCTTAAGGCAACCGAGGGCGCGGCCAAGTTTTTGCTGCAGGAGCTTAAGGGTGCCTTTATGGCTTCGCTCGGCACCAAGATCGCCGCGCTGCTCATCAAAAAGCAGATGCGCGAGATCAAGGCAAAGCTCTCGGGCGATGCTAAGGGCGGCGCCATTCTGCTGGGTCTGCGTGGCGTGGTCCTGATTGGCCACGGTGCCACCTCGGTCGAGGCCGTCAAAAACGGTACGCTCGCCGCGGCGGAGGCCGTACGCGCCGGACTGGTCGAGAACGTCGCCAGCTCTATGGACGGCATCGTTTTGTAGGAGCGAGTTAGGGCGCTGTTATGCGCCTCGCGGCCTGCGTCGTGGGGTAGAATCAAAACCGTGTCTTGGCGCTGCGCTTGCGGCGCCAGCGCGTTGATATTCACACAATACGAGAGGAAGCGCTATGGACCGCTCCGAAATCTTCGATAAGATCGCCGAAGTCGCCGCTGACGTTCTGGGCGTCGATGTCGCCGAGATTAGCGACGAGACCACCTTCGACGATCTCGATGCCGATTCGCTCGAGCGTCTGCAGCTGGTGACGGCTATCGAGGACGAGTTCGACCTCGAGATCGATGACGAGACCCTGTTGTCGCTCAACTCTGTCGCCGACGCTGTCGACGCTATTGAAAACGCCAAGGAGGCCTAAGTCTTGGCTTTATCTCAACGACTCGCGCGCGCCCAGGAAATCCTGGGCCACGAGTTCAATAACAAGGTGCTGCTGCGCGCGGCGCTCACGCACCCCTCTGCCGTGGAAGGTCAGCCCGTCTCGGCGAGCTATGAGCGCCTTGAGTTTTTGGGCGATTCCATTTTGGGCGCCGTGGTTGCCCGCTCGCTCTTTGAATCCTATCCGGAGTTTGACGAGGGCAAGCTTACGCGCCTGAAGGTGTCCCTTGTCTCGGGTGCTACCCTGTCCGAGGTGTCCCATGAGCTGGGCATCGACGACATCATCATCTTTGGTGCCTCCGAGACCGGTACCGGCGCGCGCGGCTTGCACTCGGCGCTCGAGAACGTCTATGAGTCGCTCGTGGGCGCGCTGTATCTGGATGCTGGCTGGGATGCGGCGGCGGAGTTCATCCACCGTACGCTTAAGCCGCACCTGGCCTCCGAGCGTGCCGAGCACCCCGCGAACCCCAAGTCGTTTTTGCAGGAGTGCGTGCAAGCCGACGGCCACGAGCCTCCCGCGTATAAGCTCGTTGGCTCCGAGGGCCCCGCGCATGCGCCCACCTTTACCGCCGTGGTGCTCATCGACGGTATTCGCCAGGGCCGCGGCACCGGTTCCTCCAAGAAGGAGGCCGAGGGAGCCGCTGCGCTCGAGGCGCTCGACCGCATGGGTTACACCACTAACGGCGTGATTCTCAACAAGAAGCCTGTTTAAGCGAGGAACCGTGTATCTCAAGTCCCTCACGCTCAAAGGGTTCAAGTCGTTTGCCGACCGCGCCCATATGACGTTTGAGCCGGGCCTAACCGTCATCGTCGGTCCCAACGGCTCGGGAAAATCGAACATCTCCGACTCGATTCTGTGGGTCCTGGGCGAGCAGAGCGCCAAGCAGCTGCGCGGCCAGGCCATGGAGGACGTCATCTTCTCGGGCTCGTCGGCGCGCAAGCCGGTGGGTGTCGCCGAGGTCACGCTGGTGCTCGATAACTCGGACCATATGCTGCCTGTCGACTTTGACGAGGTGGCTATCACCCGCCGCATGTACCGCTCGGGCGAAAGTGAGTACCTCATCAACTCGAGCCCGTGCCGCCTGATGGACATTCAGGACATCCTGCACGATTCGGGCCTGGGCAAGGATACGCATTCCATCATCAGCCAGGGCAAGCTCGACGCCATTTTGCAGAGCCGCCCCGAGGAGCGCCGCGCCCTGATCGAGGAGGCCGCCGGCATCTCCAAGCACAAGCGCCGCAAGGAGCGTGCACTCAAAAAGATTAAATCGATGGACGAGCACCTGACGCGTGCGCGTGACATCAATAAGGAAATCGCCCGTCAGCTGCGACCGCTGGAGCGTCAGGTCGATCGCGCGCGCAAGTACAAAGAGCTGTCCTCGCGCGCGAACGAGCTTACGCAGATGCTGGCCGTCGACGAGCTTCGTTCGCTGCAGTCGCAGTGGAACGACCTGGAAAGCCGCTCCAAGGAGGGCGCTGCCGAGCTTGAGCTTGCGCAATACCGCTTGGGCGAAAAGGAGCGCGAGCTCGAAAAGCTCCAGGTCATGCTCGAGGAAAAGGGCCTGTTTGTGGGCGATCTGGGCGAGCAGCGCCGCCATATGCAAGACGTGGTCGGCCGCATTAACTCCGATATGCGCCTGCTCGAGGAAAAGGGCCACAACATGGTGTCGCGCCTGTCCGACATGCGCGGCCAGATCTCGAGCTCCGAGCATCAGCGCCGTCGCGTGGTCGAGGAGCTCGAGGATGCGCGTGCCCAGCTTGAGGAAGTGACCGGTGCGCACATGCTGGCCCAGGACGACGTTGACGCTGCCGGACCTTCCGCCGCCCAGCTCCACGAGCGTCGCGTTGTGCTCGACAATCAGATTTCGCAGCTTATGCGCGAGCAGCGCGATGTGCAGCGTGTGGCCGATAACGCCGCGCTCGAGCTTGCCAAGGTGAAGGACTCGCTGAGCAACGCTGAGGTCGAGGACAACATGTACGCCTCGCGCCTGGAGCAGATTGATGAACAGCTCGAGGAGGTCACAGCATCGCTTGATAGCCGCCGCGACCGTGCTGAGGAGCTCGACGGTGCGCTCGATCAGGCTCGTCAAGCCCAGGTCGATGCGCGTGAGGCCACCGAGGTCGCGCGTGCGGCGTTGAAGGACTTGCGTAATCGCGAGAGCGAGGCGCGCAACAAGCTGTCCGAGGTACGCTCGGAGCTTGCCAGCCAAAAGAAGCTCGATGCCCGCATGGCAGACAGCTCGCCGCTCGTAAGCCGTCTGGTGGGCGCGCTGGGCGACGATGTTTCGGGCCGTCTGGGTGATGTGCTCGAGGCACCGCGTGAGCTCGAGGGTCTGGTTGAGCAGCTGCTCGCCGGCGATATCGATGCGCTGCTGTTCGACGATACGTCCGCGCTTGAGCGTGCCGGCCGTGCCGCTCTGGACCAGAAGAAGGCCTCGGGCGAGGCGCTGCTGGTGGCGCGCGGTGCGAGCGCCTCTGCTGCCGCTAAGGGCGCTGCCGGTTCCCGCCTGGTCGATCGCCTGTCCGTACGCGCCGGCTATGGCCCGGTTGTCGAGGCGCTGCTCGGCGGCTATTACGTTGTCGACGACTTGGCGGCTGCGCTGGCCGCGCCTGTCGTTGACGGCGTGACTTACGTGACCCCCGATGGCGCCCGCGTCGCCTGCGGCGGCCTGGTGCGTGTGGGCCTCGACGCCGGCGAGGCGTCGGGTGCCTTGGAGCGCAAGCGTCGCATTCGCGAGCTGGAGGGCCTGGAGCCCGATCTGGCTGCTGTGTTTGAGCATGTGTCGGATCAGGTCGTCGAGGCCAATGCGGCCGTCGAAGAGGCGCGTGCCGCCGAGGGCGATGCCGCCGGCGAGATCGCCCGTCTTGAGGGCGAGCGCCGCTCGCTGCTCTCCGAGATTGGCCGCCTGGAGCAAAGCGCCAACAACGCCGAGGTCGAGCGCGTGCGCATCTCCAAGCGCCGCGAGCAGGCCGCCGAGGCCGTTCGCGCTGCGCGCCCGCGCGTGGACGAGCTCACCCGCTCGCGTGACGAGGCCCGAGCGCAGGCAAGCGATCTTGGTCTTCAGATTGCCGAAGCCAACGACGAACTCGACCGCGTTCGCCGTGACGATTCCGAGGCCGCCGGCAAGCTCGCCGATGCCAAGGTCCGCCTGGCCCAGACGAGCGAGCGCCTTCGTTCTCTGAAGGGCCGCGTGCCCGATCTGGAGCATCGCCTGGAGGGCATCGACCGCCGTATCCGCGGAACACGCCAGGCCTCGCGCTCACTCGAGCTGCTGCGCCTGCGCGTCGATCCCATGCACGAGCGCTATTCGGCCCTGCTGGAGCGCGCGTCGGATTGGGCAGCGCGTCTGCGTGACCAGGCCTCTCTGGAGGAGGCGGACTCCGCTTCGCTCAAGAAGACCATCGAGGATGCCAAGGCAGAGGTTGCCCGCGCTAAGGAGAAGGTCGATACCGCCACCGCCACGCAAAACGAGTTTAAGGTCGCGCGTGGCAAGCTCGAGGTGCAGGTAGAGGCCGCCATTAAGGCCATTACCGCCGATGGCAACTCGGTACTCGAGGAAGCGCTCATGCTTCCCGCGCCCACGGACCGCGATGCCGCCGAGCGCGAGCTCAACCAGCTTGTGCGCCAGATCAACAACCTCGGTCCCGTGAACCAAGTTGCCATGGAGGAGTACGAGCAGCTCAAGCGCCGCGCCGATTACATCGAGGAGCAGCTGGCCGATCTGGAGAGCGCGCGTAAGGCGCTCACCAAGATCACGGTGGCTATTGATCGCAAGATGCGCAAGGCGTTCCTTGTGACGTTTGAGAAGGTCGACGCGAACTTCCGCGAGATCTTCGCTATGCTGTTCCCGGGTGGCCAGGCTCATCTGGAGATGACCGATCCTGAGCATCCGGCCGAGACGGGTATCGAGGTCGTGGCGCAGCCGCGCGGCAAGCGCATCACCAAGATGATGCTCATGTCGGGCGGCGAGAAGAGTCTGACGGCACTCGCCCTGCTCTTTGCCGTGTACCGCACGCGCACGGTGCCGTTCTATGTGCTGGACGAGGTCGAGGCGGCACTTGACGACGCCAACCTGTCCAAGCTCATCGGCGCGCTCGACGTGTTGCGTTCCGATACGCAGCTCTTGGTCATTTCGCATCAGCGCCGTACTATGGAGGACGCTGACGTTCTCTATGGCGTCTCGATGCAAGCCGACGGCGTCAGCCGCGTCGTCTCGCAAAAACTCGATCGCGAAACCGGAAAGGTCGTGAATGCATAATGGGATTCTTTGACGCTCTCTCGCGCGGACTTGAGCGCAGCCGCGAGGCCCTCAACGAGGTCTTCTACTTTGGCGGCGAGGTCGACGAGGACTTTTGGGAGGACCTTGAGGATACCCTCGTTATGGGTGACATGGGCGCCGAGGTCGCCATTCAGGTCTCCGATGATCTGCGCGAGACGGCCGCCAAGAAGAACCTCAAGACCGCCCCGCAGCTCCGTCGCGCCCTGGCTGAGCAGCTCGAGCAGCATTTTGTGCCCGCCGAGCGCGATCCGTTCTCCGACACGCCGAGCTGCGTGCTGTTTGTAGGCATTAACGGCGCCGGCAAGACCACGACGGTCGGCAAGATCGCGAGCGCCATGGCCGCCCGCGGCAAGAATGTCGTGATCGGTTCTGCCGATACCTTCCGCGCCGCCGCCATCGAGCAGCTCGATGTGTGGGGTCAGCGCGCCGGCGTCCCCGTCATCAAGCGCGATCGCGGCTCCGACCCGGCAAGTGTTTGCTACGACGTGCTCGATGAGGCCGATAAGCGCGGCAGCGACCTGGTGCTGATCGACACCGCCGGCCGCCTGCACACGAGCCCCGAGCTCATGCGCGAGCTTGCCAAGGTGGTTAACGTGACGCGTAAGCGCGCCGCCAATATGGCCGCCGGCCCCATGCCCGTCTCGGTCGTGCTCGTGATCGATGCCGCCACCGGCCAGAACGGTCTGAACCAGGCGCTCGAGTTTAACGAGGCGCTGGGTCTGGACGGTATCATCATGACGAAGCTCGACGGTACGGCAAAGGGCGGCATCGCCATGGCCGTGGCCGAGAAGCTCAAGCTCCCGATTCTGCGCGTGGGCGTGGGCGAGCAGGTCGATGACCTACAGGAGTTCAATGCCAAAGATTTCTGCCGCGCCCTGGTGGGCGAGTCCAATTAAGGAGTGACTAGTGTTTGATTCTCTGAGCGATCGCCTCAATGACACATTTGACCGCCTGCGCGGCAAGGGTAAGCTGACCGAGGCCGATATCACCTCGGCCATGCGCGATATTCGCATGGCGCTGCTCGAAGCCGACGTCAACTTTAAGGTTGTCAAGGAGTTCGTCGCCAAGACCAAGGAGCGCTGCATGACCGCAGAGGTCATGGAGTCGCTGTCGCCGGCGCAAAACGTCGTCAAGATCGTGCTCGACGAGCTCACTGAGATGCTCGGCTCCACCGAGAGCAAGCTCGTCTTTAGCAACCGTATCCCCAACGTCATCATGCTCGTGGGCCTGCAGGGCTCCGGTAAGACCACGGCGGCCGTAAAGCTGGCCTACCTGCTCAAGAAGCAGGGCCGCTCGCCGCTGCTCGCCGCGTGCGACGTCTACCGTCCCGCCGCAGCCGACCAGCTAGCCACGCTTGGCGGAGAGATCGGCGTGCCGGTCTTCCGTGGCGACGGTGCACACCCGGTCGACATCGCCAAGGGCGCTATTCAGGAGGCCGTCGACCACCTGCGTGACGTGGTCATCGTCGATACCGCCGGTCGTTTGCAGATCGACGAGCAGATGATGCAGGAAGCCGTGGACATCAAGAAGGCCGTCAAGCCCGATCAGGTGCTGATGGTCGTCGATGCCATGACCGGCCAGGATATCGTCAACGTCGTCTCGACCTTCGCCGAGCGCACCGACTTTGACGGCGTGATCATCTCCAAGCTCGACGGCGATGCCCGTGGTGGCGGCGCGCTTTCCGTGCGCCAGGTGACCGGCAAGCCCATCAAGTTCGTGAGCATGGGCGAGAAGCCCGATTCGCTGGAGCCGTTCTACCCCGACCGTATGGCCAAGCGAATCTTGGGCATGGGCGACGTCGTCGGCATCATCGAGAAGGCCCAGGAGGCCGCCGATGCCGAGCAGCTCGAGGCCGCCGAGCGCATGCTGCGCGAGGGCTTTACCATGAACGACATGCTCGACCAGATGAAAGCCGTTAAGAAGATGGGCGGCATGAAGGGCATTCTCGGCATGCTCCCCGGTGGCCAGCGCGCGCTCAACCAGATGGGCGGCAACCTGGACGAGGGCATCTTCGACAAGAACGAGGCCATCATTATGTCGATGACCAAGGAGGAACGCCTGCGCCCCTCCATCATCAACGGCCAGCGCCGCGCCCGCATTGCCAAGGGAGCCGGCGTAACCCCCACCGAGGTCAACGGCCTTATGAAGCAGTGGGGCGAGATGAACAAGATGATGGGACGCATGCGCACGATGGCCAATCAGGCGCAGGCCGGCGGCAAGAAGGGCAAAAAGGGCAAGAAGGGCAAGAAGATGCGCATGCCCAATATCCCTGGCCTGGACGCTATGGGTCTGGGCAGCATGGGCGGCCTGGGTACGGGCGGTCCCAAGTCCGATATGGAGCTGCTGCGCCAGATGGAAGCGCAGATGCGTAATAAGAAATAGAGCTGTAATTCCAGCTTGATATGGCAAAGGCCACTCGGAAGCTACCGGGTGGCCTTTGTTGTTGGCTTTGATTGTTGGGTTGCGTTTGGCGTCGCGCCCCGAGCTCGCGGTGCCGTGCCGTTAGTGGCAGCCGCAGCCCTCGTGGCCCTCGTGCTCGTGATGGCCGTGGCAGCCGCAGGAATCGCCATGCTCGTGAGTGTGGTCGTGGCCGTGGCCATGGCAGTCGCAGGTGGCCTCGCCGGTCTGCGCGAGCGTGCCGGCAATGAGGGCCTCGACGCAAGCGTCGCAGCTGCCCTGGGCACCTGCGTATACTGTGATGCCGGCTTGGGCAAGCGCGTTGATAGCGCCACCGCCGATGCCGCCGCAGATGAGCGTGTCCACGCCGCCGTTGGCGAGCAGGCCCGCAAGGGCACCGTGGCCGGTGCCGCCGGTGCCCACGACCTGCTCGTTGAGTACCTTGCCGTCCTGAATGTCGTAGATCTTGAACTGCTCGCTGCGGCCAAAGTGCATAAAGATGTTGCCGTTGTCGTACGTGGTTGCCACCCTCATGGTATCGATCTCCTTTGCTGGCCATACGGCCGTTGCCGTGGTAATGGGGGAGTACGCAATATTGCCGCCTTCGATGATGAGCGCCCGACCATTGACCAACGCGTTTGCCACCTTGCGATGCGCGCGGCTGCAAATAGCCGCCACCGTGGCGCGCGCGATACCCATCTGCTGTGCGACTGCCTCTTGGTTAAGGCCTTCCAGGTCGCACAGGCGCAGCGCCTCGAGTTCGTCGACCGTCATGTCGATGGCGTCTCCGCTGGCTAGGCCGTCAGGGGTAAAGCCGCGGTATTCGGGGATGATCCCGACGCGGCGCAGTTTTTCGCGTCTTCCTGCCATGTGCTCTCCTTATCTGACATATGTCAACAATAGAATAGCGAACGCGCAGATTTATGCAATGAATTTCTGGCATATGACAGAAATTGTGGGCTTATGTTTGGGCTGTGGGGCCGCATGTGCCTGGGCTACAATGAATCTCGCTTATAGGCAACTGACAGGAGGGTCAATGAGCAAGGCTGATCAACAGTTTGTAACCATGTGCCGC
>JAHYYN010000021.1:0-6408 GCA_019424945.1 Collinsella sp. | reverse complement strand
GCAATATTGTGCTCGTTGCAGGCCTGGATGCTCTCGTCGTCGCGCTTGGAGCCGCCGGGCTGGATGATGCAGGTCACACCGTGCGCGGCAAGCACGTCGACGTTGTCGCGGAACGGGAAGAACGCGTCGCTTGCACAGGCAAAGCCGCCCTTCTCCACGCCCTCGCGCTCGCAGAAGTCCTCGGCGCGCTCGCAGGCAAGCAGCGCAGAGTCAACGCGGTTGGGCTGACCCGGGCCCATGCCAATACCGGCCTTGCCCTTGGAGACCAGGATGGCGTTGGACTTGACGCCCTTGCAGACCTTCCAGGCAAACTCAAGCTCGGCCATCTCGGCATCGGTGGGCTTGCGGTCGGTGGGGAACGTAAAGGTCGCGGGATCCTCGGTCACGTGGTCGACTTCCTGCACCAGCATGCCGCCGTCGATGGAACGCAGCTCCACCTGGGCGCCGTGGTCCACGCCGCCGGTCGCCAACACGCGCAGGTTGGGGCGCTTAGCCATGCGCTCGAGCGCCTCGGCAGTGTAGCTCGGGGCGATGATAACCTCGACGAACTGCTTGTTCTGATCGGCAAAATGCTCAACCAGCTCAAAGGGAACCTCGCGGTTGCAGGCGATGATGCCGCCGAAGGCGCTCTTGGGATCGCAGGCGAAGGCGCGGTCGTAAGCGGACGTAATGTCCTCGGCAACGGCGGAGCCGCAGGGGTTCTGGTGCTTGAGAATCACGCAGGCCGGCTCGTCGAACTCGCGGACCAGGTTCCAAGCGGCATCGGCATCCAGATAGTTGTTGTAGCTGAGCGGCTTGCCCTGGATCTGCTCGGAGCCAACGAGCGGGAACTGCGAGCTCGCGGTGTTCTCGCAGCCCTCGGCAAAGCGGTAGACCGTAGCCTTCTGCTGCGGGTTCTCGCCATAGCGCAGGTCGTCGACCTTCTCCAGCGAGATCTCGAGCTTGGCAGAGGTGTCCGCCACGTCGCTTGCCTGGGCGGCAAGCCAACGGGAGATAGCCGTGTCGTAGGCGGCGGTGGTCTGGTAGACCTTCACCTGCAGGCGACGACGGGTGGAAAGCGTGGTGCAGCCGCCGGTCTCGTGCATCTCGGCCAGGACGGCGTCGTAGTCGGCCGGATCGGAGATGACGGTAACGCTCGTGGCGTTCTTGGCAGCAGAGCGCAGCATGGAGGGACCGCCGATGTCGATGTGCTCGATGGCGTCCGCGAAGGTGACCTCGGGGTTGGCAACGGTCTTCTCGAACTCGTACAGGTTGACGACGACCAGGTCGATCAGCTTAATGCCGTGCTGAGCGGCCTCCTGCATGTGCTGCTCGGAATCGCGGCGGGCCAGCAGCGCGCCGTGAACCTTGGGGTGCAGGGTCTTAACGCGGCCGTCCATCATCTCGGGATAGCCCGTGAACTCCTCGATGGGGGTTACGGGAACGCCCGCGTCCTCGATGGCACGAGCCGTGCCGCCCGTAGAGATGATCTCGACGCCAAAGTCATCGACCAGCGTCCGTGCGAAATCGACGACGCCCGTCTTATCGGTAACCGAGATCAACGCGCGTGCGATCTTCACATCAGATCCCATGCAGTCCTCCTGTCTGGTACGCCGCCGTGCTCTGTGAGTCGGTGATACGTCGATCTGCAGCGCTCGCGCAGCGGCATTGAAAATACTGATTCAATGTAGCGCATCGAGCGCGACGTTGCACCCCGCAACGCACGGCTGTGCAGAAAAAGTTTGCGAGCGGGGGTTGCAGAGGCGCCGCTGAGCACGGTGAGTTGATGGAACACAGGGGCACCATAATTAGATGCCAATGGCGTGGTAGAACTGTGCTCGATATGCATCCGCAAAAGAAAGAGGCACCATGGTCTCGCGGGTTCTCTACCGACCGTTTGATACTGAAGACTTTGACGCCATCGCGCTGATTCTGCAGCAGCTTTGGCATAACAATTCGGATAACGATGAGTACAACCGCCTCGAGGCCGCGTGCGACCTCGCCTATTGCCTTTCGTCATCGACGTTTTCGCAGGTTGCCGTAATCGACGGTCAGGCGCGTGGCATTTCGCTCGCGCGTGCGGGACAGAGCTCCGGCGCCACCGTTAAGGAACATTGGATGGATACCGAACGCGCGCTGCTATCGCAGATGCGCGAGCTGGAGCCTGATGCCTGCGCCGAGTATCTCTCGTTTGTGCGTGCAACCATCCGAACCAACAACCGCCTGCTCGAGAGCAGCCCATTGCCGCACGACAACGAAGTCACGCTGCTCGCCGTCGATCCCGATGTCCATGGCCTGGGCGTTGGCTCGGTGTTGCTCGATGCCGCTGTCTCGTACCTTTCCTCGCGCGGGGCGACAAGGGCGCACCTGTACACCGACTCCAACTGCTCGTGGAAGTTCTACGAGCTGCACGGCTTTAAGCGCACGGCCACGCACCGCGCCAACCGCGAAGAGCGTCGTCACGACATGCCACGCGAAAGCTTTCTCTACGAACTCGACCTAACAGCCTAGCCCAAGCAGCCACACCTGGTCATTTAAGAACGTCCCCAATGACTGATCCCCAACAACTAGTCATTTAAGTCTGTCCCCAATGAGTGGCCTAGGGGGTTTGTAGATAGCCCTGGTCAAAAAACATCAAATATGAGTACTGTTACCTTTTTAGTAGCAGCGATTTGGGGCATTTTTGATGCTTATAGGCATGACGACCAGCTGCACGAGCTGACATAACTCCCCAAATGTTCAATAAAATGGGCTCCTAACGAGAAGTACTCTCATTAGGAGCCCATTATTATGTGCAAACATATGTGACCAACGCAGCAACAGTACTCATATTTGGCATTTTTTGTCCACTGTCCCTTGCGCGAAGGTCCGCAGCGGAAAGTTTGACCCGTTTCGATGCACAAAAATGGGATGAATCTTCCCTGGCAACCGCCCAGAAAGATCCACCCCAAAGCAAGCGCTCGCTAGAACGTTCCGCCGCCGCCTCCGCCGACGCCGCCACCGCCGCCACCGGAAAAGCCGCCGCCGCTGCCGCCGCTCGAGCTATCGGAACTCGAAGCCAGCTCGCGGATGGTCTCGTGATACACCTCGTTGAACGAATCGAGCGGAGACTCGTTGCCGTAGTGATGGTAATACCACCAGTAGCAGGGGTAGTTGTCGTAGAAATCGTCGCTGTTGCGCAGATCCGCAGGCACGGCCTCGGCCAGCTGTCGCAGCACTTCTTTCGAAACGCCCAGGGCAACGCCCATCACCAGCAGTTTGTTCCACAAGATTAGGTCGCTGGGGATAGCCTCCTTCAGGCGCGTAAAGTCCTCGAGCCAATGCTTGAGCGCCTTGCAGCGAGCCGCCACCTCGGCGCCCTCCGGCGTGTAACGGCGGAAGGTGCAGCTCAGGACAAAGCCCACGATCGTAACGGGGATCGAGATCATAGCGGCACCGACGTTGGCATCCGCAAAGTCGGTATAGAACAGAGAGCCCAGAATGCCAAAGACAATGATGATGCCGAGAACCAGGCCGGCCACCATCGCGATAGTGCCATCCGATGCAATAAGCTCGCGCGCCTCCAGCTTGCCCTTAACTGTGCTCTGATAGTCCTCGAGCTTGTCGCCAACAGATGTGGTGCGCTCGCTAGCGTACTCCTCCAACTCGCTAAACGTGCGCGAACGGACTCCGTCCTTATCGGGCTTAACGCCGGCGAAGAAGACCTTGAGCACATCGCGATCGATGCCGTCCTTCTTGGCAGCCTTCCAGGCCTCGTCGGTCACTGTGATGCGATACGTCTGCTCCTCTTTTTCGCGACGGAGCAGACCCTTCTTCTTGGTCTCGGTCGCTTCTTCCAGCTTGATCACGCGGTCGTCGGTAAGCTTCATAAGCGTGGCGATATATGCCTGATCGGGCACCTCGTTCCAGCTCATGAGGGCCGAAAGCACGGCGGGATGGTCGGCCGAAGGCACATCGCGGAAATATTCGTCCTGGAAAAGCGGCTTGGGCTTGCGGCGGCGCAGCTTGAGCACAACGATTGTGCCGGTAAAGGCCACCGCCGCGACAACACTTAGCACGGCAAGCGCATTGGCAATCATGCGAGCGTGAGCGCGGCGAGCGTTGGCCTCGTCGGCCCATTCCTTCTCTTCGCTCAGAATCGTCGACATGCGCTTTTCGCCCGAGACGGCAAGCTGCGGCACCCAGTCGCTGGGGAAGGCGATGCGTGCCTCGGCGAATTCGCCCTCATGCACGCAGGGAATGGTATAGGTGACCATGGGCTCGTCCGCATCGAGCGACACGTCGCCCGTCAGCGGGCCGTGGCCCCATGCGCGGAAGTTATCGCCCTTGACGGCAGCCGTCCCGGCAGCGGCATTTGCAAAGTAGACTTCCATCTCGACGTCATCGGAGTCCGCAGACCAGCCGTCACCCACGAACTTCCAGTAGAGCTCGGCGGTATCGGCCCAGTTCATAACCGCACCGGTCATGGTGTAGCTCACGTAGTAGATTGCGCTGTCGCCGCTCTCGTGAGGGCTGAACACCTTAATCTTTACGCCGTCGTCGGACTGTTCCACCGTGTAAACGCCGTCGTCGCCTTTATTTGCGCTGTCGACCTTGTTAAACGCAGTGTCGTCTTCCTCGACGCTCAGCACATTGACGACCACCGAGCCGCCTTGCTGGTTAGAGCCTGTATTGATATCCCAATACACGCCGTTAATGTCATCGTCGAAATCGAACTGGCGTCCCTCGACAACGGTCAGCGAGCCATCGGCCTCAACCGTGGCACCGATATAGGTTTGGCTCATGGAGTAGCCGTCGGCGTGCGCGACGGCAGGCAGCAGCAACAACGCAAGCGCGACGAGTGCGCAGACGGAAGCGAACCGCGCAAACAGGCGGCGCTGCCGACAGGGCTGGGCAACGGGGGCGTTCATAGGCACATCCTTTGTCTGTGGTACCAGTAGCGTCATTGTCCCACGTTTGCGAGTTCATGTGACGAACATCTAGGTCAGCGGAGCGTCAAAACGGGACAAAAGTCACGCCCGCCGCCGGCACCTGGGGACGTTCCTTATCTGCCGGCAATCTGGGACACTCCTTGGCATAGCCCGCTCCGGCAATAGATACCACTTCATAGCTCCATCACAGGTGTAGCGGCTTTGTGTGGGCGCGGCATGCACTGATTGAGCCGCCAGTTGAGGGGCATAAAGCAGTTGAGCGAAAACGGTTTGCCCCTTTGCCGTCCGCTTGAGGATCATGTCCCCCTTTTCCGCGGAAACCCCGGCAGTTGCGAAGAGCTGCCGGGGTTTCCGTCGTTTGAGGGCTAGATTGATTGACGACGATTAAGGCGCCGAGCCGGTGGTCCGGCACGCGCAACGTGTGGCCTCAGCAACTTGCAGGCCACGGCAGCGTCTCCCCCACCACGCCCCGCGCTATACTCGTCCGCATGGACATCAACGCACGCAACATAGCAACAACCGCCGCCGACGCGCCAACGACGCCGGCCGCTCCCGCGCCCGTCGTGGGGCGCTTCGCCCCGTCGCCCTCGGGCCGTATGCACCTGGGCAACGTGTTCAGCTGCCTGTGCGCATGGCTTTCGGCCCGCAGCCAGGGCGGCAGCATCGTGTTACGCATTGAGGACCTGGACGATCGCTGCAAGCGCCCGGAACTTGCCGCCCAATTGATTGACGACCTGGCCTGGCTGGGGCTGGAGTGGGACGAAGGCCCCTACTACCAGCACGACCGCCTAGACCTGTACGAGAGCGCCTTGCGCCGGCTGAAAGACGCCGGCCTCACCTATCCCTGCTTTTGCACACGCGCCGAGCTCCACGCCGCGAGTGCACCGCACGCGAGCGACGGCACGCCCATCTACCGTGGCGCCTGCCGAAGTCTTTCGGCCGAGGAGGTGGCCCGCCGCAGCGCCCTGCGCGCCCCGGCCACACGTCTGCGCGTGCCCACCGTCGACGACCTCGCAGACGACGTGATCGAATTTGTGGATCGCACGTACGGCGCCCAATGCGAAGCACTCGCCACCGAGTGCGGCGACTTTTTGGTGCGCCGCAGCGACGGCGTGTTTGCCTATCAGCTAGCCGTGGTGGTCGACGACGCTGCCATGGGCGTCACCGAGGTCGTGCGCGGATGCGACCTGCTGGGGTCCACGCCGCGCCAGATCTATCTGCAGCACCTGTTGGGACTGCCCACGCCGCACTACGCACATATTCCGCTGCTCATGGCACCGGACGGCCGCCGCCTTTCCAAACGAGACCGCGATCTGGACCTGGGCGAACTCCGCGCCCGCTTTGGCACGCCCGAAGCGCTGCTGGGCTGGCTCGCCGGGCAAACGGGCATCGCGCCGGACACCACGCCGCGCTCTGCCGAGCGGCTGGTCGAGCACTTTAGCTGGGACGTCATCCGCGCGCACCGCGAGAACATCACCGTAATGGCCGAGTAGTCAAA
>JAHYYN010000020.1:0-3218 GCA_019424945.1 Collinsella sp. | reverse complement strand
GCTACGAGCACAGCGGTTGGCACGTTATACCACAGGCAGTTGCCGCTATCGAACAGCGGTGCATGCCTTATCTCCAAGGTATCGACATTGCGGATGATGCCGAAGTTTCGCCAATGGCGATCGCTGTTGGCCAAAAGGGCATCGCAAACGATCATCTGCGACATAGACCTTCTCACGGCAGCCTCGTCTGCTCCATGCTTACCAAGGAAGCGGCAGTACCGGTCGTACGTCGAGCTTCCTCGCTGACCGCCAAGGGCGTTCTTAACGTAAACGGCTGGAACGTATTCCTCGCGGCCATCAAGAAAGTCATCGCACAGACACACAGGGCCATCGAACATCCGCTCAACCGTATAAGGAACAAACTCGCCCTCCGACAGCAAGCGACGGTGCAGGGCCGTTGCAACCGCCTCGTTAAAGGGTCGCTGGTCATCCATGCCGCATCCTTTAGCCAAGACGCGAACGCCGCGGCGGATCACGCATGATTTAGGGAGCTCGCCCTCGGACGTGTTGTCGGGGTTTTTAAGGCCGATGCCCTCCAGCCAACCCGAACGCCCCTCGGGCGCAGACCGCTCAAAATCATTCTCGAAGTAATTGATGTTTTGCCATTTGAGTTCGTCGCAATCGGTCGGCCGCAGCCAATAGCAATCCGAAAGCGAGAGGCCCAGGCACTGAACCGGCACCTCAACGCCGCTGACAACCCCCAGCTCGCGGTAGCGCGAGATAAGCCCAGGGCGAACATCGGGCACCGACCGATGCCCCCACCACGCGTTGAGCTCCCGCTTATTCACCGTTGGAGAAAAGCTCGAACACGTGTCAAACGGCATTCGTTGCGTATCGAGGACCTCGGCGATTTCGAAGGGAAACTCGCGCGTCGGATCAAATGAGACATGCGCGACCTCATGGTCGGCCGACATCAGCGTAAACTTGCGCCCCACATCGGCTGCAGGACGGCGCCCTCGTTTGCGGACCTTTTGATAGGCGATCGCGGAATTATACTCAACCATCTTCCGTCCACCCACAGTATTGCATGCGAGCGTTCCGGATGCCGCCAGTTGCGATATGCGAGCCTTTGTGACGCCTAGTAGACGGGCGGCATCACCCATAGATAAGTATTCCGATGTATCCATGCGCCGCATCACCTCGTTAAGTATTTCACGCGTTAAAATAACTTATCTTATACAGGATAATACTAAACGGACTGAATTGAAAAAAGGCCCGAGCAATCGGGCCTTAGAGCAATTGGTCAGCCAAGCTATGAACCGCTTCCCCTAGCGCTGAACGTAGGCGCGAACGAGCTCGTAGGTATTGCGCGCGCCGTCGATGTGGCTGCGCTCGTAGTTGTGGCTCGCGTACACGCCGGGACCGATCAGGCCGTGGCGAATGTCGTAACCAGCCGAAAGCGTAGCCTCGACGTCGGAGCCGTAGTGCGGATACACATCGATCGCGCAGTCGAGCTCAAGCTCGCGCGCGATGTTGGACAGCGTCGTCACCAGGTCGTAGTTGTACGGACCGCCCGAATCCTTGGCGCAGATCGAAACCATGCGCTCGGTGCAGCCCAGATCGTCGCCCACGCAGCCCATGTCCACGCTGATCATCTCGCGCGTGTCGGCCGGCACAAAGGCGCCGCCGTGACCGACCTCCTCGTACACGGTAAAGAGCAGTGACACCTTGCGCGAGAGCGTCACCTCGCCGTCAGCAACGGCGCGAGCCAGACCCAGCAGAATCGACGCGGACAGCTTGTCGTCAAGGAAGCGGCTCTTGATGTAGCCGCTCTCCGTCACCGTGGTGCGCGGATCCATAGCGATGATGTCTCCAGCCTGAATGCCCAGCTCGAGCACGTCGTCCTTGCTGTCGACGTTCTCGTCGAGCAGGATTTCCATGTTCTTCTCGATGGTCTTGACCGGCTCATCGGCCACATGCGCCGAAGGCTCGGTATTGAGAACCACACCCGTGTAGACATTGCCATCGCGCGTGTAAACGGTGCAGTTCTCGCCATCGGCCGTAGACCACTGATGCCCGCCAAGCGTCGTGGGACGCAGGCGACCATTGTCCTTGATGGAGCGCACCATGGCGCCCAGGGTATCGACATGGCTCGCCAATACGAGCGGCTCGCCCTCGCCGCCAAGCTCAACCAACACGTTGCCCTTATTGGAGCGCTCGGGGCCAAAGCCCATATCGCGCAACGTTTCCATTAGATAGTCAGTAGCCGCACGGGTATAGCCCGTAGGTGAAGCAATAGAAGTCAGCGTCTTCAACTGGTCAGTAATATAGGAGAGCGTCTCCTCTAGAGAAGCATCAACATTAGAAGCCATATGCATCCTTCCAAGTAAAACTAAGACCGAGCCCCGATTTTAACCTTTCTGCACGTGCAATACTCTAGAAACCGAGCCGACTCCAGACGTCCCCGCACCGGTTTTGTGCACGCGCTCGGTTTACAGTCCCAATCTTGCATAAATCCTATCGGTATCTGCATAAATATGAGGCATCTATTTGCTTCGTCTCAGGGTACCCCACCTTGGACCGTGCAAAATACGGAGTATTCAGCACCGTGGACCCCGTCAGCCCCATCGCAAACGGCAAAGCGACGCGGTTACAGCAGTGTCGCAGGTCGTCGCAAACCAAAAACGCGGTGGCAGCCCCCTCCGCTCATCGATAGCCCGCCCACAAGGGCTGTCGATGGGCGTCTGCGGGCCACTGCGGCCCATTCACAACGTTATGCATTTTTCAGAGCTTGCTGAATACTCCCAAAAATGCACGCTGAGAAGTGCACCACCTATCCGCAGCGGGCAGCATGCCTTGGTTTTGCCCATCTTGGGGCATCGGCGCGGCACAAAAAGCCCCGCCGCGCGTAGCACGGCGGGGCCAGCAGCAAGTCAAAAGACCATACGCCTACGGGCGAAGGACCACCAAACTGGGCTAGGCAGCCGGGCAGATCTTCTTGAAGAGCTCGATGACGTCGTCGAGCGTCGCCTCGCGCGGGTTGCCCGGGAAGCAGGCGTCAGCCATGGCGTCCTTGGCCAGGACCTCGATCTCGTCGGCCTTCATGGCCTCGCAGACATGCGGAATGTTCACGTCGGCGGAGAGTTGCTTGACGGCGGCGATGGCGGCGTCGGCAGCCTCGTCGGTGCTCATGCCCGTGGTGTCAACACCCATGGCAACGGCAACCTTGGCCAGGCGCTCGGCGCAAACCGGCTTGTTGAACTCCATGGCGATCGGCA
>JAHYYN010000002.1:0-24873 GCA_019424945.1 Collinsella sp. | reverse complement strand
GGGACGTCATCCGCGCGCACCGCGAGAACATCACCGTAATGGCCGAGTAGTCAAACGCCCTGCCCCCTTCACTACCCCCCCCCGACGAGTGCGTAATTCTGTATCTTGTTATGTACGGAATAATTCCGTACAATGATGCAAAGGAGGTTTTACCATGCCAACGATTGAGAAACAGCGCCGTATGGATCTAAGGCTGACCGAGCGTCAACGCCTTACTTACGAGCGCGCCGCGGCCTTGCGCGGGCAAACTCTCACCCAATGGGCCACGGCTCACCTTGACGAGAGCTCCGCACGTGACATCGCCGAGGCGTCAACAACCTATCTTTCTCCTGATGGTTTTGATGCATTTTGCGAAATGCTCGACTCACCCATGCCCCAAGCCGCAAAAGCGTTGCTCGACCGTAAAGCGATTTGGGAATGAGCACGTTTACCAAGCCCGTTCAACTCCCCGTTGGTCAAGGCATCGAGGCTTTCCACTGCGGTAATACCCTTGTAGACGGATGGGCTAAAAACAGATCAGCCTCGGCGCGAAGAAGAGGGTCGGCGGTTATATACGCATCGTATTACGACGGCGCAGTCGCCGGGTTCTATACGCTATGTACGCACTCCGTAGCTCGCGAAAATGTTGACGGAGGATGGTTCGTTCGGAACTCCCCCTCCCAAGTTCCCGCAGTGTTGCTTGGAATGATGGGGGTTGATGAGAAATTCAAGGGGCTTGGTCTGGGAGCATCGTTGCTCAAAGATGCCATCGAAAACGCCTTGAAAATTTCTGCCCTAGCGGGAGCGCGAGCTTTGGTTGTCGATCCAGTAGATGATGAGGCGGCAGCGTTCTATGCGCATTTCGGCTTTGCAGCCCTACCCGGCACCAACCGAATGGCGTTGAAACTCTAGACCGCCAGCAGCATCTCCTCCAGCTCCCAGTATGCCTTAAGTTACCCTACAGATAATGACTATTGCCAAAATGTAGGGTAACTACCCAAGGCATCATACGAAGAGCTCGCTATGCCTGCCCCTACGCAACGTCCCAGGGCTGGAGCTCGCCGCCCAGGCGAACGATGCAGTCGTAGAGCACGGTGTGGCGCTCGGCCGGGTTGGCATCCCGATGAAAATGCCCGTAGTACCAGCGCTTGTAGTCCAAGCGATCTTCCAGCTCGTCGAAAAATGCCGTAAGCCGATCGACAGCTGGATAATTCCAGCCAGGTGCCGGATAGAGCGTGGGCGAGAGCATGCGCGTGGAGCAGGTGTGGGTGATCACGTAGTCGACCTTCCAGCCCACGCTATCGAGCTTTGCCCGCGCCTCCTCAAAGTTGCGCTCGCCCGGCAGCTCCTGCGGCCACCAGCTGGAATACGGGATGCGGTATTCCTTGTCCACACTCGTGGCGCCGCCCATGGTAAAGATCGTCGACCCACCGAGCTCAAAAACCTCGCCGCGCGTCAGGCGCCGTATAGGCGAGGTGTCCGACAGGCGTTGCGTCAGTCCACCGTGCCACAACTCCAGGGGGCGCTCCGCCCAATGGTCGTAGCGTTCGTGGTTGCCGTCGACGAACAGCACGGTATAGGGGCGCGACTCCAGCCAGGCGATATCGGCGCATTCCTCGGCAGAAAAATCCCACGGAAAGCCAAAGTCTCCCGCGATAATCAGATAGTCGTCGCTCGTCAGACTATCCCCAAGCTCCCAGTCGCGGAGCTTTTGCATGTCGATGCCACCGTGGACATCACCCGTCACATAAACCGTCATCGGATCACCACTTCCCTCTTATAGGCTTCGAGATCGTGCTCGATCTGCTCGTCGCCCGTGGCGTTGACCCACCACGGCCATTTAACGCAACACGCCGGCTCGTCGACCTGCGCAAACCACGACTTGAGCTCCTCCAGGCTCACCGGGGCGTAGCCGTTGGCGTCCACGCCCACGTCATAGCGCAGCAGCCCCTGCCGAAGGTTGAACTTGTTATACGCGTCGCCACAGCTGTGGATATGTCCGTGAAGATGCCAGCCGCCGTGCGACATGCCTTGCCAGTCGACCATGGGATAGTGGCTCAGCACGATTTTTTGGCGGTCGATCTTGAGCACACAAATGGGCGGCTCGACGATAAAAGCATCCGCCACCGCAGGCTGCGTCCAGTCTTTGTCGTGGTTGCCAGGCAGCAGATGGACGTGCTTGCATGCAATGCTCTTACGCAGCTCGTAGGCGTCTTGCACCGTCATCTTAAAGCTGAAGTCGCCCAGAATATAAAGCTCGTCGTCCAAAGCGACCTTGCTATTAATGTTGGCGACCATGGCGTCGTTCATCTGCGCACCAGTCGACCAAGGCCTGTCGGCGAGCCGCAGCATGTTCTCGTGTCCAAAGTGGGTATCGCTGGTAAACCAGATCATGGGAACCTCCTAACGCTGTTGCCCAGAATTTCCACTCGCCGCCCCACCCTACTCATCGGTGCATCGCGCCTCAATCGGCACGATATCTTGGTAGATCAGGCGATGCTTGTCGTCGCGCCATTCATCGTCATGGTAATGGCCAAAGAACCAGGTGCGGTAGTCGAGTCGCCCGTCGAGCTCGCCCAAAAAAGCCTGCAGCGAATCGTCGTAGAACTCGCGATTGCACTCCATGCACAGCTCGTCTGCCAAATCGACCGGCGCCTCGTGAGTCACAACATAGTCGACCTTCCAGCCCACACGATCGAGCGAGGCGCGACAGTATTCCATCTCGCTCTCACTCGGCATTTCCTCGGGCCACCACGTCTTTCCCTCCCGGCGCCACTGTTTGTCATGGCTCGCGGCGCCACCCATGGCGAGCACCGTGTTCCCCGCGATGTCGAACACCTCTCCGCGCATCAGGTGCAGCACATGCGGGCGAGCCTCGTGAACGAGGCCCCCGTTCCACTCTCGGATCGGCAGCCCCGCCAGCAGATGATAGTTCTCGTGATTGCCGTCGACAAAACACGTAGTCCAGGGCTTGGACTCAAACCAGTCGAGCCAGTATTTGTCGGTGTTTGAGCCACTCCATATAAAGCCAAAGTCGCCGGCAACGATCACCACGTCATCGCGCGTCAGCGTACGGCCCAATGGCCAAACGCGCGACGAGAAGCGGCTCGCCCCGTACTCGGCAACACCGTGAACGTCTCCGGTAACGAAAATGGACATTAAGCGGCACCTCCGTGCTGTGCGACTCTAGACAAATCGATGGCAGAAATTGCGGATCAGCCCCGGCATCCGCACCCCTTAGGGCTTACCCCTCGTTCTTCCATCCAAACGGATCAAACACCCAAAAAACTAGATCGAGCACACTGTTGGCGGGCAGCATGTTGGGCAGGGCGTCTTGCCTCGCTTGAGTGCGGCCGCTAATGGTACGCTGGTTTTAATGGCGTTTTGAGGAAGGCTTTTGCACCCCGTAGAACGGTGGTAAATCTTGCCGTTCTTGGTAACGATTACCTTGATTTTTGAGACATCCACACTGCGGGGCTCGATGGGCGCGGCCACCTTTTGACGAGCCGGTGCCGTTTTCCAAGGCTTGCCTCCCGAAAAACCAGAATCGCAGAACCGATTAATATAGCCGTCAAAACACCCATCGAACAGCAATCCCGTTGCCAGGCCCGCTATGAATCCGCAGACGATCGCGGCCTCTCCTCTAATTTGCATATATCCCTCCTTAATCGCTCTTGAAGAAAAGGGCGGCGCGCGCCGCATGGAGCCTCATCACCCCCTACGGTACGCGCCGAAAATGGTCCGCAGCCCCTTCTGTCCCTAACGGGTCAGCTGGCGGCGCTTATCGGACAGGAAGACACCGGCGGCCACCAGGACCGTGCCGCCGATTACGAAGGTCTCACCCAGCAGGTCGGACGCATCGCCCGTGGTAGGCATCGCCGTCTGCTGCGTCGCAATCTCAGTCGTTGCCACCGCATGATTGGCCTGATACGTCACCTGCGTGACGGGCTGGGCCTGCTCGCCATTCCCGCGTTCGGCGGCCTCTTGGCGAGCAATCTCGGCGTTGAGCTCGACAATAGCCTGGTCGAGCTCGGCCTTGGCGGCGGTGTAGTTTGCAAGCGCCTCCAAGTATGCCGGCGCCACAGCATCCGCCGCAGCCACGGCGGCATCGAGCTCGGCCTTGGCGGCTGCGACGTGCTCGGCGGCATCGTGAGCCGCAGCGATTTTGGCATTGAGCGCCTCGTCCGCATCGTCAGCGCTGCCATTGACGATAGCTTCGGCAAGATTGACGCTGCGCAGGCGGGCAACCGCGGCGGCAGAGGCATCGCGGGCGGCAGTTGCATTCGCCACGGCATCGTCAGCCTCCACCACGTCGTACTCGGCATCGCTCACGGCCACCTCCGCAGCATCGAGCGCGACATCGGCAGTGGCTTTGCCCTCTGTGGCCCTGGCAAGTGCCGCAGCGGCATTCTTAAGCTGAGAGGCACGCCCGGCAGCTGCATCAGATTTTGCCTGAGCCGTTGCCATGACGGCGTCGGCATCGCTCGCAGCCTGCTGGGCCATATCGAGCTCCGCCTGAGTGGCAGCAGCACCGATGCCTGCCTGATCGGCATCGCCTTGGGCGGCAAGAAGTTCGGCCTCCGCCACGCGCTGATTGGCACGAGCGTCTTCGAGTGCAGACGATGCCGCATCAAACGCACGCTGAGCAGCGGCGATATCGGCTGAGTATGCCGCCAGCTCATCCTGGGCCGCGGCAAGTGCATCCTGCTTTTCGTCAACACCGGTACGAGCGGCGTCCAGCGCGCGTTTGGCAGCAGCCGCCTTGCCCTTGGCAATGTCGAGCTCGCCAGACTTGGCAGCCACGGCATCCTGCGCCGCCGCGACAGCGGCGTTGGCAGCGCTCAAATCGACGCGGGCATAGCTCACGGCACGCACGGCGGCATCAGCTGCAGCCTGCTTTTGCTCCACAGCGGCCTGGGCCTCCGAGGCCTTGGCAGCCGCGGTATCAACGTCATCGGCAGCGCGCTCAACCTGGGCTTGCTTTGCCGCAGCGGTCTGTGATGCTGCATCCACCTTGTTGCCGGCATCGTTGGCAACGCCCTGCGCCGCAGCAAGCTCGTTGCGCGCCGCGTCCACGCCTTGCTCGGGATTTGCCAGAGAGTCGCACCACGCGTTCAACGCAGCCTCATACTCAGCAACCGTCATCGGATTGAGGTTATACGGCTTGTACCATTGACCAGAATATACAAATGTCTGCGCCTGTGTACTCCCGTACAGCGTCCCTCGCGTGCAAACGCCCATGCCCGTCACGGTGTAATCGGGGTTGATCACGTTGATGTAATGGCCGACCGAAGGGTTTGATCCACCGTGCAGTGCGGCGTAGTTATCAATCTGGGAGCTATGCGCCGTATAGAAATCGTAAGCGGCCTTTCCCGTAAGGCCCGATGCGCCCAGCGAGGCGGCGGCAGCATCAAAGATGGCCTTCTCCTGATCGACCCACTGCTTAAACGGATTGCTTCCGTAGTTCCACGCCACATTCTCGCCCACGTTAAACTGCTGAGCGTGCGCGACTTTCGTATCCGAGAAGTTCGCATCGGCAATGGCAGTCGCCATCATGGCATACGTCACCTTGAGCTCGCCTAGGCCAACGCTTGCGCGATACTCGTTGCACGCTTTGAGCCACACGACCGCCTGCTTCATATTGGTCAGACTTGTCGCGTCGACCTCCTCGCCCACCTTGTTGTAGTTAGCGAGTTTGCAGTTGAGGATGATATTCGCCGCATCGTCGGCGCCCACACTCTTAAAGAACGCGATAGCACCCTGGCGGTAGTTCCCCGCCGATGCGTTCGCCGTTGCCTGCGCGGCATCGAGCTTGGCCTGGGCCTGAGCCACAGCTTGGTCGGCCTGCCGCTTTTGGGCCTTCGCTTGATCGAGCGCCTTATCGGCAGCGTCTTTCTCGTCCTTGGCTGCCGAGAGCTTGGCCTGGGCATCGGCCAACTCCGTAAGCGCGGAGGCATGATCGGCCTTAGCCTGGTCAAGGGCGGCATCGGCTGCCGTCTTGGCGGCAGCAGCGTCATCCAACTTGGCCTGGGTAGCGGCAGCAGCCTGTTGCTGAGCGGCGAGTGTCTGCTGAGCAGCCTGCACCTCGCCCTCGACGGCAGCCACCTCTTGCTCGACGGCAGCAAGCTCGCTCTCGCGCTGCGACTGCGTGGCCTTGGCGGCCGTTAGCGCCTCGGACGCAGCGGTCACCTTTGCCTTGGCGGCCTCGTACTCTGGGCCCGCAGCGCCCTGCTCGGCTCGGTCCAGATCGGCCTTGGCCGCGTCATAGCTCGCCTGCGCGGCATCCACATCCGCATCTGCCGCGGCCTTTGCCTGCTGAGCTGTCGAAAGCTTGCCCTGTGCGTCCTGCCGCTTGGCAGCGGCGTCAGCAGCAGCGACCTGAGCATCCGAGAGCTTAGCCTGCACATCAGCTGCCGACTGCTTTGCCTGCTCCAAATCACTCGCGGCCTGCTCTGCGGCAGCCTGGGCGGCGGCTACGGCCTCGGGCGTGGCATCGGATGCAGCAGCCTGTGCGGCCTCAAACGCAGACTGGGCATCGGCAGCCGCCTTCTGGGCGACAGCCAGGGCTTCGTCCTTGTCCGTCAGGCTCCTCTTGGCGGCATCAAGCGCAGCCCGAGCGTCCTCAAGCGCCTTGACGTCAAGATCGGCCTTATCCTGCGCGGCACCCATCTGCTTTTCCAGCTCGGCCGAAGCAGCGGAGGCCGCGCTATCGCTCGCACCGCGGGCCGCGTCATAGGCGCCCCGCGCCTGCTGCTGGTTGACGGCGGCAGCATCGTAGGGAGCGGCAGCCGCTTCCAGATCGGCCTTGGCGGTAGCAGCTTTAGCGCGCGCCGCATCAACTGCAGCCTGCAGGTCGGCGACCTTTTGCGCTGCAGACACGGCACCCGCGCCAGTACCGGCGGCCGCAGTACTCGTCAGCGGCGACATCACCGCAGCCGTTGCACCCGTGGCGCCAACGCCATCCGCATCCTGTGCCACCGCGACCAGGGGCGACAGCATCGAGCCGCCCGTCATGGCAATCGTCGCCGCAGCAACCGTCACCACGCGTCCAGCCGCCTTGGCCTTACCCAAAGCCTTGCCGTCCATGTCCTTGTTCATATTCTTGCTCATTGTCGATTCCTTCCCACGGTGAGCCGTTGTTTGACACAGATAGTCGATCCAACTTGCCCCATTAAAAAGAGGTGATAACGGGGTAATTAAATTGAGCGATTTGAATCGCGGCGAACCTGGCATTCGCAAAAGCCAAACTCATAGTTCCGCTCGCGCTCAATCTCATCCAAATACTCGAGATCTTCGCCACTTGGCGCCTCTTCACCTAGGCATACAGGCCAGTTCTCTGTGCGAGAACGGTCAGTACGGCCATAAATGGTCTCGAGATTAATGAAATCGATATTGCCGTTGTTAAAGGAGAAATTGCTGGTGCTCATGCTCAAGTCCCGTCCACATAAACTCAAATTGCTGTGCTTGGCCTCTTTTAGAGACCCCATCTCATACGCTATGACTGTAGTATATGCGCTCTGCTTGCATGTTGCAAGAACATTTTTATTTTTCTAGCGCATATAACAGATGTTCATTTCTGTAAACAGCACCGCTCTCCCCCGCCGCGCCCTCGCGCGCGGCATATTCGTTGAGATATTTCACCGGAATCGGCCATCTAGAGGGAGCCCCGTGGCGCGAAAGTCCCACATTCACCAGCTGGACCAGCAGCTCGGACAGATCGTCGCCTTCGAGTACCTCAATCGAACGCACATGAATCGCCGTTGCCAGGTCCTCCTTGGTACCGTTGTTGACGCCCACAAAGTAGCAGGTCAGCCCCGCCCGTTCGAACGTGCCAATGCCGTAATAGGGCGAGTTGTAGCTTTCGAAAAACTCCTTCTTACGACCCGCCTTACCCGTAAGCTGGTAATCGCGTACCAAGGTCGCAAAGTTATTAGAGAAGGTCGTCAAGCCCGTATCCCGCACGCGTGCGAGCATAGACCGTCCACCCGCCTGCACGTCAAAGATATAGGCATCCTTGTCAAGTTTGCCTTCGGCCGTCAGCAGCTCGAGCTCCAGCTCGTCCACGGGACCGTCCTCAATCGGATGCGAGGTGTAGTCCATGGTCCCGTCAGCGCCAATCGTTAGCGTTGCAAGGCGCTCATCCAGTTCAACCTTATCCTTCTCCTTGCGCGGGACACTGACGACGCCGCAGACCGTCACCGACTCAACGCCAAAAGAGCCAAGGTCAAACGCCCTCACCCGTCCGTCGGCAACATCTTGCTTAACCAGCAGTTCTTTGAGCATGGCCCCCAGGATCCCCTCCTGTGCGCCGCGCACCTTTGCATTCGACGCCGCCTTAAACAGCGGCTCGCACACATCCGGCGTCACATGCTGTTCCACCACCCCAGCGTGCAGGGCATAGCCATCGTTCTCGGCAACCTCGTTAGACACAACAATCAGGTTCCACGCCAACGGGTCAACAACCCCGCCGCTATACGACGCGCGCACATCCCAGGAGGAATCGCTGAGTCGATCGGCGAGTTTGCGCGCAATCCCGGCAAGCCCTTTGCGCGCAAACGACACCACGACCCGCTGCCCCACCGAACGTTCCGCAACCACGCGGGCATATTGCTCGCTTTTCAAAACCTTGTAGAAGCTCTTACGCGGATACTCTCTGAGCGACACCTGGGCAAAATCGCTGTACCGACGCTCAAGAATCTGCAGCTCTCGGTACAGGATGCCCTTCTTGGTATAGGCGACCTTTTCCGCTTGGGCAGAAAACGTAAGGTCACGACGTTTGGACGGCTTATCGCCCTTGGCGCGGCGCAGGATGTACTCGTCACTTTGTCCGTGCGCCAGCACCACCGTAGCCACAGGCGACAGCCTGTAACCCACCTGGCTGTTGATCTTCTTGAGTTCTAACTCGTCGCCTGCCGCACGACCGATGAGCACTCGGCGCTTGGTAAACGTTCGAATCTTGAGTTCGAAGGTGCAATCCTCGTTGATAACGGTCTCGACCGTTTCAATCTTGGCAGGACCCCTTCCGGCTTCCTCGACGGCATCACGACGAGCACCCTTGGCGCTTATGACATACAGGTGCCCCGCGTCGTTGGGGATCTCGTCCTCAATCCCCTCAAACTGCGAACACGAGTTGAACAGCAGGCGCAACGCGACATAATCGTCCAGCTCATCCCAATAAGTTTTAATCGGAACCATTTGCTCATGGCCGAGTGGGGCGTTAAGGTCGCCCGCCCGCGCGCCCGCTTTGACCATGAGAAAGATGCGGTTGTCCTCGAGCTGGGTGAGCGCGACAACCTTGCCCGTCTGGCACACATCGGCCATAAAGTCTGCCACGGCATGCTTGCCCGCATCACCGACGTTGCACCAAAAGACAGAATAGCGCTCCTCGGCGGCCGCGGGATCAAGCCGCAACACAAGCTCGGAAACCGCGATGTCTCCCAAGCCACACGGCTGGCTATGCTTCGATTGCACGACCGATCGCCTCCATCATCTCCAAACTGATTGCTCCATCAGCTGCCATATAGGGGAAGGAGAACACCATCCCCTCGCCATCGATCGGCTTTTGACGGAGCTCCAGCGCCGCTTCATCGGCCAAAACATTGACGATCAACAGGCGCTTCGCCCCAACTTTTTGAGCCTTTGCCTTAAAGCGCTCGGCATCCGTAGTCTCGCCGCCGGAGCGCCTGTAGGCCTCGTAGGCACCGATGCGATAGTGCTTAAAGTCGATCCACACCCCGGTCTTGTTGCCGGCGGCATCGAGCACCTCAAAGTCGCCACCCGTCTCGGCATGGGCCGCATCACCGCGCGTAAGCGAGTAACGCCCGTCGTAATATGCCTCAAAGATGGCCCTACCGGCAGACTCGCCCAGCTCTCCCAGGTATACCGCTTGGAACATATAGGGTGTCATGTGTGCCGTTGCCGCCGGCTGCAGCGTCGCGGGCACCCCGTCGCGCGACCAGCGCTCGCGCACCTCCCGAATCGACAACAACTCGGGCACGTGAGCCGCCGCCTGGCTTACCTGGCGAACCTTCGCGCCCTTTAATCCCTCGTTGTAGCGGCAACACTCCTCCAGACGGGCAGCAATCTGCTCAATAGGTTCACCCTCATAGCTGGGAAACTCAAAATGCGGCACCTTACACGCTCCGCCCTGCGCATACGCATAGCCACTCGCGGCAAACGGCATGTGCAACGCGGTGCTTTTGCGCGCAGGATAGCTCGCGAGATCCTCCCACGACAGGCAAAAATGATGCAGATAAAAGTCGCGCTCGTCATCGAAGGCGGCCAGCTCTTCCTCGCGCGCATCGAACGAGGTAACCTTCCATGCCAGCTTTTCGTGCTTCTCTTTTGCCAGGTTGTTCCTAAAGGCAGCAAGGTTCTGCTGCTTGCTGGCAGCGTGTTGCTTCTTGTCCGCCATGTGATTGTTGACGGCCGCACAGGCGCCAACCACCTGCTCCAGCTCGTAACCCATCGGCAAATCATGCAGGAACGAAAAGTCGCAATCGCCGGCGATTTCGCGGTCGAGCATCACTTGCACGTGCGGCATCTTTACGCTCGTACGCATCAAGCGGCCCACGGCCTGTGCCACGATGCGAGCGCCTTCGACCTGGTAAGAGAGGGTGTCGCGCACCGGCAGTTTTCCACCGACGCCCGCCAGTACCGTGCGCACGCGATGGCGCTTCTGGATAAACGGAATCTCGCCGCGCGCCACGAGCTCCTCCTGTTCGACCACGCCAAGCAGTGCCTGCTGGTCAAACTTCTTTGAGCTCATATCGACTCCCCAGGTCAAACGGCTCGTAGGCGACTCCACGTACAAAAAATCGAGGTCCATCTTGGGATGTCGCTCGGCGTTGTCAAAACCACAATCGACTTGGCGCACCGTACGACGCAGGCTCTCCGGCACCTCGTATTTAAGATTCTTGGAAAAGCCACCAGCGGCAAGATTGATAAACATCAGGGTCGGCTCGCCGTCCTTCAGACGTTCCTGAGCGCCGCGCCAGCCCTCCTCCCAGCCGGAAGCGTTAAAGCACGGCACCATATCCTTGGCTTCCTCGAGCGACTTCTCGTACGACGCCTCGGGGTGCTTAACGTTCCTAATCACCAGTTCGGCAACGATTTCTCGGGCAAGATCCAGCACCAAACTATTAAAGTCGCCGTGGTTTCCCATGTGTCGTGTCGTAAAGATGGCTCCCGCCTGCTGCTCACTGCGCGCCACGCCACGCGCCCAGGCGCTCACGGCAACGAGCGTCTTGCTCAGACGCTTTAGTTCAAACTCGATGCTTTCGGCATCGCTCGTGGTCACCCTGTCGGCAATCTTTCGGCGCAGGCACACCGCAAGTCCTTCACTCACGCCAATCTGGTCAAAGAATTCCATCGCATGCTCGTACACCTCGTCGGGCGACACGATACCGCCGCCATAGGCGCCGCCGGCCACGGCCGCCATGCCGGCAAGCTTCTTGGACTCGTCAACCCAAACAACATCGACGTCATACACCGTTGCCGCCTGCTTGTTGAATAGCTTGGTCTGTCGTACGATCTCCTGGTTGAGCTCGCCAATCCAAGCATCCTTACGAACCACGCCGTGCACTTCGTCCAGATAATCCAGATCAAAGTTCTTAATGGTCGGCGCGTTCCAGGTGGCGCTCATGCACACGCAGGGAGCCTTGGCGGCAATGGAGGCCAGATACGCCTCGGGCATGCGCTCAATGCCGTGATTAGTCAGGTACGTGGTAAACATATGGTCGATGGTGGTTTCCATCACCAGGTAGTCAACACCGCGCGCATACATCGAGTCGTCAGCGGCATCGATTTCGTCGTTCTTGCGGTCCTTAAAGAACAGCGCCAGCATCAGCGAATTCCAGAAGTATTTCTCGTTGGTCTGGTCGTTCCTAATGCCCAGGGCATCGATGATATTCTTGCGCGAAAGATCATCCTTGTACGAAATGCTGCCGTAGTACAGCTTGTCCATAAGCGTGGCACAGCGGGCAAGATGGCCCACCACCATCCTGACAAGGCCGCGCGCACGGCGCACCGCCTTATTGACGGTCTGCTGCTCGTCCGTTCCACAAGACGTAATCATGTTGCGGTTTCGGCGAGTATCGAACTCATAGCGCAAGGGATTCGACAGGCCATCGCCCACCGAAATATCGTCGCTGCCAAACAGGTGACGACCGGCAAGCTGCTCGTCTTTCGCCTTGTCAGACAGGGCAAAAGGCTGCTGCAGCTCCATATCCTGAATACACGCAGCGATCATCTTTTGAATACGCTTGGCACCCTTGGCGATCTCTTCGGCAGCCGTCTCCACACTTGCGCGCGAAACCTTGCTCGTGGCCGCGTTTGACCCCTCGTGCTCGCCCGAGGTCGAGGCATGCGTATAGACCGCCATCCACTGGTCCCGATTTCCCAGCAGCAGAGGATCAACCACGCCGCCATTAAAATGACAGTCAAGAATACGCACCATCTCGTCGGGCTGAAATTTCATATGTCCCGCCGCCAGCATCGACAGCATATCGGCCTTCGCATGGTCGATCTCATCAAAGATAAACAGGCATTCGTCGGCAACCGTTGCGTTAAAGAACACGACGCCCGCTCCTGTCACCGTATCGATTCTATTGACGAGCTTTTGCGGCGTGCATGCAATTACATGCGGCGTGCGCTTATCGTTGAGCAATGCCGAGGGCCAAATCCGGGGAATCTCCTCAAAGCCACGCGTGATGCTCTGGCGTCCACGGCTCACCGCTCGACGCAAGCTCGCGTCTGTCAACGCCAGCTTATCCCACAGCTCTGGAGTCAGGCGGTCGACAACGCTTCCCAGGCGTTCCTTCTTATCCAAAATGCCCAAAAGATCATCTGCGATCTCCATCGCGCTGTTCCACGCATGCGTAATGTCGCGAAGAACAGCCTCGTCCTTCGCTCCAAAGGGGCATGGAATATCGCGCGGCCTTACGCTGCCCTTATCAAACGTGGCATCGATCCAGTTTTTGATATTCTCACCCGCTCGCGGAAGATCGAACACCATGCGCTCCGCATCTTTGGAATCCATGCCCTGATGGATCAGCAATTCGCGCACGCTTGCAATGTAGTTGTCTCGGTTGTCCTTACCCGGAACCACAAACACCAAGGTGCGGCGACCAGGACATTTGTTAAAGCAGCCCGACTCATCCCAGCCGCCGGCAATCAGGTCTGCCGTGACCTGCTCGGCCGTGTAGTTTTTACCCGAGCCCGTCGTGGCGCCCAAAAAGTACAGGCCGTTGTTGTCCTGATTTTTGGCGCCGTCCTGGTCCTTGGGGGCAAACAGCGCACGCTCAAAAAACTCGCGCATCGCCTTTTGGCGCGCAAGATAGGGAGCAAGCTCCTTGTCGCCCACAGACGACAGCATCGATTGACAGTTCAGTTCCCACACAGCCATGGTCAAACCTCCGATTTAGTTGTTACATGTGTTGAATACCATCCCGTGCGGACAAAAACTCACGCAGGGCGGTCGAGCGGCATCTATGCCGCTCGAGAAAAAGAAAGGAAGGAAAGAGAGACAGTCACCGACTACTCACACGAAGCGAGCAGCTTCTTAAGATCGCATTCCAGTGCCTCGCGCTCCTCAACGTCCATCACTGCAAGGGCGACACGCATCAGGGACACCTCGGCGGCAAGCTCCTTAACCTGGTCGGGGCGTTTGCTAAAGTGGTCGTAAATCCGCAGGGCCTCCCCGGCCGCCAGGTACTGCCACTTTTCCAACGAAGGCTTTTCGGACCTGCTCATGGCATCGACCCACTCGCCAAGACCCTGAAAACCGTTGCCCGTAGCCGTGCCGTTCATAACCACATCGAGCGGGCTCAGCAAGCAATCGGGCGTTTTTTTGTACACCAATTTGGTGAGCGTAAGCACCTGGGCAAGGTTGCGATACTGTTCCTTGTCGGCATAGAGCACGTCGTTGTAGCAGGCGCACGCCTTAAGCAGCTCGTGGGCGGCAATGCGCTCCGGCCCATCAAACGGAACGCCGCGCAACAACACCCCAGCAAGATCGAATGCCTTGCCGCCCTGCACGATCTTGTCGAGCGCCGAGCCGTCCACCAAATCCGCCAGCCAAGCAAACTCAGGCTGATACGGCTTATGCTCGTCCTCGTCCTCATGCTCCATCCAGTTGCTCACCAGCGCAAGGGCTTCAATCTCTCTCCCGTTCAGAAAGGGCAAATTCTTCCCCATCTCTTCCCGCAAAAATCCCCGCGGCTCATGAGAGTGCTCGTACGCAACCGCAAGCTCCCCGTCGCTCACGACCAAGGTCGCACGGGAAATATAGGTATTTTCCCGCATGTCCCTCCAAGCGCACATCATAAGGGGACGCAGCTGACGGAGCATGCCGCGCGCGCCGGCACCTTCCTTAACCGCGCGCTTCGCCGCAAGGCGAGCAGCATCTGCCGTCAGTTCCATCTTGGCGCCATTTCCCATCATGTTGTTGTACTTGGGCAGGTACTGTTCATACGCAATCTGGACCAGATCGTCCACGCTCAAGGCGTTAAAGATAATCACCGAGCCAATGCGCCCGCACAGCTCGGACATAATGCCCCAGGTCTCAACATCCTCGATGGTCGCACTGTCTCGCAGCTCGTTTGCCGATTTTGCGGCGGTGCGCACGGCGGCATACGAAGATCCAAAACCGACCATGGTACCGGCCTTGCCGGCCAGGCGCTTGCGCACCAGAGCATCCAAGCCCATAAAGGCGCCGCCCAAAATGCAGACAACCTGATCAAGATTGAGCGATTTCATCGCCGTGCCCTTCTGGCTCTCGCATTCAAACGGCATCTCCCCGCCTTCCAAGAGCTTAAGGAACGACTGTGACGGACTAAAGCTGGACGCAACGTCGTTCCCATCGGGCTCGGCACGAACCGCCTTGTCAAACTCGTCAAAGAGCACCAGGCAGATATCGCCGGGATTGGCAGCCTGATAGTCCGCGACCTGCGACAGGCAGTTGCTCATGCTGGCACCGCGCCATCCCTCTCCCGTCATGGTGGAGACATCGAACACGAACAGCTTGAGCCCCGCGGCATCCGCCACGGCTTTGATGGTGTGGGTCTTTCCCGTACCGGTAGAACCCATCACCAAAATGGCAGCGGGCGAAAGGACTTCGCGCGGATCGGTGCCGCGTGCCAACATCACGCAGCGGTTGACCTCAAAGCTCAGCGCCGTCACAAAGGCCTCCAAGCTTCCCTCGTGGCCAATAACGCTCTGGCGCGTCTGCTCCACCAGGCGCGTAGGCGCAATTCGATTGAGCAGGTCCTGGTAGCGATCGACGCTTCGATACCGCTTCTGAGTCATGGGTGTTTTCCTTTCAAAACTTGCTTTCTTACCTATGACATGGGCCCAAGCCCTTAAACTCCTACAGCGCCAGCGAGGTCACCGACTCCAAATAGATCACGTTGCCCGGCTGCGTAAAGACCGGAATGTGGTAGAGCAGCTGCAAAATACCTTGCTTGAGCAGCGGGAACAGGGTGGGATGCAGGACTTCGTACATCAGGGCACCAGCCACAAGAGCGGTGAGTACGGCGAGCAACAGAACCTTTTGAGCATTAGAGATTAGCGACATGGTCGTTCCTTTCTTTATGCGAGCCTCGGCGCGCGTGATTCATTAATGGCTGGCCACAATGGCGATGGCGAGGAACGCGAAAACTACGGGGATCGCAAGCGATGCAAACAGAATCCCGGCAAATAGGCCTGCCACCACCGCGCACACGACAATGGTCAGTGCGGTGGGCACAAGCGCAAGCAGAGGAGTACCACGCAGGCGGACGCAAAGCGAAGCCCGTGAAACAAGCACTCATGAGGGAATAAAGCCTTGAGGACCCCCTCGACAATTCGCCACTCAACAATCGTTCCGACGGTTAAGACAACCGCCCAAAGCAGGTAATCATTGGCGCGGGAATCCGAAGCCATCTTTGCCGTGACGCCGACCCACCAATCAAATGCGGCGGCATAGCCCAGCAAACAGACGATCGCGCAGACGACGGACGCGAATGCGCCCGCACCCTCAATTGCACCGAGTAGCTCGCACATGTCGGATTCGCGCTCTCCCGTTAACAGCACAATCCATTTGTGGGCAAGCGCCGCAACGACGCCCGCACCCAGCACAACCCAGTACGCCCTAAACGCCACCAGGCGCCATGAATGGAGCGGAATCACCGTGTTGCCCTCACCGATCTCGAACATAAAGCCGCCGAGCCACGTCGTCAGCAAGCACATCATGTCGACGGCGACAACGTACAGCACAACCGCAAAGAGGGTTTGCAGAATCATGCCGAAAATATTCACCGCCGTTGGCTTCTTGGGGACGTCCAGCTCGATCCTGCACGTGTTGTATGCGTTCATTAGCTGTCCTTTCATCGCTAAAACAACTGACTGGCTTATGCACTGCAGCTTGATACAACTAGGAGATATGCAAATCTCCTAGCGTTAGTATCTAGCGAGATATTACCCAATGCGTACGGCCTCATACGCACCATTCGATTTTTTTCTTTTTCATTTGAGTGGCCTGTCTGAAAAACGCCGCAACTGCTCTTCTTGTAGACTGAAGGCAATTGAGCCGCGACGGGCCAGTCAGCGAACCGCGCAATATAGGGAATATGCAGGAGGTGCGTATGCTCAAAACTAAAGCCGAATTTGCAACTCTTCGCTTAAACGAAGATCTCAAGCCATATATGAGCCGATATCTATCGGATCTTGTGTCTCATATGGTCGAGAAATATCAGCCTTCGTCGGGAACGAAAAGGCTCATTGAACTGTGCTGTCGCGATTTTGAGTTTTCGAGCGAGCACGTCGATGGCCCCTCGTGGTCTGTTTTGGGGATTGACCTCAAGCGACCTTCGTCCGCCTCGTTTGAGTTTGAGGACCGCGTTTACAACGAAGCAGCTGACGAATGGGATTATGTGCCCGCTTGCGTTTGCAAAAACCGAGTCAAAGTCCCGACGTCGACGTTTACTGCCATCGAGGAGAACATCTTTTTATACGACTACGAGCAGGACGCAGCCTCTCACACGTACGAATCAGCACTCATTTACTGCAGGCCCCCCGAGCTACGACCGCTATCCCAATTCCCGGCATCTATCGATGCGGCAAATGCGCGAGTCCTGGATTTCCTCAGAACGCGTTCGAAGCAGCTGCAACGCAGCGCAGGCATCCCCGATCTGCTTTCGGTCACCGAGTGGTACTACATCTTTCTTGCGGCATCCATTGCCTGCTCTCAGTCCCATGCCACGGCCGTCATTCAGATTTCGGATCGTCTGTTCAATCTGGCGCGAGCCGTAGATGGACGTCGCCTTCTTTGTGACCTCGGCCTGCTAAAGGGCATTGTGCTTCTTCCCAACACCATTGCCAAAAAGGCCGAGGGTCGCGCGCTGCTCTTTATTGGCGACGGCGAGCCCAATGACCCGTATTTCCTTTTTGACGGCAGGAGCTTTGACGACAAGCAAATGACCGATGAGCTTCTGCACCAGCTCCTCGATTCCGTCGACCGAGCCTACAGCGATCAAAAGAATCCAGCCTATTGGCATCGACTCGAGGATCAGGGCAACGGCATCTATCCCCTATTACCCAATACAAAAAGCGGCTCGTTCGAGGAAAGAATGTTCGTTCCCCTTGGGTCGCTGGCGCCAATCTATCGCGGCACCAGCCGCAGCGTTGTCACCAAACTGCCCGAATCAGGTCGGACAGACAGATACCAGCAGTACTCCTGCTATTACCTGTCGCTCAAGCATCTTCATGACGGCGCAATCATTGCCGCAGGGGACGTACTTAAGCGCGTCCCCGATACAGACATCTACGATATAAGCCTTGTGGACTACGGCGATTTTAGGAAAGCCAAACCGATCGACGCCCGCGAGACGAGTCTTCTCATATCGCGCGTCGGGCCTCCGTTCAAGCTTGCCCTCATTACACCGGGTCACTTTTCTGTCGGTTCTGAGCGCCCCGTGGAGCGTGGTCTGTTGTCTGAGAGCATTGTCCCCTGCGATGCTATGTTCTGTGCCACCTTCGAGGACGAACTGCTTGCCCGGTTTGTCCTGGCATATCTGTCGTCCGACGAGGGTCAAAAGAAACTGGCGGATACCTCGCACGGAGACGCGCTCGTGCAACTTGCCCCCATGGACCTCCGAAGCATGACCGTGCCCGTTCCCGGACAAGCGGAGCAGGAGCGCTACGCGCAAGAGTACGAAGCAAAACAGCGCGCCTACGAGGACGCCCTTAAGCAGGCGGAACATTACGCCGCAAGCAAGGGAACGATGTAGCGACCGAGGCCGGCAGACTGTCCGGACTTTTGCCGACAGCCTGCCGATCAGGCACGCCGTTCAGTGCAGCAGCTAGAGATCCTCGGCAGACTTCGAACTGGCTTTGGCCGCCTCTTCGCCCGCGATCAGGTCCCTAACCGTTATATGCGCACTGTACGTAGCATCCTCAATCTTTTCCATAACATCAGGGTCGCAAGTTCCCCAAATATCTTTAAGGACTCGAGCCAATCCCCAAGCGGCGCTGAGCAGGACGTCAACATCCTTTAGATCTAAGTGGCTGACCGTAAAGGGACAGTACTCGCGCTCCAGCAGATAGGTGTCAACGGCGCCAATTGCCTCAGCCACGTACCGCTCAAGATCGGGATGGGGATGGAAGGCGCACAGCGCCTTGTGCGGATCGGTCGGCTCAATCCAATACAGCGTTGTCGCATCCTCGAATTTCTCTAGCGGATAACGCTCAACCGCCTTCTCCCAACTTTCATACCAAGGGTCGGCATCGCCGTCCGTCATTGACTTGCAAAGATCAATCGCCGCAGAAACAGTCGCACACGAATATCTATAGCCTGCGTCTTTCTTAAACTCATCATTGAGCTCGACATCGCCAGATAGCTCCGCCTCCATGATCAGGAACGGACCATCCTCATCCGTAATGCTCATGGGGTAGTTGTTGCACTCATAGTCCGGATACATTTTGTCTCCAATCAACCGTTCGGACACATTAACAAGCAATATCGAAACTGCGCTCACGCGGAGGGTTGTCGCCCTCGCGCCAATCTGCAAGTTTTTCTCATCGCGTGAAAAGAACTTGCGATTCTTGCAAGTTTTTCTCATGCCGCGATAAGAACTCGCATGGTCGCCCCGCTACCTACGCCACGAGGCAGCAAGGATAATGGGAATCCCGGCAAGGCACACCACCAAGGCCACGGCTGCGAACGCGAGCGCGATGGCCACGCTCGCGACGACATAGGCCACGGCAATGAAGGCCAGCGCCAGCAGGCAGGCAAGCAGTTCGGCCACGTAGCACAACACCAGGTTCGAGCTCGCGCGCTTCAGCAGGACGTCGGCGAGGCGGACAAGCTCGACGGCAAAGCCGCTGCCGAAATTACGGCCAGGGCCCTTGGCAAGGAACCACTTGAACAGGCACATCAGGGCGCAGCCCAGCATAATCATGATGGAAACGGTCCATGCATTGTGCCCCGACTCAACAAGGTGCTGGTCACCCATCGCGCTGCCGTTGATGAGCCAACTCGTTCCATAGCCCATGAACAGCATCGCCAGCAGCAGGCAGGCGCTTACCGCGGCGAGAGAGCGCGACACGCGCCTGCTGAACACCGGAGCCTCGCAGCTGAGCCCAAGGCCCTCGCGGACACGCCAGACGGCATGGTAGGCGGGGTACGCCGCGATGAGCGCGGCCACGAGCAGCGACGCCCAGTCGGACCCGGGCGCCGCCGACGCGTACCCCGCGATCGCAGCAACTGAGCAGTTGGTGTGGAACGACTCGTTCAGGAACAGCGCGACCTCGCCCTTCCAGACGCAAAGCGGGGCGGCGACAGAGGCGATGCCGACGGCGGCAACCGCGGCAACGGCAATGAGCAGCGCGCCCTGCACGAGCTTGACGACCTCACTCTCGGTGGTGCGGGGTTCAGCCTCAACGGCGCCGGGCGGAATTTGGAGAGAAGCGTTCATGAATTTCCTTTCAACAGAAATCAAACCGGAATCGGCGGCACCTAGGACGCAGCCTCTAGCCGACTCCAATCAGAGGTTGTTCGGCCACAGTGATACCAAGTCATGCGGACACATTAGCAAGCGATATCGAAACCGTGCTCACGTGGAGAGCTGTCGTCCTCGACCCATTCGAGCCCGGCATACTCATCGATCCCCGCATCGGGGACTGACGACCACCTGAACTCGAAACCAAGCTGGTCAAGCTCATCGACTCGCTCACGGATCGCTCCATACGCATCCAACGCATTCTCGAAATCTTCCGAAGACGCGTAGCCGTGCTCGCACTGCTTGCGCATCTGATGCAAGCGACCCATGGCGGCGGCGATAATCTCGCGAAGAGCAATGACCTCGCGCTCGCATACATCGATGTTTCCTTCGTTGAGCTTGATGCGATCGGACATAACGGCCTCCCTGGTTTTAAGCCTTTTCGCTTGACTCCATTGAACAGCCGCAAACAGCCGCGTAATATGACTTTTATCGCGTTTTAAATTTTGGCTGTTTGGAGCATCAATGCTTAAGTCCGAAAAAGAACCATTTAGCTGGGGTTTTGAGGCTGGCTTTCTTCGCTCCCCTGTCAATCCCCGTATGCTACTTCTTAACAGGACGCCGGAGATTGATTGTGCCGGTGACGGAAACACATCCGGCAATGCAAGCGCATGGAGTCTCGTCTCCATAGCCAACGATCTATTACGCGTCGACTTAAGCTCGCTTTTCAACGAGATTGGGAACCACTTTCGTGAGCGAGCAGAACTTCGCTTTTATATCGATTTGCAGAACGCCATTCGACAGCCCCCTGCCGCTCCTCACCATGTGCAACACACCTCGATAGACTCCGCATCCGAGCCAGACCATGACGACTGGCTCGATCCAGACGATCCCGACCAAGAGCCCACCCAAGCAGAATTGAACGAAGCTGAAATCGCTATCAACCTTCAAAAACAAAAGGAACGCGACCTCGATTTCTTTGCTCCGATATTCGACGAAGCCATTACAAGCCATGCACACGGAGAGATTTCCGGCATGGCCAGATATCTCCTTGAAAATGTCTGTAGACAGTGTGTCATGAACATCACGGCGATTCCCGACTATCGCTATTACAGCTGCTGGATGTACAACAACGCTATTGAGTGCGACGAGATCAACCGCCTGTACCGCGCGGTGATTACAACATCGGACCAACTCAACAAGCAAGAAATGGCGTCCCTCTTCAGCTCCTATCTCCAGCTCGAGTCGAACGACATGAGCATTAACGCTACCAACGGCGAGACTGATCTAACAGCACCGGTGCCGTATGACCGCGACAATCCTATACGCAACTTTCCCAAGGCGAAATCTCAGATAGAAACAGCTTGCGTCTGCACCAATACCGATCTCTTTCGAGCGCTTCTCATTGTTTTTTATCAGGAATGTCTGGAGCTTACCCCGCTGCTTAAAAACACCGAGGCACCTAGCCTGCTCGCGCAAAACGAAGAGTTTTTCCCAGCCGCCATCAAAACAAGCGACCCGCGACAATTTCGATTATTCGATGAGCAGCTGCCGGCAATCATCCGCTTTGGCGAAGCTTTTGTATACGCAGCCAAAAAACACTTGCCCGGAAACGAAACGGCTCAAAAGCTCGAAGAGCATTTGAATGGAATAAAGCGCATGAACAGCGCCCCCTTTATGCAGGCGTTTCGTAAAAACTATCTCGAAGCTATGCGCGAGAACCAGATCTTCGCAAATGGAGACTTCCATACGCATGCAGAGCTTAACGACCAGGAAAACCTCAATAGGCTCGTTGGGCTTCAAGCCGTTATTTCAAAGGCAGGAGAGCTCTACTTCACCGAAGAGGAATGGTCCTTTGCAAGCCTTTATGCCCGCATCCTTCACGAGCTGCTGCTGTGCGGCATTATGCCGATATCATGCCAAACCTGCGGTTCGCTCTTTTTTCCGACCGGTCCTAACAGCAAGTACTGCGATCGATATAACGCGGCGACCAAGCTCTATTGCAACCCGCGCTTTAACGCCAAGAAGCATCTTGGTCGTAAATCGCCCCGCGATGTCGCGCTTAATATACAGAGAAAGACCGAAACGGCATATGAAAAGGGCCTAACAGATTGTGCTCACTATTTTGAGCGCCTCGGCGGCTTTGTCCTCGATGGTCTTGGCCCAGCATACCAAGCGAACGACCTCATTTCCGATGAGCTCTATAGGACGTGGCTGTCTATCGTCAACCAGCCCAATTGTAGAGCGAAAATCAAGCGGCCGGATAGGCTCGAGTATCCATACCCCGTGCTGTGGTACGGATTTGTCCGCGATGGCAATCGGTATGTACAAGTCGAGTTTCCTGGAGCCGAGTACCCAACGCTTTTTGAATGTTTAAGCCAGCTCGCCGAAAGCCCACAATCAAAGTGCACACTGGATTACAAGGGGCCAGGTGAGCATCCATACAGCTCATGGCATGTAAAACTGCACATGTTGTTGGAGATCATTGTACAGATAAATAACGCCGACCACGTGGCGAGGTCCATTCCATTGCTTGGAATCGATGGGCCCGAATATGTCTGGACTGACCCGACCGTCCAAGACACATGGAGCACGCCCGACGCATGCATCTACAGCACCGGAACGATCGATGACCTCAGCTTTACCGTGTATACAAAGGGATATGACCCGGAAAAGCAAGACTGAGCTTGATGCCGCGGCTTTCTACGTGTCCGCGAACAGATTCACCCTTCTAGTCTTTCGAGCTAGCCGAAACGCAGCCGATACAAAGAGGGATAAAGATGATGGCGAGCACAATGCCCCAGGCGGTTAATGCAATCGTAATGATGGATGCAATAGTGCTAGCGATGCCATATCCAAAAATCAACGATGCCGCGCAGGCAAGCATCTCGGCACCATACAGCAACACCATGTTTGAGCTTGCGCGGTCCAGCAAGGCATCCGCGCGGCCAAACCACGCGATAAGAGCCATATCGCCACGATAGCGCCCAGGACCCTTGAGCTCATACCATTTGACAATACATGCCAAGGCGCAACCAAATACAAGCGCGATCGATGTCACCATAAGAAAGAGGCCCACAATCATAAGAGGCTTGTCTCCCATGGCTCCGCCGTTGATGTAACATTCAAACCCACGACATACGGCAAGCACGGCCAAAAGCGAACAAGCGCTCAACGAGCCAAAGCGGCGCGACATCCGTCCGCAAAACACAGGTGCCTTGCAATTGCACCCAACACCTGCGCAGAGGCACCAAATGGCATGGTATACAGGATACAGAGCAACGAGCACGGCCGCGACCATCGACACCCGGCCGAGCGTCTCCATTCCCGACACAATATCCTCCGCCGTTGGAGCGTCGTAGGGATGATCGAACAGGTCAGGCGTGAACATCGGAATCTCACCTTTCCAGATGTACGACGGTGCAGTAAAGGAAATGATGCCGTTCACAGCTAACGCCGCGACAGCGATTAACAACACGCCTTCAGCAATCTTGGTGATGCTCGGCTTGTGAGAGACGGACACATTTTGAACAGAAGTATTCATGATCTTCCTTTCAGAGAGACCCGATTGGCTGATGATTGAGTTTTAGGGTGATTGACGTAAAGAACGGGGCTGCTTAGAAGTCCCGATAAAACAGCAGGTCGGCTTGACCGCCTACGAGGAAAGAGAGACTAACAAGCTATTTCGAGATCATTACGACTCGAATACTCGACGCCAACGGCGTCATGCGCTGAGATCCGCGCAAGCGAAACCGAACGGACCGGCGAGACCACCGGATAGTCCTCAACGCCCCACTCGAGCTCAAAGCCCAGACGAGCAAGCTCGTCACGACAATTGTCAAGCATGAGCTCATAGGCGCTTTGACGGGCGACGGCTTCAAAGAAACCAAGCCCACACCCCTCGGAAAGGCAGGCCTTCAGCTCGTCGCAGATGGTCATAACTTCGCAAACGAGATCTTCAAGTTCATCGCGCTTGGTGGAATTAACCAGTTCAAACAGGGTGTCGTCAAACATTTTCCGTCCTCCCTTGGACTTCTTTCTTGCTCGACTCCTATTGAACACGACAAAGTGGCACAATGGCACAAAGTATATTTGATTTTGAAAGTTGTGCTGGTTTAAGAAATATGCAAGGTGCCAATTTAATAGCTCTGACCTGGCGTGTTAGGGCTAGCTTCATTCGGTTTGACAGAGACACCTCTTTGCATCTCTGTTGCAAACAACTGACAAACGCAAAACCCAATAAGGATCAAGAATGTGAAGGAGTGGAATTCGAACAGCATTGGTCTGTAAAAGAGCTGCTTAACGAATTGCTAAGAATTGATCTTGAGAAGTTCTTTAACGAAATGTCCTCTTGGTATGCCGAATATCGTAACGCCCATTCAGCGCCCGTTCCACACCGCATCTTTAATTCGCTACGGCGAATGCAGCGCATTCAAGAAGCTCAATATCTCGAAGGCTCAGATTATAAAAATGCTTCCACGTGTTTTCCTCCGCTTTGTTCAAGAATAATTGACGCAGGCGATGACCTCGACAAATGCCATATCGAAAAGGCAAATATAGCGCATGAGCTCGCGGAGGCAGTCAAACAAGCGCTTGATTCCGCAATAAGCGGCGGCTATTCGGACGGTATCTACCAGCTCTTCATAAATGCTTGCTCATTGTGCATCGATTCAGTTTATCTTGATGAAATACCCGATGCCTATTTGCCCTCGAAGGTTTTCTCCCTTTGGGCAATAGAGTGCAGGAACATCGCGAAAGTTGCTATGCCAGCACTTGAGTTACTAAGCAGCAACGATGCCGCCGATTCCGTTGCCCCTAATCTGGCCAATTACATTGAAATGCTCTTTGGCCTAAACAGTAGGCGGTGACGCATAATTTCTTTCGCAAATTGACAACCGCATAGCGGAACACGGCCCGC
>JAHYYN010000019.1:0-2939 GCA_019424945.1 Collinsella sp. | reverse complement strand
CGCAACGCGTTGCGCTGAGTCCTGAGGCTGTTGCAATGAAAATGAGAATCAAGGCAGGCCCGCTCCATCCGCCCCGTCATCTGTGGTTTACGTGGGGTCATGCGAACCGAGGGTATACTAACCGGCGGCGAATCTGCTCCATCGCTTAGGGCCGCTGCGTCTGGACGGCGCGTGAAAGGCTGCCAAAGCGATCGCCAGCGTGCTGAGCAACGTCCTCTCTGTGCGCACCTGTTTTGTATGTATTAGCGCACTACCAAGCACGCCCGCGCGGCCTCATGCCGCGCCCATTGCGCGTGCAGATAAGGAACAACAACATATGCGTAATTCTGTATCCGACGTCACGGACGCCGAGATTCTGGACGAGATCCGCGAGACCATGACCCAGGCTGCCTTCGATGCCGCCGATGAGGCCAATGCCGCCCAGGCCGTTGAGTCCGCTACCGAGAGCCTGCCCGCCTTTGACGAGCTGGGACTTTCCGACGAAATGCTTCGTGCTATTGAGAACCTGGGCTACACGGCGCCGACGCCCGTGCAGGCCGGCTCGATCCCCGTGGTGCTCGAAGGCCGCGACTTGCTTGCTGCCGCTCAGACCGGCACCGGCAAGACGGCCGCCTTTTTGCTGCCGACCATGAACAATCTGGAGCACATCGCTCCTCCCAAACCCGTGCGCGAGCGCGGCGGCCGCAACCGCCGTCGCGGTGCTAAAAAGCCCGAGGGCAACGGTCGCGGCCCCGTAATGCTCGTCATTACCCCTACGCGCGAGCTTGCCCAGCAAATCGACGAGGTCGCAAGCAAAATCGCCGACGTCACCGGCCATGTTGCCGTGACCGTCGTGGGCGGCGTGAGCTACAAGCCCCAGACCGCGGCGCTCAAGTACGGCTGCGACATCCTGGTCGCTACGCCGGGCCGTCTGGTCGATCTGATCGAGCAGGGTGCCTGCCACCTGGACGAGGTCAAGGTGCTGGTGCTCGACGAGGCCGATCGCATGCTCGACATGGGCTTTTTGCCCGCCGTCCGCCGCATTGTGCGCGAGACGCCGGCCGAGCGCCAGACGCTGCTGTTCTCGGCGACGCTCGACGAGGAGGCCGTGGGCGAGATCACCGACCTGGTGAGCGACCCGGCCCGCGTGGAGATCGCGCCGGCCACGTCGACCGCCGACACCGTCGATCAGTTTGTGTTCCCGGTGTCCATCGAGGCCAAGAACAACCTGCTGCCCGAGTTCCTCAAAAAGGAGGGCCCGGAGCGCACCATCGTCTTTATGCGCACCAAGCACCGCGCCGACAGCTGCTGCCGTCGCCTTGAGCGCAAGGGTATCAAGGCCGCCGCGATTCACGGCAACCGCAGCCAGGCCCAGCGCGAGCGCGCGCTTTCTGCCTTCCGCGACGGCACCGTCGACGTGCTGGTGGCAACCGATGTTCTCGCCCGCGGCATCGACATTAGCGACGTGCGCTACGTCGTGAACTTTGACGTGCCGGCCGAGCCGACCGACTACATCCACCGCATTGGCCGTACGGGCCGCGCCGGCGAGCTGGGCTGGGCCATTACGTTTGTGACCGAGCAGGATGTCGATGAGTTCTACGAGATCGAGAAGCTCATGGACAAGACGGCCGACATCTACGAGGCCGGCGACCTGCATGTGGGTCCCAATCCGCCCGCGGTTGACCCCGAGCGCGACCCTGCGGCCTTTAAGGTGAAGAAGAAGACCAAGCGCGGCAAGTCCAAGAGCAAGAAGAAGCTTGAGCAGGCGCGTCGCGACGGCAAGCGCAACGGCGACGATTACGGCGATGTGGCCGGTCGTTCCAACCGTGGTCGCGGCGACGGCGAGCGTCCGAGCCGTCCCAAGCGTGGCGGCAAGACCCGCGTGCGCGAGGGCGTTCAGGCTCGCGTGGACGAGGCTGTGGAGAGCGTGGCCCGCGAGGTGGCTGCCGAGGAGCGCGGCGGTGCTGCCGCCGTCGAGCAGGCCCCGCGCGGTAACCGTGCCGAGCGTCGTGCCAAGCAGTTCCAGGGCGAGGCACATCGTCGTCGCCGCGAGGACGAGGACCGCGGCGGTCGTCGCCGTGTCGAGCGCGAGGACGAGGGCCGCGGTTCGCGCGGTGGCAAGCGCGGTGCGGGCGACCGCCGTCATTCCGGTCGTGATGACGAGCGCGGTGGCCGTGATGAGCGTCGCGGCGGCGAAGGCCGTGGTTCGCGTGACGAGCGTGGTACCCGCGGTGGCGAGTCCCGCGGCGGCAAGCGCTTTGACGAGCGCGGAGGCCGCGAGGGCGGCCGCGGTGGTGAGCGTCGCGAGGGCGCTCGTGGCAACGGTGGCCGCAGCGGCGCCGGTCGTTCGAATGAGTCGCGCGATCGTCGCGACCCGCGTGCCAGCCGCGATCGTCGCGATGACTGGCGCAACTACGACGACACCCGCGATGAGCGTCGTGGCGGCTATCGTGGCGGGCGTGGCGGCAACCAGGCCGGCTCCCGCGGCGGCCGTGCCGGCGGTCGCGATAACCGTGGCAGCTATGGCAACAGCCGTGGCGGCAAGCGCGGTGGCAGCTCCCGTCGTCCCGGCGACGGCGGCGGCAAGCGCAAGTAGCATACGCGTCGCCCGCTAGGGCGAGGCGAACCAAGGGCCCCGAGCAACTACGCTTGGGGCCCTTTTTGGTGCAAAGGGGTCAGAGCAAGGAGTGTCCCTAGGTGCCGGCAGAAAAGGATCGTCCCTAAGTGCCGCATAGATACCGTTTATCGGAGAAAAAAATACCGTTCACCGGTCATAATGATTATTCTGGCTTTGCTGTTACCTACAATAACTCCCGTAAAAAGAAATGCGGAAGGTTACCGAGTCCCTCGGACGTGGGCCTAACCAAAGTCTTTGAACGGGTGTGCCTCTATGGACGCATTCGTGTGATTTTGGTTGGGCTATATTTATGAAGGGACATGCCACCATGGGTTTCTTTTCT
>JAHYYN010000018.1:0-5024 GCA_019424945.1 Collinsella sp. | reverse complement strand
TGCGTGACAATGACAACCGCGCGATCGAAGCCCGCCTCCTCCAGCACGTGCTCGATAGGGACCGAATCGGCTACGCCGCCGTCGACGTATTTGTGCCCGTCGATCTCGACCGGCGGCGTCACCAGCGGCAACGAGGTCGAGGCACGCACGGCGTCGAGGTCGAGCACGGCGCTTTTGACCGGCAGGTACCCGGCGGTTCCAAAGAGCATGTCCGTCGCGACGGCGTACATCTCGATGGGGCTCGCGTCGAACGCCTCGTTGTCAAAGGGATCCAGGCGGTCCTGGATATCGTTGAAGATAAAGTCGTAACCCACGATGGAGCCCGTGGATGCGAAGGATGCGGCACCCATGTAGCGGTTGTCATTGCAGAAGGTCAGGTTGATGCGATTGACGCGACCGATCTGGTGCGACTTGTAGTTGACGCCGTTGAGCGCACCGGCCGATACGCCATATACCGCCGGAATTTCGACACCGGCCTCCATGAGAACGTCGAGCACGCCGGCGGTAAACTGCCCACGAAAACTGCCACCCTCCAAGACGAGCGCGACCTTGCCGGCGTTCTTTGCCTTATCTTCTGCAGTCATATTGACCTCCTGCGATTGCGTTTTGGCTTTCTTCTACCCAGTTTTGGAATGGAGGGCGCATGGGTTTTGGAGTTGAGGGGGCGGCTGGCGGAAAGCACGTCCCGTTCTGAGGGGCGATTCCGGGATGCGCTTTCCGCCTGGGTTGCCATGGGGAAAGCATGTCCCACTCTACGGCTCGATTCCGGGTCGCAGCTTCCACTTGAGGCGTCATCCGGAAAATGTATCCCATTCCGAGCTTAGATTCCGGGATGCGGTTTCCGCCTGGGCAGTCATTGGGAAAACGCGTCCCACTCTGCGTCACTGAGGCGTTTTCTTTACGCCCGCGCCCTGCATAGAGTTCGATTCTCCGCGGTACGGGGGATCCGTTGATGCTGGGCGAGGCCAGCTGAAATTCGATAAACATCGCATCTATATTGGGCTGAAGCTTTGCGCGAAGAATCCGCGTATTTGCTGCACCGGCTTCGGCCGGCTGCCGCCGCCCTCGCCCGCGGGCTACAAACGCTTCGCGTTTGCTTAACGCCCGCGCCCTGCATAGAGTTCGATTCTCCGCGGTACGGACTAGAAATAAAAAGGCAGGTAGATATGAGTATCTACCTGCCTGTTACTTATGGTGGAGGCGCGGAGAATCGAACTCCGGTCCACGAAAGCCCCCTGATTGGCATCTCCAAGCTCAGTCGCTGGTTTTATCTCGGACGCTTTGCGCGCAGCGACACGCTCGCGGCGTCCTAACCGGTTCGGTCTTAGCCTGCGCCATACCGATTACGTGCGCAGGAGCATTCCCCTAACATGACGTCGCGCCGGTGTCGGGGAAATCACCGGGTTGACGCGCCGCTATAAACTAAGCAGCGAGAGCCATAGGCTCAAAAGAAGAGTTGTTGTCAATTCAATTTGACGGTACCCCTGTTTAACGAGGCGAGGAGACCTCGGCTTGCTTCCTCTCTCAGAGCTATCGTGTCGAAACCAGTCGCCCCCGAATGTCGGGAAAGTCTGGATGGCATTGGGCACGCAAGCACCCAACACCCGTCGACTTTTCAAGGAGCATGCGGGGCGAGCCCCGCTTGTGGAGTGTTATCTTACCACGTTCTGAAAGCGGACAGCTGTTCTATGCACGAGCTGTGAAGACCCCAATGTGCGCCGCACTTCGCACTTTTGCCACCGATCGCGTAACGTATATTTTCGCCAAGCAAAATTGACCCGTCGAAAGGACCGTTATGGATACCAAGCAGCAACTCGTCAATGCCCTCGCAGGCCTGGGCTCAACCATTACCGAAGCTATGGATGTCATCGAGGGCTTTGTCCCCTGCGGACATCCCGCCCTCACGGTATCGAACGCACTCTTCGCGCTGGACGCTGACGATGATGCAGCTCTCGCCCAGCAGCTTGAGACCGTCGAGGGCTTTATCGACCACGTGAGTGAGAACCGCGGCGTGGCCGCCTACCACGGCATCAAGGTCGAGCTCGCGGGTCCCAAAGCCGATCTGCTCGCAGCAATCCGCGAGGTAGGCGCCCTTATGCAGACCGCAGGCGTCAAGAACACCCAGGTCAACGAGTGGGTCTACCGCAGTCTGGCAGCACTCGACAGCTCCGACGAAAAGGCAGCCGAGCAGCTCGCAGAAAGTCCCACCATTAAGGCCGAGCTTTTGTAAATAGCAGACGCGGGCCCCTTGGCGCATCGTCGTCCAAGAGGCCCGCAAACAGTTCGCGTCAACCGATAGCCGCGCCGCCGCGTTCGGCCAAAGCCAGAATCGGCATCATTTGGCGCGGGGTCTTTGCTGCAAGATCGGCATGTTCGAGCAGCTTGCGATCGTTGGTCACCAAGTAATCAACCTGCGCCCGCTTGCACGCGGCGAGCACCAAGTTGTCCTCGTAATCGCGATGGAGCGCTAAGTATTTGTCGGCCAGCCAAAGGTCCGACGCATCTGCACCCACGGCCGTGGCGTTTTCGGTCATGTTCCGAACAAACGCCAACGCCGCATCGCCAATTGCACGGGCAGATGCCTCGTCGAGCGCTCCCCCACTGGCAAGAACGCTACGCTTGAGTTCGTGTTGGACAACGTACAGTACGTCCTTGGCGATATGCACCGGGAAGAACAGCAACGCCCCCGTCTCCGTCGCCTGCCCAATAAACGCACGCGCAGCAAGCGACTCGGCATGGTCGACGCAAAACGAATCAACCCATACGTTGGCGTCCACCATTATTTTGAGGGGAGCCCCGCTCACAGGATCATCCCCTTTTGGCGATAGCGCTCGTCCATGGCTTCGGAATAGATTGTGTCCCAATCGCGATCGTCGGATACGGGCGACGTAACGATGCCCAGGTCCGCGTAAAGCTGATCCGCCGCCGCCCATGATGCGGCGAACGGAGTATCGGGCGCGACGGTCTGCTGCCGGTCGTCGACGGCCGCAAGCACTTCCTCGCACTGCCCGCCACCCTGCGCGACCTTGGCCACCACCTTTTTGATGAGCTCGGGCAGTGATCCGCCCGAAAGCCGCAGCACCTCCTCGGCACGGTTCTTGACCTGGCGATCTACGCGAACGTTCACCTGCGCCATGCCGCTAACAGCACCCACGTTGATCCCGCTCCCTTCAATTGCTAGCACCGCTAGCAACACTATATAGAGAAGCTAGCAAATGGTCAAATGCAAAAAGCCTGCGCCCAGACGACACCGATGCCGTCTGGGCGCAGGCCAGATAACGTGGGCGAACACGTCTGCTAACGCAGGTACGCCTTTGCGTTGCCCAGGCTGTAGGCGATCGTTGAGCCGTTGTGCAGCAGTGACGACGTCTGCGGAGTGATCATGCCGGTAATGCCCAGCGCCAGGAGCGCCGAGTTGGTGAGCATCACCTTGGAATACGAACTCGTCAGACGATCGATAAGCCCCTGACTCATACGGCGCAGGCGCACGATCGCGGCAAGATCCGTATCGGTCAGGATGATGTCGGCAACCTCCTTGGCGATGTCGCTTCCGCCACCCATCGCCAAGCCCACGTCGGCCAAACCGAGCGCCGGCGAATCGTTGACACCGTCGCCCACCATGGCAACGTGGCGCCCCTCGCCCTTAATGCGCTCCACATACGCGTACTTGTCCTCGGGCAGCAGCTCGGCCTTAAACTCGTCGACCCCTGCCTCGCGAGCAATGCGCTCGGCCGTGCGCTCCGAGTCGCCCGTGAGCATAACGACATGCTTAACGCCCAACGCGTGCAGGTCGGCGATGGCCTCACGGACCCCGGCCTTGAGCGGATCCTCGATGCCGAGCACGCCGACGACCTTCCCATCGACCGCCAGATACAGCGGCGACAGGCCCTGCATCTGGGACTCAATGCGCTCCTTAATGTCGGAATCGAGCTGCGCGCTCTCGTCCTCAAACACAAAGTGTGCCGAGCCGATAATCGCGCGACGCCCTTCGATGGACGAAGCAATACCATGCGCCACGATGTACTCGACCGCAGCATGGCGCTCGCGGTGCTCGAGCCCGCGCTCGCGGGCGGCGTTGACCACGGCACGCGCCACCGGATGCGGGAAATGCTCCTCCAGGCAGGCAGAAAGGCGCAGGACCTCGTCCTCGCTCCAGCCGTCGGTCGTCAGCACACAAGCCAGGCGCGGCTGCGCCTCGGTCAGCGTGCCGGTCTTATCAAACACAATGGTGTCGGCCTTGGCAAACGACTCAAAGTACTTCGCGCCCTTGACCATGACGCCCATCTTGGCGGCATCGCTCATAGCGGTCATGACGGCAACGGAACCCGTGAGCTTGAGTGCGCACGAGTAGTCGACCATCAGTGCCGCCGAGGTCTTGATGAGACTGCGCGTGGTGAGCGCAACCAGGCCCGCGAGCAGGAAGTTCCACGGGACGATCTTGTTGGCAAGGTCCTCCATATGCGACTGGCCCTCGGACTTGAGCGAGTCGGCCGTCTGCACGAGCGAGACGATTGAGCGCAGTTTGGTTTGCGCCGTATTGGCGCGCACGCGCACCAAGATGCTGCCGTCTTCCACGACGGTACCGGCGAACACGTCGTCGCCCACGCTGCGCTCGACGGCCAGCGGCTCGCCGGTCAGGGTCGCCTGGTTGACCATAGCGCTCCCCTGCTCGACAACACCGTCGATGCAGATGGACATGCCGGTGCGCACGGCGACCAAGTCGCCGGGCTCGAGCTCGGTGGCGGCAACGCTTACCTCGGTGTCGCCGACGACCTTTTGCGCCTTGTCGGGCACATCGAGCAGCGAGTTGATGAGCTCGTTTTCGCTCATGGCGCGGGTGTAGTCCTCGAGCAGCTCGCCCACGTTGAGCAGGAACATCGTCTGGCCCGCGGTGTCGACATCACGCTTGACGAACGAAATGCCGATGGCCGAAGCGTCGAGCACGGGAACGGTCAGGCGCGGCTGCGCGAGCTCATGAAGGGCAGCGCGCAAAAATGCCATGTAACCGGCCACGACAAACACCG
>JAHYYN010000017.1:0-11920 GCA_019424945.1 Collinsella sp. | reverse complement strand
TCACGATTGACGACCTGACGAGCGTCGTGGTCGGTGTGGTCTTTGGCCTTATCATCGGCGCCCGCCTGTTCTACGTCATCTTTTACGGCGACGGCTACTACTGGGCACATCCGCTCGAGATCTTTGCCACCAACGAGGGCGGCATGAGCTTCCATGGTGGTTTGGTGGGCGGCATTATCGGCGGCATCATTGTGTGCCGCATGTATAAGCTCGACGCATGGACTCTGGCAGACCTTGCCGTCATAGGCGCGCCGCTGGCCTTGTGCCTGGGCCGTTGTGCCAACTTTGTCAACGGTGAGCTGTGGGGCAAGCCGACCGATCTGCCATGGGGCGTGGTCTTCGGTGGCACCGCGGGCGATATGCCGCGTCACCCCTCCCAGCTCTACGAGGCATTTCTTGAGGGCATCGTGCTCTTCTGCATCCTGCAGGTGCTCAGCCGCAAAAAGCCGCTGCTGCCCCAGGGCACGTTTATGGGCGCGTTCGTGATGGGTTACGGCATCGTCCGCTTCCTCGTCGAGTTCGTGCGCGTGCCCGACGCCCAGCTGGGCTATCTGCTGGGCGGCGTCATCACGATGGGTCAGCTGCTGAGCCTGCCGCTCGTAATCGCGGGCCTGGCGCTCATCATCTTTGCTCGTCGCCGCAACCAACCCCAGCGCATCTACCTCGACGCCTAACCACCACAAAGGGGACAGGCACCTTTGTGGTGGTTTGCTGGGCAACGATGACAGAACCGTAACGTTTCCCCAGATAAAACCTGCCAAAATAAACCTGTCCCTTTTTGGCAGGTTTCTAGAAAGGCTTTCGGACTGTGAAGGATTCCGATCTCTCCACAACGGCTGCGCGCGACGCTGCCCGCATCGTCTGGTTTAAGCGCTACCCCGCCAAGCAGACGCTCATCGCATTTCTGCTCGCGTTGTTGGCGACCACGGCGTTTTCCATCGATCCCGCCCCGGTGTCGAGCAACGCAGTCTTGGCGATTGACCCCAAAGCCTCGGGCATGCTGTACGTGTGCTACGAGGTGCTCCTCTCGTTTGCCGGCCATACCGACGCGGTCATGCTGCTTGCACTTGCCTGCCTGCTCACCTTGCCGTTTCGCTACGTGTTCTTTGGCCGTGGCGACACCTGGCGTCCATCGATCATTCTGCCGTCGCTGTTCTTCGCCATCTGCATGGTGTTCGGCCGCAGCTACGATCTCACCGACTCGGCCGAGATTGTCCTTGGCGACAAAGCCCGCATCATCTGCGCCTGGATTGGCGGCGCGGGCTGGATGCTCTTGGCGGTCGTTGCCTTCTACCTTGCCTTTGAGTGTCTAGATTGGCTGAGCTCTCGGCGCATTCCGTTTTCCGAAGCGCACTTTGGCCGCGTATGGCGTGTGACTCACGCCGTGCTCTCGGTCCATCCCTTTGCCGGGCCCTTCCTGGTGCTTATGATCGCCTGGGCGCCCACGCTTATCGCTTCGCTGCCCGGTCTTTTTATGGGAGATACGGGTGCGCAGATTCGCCAGTGGTTCAACTACCCCAACGGCACGAGTGACTACCTGCGTCTGCTCAATCCTAATGTGTTGCTCAACGGACATCACCCCGTGGTGCACACGGCTATCATCGGTTCGTGCGTCCAGCTGGGGCTTTCACTGTTCAACAGCGCCAACGCAGGTCTTGCCATCTACACCTGTGCTCAGTTCGTCATCACGGCTGCCTGCATGGCCTATTCCATTTCGTCGCTGCGCAAACTGGGCGTGAGTCTGCCGGTTCGCGGTGCGATCCTGCTGTTCTTTGCGTTTATGCCGATGTTCTCTAACTACGCGGCGTTGCTCACCAAAGACGTGCTCTTTGCCGACGCGTTCTTGGTGCTGCTGGTACAGACCGTCAAGCTCGTGGCATGTGGCTTGCCCCGTCGTGATGCCAATGTCGAGCGAGCGGGCGAGAAGGCCCCCGTGCTCTTTGCGCGCCACGACTGGCTGCTGCTCGCTCTGGGCGCCATGGGTTCCACGTTTCTGCGCAACGGCGGCCTGGTGTTTCCCCTGGCGGCATGCGTAATCGCGGCGGCGTTTTGCGTATGGGACGTGCATATGGCTCGTCGTGCAGCCAAGCAGACTGGTGCTGCGCCTTCGGGCGCCATCCCGCGTTTCCGTTGGGTTGGCGTTCTCGCGGTGCTCGCGCTCTGCCTTGCCTCTAATATGTACTTCACCAAGGTCTTTATGCCGGCGCACGATATCACGCCTGGTTCCAAGCGCGAAATCCTCTCGATTCCGTTCCAGCAGACGGCTCGTTTCGTCCAAAAGCACGACGGCCTCAACTCGGGCGTCAACCCCACGGTTAAGGAGGACGGCACCATCGTGGAGGCTCCTTGCGACGGTTCGGTGACCGATGAAGAGCGTGCCGTGATCGATCGCGTACTCAAGTACGAGAACCTGGGCCGCCGCTACAACCCCGACAAGTCCGATGCCGTCAAGAACTGCTTTAACGAGTACGCCTCGCAGGAGGACATCAAGGCCTATTTTGAGGTGTGGGCTCAGATGTTTAAGAAGGATCCCGAGTGCTATATCTCGGCGCTCATCAATAACTACTACGGGTACTTTTATCCGAGCGCGCGCGATGCCTGGGTCTACAGCACGGCGCGTAGTGCCGAGATCATGGCGCGTCCCGACAACCTCAAGTACTTCGACTTCCATCCGGTTGACAGCAACGTGGTGCGCTGGTGCGACCACCTGATCAATTTGTACCGTGTGGCGGTGCAGCGTGTTCCCTTTATCTCGCTCACCATGAGCTCGGCCACCTATGTGTGGATCATGATCGCCGTGGTGGTCTACTTGCTGCGTCGTCATTCATGGCGTGCGCTGGCGATCTGGGTGCCGCTGCTGGGCGTGCTCGCCGTGTGCCTGATTGGTCCGTGCAACGGCTCGACTTACATGCGCTACCTGTATCCGGTCATCGCCTGCATGCCCTTCGCCATCGGCGCCACCGTCACCCGCAGCGACTTCTTCTGGTCCTAACTTGGTGCATTGGGGTCAGGTTTCTTTGCACCAAAGGGGCCATCATCACGACGCCTTCATTTTGGGGTTTATCTCGCAGGCCAGTAGGTATATCATAACGACGTTTGTTTATATTGCCCGAGCATCTGCGCTGGGCTTTAGGTCGAAACCGATAGGAGACACGTATGTCCGGACACTCTAAGTGGGCCACAACCAAGCATCGTAAGGGCGCGCAGGACGCCAAGCGTTCCGCCCTCTTCTCCAAGCTCAGCCGCAACATCACCGTTGCTGCCCGTCTCGGCGGTGACCCGCTGCCCGAGAACAACGCCAGCCTCGCCGCTGCCGTTGCCAAGGCCAAGGCTCAGTCCATGCCTAAGGACAAGATCAAGTCCGCTATCGACAAGGCTTTTGGCTCGGGTGCCGACGCTGCCGTCTACGAGAACATCGTGTACGAGGGCTACGGTCCCGCCGGTGTCGCCGTCTACGTCGACTGCCTGACCGACAACCGCAACCGTACCGCCGCTGATGTCCGTTCCGCCTTCTCCCACGCTGGTGGCAACCTGGGCACCTCCGGCTCCGTCGCCTTCCAGTTTGAGCGCAAGGGCCAGATCGTCGTCGCCAAGGAGATCCTGGACGAGAACGCCAAGAAGGAGACCATGATCGCCAACGGTGCTGCCGGTGACGAGGATGAGTTCATGATGGCCATCGCCGAGGCCGGTGGCGAGGACTACGAGGACGCCGGCGAGGAGTGGATCGTCTGGACTGCTGCCAACGACGTTATGGCTGTCTCCAAGGCGCTCGAGGAGCAGGGCGTCCAGGTCAAGGGCTCCGAGACCACCATGGTCCCGACCACCCCGACCGAGGTTTCTGGTACCGACGCCAAGAAGGTTCAGCGCCTCATTGACCGTCTTGAGGAGCTCGACGACGTCCAGGATGTTTACAGCACCATGGACATGACCGACGAGGTCATCGCTGCCCTCGAGGAGGAGTAGCGCCCGCACGGGTTAAGCCGTGCATATCTGGGCATAATGAAGCGAGCATGCAAGCCTCGTGGAATAGATGAGCCGGATCCGCGTGCGTAGAGCACCGGACCCGGCTCTTTTATAATGATGCGAACCGTTTTGTATTTCGAGAGCCGAGATTTGAAGGGAGCGCCACGTGCGCGTACTCAAACGAGCCCTAGCGATCGTGTATCTTGCCGCCGCCATCGTGGCGCTGGGTACGCTTGTCTGCCAGTTTTGGGGGCCGTATACGTATCGCTTTATGCTGCTGATGCGCGACCCCATGCCGCGCATTGTCGTGACGGCATGCGGCGGAGTTGTGGCGATTGGCGTGCTGGTAAGCTTCTTCCGCCTGATGTTTGCTCGTCGCGAGCCGTCCTGCGTGCATCCGGCGGGGGAGCGCAATATCGAGGTCACGCTCGCGGCGCTTTCTTCGTGCGCCAGGGCTGCTGCAGAGCGCGACGATCGCGTGATGATCGAGCATGTCGAGGCCCGCGTCCAAGGTTCCGACGATTCGCACGTCCGTTTTAAGGTCGAGGCTATCGCGCTTGACGATAAGGACGTGGCATCTCTGGCTACCGCGATGCAGCAGCGCATCGAGGAAGCTTGCGACACCATGCTCGGCACGCCGGGTACGACCACGCGCGTCCGTTTTTTGCCGTCCAAGACTACCGTCCAGACCGTGGAGGTTTCCGGTGAGTGATACCAATCAAGATAAGACCGCTCGTACGCCGCGCCTGACGATTGACCAGAGCGCCACGCCGGCGAGCGAACCTGTTGATTCCAAAGCAGAGGCAACCGAGTTACAAGACGCGGCGGCCGCGGATTTTGACGAGGCTATGGGTCTCATCAAGGGTACGGGCGCTGCCATCTGGAGCTATGCTGTGCGTCATCCCAACACCACGCTCGGTGCCGTCGCTGGCTTTATCCTTGCCGTGTTGGTGCTCACGCTCGGCCTGTGGGACACGCTCGTCATTGCATTCTTCGTGCTGATCGGCGCCGTGATCGGCCAAATTCGCGACGGCGAAAACGGGATCGTCAACTTCTTCGGCCGTCTGTTTAGCGGCCGCTAATATGTATTCGACTGTCGCATCCGCGGCAGGCATAAGGAGGAACCATGGCTTTTAATACGAAGGTCGATGTGGCCGATACCGAGCTCGAGGCAGACGAGACCGTCACCGCCGAGGCCGAGGACGTAACGCTCGAGGATGAGGCGCTCGTCGAGGCCGAGTCCGATGAGGATGAGGACGACGAGGAGGCGGACGAGTCCGAGGACTCGCTGACCTATTCCAACGGTGTGATCGAGAAGATCGTTGCCATGGCCACTCGCGAGGTGCCGCACGTTCTGGGCATGAAGGGTAACCTCATGCACTTTGTGCAGGAGCAGTTTGGTGCCGAGAATCTGACCAAGGGCGTGACGGTTGAGGTCACCGATGACAATCGCGTGGTCGTCAACATCTCCGTCATTATCGAGTACGGCGCCTATGCGCCCGCGATCTTCGACGATGTCAAGGCACGTGTCACCGAGCGCCTTGCCGCGATGACCGGCCTTGAGGTGGCGGGCGTCAACCTGCGCATCGAGGACGTCATCACCCCCGAGGAGTACGAGCACCGCACCAGCCAGCACGAGTAACCTTCCAAAAAGGGACAGGTTTGTTTTGGCAGGCTTTATCTGCGAAAACGTTAAACAGCCGACCGCGCAAGCAAAAGCGTGGCCGGCCGTTATTTGTATGTCCCCCGATGTGGGCATACCGCTCGTCTAACTAGGGGTTGCAATCGTCGCGTTCCGCGTTACCCTAATGGGCGCATTGTTTCCAAATTGTTAACGAGGGGTTGCCGTAATGGCCGACGAGCACGAAACAGAAAGCAAGGCATGGGCGATTGAGGCCGCCGCGGCAGAGGCGGCATCGCGTGCTGCCGAGGAGGTGCATCGTCCTCCCGTGGTGCCGATGGAGCGCGTGGTTGATCGCACCGATATCGAGCGCGGCGAGCGTGTCGGTCAAAAGCGCAGCCAGGAGCCGGGCTTCCCGCGCTTTTTTGCCGAGCTCAATCTGGGCCTGATTCTTACGGCCTTCGCCATCGTTGCGTTTAAAACCCCTAATCACTTTGCTTTTGGCGGCACCTCGGGCGTGTCGGTCATTCTGTCCACGCTGTTCCCGACCCTGCCCGTCGGCGTTTTTATGTGGATTATCAACGCGGTTCTCGTCGTCTTGGGCTTTATCTTTTTGGAGCGCAAGGCGATTCTTTGGAGCGTCTTCGCCTCGTTTGCGCTTTCGGCCTATGTTTCGCTGTTTGAGCTCTTTATCCCGACTGATGTCTCGATGACGGGCGATATGTGGCTTGACCTGTGCTTTGCCGTGATCCTGCCGGCGCTCGGCAGCGCCATTGTCTTTGATATTGGCGCCTCGACGGGCGGCACGGACATTCTCGCTATGATCCTCAAACGCCGCACCACGCTCGAGATTGGTCGCGCACTGCTGTTGGTCGATATCGGCATCGTGGCCATCGCGGCCTTTTTGTATGGCCCGCGTGTCGGTCTGTATTGCGTGCTCGGCCTGTTTGCCAAGACGCTTGTGGTCGACAAGGCCATCGAGAGCATTCACCTTCGTAAGGTCTGCACAGTCATTTGTTCCGAGCCCCTTAAGGTCGAGGAGTTTATCGTCAAGCATCTCAACCGCACGGCGACCATCAGCCGCGGTTACGGTGCCTTCTCGGGCAAGTGCGTGACGGTGATCATGAGCGTGCTAAGCCGTCGCGAGGCCGTGCAACTGCGTCGCTACGCGCGCGAGATCGATCCGGGTGCCTTTATCACGATTGTCGACAGCTCCGAGATCGTCGGCAAGGGTTTCCGCGGAACGAACTAACGCGGTCGAGCTTATCAAACAATCGAATAGCGCCCTGCGCATTGCAAATGCGTCATGTTGGAGTATTTGTCCCCACATTGGGTGATAATGATGCCAAAGACATCGTTTGCGATCCAGATGATTCGCTCAAGATACGAAGGGATGATCTCGATGTTCTGTTCGCAGTGTGGTGCCCCCATGGGCGACAACGATAAGTTCTGTGGTGCGTGTGGTGCCCCCAATGCCGGTGCCGCAGCCTCTGCCCCTCAGGGTCAGCCCCAGCAGTTTGTTCCGCAACCGCCCGTGGCGAATGCGTCCAAGGGCTGTGTGGCTCAGGCGTTTGAGGACATGACCAAGACGCCGGGCGTGCTGCAGCGCGTGTGCCAGATCGCCTTTTTGCCGGCGCTGATTTGTGTTGTGTCGGTGCTCGTGCTGTTCATTCCCGTTATCGGCGGTATCGCGGCTGCCATCGGCTTTTTGGCAGCTTGCATTGCGAGCGTGTGTGGTTCCGGCTTTGGTATTGAGTGGGGTCGCGATCTGTCGCTCAAGGTTGATGACGGTATGGATCGTCCACTCATGCGTTCCACGTCGTTTGGCCTCGGAGTCTTTTCGAGCGTTATCTCGGTCGTGCTCGAGGTTATCGCTGCCATTCCCGTTATCGGTGTAGTGCTTTCGCTGGTGGAGAGCGTGGTAATTGGCGCCGCGGGCTCGTATTCTTATTACGGCTCTTATGCGCTCGAGGCTGCGCTGTTTGGCTCGCTTGGCCTGCTTGTCCTGGCTCTGATTGCCTCGGCGATTCTGGGTGTCTTCTTTAAGATGTTCGCCGACATCGCCGTGATGCACTTTGCGGTGACCGGTCGCGTCGAGAGCGCGTTTTCGCTCGATAAGGTCTGGGCGGCCTTTAAGCACAACAAGACCAAACTGTTCTGCGCTTCGTTCCTTCCCGAGTTTTTGACGGGCCTGGTCGCCAACGTTGTCACCTGGATCCTGACGTTCGTCTTTGGCACCATTGCCTCTGTCGGTATGTATAGCTACTACTACCGTCCTACGGCTATTGAGGCGCTTGTTACCGGCGGTGGCATCACGCTCGTATTGTTCTTGGTGCTGACGGCGTTTGTCACGGTATTCCTCACGGTCTTTGGCAAGATGCTCAAGCACCGTGCCGTTGGCTATTGGGTTGCGCGCTACGCAAGCGAGTGGGCCGACGAGGACAAGGACGACGTCCTGACTTTTGTGCTGCCGTTTGAGAAGAAGTCTGCTCCGGCTGGTTTTAGCGCCGACGCAGCGCCCGTATCCGATTCCGCTGCGGCGCCGGCACCTGCGCCCGAGCCCGAGCCCGAGCCCGTGCCTGAGCCTGAGCCTGAGCCTGAGCCTGAGCCCGCGCCCGTGCCTGAGCCCGAGCCCGAGCCCATGCCGGAACCGGAGCCCGAGCCCGAGCCTGCACCAAGCTCCGACGAGGACCCGCAGGACGAGTAGCCCTGCCGCCTGCCATTTGGGGACGGGGTAGAAACGGTAGAAATGGCGCTTGACAAATGAGCGGGGGCGGACGTGTCGAAACGTCCGCCCCCGCTTTGATATCGCGATGTGGCTATGACTGCGAGATGGCCGCGAATCGACTACTCGCCGCGCTTCTCCTCGCGGCGAGCGGCGGCACGTGCATCGTGGATGCCCTTGATCGCGGCATGGCGTGCCGTGCGGGCGTCATGGATGGCGTCGCGAGCCTCGGCGGTCGTTGCCTTGGCAGAGCGCAACTTGGCGGCCAGGTCGGGGTTGGTTTCGGCGACCGCGGTGATCGCGGGGCCGTCGAGCTCCTCTTGCGTGGGCTCGGCCAAAAAGTCGATGGCATACTGGGCGGCCACCATGGAGCCCTTTGCCAGCACAGTCTCGTCGATCTTGTAGAAGCAGGAATGTTGGGCGTACGTGGCGCCAATCTTGGGGTTGCGCGTACCTACAAAGGCGAGCACGCCCGGTACACGGCGCAGGTACTCCGAAAAATCCTCGCCCGAAAGTGTGCCGCGATAATGGCCTTCGCCGGCTGCACCCAGGCACTTGACCACGGCCTGACGACAACGCTCGCTCGAGGCGGCATCGTTTTCGACCTTATAATTGGCGATGGTGTAGTCGGTGAGCTCTGCCTCGGCGCCCAAGGCGGCCGCGGTATGCTCCACGATGCGGCGCATGAGCTCCGGCATTTCCTCGTGGGTCGAATCTCCGTAGGTGCGCACCGTGCCGGCGAGGTAGGCCGTGCCGGCGATAACGTTGCGCGCGGTGCCGCCGTGCAGCTCGCCGACGGTAATGACGGCCGGCTCGTAGGGGCTGATCTCGCGCGAAACGATGGTCTGCAGGGCATTGACGATCTCGGCGGCCACCATAACGGCGTCGTGGCCGCGCTGGGGCATGGCACCGTGGCATGAGGTGCCGCGAACATCGATGCGGAACCAGTCGGTATTGGCCATGCGCGGTCCGGGCTCGCAGCTCACGGTGCCGGCGTCGACCTCACTCCAGATGTGCGCGGCGTAGGCGCCATCGACGCCGTCGAGCACGCCCGTGCCGATCATGAGTTTGGCGCCCTGGCCGTTTTCCTCACTGGGCTGGAAGACGATGCGGACTTCGCCGTGGATGTCGTCGGTCATATGGCGCAGGATCTGCAGCGTGCCGAGCATCATGGCGATGTGGCAGTCGTGGCCGCAGGCGTGCATGCAGCCCTCGTTGACGCTGGCGAAATCCTCGCCGGTCTGCTCGGTGACGGGCAGGGCGTCGATATCCGCACGCAGCAGGATACGGCGGCGTGGTGTGCCGTCCTCGCGATAGGCGTCGGGCGCGGTGCCGCGAAGGGTCGCCACAAGGCCCGTCTTAAGGGGACGCTCGTAGGGGATATTCATGGCGTCGAGCTGGTTGGCGATGTCGGAGGTCGTGCGCTCCTCGGCAAGGCTCAGCTCCGGGTGCTTATGGAAGTGTCGGCGCTGCTTGATGATGTAGGGCTCAAACTCGGCGGCGATATCTTGGATGGCTGCGGTGACGTCGTCAGCCGCTCGCACCTCGGTCGCCGCCATAATCTGCTGTGCCTTGGTCTTCGTCATGGTCGATTTGCTCCTTGCTGGGTTGATCGCAAAATCGTACAGGCTCTCTCCAGTATGCCACCTGCCGCTAGGGCTGGCAAAGCTGCCGTTTGCCGCTTGGCATTTTGTAACCGAGACGGGGGAGTACACTCGGGGGTGTTGAATTTCCTGCCAGAGATGGGGATGCCCATGCAACATATCGATCGGATTATCCGCTCCAAGAACGTCTTTACCGCGCAAGACGGCATCGATACCGCCCGCGAGCTGGCGATTGCCATCGCAGGCGACCGTATCGTCGCAGTCGGTGCGCCCGATGACGTGATTGCCGCCGCTCCTGCCGCCACGTTGGTTATCGACTACGGCGAGCAGTTTGTCTGCCCCGGTTTCCATGACGCTCATCTGCATTTCTTCCATACCTCGGTCGGTTCCTCGCCGTACATGCTCATGGATATGGGCACGTCCGAGGCGGCGCTGGTGCAACATGCGCTCGAGTTTTCCCAGGACCTGCCTAGCGACGCTTGGGTTGTGACGCAGGGCTGGCGCGACTACCGTTGGGACCCGCCCGAGCATCCTACCAAGGCGTCGCTCGATGCGGCATTCCCCGATCGTCCCTGCGTTATGTATTCGGGCGACGGGCACACGCTTTGGCTCAACAGCCGCGCACTCGAGGCGCTCGGCGTCACGCGCGACAGCGAGCCACCAGCGGGCGGCAGCTACGACAAGGACGCAAACGGCGAGCTCACGGGCATTGCTCACGAGGCGGCTGCCATGCAGCTGCTACCGCGCTGCCTTGAGTGGCTGGGCGAGGATCGCATCGCAAGCGCTTACGCCGATCAAATGAGGCGTATGGCCGAGCAGGGCATCACCTCGATATGCGATATGTCGCTCATGCCCATGCCGGGCTGCGATTTTATCCGCGACGACGTCTACGACAAACTGCAGGCAGCCGGCAAGTTGGGCATCCGAGCCCATCTGTTCCCCACGCTGCTGGATGACCAGTCGCACTTGGAAGAGCTGCAGGCACGTTACGCGAACAATGTGCTGCTCTCGGCACCGGGCTTTAAGCAGTTCTTCGACGGCGTGTCGAGCGAACACACGGCGTATCTCACCGAGCCCTATACCAATCTGCGCTTCCCGGGCGACCAGGGCCGTCTGACGGTTCCCGCCGAGCGCATGCGCAAGCTAGTTCTGGCGGCCGCGGAGCGCGGCCACACCGTGCGCATCCACGTCATCGGCGACGGTGCCATCCATGCCGCGCTCGATATCTTTGAGGAGGCGGCAGAGCTGTACGGCCTGCCCCAGCACGGTCATAACACGCTCGAGCATCTGGAGAACCTCTTGCCCGAGGACATCGATCGTCTACGCAAGCTTAACGTCGTTGCCTCGAGCCAGCCCTGCCATATCACGCTCGACCCAGGTGGTCCGGAGCGCGACCTGGGCTTGGAGCGCAGCCGCATCATGTGGCCGTTTGCAACCTATAAGCAGCGCGGCATCCGCCAAGCCTTCGGTACTGACAGCCCTATCACGCCCGTTACCAGCATGAACGTGCTCTACACGGCCATCACGCGCCAGGACCCCAAAAGCCACTGGCCCGAGGGCGGCTGGTTGCCGAGCGAGCGCATCGATGCGGCAACGGCTCTGCGCAACTACACCCTGGGCAGCGCCTATGCAGCGGGCGACGAGCAAAACCTCGGCAGCCTAGAACCCGGCAAATACGCCGACCTGGTAGTCCTGGACCAAAACCTGCTCACCATCGACCCCCAAGAACTCCAAGCCACCAAAGTCCAAGCCACCTACCTGGCAGGTAACTTAATCTACGAGCGCTAGCCCATACCCCACCCACAAGGGGCGCGTTTCAGCAACGTGCCCCTTTCTTGTTCGCACCATCCGCATCGCCATTTTGCTGTACTGACTTTTCTGAATGCCGGGCCCGAATTAGTTAACCTGGCTCCCGTGTGGCCCCGCCCCTCCGGAGCCACACGGGAGCCACTGCTAAGTTATCCCCCGGCATTCAGAAAATCTAAGTGCCAAAAAATAAGATTTTTT
>JAHYYN010000016.1:3215-5155 GCA_019424945.1 Collinsella sp. | reverse complement strand
GGCGCTCCGCTACGGTACAGTGTTCATCATTGTACCTGTCTGGCGCCAAAAGGGGTGTGCTTACTGCGGCGTTACACGTCTGCAACATGAGCGTAAGGGGGAAGGCCGTACGGGGAAGAGCCGTCTGGCGCGTGTCCGGCTCGTGTTGGGTTGATTTCCGATCTCAGCCGAACACATTGAGCGGACAGGCCGTTCCCGCAGTCAGCCGAACGCCTCCGACGGCTGATTCCGAACTGGAAGCGGAGGGCATCCCCGCCCTTCGGTAGGGGATACCGCTCCGCGGCGCATGCCGCGGGCGGCGCCCCTATCGGACCACCGTGACCTCAGTTGGGATGGGCCCAGCACTGCCGCGTACTCGGTGAGCTAGAGCCAACTGTTCGTCTTCACGTCGCGTATGGCGATATTTCGGTCGTCCGGCTCGGTGATGCCGTAGCCGAACGCCTGGAGCGTCTCGATGGACTCCTGGATCCTCTGTTGGAACATGGGACCCGGATCGACCCTCGGCCCGAGGTGCCCGCGCCAAAGGCACGGCGTGGCGCGCAGCATGTTATGGATTTTGGAGATGGGCTCGATGTCGGCGTAGACGTTGAGCGTCGCCATGGCGTCCTTGTGGCCGAGGATCGATTGGAGCGCCTTGATATCGCCGCCTTGGCGGATCCACTGCGTTGCGAACGTGTGGCGAAGGCCGTGGAACGTGATCAGCTCGTCGTTGGTGCCCATGAGGCCGTTGGTCTCCGAGAACGTCTTGAACGCCCTGCGGATATAGCTTGTCGTCGCGAAGGTCGCGCCCGGCTCCGACAGGATGTAGCAGTCCCCGATCTCGACCGCCCCGGTAAGGCCGCGCAAGCGCAGCTTTCCGCAGTCGATCTCGTGGGTCTCCTTCAGGAAGGGGAGTAGGCCGACCGGGTCGATGGGGATACCCCTGGCGTCATGGGCCTTGGTGTCCTTGATGAACGAACCCATTCCCTTCGCGTACGCCACCGAGTGTCTGATCGAGATCAGGCCCGTCTCGAAATCCACATCGCACCACCGAAGGCCGCAGACCTCGCCGATTCGCATCCCCGTGTGCAGGGCGAGTACGACTGCCCTCTAATCCTCGGCGGACCAATCGAGTCCGAACTCCTTTCGGGCATCCTCTTCGCTCATGACTTCGAGAAGGTCTCCGGGTTGGCAACGAAGGGCGAGGCATAGCTGCTCGAGTGTGTTGAAGCGAATGCCGCGAATATGCCCTTTTTTAATACGGGACAGGTTCACGGGCGTGGTTCCAATCCTTTCGGCAAGTTCGTTCGAGGAAATCTTTCGCTCGGCCATGATCTTGTCGAGGCGAACAATTACGGGCATGGCGTTTCCTTACGCAATCTCGTCGGAGTCGAGGTACAGCTCTCGGGCGTACAAGAAGAGCTGGGAAAGCATGAACAGGACGATGCCGAGAACCAGAGAGGTCCAATCGAATGATGAAGCGATCTCTTGGGCGCCGACGGCCCCCTCGCCGCCAAACATCGAAACGGAGGTTTTGAGTGAGCCGGCGTAGAGGCTGGTGGCAGCTTGAACAACGAAGAGAATGCCGAGCACCTTCAAGCATGTCGCAGACCCTTTCTTGAAGGGGTCTCCGCTCTTGATCGTCCACACGAGAACGGCGCTGAGGATGGTCGTAGCGATACCGATGACGGCAGGGATCAATGTCGAGATCGCAAGGGCTGGATACGCGGGGGAGTCTGCAATTACAGGGTTGTCGAGCACTTCGATTGCTGGCTTTAAGGAGAACGCCACTTGTGCGATGGCGGTGGCGCAAAGGGTCGCAGAGGCTATCGCACATGCGATGCGGAAGGAATGAAGCCGGGGAGTGCGATTGTCGGAACTCATAATAACCTCCGAAGAATTTAAAAAACTCAGGTTACTTTTTAACAGTTTATGTTAAATTGACTTTGCCGGCAAGTAAT
>JAHYYN010000016.1:0-3115 GCA_019424945.1 Collinsella sp. | reverse complement strand
AAGGGCCGAGCATTTTGTTCGGCCCCTCTGTTCCGACTGGATGAGGTTAAGGTTGGCGATGAATATGCTCAAAATCTCGAAGGCAATCTTTAGGTCGCTCCTCTCCTCCAGGTCACTCTGTGTTGCCGTTGTTGCGTTGATGGTTCTTTGTGCTCTGCCCGTCTTCAGGAGCGCGGCTGGCATCGACGGACGGGTTGAATACCTCGAGTCGGGAATAACCCGTGTTGAGCAGGAATTGTCAGCATCCTATGCGGATGCGCTTGTGAATGCGGGGGAGGAGGGCGTCTATACCTCTTCATCAAGCATGCCCGCGCTTCTGTACCCTCTTGCCGCGGGGCGTCTTGTCTTGGCGCCGCTCTCTCCTCTGCTTCCGTTTCTGCAGGTATCGGATGGAGCGTACTCCTTTTATGACGGATCGAAGGAGTACTTGCTATGGGCCGCAACGGCCGTTGCCGTCTCGTTCCTTGCCGCGCGTCTTAACAAACGTGAAAAACTCATCATCCAGGCACCGATGGGTGAGCTGGGCAGGCTTGTTGCATCGAGCGTATGGGCGAGTGTTTTTGCGATGCTTGCCGTCTTCGCTGTCAATCTTCCAGGGATAATCGCCGCACTTGTGAAGAATGGCCCGGGCTCGCTGTTCTATCCGATAGGCTACGTTCAATATGCGACTCCGGTTATCAAACCGGCTTGGCTGGTGTTCGCACAGACGGCCATCTTGCAATTCTTGGTGGCGGCGTTCATCTCGCTCGTCGTTCACCTTGCCGTGAAGATTGCCAATAACCCTACGCTTGGAATCGTGTTCGTATGTGCCCTGATGGGGGCGACGATGGTTCCCGGGTATTACGGAAGATCCATCGCTTTACGTGAGTTCGCCCTGTTGAATCCCCTTACGTATGCGAACACTGAGTTGACCGTCGGCGCCTATAGCCCGTACCCGACAACGCAGATAGTGAATCTGCCTGGACTTTGCTTCGAGCGTGGCGCGATTACCCTCGTATGCGCAATCGGGATCGAGGTGCTGGCAATTAGCCTGCTTTGCGTTGCTGGAAAGAGCGGCTGCGCGCGCCCGATGTCCCCGATTTGTCTTGAGAGAGGTTCCTTCACCGCATCGAGAACGACAGCCCGTTCGAGCGCTTGTGCCTCCGCCGTTGCATACGTAAGAACGATGGGGAAGCTGCTCCTGCATTCTCCTGCCCTCGCCGTATGCGCGATTGCAATGTCGACGGCGATGCTGGCCCCGGCTCTGGTCGAGGTGTTTCCTGACGCTGGTGACGTTTCCGCTGTTCGGTATAGGGATGGGGAGCTCCGTTCAATAGATCGGTATCTAGAGCAGGACGCTGCGAATATGGACGTCGAGGGCAAAGCGGCCCTGGAAGGCATGCGAGATGCTCTTTCGGGTTTCGTGTACGCGCCCACGCCTGCGGAGGGGTTTCGAAGCCTTGCGACGTACGAGCGCGCTCGAGGCGAGCTGGGCGCGGCAGATGCGACCCTCCTGCAATCGATCGGAATCGAGCCGGAGACTCCTTCTCGTGCGGAGGCGCGCGCCCTTCTGCTCGAGTCGATCGCGAGCTTGCCGGACCCCAAGGTTTACGAGTTAAGTACGAAGATGCCCCCATTAATCCTCCTTTCGTATCTCCAGGCAGCGCTTCCCTCCTTATTTTTGCTGTTGCCCGTGGTTGTCACATCGCTCGCGTGCACCCACCTGCAGTGTCGTTCCCTTCTGGTTCTCCAGATCCCCGCAACAGCGCATGTGCGTTTTCTGACGGCTGTTGCGCTGTCTCTCCTGCTTGGCTTGGCGCTGCTTTTGGTGTCGATGGTTCCCGCTGCGGTTGTGTCCTTGATTAAGAACGGTGCGGGTGGATCGGAGTATCCCGTCGCTCTCATTCGGGCGGGAGCTTCGACAACGTCCATGGTGGGGGAGGCGGTGTTGTGCAGTATTCCGTTGCTGGTCATGGCATACGGCGTGATTTCCGTCGTCGCTGCGTTGACAGCAGCGATTAGCCGCAACCCCGTTGTCACCGGAGTGGTTTGCGCGGTTCTCCTGGTGTTGGGTTCGTTGAGCGCTCATGTTGAAAGCGCGGGCATGGGCGTCGCGCTGCTGGCTCCATTCGCCTCGTTTGATCCCGCTTCCCAGGTGGGGACGATTGGGTTCCTTGGGCGAGGGACGAACGCGATGCCTTTTGGAGGGGTCGTCGGCGCATCGGGCGCTCTGCTGGTGGTTTTGGGCGCCGTATCTCCGTTGATGGTGCGCCTGAGTGTTCCAAAGATCGAAAGGGGATGATCTCGATGATTGGCCTTCAAACGCTGACGATCTCTTATGGAAAGAAGGTGCTCGTAGATTCGGTGGACGCTGAGTTTGCCCCGGGTACGGTCTACGGTCTCGTCGCTCCGAACGGGCATGGAAAGACGACGTTGCTGCGTGCGATGGCAGGTTTGCCGGGTCCTCGCGTGGACGGGAGCATCGTTCTGGATGAGGTGCAGGGTACGGGTGCGAGAGAGGTCCGTTCTATGATCTTCTATGCACCTGGTGAGGGGACGCTGCTGTATCCCGGATTGCGTGCGGAAGATCACCTCAAGATGGTTTGCGATATGTGGCCGCATGCTCGCGATATCGAAGAGATAGTGGAACAAACGCAGATAGGCGAGTTCGCGAAGATGAGGATCCGCACTCTGAGCCAGGGCATGAAGCAGCAGCTTACCCTGGCGATTGCGTATGCGACGGGCGCGCGGTACCTTCTATTAGATGAGCCCATGAACGCGCTCGACCCCAGCAGGGTGGACTTGCATTCCGAGATTCTCAGGAAGCTGGCCGATTCTGGTACGTGCATCATCATGTCATCCCACATCTTGGATTCGGTCGATAGGCTGTGCGATGAGATTCTGTTTTTGAAGGATGGGAGGCTCATTAGAAGCATTCCGCAAGATGATGCTGCGCCGAAGTCTCCTGGATCCCATTTCGCAAAGCCTGCCGGACGCGCCGAGGGTGCGCTAAGCACGTATCGGCGACTCTACGAAAAGGGCGGGTAGAAATGCAAGTTAAAAATCTATGTGGCCAATGTGATACCGTTGAACCCGCATATCGATACCGCTCAGCCATTCGCCTCGCCCCCGTCGC
>JAHYYN010000015.1:0-8779 GCA_019424945.1 Collinsella sp. | reverse complement strand
CAACCGTCACGTTTTTGGAGAAGCGCGAGCCGCTGTCCTCAATCGACAGCACGGCGCCGTTGAGCATGAGCGAGCGGCCCTTCATAAAGGTGCCGCTCAACGCCGCCTCTTTGCGAAGCGCCTGCACAAACGTCCCCTGCGCCATCACTTCCTCCAATCTCACCCGGGGTAGCTTAGATAACCGTCACGCGACCCTGGTTACCCACAATCGCCTTGGCCTCGGCCAGCAGCGGAATCGAGCGCGCGTTGACCTTGGCCGGCACCTCGGCACGCAGCACGCGCCCGTCCACCTGCTCGATAAAGATCTCCACGCGGTCGCCGCCCGGGTTGGCGGTAAGCACCGTGGCCAGACGCGCCATATTGCCCTGGCTAAAGCGGCTGTTGGGCACCATGACCTCAAACACCTTGGGCTTGTTGTTCTCCTCGTTAAGCTCGAGCGGCACGATCTCCTGCGCGATGATCTGGTCGCCGCGGTCCGAGCGCTCGAGCTTGCCCTTAATGCGCACAAAGGCATCGGACAGCTGCGCGCCGGTCTCGGGATCGACCTCGCCGTACAGGTACCCCTCGGCCTCCTTGTAGGTCTTGGGGAACACGACGACGGTGGCCTCGCCTTCCATGTCCTCGAGCTGCACGATGCCCATGGGGTCACCGTTTTTGGTCACGCGCTTGGACACGCTCGAGACCATGCCGGCCCACCACAGCGCCTTGCCCTCGGGAATTTCCTGGTTGATGGTGCCGCCCGTAGGATTCTGAACTTCGTAGCCGGTGTCGATCTGCGAGAACGAGAAGTCACGCGCCTTGGCTAGTGCATACTCAAACGGGCGCAGCGGGTGGTCCGAGACATAGATGCCCAGAACCTCCTTCTCCTGACTCAACTTGAGGTGGCGGTCCCATTCCTGGCCATCCGGATCGGGCACGCTCACCTCAAAGCCCGAGCCCTCAACGTCGCCAAACATATCGAAGAACGACGTCTGGCCGCTCGCGCGATCCTTCTGGCGCTTTACCGCGGCGTCGATGATGTTCTCGGGGTTGTTCTTGTCCACAAAGTGCATCATCTGGCGACGCGGATACCCCGTGGAGTCGAAGGCGCCTGCCTTGATGAGCGATTCGATCACGCGGCGGTTGGCCTGGCTCGAGTCCACGCGCTCGACAAAGTCGTGCAGCGTCTTAAACGGGCCGCCCGCCTCGCGCTCGGCGATAATCGCCTGCGCCACGCCGGTGCCCACGCCGCGGATGCCGGCCAGACCAAAGCGCACGCCCTCCTTGGTAGCCGTGAACTCGGTACCGGACTCGTTGACATCTGGCGACAGCACGGGGATGCCGTCGTGACGGCATGCCGAGACGTAGTGCACGATCTTGTCGGTCTTGCCCGTATAGGACGTCAGAACGGCCGCCATGTACTCGTGCGGATAGTGCGCCTTGAGCCACGCCGTCTGCATAACCAGAATGGCATAGCCGGCGGAGTGCGACTTGTTGAAGGCGTAGGACGCGAACTCGAGAACATCGTCCCAAATCTTCTGGGCGACCTCGCGCGTGTAGTTATTTTTGATAGCGCCGTTCATCCAGTGGTCGTAGGTGGTCTCGTCCGAGCCATCCTCCCAGTGAAGCACCGTCGACGTGAGCAGCTTGATCTTTTTCTTAGCCACGGGCTTACGGATACGCGAGTCCGATTCGCCCTTGGAGAAGCCGCACATCTCGACGGAGATGAGCATAACCTGCTCCTGGTAGACCATGGTGCCGTAGGTTTCGCCCAGGATGTCGTCCAGGCGGTCGTCGTAGGAGACCGCCGGCTCCTTGCCGTTCATACGGTTGATGTAAGACGAGACCATGCCGGCGCCCAGCGGGCCCGGGCGGTACAGAGCGATCAATGCCACGACGTGCTTGTACTCGGTGGGCTTCATGTTCTTGATCGTGGCCGTCATGCCGGCGGACTCGACCTGGAAGACGCCGGCGGTGTGGCCGGAACCCATGAGCTTAAAGATCTCGGGGTCGTCAAAGGGAATCTCTTCCTCTTTGATGTCGATGCCGAAGTTCTTTTTGATGTTTGCCTTGGCCTTGGAGATAACCGTCAGCGTGCGCAGGCCCAAGAAGTCCATCTTGAGCAGGCCCATGTCGGCAACGGTATGGCCCTCGTACTGGGTAATCTCGACGCCGCCCTTGGTGTCGAGCTTGGTGGGCACGTGCTCGTTGACGGGGTCGCGGCAGATCAGAACGGCGCACGCGTGCACACCCTCGCCACGGGTGAGGCCCTCAATCGAGAGCGCCGTGTCGATGATGCGGCGGGCGTCGTCGTCCTTTTTATATGCCTCGGCAAAATCGGGGTTAAACAGATCCTCTTTGCCGGGTTGCTTTTCGAGCACCTGCTTGAGCTTGACCTTGGGGTCGCTCGAGACCATCTTGGACAGACGCTGGCCCATGTAGACCGGGTAGTCCAGGACGCGAGCGGCGTCGTTGATGGCCTGCTTGGCCTTAATGGTCGAGTAGGTGATGACGTGGGTGACCTTCTCGGGGCCGTAGAGCTGGCGAACGTGCTCCACGACCTCGAGGCGCCGCTCATCGTCGAAGTCCATATCGATATCGGGCATCTCGGTACGCTGCGGGGACAGGAACCTCTCGAACATCAGGCCGTTCTCGAGCGGGTCGAACGCGGTGATGTTCATGGCGTAGGCGACGATAGCGCCGGCAGCCGAGCCACGGCCGGGGCCGACGCCGATGCCGTTGTCTTTGGCCCATTGCACGTACTCGGCAACAATCAAAAAGTAGGCGGCAAAGCCCTTGTCGCAGATGACTTTGTATTCGTACTCAAAGCGCTCTTTGATGTTGACGCCACCGATCTCGCGCGTGGCCCAGTCGTCACCGTAGTGCTGGCGCAGGCCCTTCTCGCACTCGCGGCGGAACTGACTCTCGTGCGTCTCGCCGGGGTCGAGCAACGGGAAGCGCGGCAGGATGATGGAGTCCCAGTCCAGCTCGACGTAGCACTTGTCGGCGATCTCGAGCGTGTTGTCGCAGGCCTCGGGGCAATACGGGAACATCGCCCGCATCTCCTCCTCGGTCTTCATGTAAAACTCCGAGCCAGTCATGCGCATGCGGTTGGGGTCGTCGACCTTGGCGTTCATGCCGATGCACATGATGACGTCCTGCACGGGAGCGTCCTCGCGGCGCAGGTAGTGGAAGTCGTTGGTGGCGATGACCTTGACGCCTACCTGCTTGGCGATGTCGATGAGCGTGCGGTCCATCTGCTCATCGGTCAGGCCGTTGTCGGTGGTGATGCCGTGTTCCTGGATCTCGATATAAAAGTCGCCAGGTTCGAAGGTATCACGGAAGGTCTCGGCCCACTTGATGGCGCCCTCCATGTCACCGCGGTCGATGTATTTGGGAATGATGCCGGCGATACAGGCACTCGTGCAGATCATGCCCTTGGCGTGGCGGCGCAGGTTGTCGAGCGTCACGCGGGGCTTGTAGTAAAAGCCCTGCACGGCTGCCTCGGAGACCGTCTGCATCAGGTTGACGTAGCCCTCCTGGTCCTTGGCCAGAAGGATCATGTGGTAGAGCTCGGGCTTATGGTCGCGAGCAAGGGTCTCGTCCGGCGTAAAGTAGACCTCGCAGCCAAAGATGGGCTTGATGACCAGAGGCGGCTTGAGCTCGTCGATGTTGCCCTTCTCGTCCCACATGGCCATGTCCTTCACATACTGGGCATGCTCGCGCGGGTTTTCCTCGGGATCGGGCTCCACCAGCTCGTCGCGGCGATCCTTTTCCAAGAAGGCCTTGTCGTGGCTCCAGGTTTTGTACTCAGGCGTGTTGTGGTTGACGGCGTCGCAGGCCAGCGCCAGGTCGGGCACGCCATACATGTAGCCGTGGTCGGTAATGGCGACGGCGGGCATGCCCAGCTCTACGGCGCGATTGACCATATCCTGGATACGGGTTGCGCCGTCGAGCATGGAGAAAACAGTGTGATTGTGCAGATGGACGAATGCCATGTGATGAGCTCCGATGCGGGTTCGTGTTCTGACTGAACGATTTTACCGCACGGCGCGGACGGCACCCGAACCTAGCCAAACCCACACGGCTCCTCTTGCAGTTGCGGTGAAATGCGGACTGTTTGGCGGCTTTTTTGGCCAGAACAGTCCGTATTCCACCGCAAGTTATTGGGGGATGGGGCGTGGGCAGCTCCGGTTGAGCTAGAGGTTGTAGGTGACTACCTGAGGCTCGGCGGGTTCGACGAAGATGGTTGGATTCGCCTGCTCCACGCGAACGAACTTGACGGTCACGGCCTCAAAGCCCGCCTTGTGCAGAACGTCGGCGTAAACGCGCGTCTGCAAGGCGTGTTTCTCCTGCAGCTCCTCCGGCGTCTCGTCCGGCGTGCCACCCGTCTTGTAGTCGATGACCAGCGCGCGCGACGGATCGGCCGGGTCGGTGGCCAGTGCATCGATGGCGCCCTCGGCATATGCACCGTAGCGGGCAATGTCCTCGTCTTCGCAACCCAGCGAGAAGAATGGTACCTCGGCACGAACGCACGGCCACGCGAGCAGGTCGGCACGAACAGCCGACTTGAGCCAGCGGTCCAGGGCGACGTCGAAGCGTTCGCGCTGCTCCGGCGTCAGGCGCCACAGACGCGCTAGCGCATCGGCACGCTCAGCGGGCAGCTCATCGGCACCCATCTCGATCAGCCACTGGCAGGCGGCATGGAACGCCGAGCCCAGCGCCATGGGGTTGCCGGCAGGCTCAACGGCGGCCACGTCTGCATCCGTCATCTCGGAACCATCCGACTCCGCATCATCGCCGGCCTCGTCCATGGGCACGTGTGCCTCGGCGGCACGGTCCTCGGACTCGGCATGCAGCGCCGCGGCAATTGACGAGTAGCTGTACGAATCGCGCGCCGGATACGGGCAGGTGCCCATGCGCACGCCCACCGCCTGGGGATACACGAGCTCAAACGCATCGGGCTCGGCGTCGGCAGGACCGGGCACAGTTGAGTGCGCAGCATTATCGGCGGCATCGGCATCGCCGCGGACAAGCCTGCCCTCGGCATCCAGAGAAGCATTGGCCTCAAACGACTGCTCGCCAAAGGAAAAGTCCGCGAGCGAAATGAGCTCGTAGTCGCCCGGCTGGGAGTTGTCGAACACCAGGCGGTCGGCATCGAGCTGCGGCATGTCCAGGGCATCCGTCGGCAAAATGCGTCGCAGCACGTCGTAGGTCAGATCGGTCTCGGCGTCGAAGGTCGGCGCGCACACCTTGCCGCGGCTCACGCCGGCATCCATCGCCAGAATGACCAGCTCTCGCGCACGCGTCATGGCGACATAGAGTAACCGAGCCCGCTCCTCGAGCGAAAGCTGCAGGTCGTCGTTGCGCAGGCGAACGAATGCCTCGGCGGGAGAACCCGTCGCGCAGACGTCCTCCATGAGCTCCGGCGGCAACCATAGCGACGTGCCCTTGCCCTTAAACGCATGCTCAAACTGCTTTTTGACGTCATCGCCCTTCACGAACGTACCGTCCGCGAGTTTAACGCCGTCGAAGCGTGCCGGCAGCGCCACGACCTGCGCCCCGCCGTCGACGCGACCCATCTGCGCCGCACCGGACGACTTGCGCACGCCAAAGCACTCGGCAACTGCAACGACCGGATACTCCAGGCCCTTGGACGCATGCACGGTCATGATGCGCACCGCGCCGTCGCCCTCCTCGTTGAGGGCGCCTGGGGCCTCCTTGCCCGCCAAGAAGCGGTCGAAGGCAAGCGCAATGGAACGCGGCGAGTTACCGAACTCGGCCTCCGCCTCGGCCACGGCATCGAGCGCCTTAAGCACGTTGGCGGCAATGGCCCTGCCCTCGGGACCACGCTGTGCCAGACGCACAAACCAGCCGGAGGCGTTGACAGTATCGCGCGCGATGGCGGCGAACGAATCGCGCCCCACACGGCGAAGCGCGTAGCGCAGCACCTCGCGGGCGCGCGTCACGAGCGGCAAGTCTTGCAAACCCGGCACATCGAAATCGCTCATGATACCCGCATCGATGTTGCGGCGCGAGGTCTCCCCCGTCTGGTCGTCCAGCTTGGTCGCCAGCGCCAGGAACTCCTGGGCGCCGAGCGCAAACATCGGCGAGGCGAGCAGCGGCATAAGGCCCTGCGCCGTATCGGCCGGATTGGCGAGTGCGCAGACCAGGGCACGCACCGTCTGCACCTCGGCTGCCTGGGCAAAGACCGAGCCGCCTGCGATCACGCAGTCGAGCCCCTGGTCGCGGAAGGCCTGCGCATAGACATCGGCGTTGGTCATGCGGCCCAGCAGCAGGACCATGCTGCCCTGGGGCTGGCCCGCTTTAACGAGTGCTTGGAATCGCTCCGCAATCGCGCGAGCTTTCGCCTGCGTTCGCTCCTGCGTACTGCCACCGGCAACGAAGATCGCCTGGCGGCGCGATGCCTTCGCCTTGAGCTTGTCCTCGCGTTCGTCGCTCGGTTCAAGATCCAAGAACCCCTGCATCAAACCACCGGTGTCGCCGTCAAAGACGCGCGCCACATAGCGCAGCACCTCGTCGTGGCTGCGGAAGTTGCGTACAAGCTTGACGAGCTCGCCGGCGGGGGCATCGGACGTGGCGACCGTCTCGGGCGCCGTCGTCGAACCCACCTTGCGCTCCTGGCGACGGAACACCTCGACCTCGGCACCACGGAAGCGGTAGATCGACTGCTGCGCATCGCCTACGGTGCACAGTGCGCGCTCCCCCGCGCCCGCCAGGTAACGGATCAAATCGACCTGCATCTGGTCGGTATCCTGGAACTCATCGATCATGACCATCTTAAAGCGACCCTCATAGGCCGCTCGAATAGCCGGGTAGTCGCGCAGCGCCTCGTACGCCATACGCAGTAGGTCGTTGTTATCGAGCGCGGACTGGCCGGCCTTCAGCGCGCGATACTCAGCCTCCACGGAACGGGCCAGGCCCACCAGCGCATCGAGCGCGGGACCACCGCAGGCCAGCACGATATTGATAAACGCATCGGCGGCCTCGGCCTTGAGCAGCTCCACCTGCTCCTTAGGAAACGCCTTGCTCGCCCGAGGCATGCTGCACGACATCATGAGTCGCGCTGCATCCTCCATGGTTTTGCCGCTCGCCTCAAACGCGTCGATGGCATCGAGTGCCACCTGCGCTTTCTCGGTCGCGGCCTTGCTCGCACCCAACGCCGCGCGATAGGCGTCGGCAAGCGCAGAGGTGTCGGCCTGGCCGCGCGCCACGCACACATCGTCCATGCCGCCCGGCAGCTGGCTCGATAGCTCCAGCAGGTCGCGCACCAGACCTTTGATGGTGGTACCGGCGCCAAACGGCCCGCCCTCGCCCGCCATGGGATACCAAGCGTAGAGGGCCTTAAGCGAGGCGGCGAGCTCAGGCGCGGCATCGGGCGCCGTCGCGCGCCCCAGCACATGCTCGACAGTCTGATCCATAAGCTCATCGGTATCGGTAAGCACCGTGAACTCGGGATCGATGCCCAGCTCCAACGCATGCGCGCGCAGGATGCGCGAACACATACCGTGAATGGTCGAGATCCAAGCGTCGTCGACGGTCAGGGCCTCCTCGTCCATACCCTCTTCGATAAGCGCGCGACGCACGCGGTCGCGAATCTCGGCCGCGGCATCTTTGGTAAAGGTAATGGCGAGCACCTGGTCCAGATGCTCAACGAACGGACCGGATTCGGGCGAGAGCGCGTAGACGATGCGGCGCGTGAGGGTAAAGGTCTTGCCCGAACCGGCGCCCGCCGAGACAAACAGCGGACGGTCGAGCGTTTTGACGATCTGCAGCTGTTGCGGCATCAAGGTCGAAAGATCCATGGTCTACACGTCCCTCCTTACAAACGTTCCTTCGTGGTTATACGAGCAGCGCGCATGCGCGGCCTGAGCCGACGTCGGGTCGACGGCGGCAACGTCGCCTGCCTCGAGTTCGTGCAGGCGCTCGGCGATGCCAGCCTCCACGCGATCGAGCAGGGCGTCGAAGTCCATGCTGCCACCCTCGCCGGGAAAGCCCTTCTTAAGCCCCGGGATGCGGCCGTCACCACGCTCCTCCTCGAGCAGCTCGGCACTCGCGGCGCCGCGCAGCGCCGGTTTGCCGCCCTTGGTCGAAAAATAGAGCGCCGCACGGGCATCCAGATCCAGCGCGCGGCGCATGGCCTGCGCGTAGATAAGCGTCTGGGTATGGGGCGGCAGCCACCGCGGGTCGTCGATGGCGGCCTCGCCCGATTCCTCGTCGCGCACCGTGGGGTCGGCGAGTTTAAACTCCTCAACGCCCGTGCGATGCTTGTAGTCGATTACCACGGCGCGATTCTCGGCATCCACATCCACGCGGTCGATGCGCCCGCCGAGCGGCCAGCCGGCATACTCAACTTTAAGATCGTTAAAGGCAAACTCCAGATAGCGCGGAGCAAAGGGGGCAAGCGCCTCGGACTCGTAGGCAAGCACGCCCTCCAGCTGCGGCAAAATCTCGGCCACCTGCCGCTCCTCCACCGGGGAGAGCGGCACAAGCGGGCCCTCCGTGCCTCGCTTGCCGGCGTGCTCGGCCAACGTCTCGTCAAAGATCTCGCGCAGCAGCTCCTGAGCGCGCGGCAGATTCTCGGGCGTCACGCGCTCCATGCCCTCCTGGGGCAGACGGGCATGCAAGTGTTCCAGCACGTCGTGGACAAAGTTGCCCTTCTCCATATTGCCAAAGCCAGCGTCGATCGACTGGGGCTTCACGCGGTACGAGACGAACCAGCATAGCGGGCAGGTCGAATAGGCCTCGATCTGCGAGGCAGACGTCAGGCGCGGCACCA
>JAHYYN010000014.1:0-80578 GCA_019424945.1 Collinsella sp. | reverse complement strand
AGCTGCGGAAACGCGGGGCCCGTTCAGGCTGTTGCGTTGAGATTGAAAATCAACCCGCGCAAGATATCCGTCGGTCTTTTTTCCTTCGACGTTCTAGCAGATCCTTCTATTTGCAGGCTGTCATACAGTGCCAAAAGACTAGAGACCCTGTTAACACCTTCGTCGAATTGATTCTTCTCTACGGTCATAAAAACACCTAAATCAGTGGATGGCGCTTGAAATCCCAAGAGGTTTCAAACGAGTCCCAGTCGATTTTGGAAATGTCTACGTTGCTTTCGACCAGACTATTAATTGCCGGTTGAAGCTCAGCGGAAATAAGCATGGGAAGAGCTTTGATGTCTCTCGCTTGCATGTTAAGAGTGGGGTTAAGCATGCTGAGGACATCGGCAGCGATGGAACAATTGAGGAAGCCCAACGCCCAGTTCTTGTTTTGGCCCAGATTGCAAATACATGGGCCGGCCATGTCAAATCCGCCCGTCGGTGGAAATAGCCTGAAACTCGGCTTGCCTGATGTCAGCATTGTGTAGCAAATGCCTTCACTGTACCAATATTTCGACGCCAGCAAATTGGAGGTCGGATTACTCCGGTAAAACTCAATTGCGTCCTTCTTGATCGAAACCAGCCAATGAAGATTGCCAAACCATCGACGAAAGTCACCGCCCTTTGAATAAGTGGCCCACGAGCCCTTGCGCCCAACCGAATGTGCATCAACCTCCCAAAACAAGCGCAAATACAAATTGTTATCACCTGTTTTGTTTTGAGACCCTGTGTAGTCCGAAAAATCGCCAATGGAGCTACCCAGCGAGAAAGCAGAAAGTAACCCCTCGCTGGCCCAGTAAGCTATGGGGGAGCCGGGGATCTGCTTGAAGGTCTCGGCGTCGCGGCGGTAGAACCAGCCGCAGCCGGGGTTTCGGATCGCCTCGAGGGCCTTCGGGGCCTGGACAGCAGCACCAACGAAGTCCGAAAGGCGCACATAGCCGCCCTTGTAGCCCTTGACGAACGAATTGTGGAACGTGTAGGTACAGATGGGCACGGTCGCGCCAGCGAAGCCCGAGTACTCAAGTTGGATGAGAGAGGTCAGCGTTCTGTTGTCGATAATCTCGTTGCGGAGCTTCTCATAGCTTCCGATGAACATCCAGACGAAAGGCGACATGACTCCGCACTCGCCGTGGTCCTTGGCGAGACTGAACATGCGAACGACAAAGCTGGAGAACAGGTCACTCTTCACGTCGGGGTAGTTCTTCTTGACCCACTTGCTCATGAAGGGGTTAAAGCTGCTGCTGCCCATATACGGAGGATTCGCCACGGTGCAGGTAAAACGACGGGACAGCTTCTCGCAGATGGAGGCAGCGCTTTCGAGCTTAGTTTTGGTCGTAGCGGCAAAAAGGTCATCGGAACAACTCGCGGCGGTGGCCTTAAGCTCGTCAATCTCGTCCTCTGAAGGATTGAACAGCGAGCCGATCTCGCCCAAATGGCTCAGTTCCTCGGCGAGCTTCTTGTTGTCCGGGAGCTCGTCCTCCCCCAGCGGAATGCTCGAGAGCACGGTAACGTCGGCGCGCACAGCGCGCTTGAAAAAGCGACGATCGTGCTCGCGGGCACACATGGCAAGTGCCAGTTCCGCGATCTGAGCCGCACGGGGGTCGATCTCCATGCCAGCAAGGTTTTTGGTCAGGATGAGCTCTGGGATCTCGCGCTCACGATAGCCGCGCTCCTCGTACATATGGAAGAGCAGCTCAAACGCATAGACCAAGATATGGCCCGAGCCGCATGCGGGGTCGCAGAGGGTTATCTCCTCGGGACTCGAAATGCGGATGAAGTCCTCGTGCTCAGCATCGGGCTCGATGTAATACTCCATGCGCTCGCGTAACGAACTCCCCGGATTATTGAGCATCCACAGACGGCCGAGCGAGTTCTCGACCATATAGCGTACGATCCACTCGGGGGTGAAGAGCTGCGTGGCGGGCGCGATGTCCGCCGCCGTTGCCTTGCGCTTGGACCTGAAGAACTCGTCTTTGACGTCAGCATTGTAGTACTGATACATCCAGCCCAGAACGGTCACGCCCTCGCGCCAGTCCTCGTCAGCGAGGCCGGCATTGAGTTTGCCCACCACACTGTCAGCCATCATGAGGCCCCGGGGCAACAGCAACTCCATGGCTCCGCCCACGCGTTCAAAGACGCCCGGCAGGCAATCGGCAAGCTCCTCGCACTGGGCCACAAACAGGTAGCGCCACAACGGTTCATCCAAGCCCGCCATCTTGAGCTCGGCTATGTGATCGGTATCGGCCGTCGTTATCTCCACATCCAGTGCGTTCTCCACGGCCTCGCTGCCATGGCTGCCGTCCGCACGACTTAGCATGCGCATACGGCTGGGAAGCCATCCGCGTGCATCCATGAAGCGAATGGCCACGATGCGGTTGAACCAGGTGTAGGCCGCACGGTCGCGCAGCGCCTCGTGACCCACCTCTGCCTGCATGCGCAGCAGCTCGTCGCGTTGCTCAATCTCAGCTGGACTTAGGGGCAGGCCGTTGACGGTCTCGGACCCAACGGGCGCGGGTGCAGGTTCGGTGATGCCGTAGCGCACCATCTGCGCCTCCACGCCTTTGATGAGCTCCGTACGGGCCCAGGTGCAGAAGCTCTTAAGAGCAGAATCGTTCATGGTTGATGAGCCTTTCTAAACGCCATAAGCCACCGGTGCGCGCTTTGGCACTGGTGGCTCCGCGGGTTAGTTGATACGGATCTCGTCGTTTGCAGCGAGCGCCTGCATAAGGCGGGAGCGCAGGTCGTCCACGTAGCGCTCCACGTCCTCTGCGGACAAGAGACGACTCGGCTTGGCCAGATCGGCGCGGCGCACGGTCTTGATCTTGCGCTGGGGCTTGGGCGCGGGCACGGGAGCAGACGATGCGGGGCCCTTGTCGGAGACCTTCTTGACCACCTCACCCGTACTCGTGACCTCAGTGGTGCGGCGCTCGTTGTCCATACGCATGCGGGCCGCATCCACAGCGTCGTACATCTCGTTGGCCGCCGCACTGAGCCAGTCGCCCCAGTTAGTTGCAACAACGCTCAGTTCGTTGAGACTTTGAGCGCTGTGGGCACGGTTCTTGAACGACTCGTATTTGGTGCCGGCGCCTGCTATGGCATCCTTGGCCTGATTGACAAAGCCCTTTTGGCTCTCGGCCTGCGCCCGCAGGTCTTGCAGATCGCTCTCGATGCGACACAAAAACTCATTGCGGCGGTTGCCCAACAGCTTTTTCATGTCGTCCTCGACGGGATCCATAAGCGGCTGCAGGTCTTTAATATGGCCGTAGGGCTTGGGATCTTTGAGGATCTCGCGCACCTTTGCCACGCTCTTCACCGCGCCGGGAATGTCATCGGAGGCATACTCGATACCCTCGGTGCGGCTCAAGAAATCCTTGGCGTGGTCAAACGCTGTTCGTTGGTTGGACCCGAAGAACTCAACCACCCTGTCAAAGTCTTCCTTGGCATCGAGCAGGCGGTCCTCATGCTTGGTGAACGTGGTCAAGAACGCCTCGGCCTCGTTCTGGTCCTTAAGGACGTCGGCCACCTCCGAGCGCATCTTCTCGCACTCGTCCTCACCGGGATACGGGTAGGCCGGCTTGATGCCCGTGTAGTAGTCGCGTGCTATGGCGAGGCACGCCTCGCGCAAGCCCTCAAGGCGCTCTTTGAGCTCGGCCACGAGCTTATCCTCGTTGGAGGGCACGGTCTTGAGATCAAACAGATCACGCATGAGCTCGCCCGTGGCGCGCAGCAACCGGTCGCTCATGCGCACGCGCAAGCGCACCTGGGCCTTATCGGCATCCTTGCGCAGGAGTGCCACCATGCAGCTGTCGTTAGCTTGAACCGTCTGACCGCCAAACAGCACCTGCGCGCGCTGCTCCACCACAAGCTGCGCCACCACATTTGCGATATCGACCTCGCGCCAGCCAAAGGGCCTTTGCTGGTACTGGCGCTGGATATCGCCCATAGCGGTATCCAGGTGGCGCTGGTGCTGAACTTTGAGGTAGTCCTCGACCTCCTTGAGCGCACGCGTGTTGCCCGCGTCCATGCCAGCGAGCCCCGCCTGGACGTTGCCCGCCAGAGTGGAGCGGATATCGGAATCGCTCGTGACCGGCGCGCCGATATAGTCGGCCTTTTCAAAGACTACATCGCACAGCTGCGCCAGCACCTGCTCAAAGACCTGGGCGGGCTTGGCCGCGCGGACCTCAACCATGCGGCCGTTGACTGCACAACGTGCGTGGAGCACAGCCTCGCTCAAAAGGGTATCGGCCTCCTTCTCGTTATAGGCCGCCTCGCGCATCTTGGACTCGACGATCTGGCGCGTACTCAGCTGAAGCTCCTGGAGATTTCGCGTCTTGGCGTACTTGCGAATCTTGGCGGCGCTGACGAGCGTCTCCCAATAATCCGCCTCGTCACTCAAGGCCACGATGGCTTTGCCCGAAGAAGCCAAGGCCAGCTCGGTATCGTCCGCACGGCCCAGGTCGCTCGCCATAGTCGCCACGTAAAGCTCCATGCCGCCCATGCTGGTACCGTGGATTGAGCCGTCCACATAGCGGTCAAACGGGAAGTCGTTGGTCCCGCGGTTGAGTTTGCGCGCAGTGTAGATGCTTTCGAACAGGCGCTTCTTGATGTACTCAATCACCTTCGCGTTGTCGATCGGGGTGCGTGCGATCTCCTGCGCTATCTCCTGCTCCTCGTCGGTGAGGAAGCTATAGGTATCGCCCTGGCGTGCCACGTAGCTCTCGCGCTCCAAGCGGGCAAGAGATTCCTTGACGCGGTCCTTAAGGGCGCGCTTGTCCACGTCCAGGCTATCGATCATAAGGATGGAGATGTTCTCGACCGTGGCCTTGACGTAGCCGATGTAGCGGATCAAGTACAGGAGCTTAAGCACCTGAACGTCGTAGGGTTCAAGGCCCTCCGCGTTCTCGGCCGCACGGACCGCGCGGTCGACCACCAGGCTGATGCCGTGCTCAAGATCTTTGGAGATAGTGTCGAAGAAGCGCCAGAACGGCACGAGCGCACCGGTCTGGTCATGCTGGATGACCTGAGCGCTCTCCTGGAATGCGCTCAGCATGGAGCGCTCGCCCGTGGACATGTGCTTGGCCTTAACACCATGCTTGCGTACCTCGGTCATCACGTCGGGCAGGAGCTTAAACTGATAGCCCACAAACGGGTAGCTGGCGACAAACTCCTTGGAGTTGGCGAAGCCGGCAAGGTCGGAGCGCGAGCCACCCTCAAAGGTAAAGTTGTTTTTGAGCACGGCGGCGTCTTGCTCGTAGACCTGTGCAAGCATATCGGCCGCCGGCGCGGTCTTCTCGAGCACGCGGCGCTGGATGACCTCGTCCACGCTAGAGCTGGAGAGCGAAAGGCGGGTATTGAAGCGGCCTTGGATCTTTGAAAAGTCGTTGCCCACGGGCAGGCTCAGGTTGTCGATGGCCTCCTGGCTCGTGACCATCACCCACACGCGGCCACCGCAGGCGGCACCCAGCTCCTCGACGATGGTCTGAAGGCTCAGCATAAGGCTTGGGTCCTGGTCGTTTGTAATAAACTGACCCACCTCGTCGACCATAAAGAGCAAACGGAAGTTGCCGCCGTGGGCCGCTGCCTGAGCGTCCACGTAGTCCTTGACCTTTTTGGCAAAGACATCAGGGGCCAAAACCTCGTCCTCAGAACCCTCGAGCCAGTTCCATGCGGCCTTTTCGCTCATGCCGAGCACGCTCTGCAGCACCTCGACGACGTCGTCCTCAAAGTAGCTGTAGGTGTCGCGGGTCTGGAGCCAGGACTCGCCGTTGACGCGCTCAAAGGCCTCGCGGAACTCCTGGGTCTTGCCCAGGGAATCGATGTGGTCCTCGAGCTTTGCAAGCTTTAGGTCCTCACCGTAGAAGCCGCGCGCCTCGTAGAACATGCGCTCAAAGCCGCGAAGCAGCGCCGTGGGAGCCGTATCACCCTGCTTCCACTGGCCCGCCTTGCTATCGATGTTAAAGAGGATGGCCTGCGTGGGCACCGAGCAGGCGCGCTCCATGGCAGCCGCGACCATGGGGTCGACGATTTTGCCGTCAAAGTAGCGGATGGCGCTCTTACCACCGATCTGGCGATTCTCGAGCAGGTAGCTCAGCATCTTGAGGAAGTGCGATTTACCGGAACCGAAGAAGCCACTGATCCACACGCCGATCTTGTCGGTGGGCACATCAATGGCATCACCGTATGCCTTGAAGAACGTGGCAAGGTGCCCTTGCAGCTCGCGCGTCACCACGTACTCGTCAAGCTCCTGACGGATGGACCCATCTTTTGAATCCTGGACCTTGACCACGCCGTTGATGGAGCGGTTGATGTCTTTTGCAAAGAGGTCGCGAATGATCGTGTTGTCCATGGGTGCTCCTTTGGGTTTGGGAACGTTATGGCAAAGGGTTGTTACCGGCGGCGGGGCCTTGTCTGCGGGAAGCCGTGCTTACGAGATATCGATGGCGCGGTAGTAGTTATCGGCCGGCAGACGGTTAAAGAGCTGGAAGGAAGAGCCGTTGAAGCTGCCCGGATAGGCGGCGATCACCGGCACCTCATCAAAATCCGCGAGCATGCAGTGGAGAAGCGTGTGCATGCGAAAGAACGGGAAGACCTCACCTGCGCCGGTGAGGAGGATGACGTCTCTGGGCACGTGCGGCTCGGTTTGTTCAAGGATGCACGCGGCAACTTTCTCGGGCGAGGCGAACTTGGCCACGTCCTCGAGCACGCGCTGGGTACCGCGGCGCTCCTCTTGGCGCTGGATAGCCTTGAGGACCCGGCGCTTTTCGAGAATTGCCAGCACGGCGTCGTAAAGGTTCACGACCTTGAGCGTGCATGGAAGCTTGCCGGCCTCGGCATCGCGTGAAAGGGTGTCAAATAATGCACGCGCCTCAAACTCCAGCGCGGGGTCATAGCAAAAAGTGTGGAAGCCGATCTCATTGCCTATGCCCTTGTTGGCCAAAAAGTCCTCGCTGCACAGGCACTCGCGCAGAAGCTGCGCACGGCGCTCAAATTCCTGACAGGCACGCTCGGAGCGGGCATGCGCCGCCACGACGCTCTTGCGGGAATGGATGCCGATATTGGTGGTGAGATCGGTCGCCGGGGTGATAACAGGGTCGACGGCGCTTTTGACGGGAGCCACGCTACATCACCGCCCTGCCGGTAAGGGCCGCGATAAGCGACTGCTCGCCCAGCTGAACCAAGGCTCGCTCGACATCGGAATCGAGGAAGAGTGGTGACAGGCGCTCGGACTCCGGGCCCTGGCCCTCGCCGATAAGGCCGGCATGGCGGAGCGTCTGGCGGAGCGAGCCCTTAATGCGCTTGACCGTGGCCTCGGTCCAGCGGGCCGCGTCCGGATACTCCGTGGTAAAGCGTGTCATAAAGGCGTTGAGGTCAACCGCCGTGAAGGCATAATCGAAGTTTTGCAGGCGCTCCCCCACCTCGACGAGCACGAGCTCGCGCACGATGTCGTAGCGGCAGATCATGCTGTAGAAGATGGCCTGATCCGTCTGCGTGGGGGTGCCGGATGCTATGAGGCCGGTTAGGGATAACGCAGCCTCGACGGCGGTATTGGGGTCGATGCCGCGCGCGGCGCATGCGGCGTCCGTGGGCACCATGGCGTCGAGGCGTCGAAGGCACACGGTTGCGCGGTTGGCGACCATGCGCTCCGTGGGATATTGAAAGAGGTTCTCGCTCTTTACGCGTACAATGACCTGCTCGTCGCTTGCGCCCTGCATACGCAGGGCAGCGACGATGCGCATCTCATGCGGGAGGAATTGCTCGCGGGTGAGCACCCCCCCCGAACGCTTTTTGTGGTTACATCCACAGTACACGCTCCAAGGGTGTCAAAGGCTGTCACAAGTGCGCCGCAACCCGGCAGGCAGGCGCGGCGCATATGACAATAATCATACCTGTTGGTAAAAAAGTTACCACGCCCAGAGTGTCAAATGTTGAGCAACAAAATTAAATCCGGTTAACGGTCATTTTCGCAGCTCAGAAGCTTTGACGAGGTCGCCCCAAATCACACTTGCCAGACAACCGCGCTTACGAATGCAGGCACGCACACGTCCAACGCCATCCTCCGCTATATTCAACATAGAGTTATATATATGCTTCTATGTATGGAGTTTCGCATGCCTGTCGTAAAGCCTATTTCTGATCAGACGCGCGCACTAACCACCATTCAGGAACACGAAGATCACATTCAACGTGCCATCACGCGTGGCTACGACGACCTCGCTAACGGCCGCGTGCGTCCTTGGACACAGGCAAAGGCCGAGGCGGATCGGATGCGAGCCTCGAGATGATCCCTCCCCCATGTAACCATCCTGTAAATCATAGCGGCGCACTCGAGTTTTACCGTGATGCGGTCGCGCCTGGCGCTCCACTGTGCTAAAGTATCCCGAACGTTCAAACGACTACGAAGGGGACCTAGAAGATGGCACGTGTGCACAACTTCTCAGCTGGCCCGGCCGCACTGCCCACCAGCGTGCTCGCCGAGATCGCCGACGAGATGATGGACTACCGCGATTGCGGCATGTCCGTGCTCGAGATGAGCCATCGATCTAGCATGTACCAGCAGATCATCGACGACGCCGAGGCAACCCTGCGCCGCCTGCTGAGCATCCCCGACAACTACCGTGTCCTGTTTTTGCAGGGCGGCGCCACGCTGCAGTTTGCGGGCATCCCCATGAACCTCATGCGTCGCGGCCGCGCCGGCTACGTCGTGACCGGCAACTTTGCCAACAAGGCGCACCAAGAGGCCGCCAAGTACGGCGAGGCCGTGCTGCTCGCGAGCTCCGAGGACACCAATTTCGACCGCATTCCCACCATGGCCGACATCAACGCGCGCATTGCAGCCGAGGCCGCGGACGACGGGCTCGACTACGTCTACATCTGCCAGAACAACACCATCTTTGGCACCATGTACCACGAGCTGCCCAACTGTGGCGACGTACCGCTGGTCGCCGATGTCTCGAGCTGCTTTTTGTCGCAGCCGCTCGACGTCGAACGCTACGGACTCATCTACGCCGGCGCGCAGAAAAACGCCGGCGCCGCGGGCGTGACCGTGGTCATCGTGCGCGACAACCTGATCGCCGACGACCCGGCCTTTGCGCAGACGCCGCAGTACCTGAACCTTAAGACCCAAGCCGCCAAGGGCTCCATGCTCAACACGCCCAACACCTTTGGCATCTACGTGTGCGGCAAGGTGTTCCACTGGGTCGAGGAGACCGGCGGACTTGCCGCCATGGCCGAGCGCAACTGGGCCAAGGCCAACCTGCTCTATGACCTGCTCGAGCACAGCGAGCTGTTCCATGGCACCACGCAGGCCGACAGCCACTCCATCGCCAACGTTACCTTCCGCTCCGGCGACACCGAACTCGACGCGGCCTTTGTCGCAGGCGCGGCCGAGCACCAGATTCAAAACGTCAAGGGCCATCGCCTGGTGGGTGGCATGCGCGCCAGCGTCTACAACGCCGTAACCATGGAAGACGTGCAGGCACTGGCCACGTACATGAAGGACTTCGAAGCGCAGCATAGTTTGAGTCCGCGATCTAACTAGCCCGCAACCCGCGGGCCGACCAGCCACTTCAAACCACCCTGCTTAGATCAAAACCTGCTAAGGAGTTTTTCCATGCGTAAGATTAAGACCATCGACGACATCACTAAAGACGGCAAAGTCGAGTTTGGCGAGGGCTACGAGTTTGTGGGCACCGCCGAGGAGGCCGACGCTATCCTGATGCGCTCCACCGACCTGCACGGCTACGAGCTGCCCGAGGGCATCCGCGCTATCGCCCGCTGCGGCGCCGGCGTCAACAACATTCCCGTCGAGGAATATGCCAAGAAGGGCGTCGTCGTCTTTAACTCCCCCGGCGCCAACAGCAATGCCGTTAAGGAGCTCGTCCTAGGCATGCTGGTGCTCTCGAGCCGCGGCGTGGTGCAATCGATGAACTGGGTGCGTGACAACGCCGACGACCCCGAGATTCAGGTCGATGCCGAAAAGGCCAAGAAGGCCTTTGTGGGCCGCGAGCTCAAGGGCAAGCGCATCGGCGTCATCGGCCTGGGCAACGTGGGCTCCAAGGTCGCCAACGCCTGTGTCGACCTGGGCATGGACGTTTACGGCTACGATCCGTTCATTTCCGTCGAGCACGCGTGGGTGCTGAGCCGCGAGGTGCAGCGCGTGGGCACGCTCGAGGATCTGTGCCGCGGCTGCGACTACCTCACCGTGCACGTGCCCAGCAAGGCCGATACCATCGGCATGATCAGCACCGAGCAGATCGACCTGCTGGCCCCGGACGCCGTGCTCATCAACTACGCGCGCGAGACCATCATTGACGAGGACGCCGTCGACGCCGCCCTGCGCGCGGGCAAGCTCAGCTGGTTTAGCTGCGACTTTGCCACGCCCAAGACCGTCAAGATGCCCAACACGTTTATCACCACGCATTCGGGCGCCGGCACCGGCGAGGCCGAGGCCAACTGCGCCGACATGGCCATCAGCGAGCTCAAGGATTACCTGGAAAACGGCAACATCGCGCACAGCGTCAACTACCCCGCCTGCAGCATGGGCAAGGCGCGCGCCGCAAGCCGCATTGCCTGCCTGCATGCCAATGTGCCCAACATGATCGGCCAGATCACGGCCATTCTCGCCAAGGACAACGCCAATGTGCAGCGCATGACCAACGAGTCCGCTGGCGAGAACGCCTACACCATGTTCGACACCGATGAGCACCTGGACGGCAGCACGATCGAGGCGCTCAAGCAGATTCCGTCGATGTATCGCGTGCGCGTGATTAAATAGCGCCGGTGCCAAGCCTGCCAGACAGACCACGAAGCCCATTCGCCCCCCGTATTCACGAAACGGGGGGGCGATTTTGTTGCTCCGGACGACTTTAAAATGATACCCAGAACAAGTTTTTTCAGATAATCGATAGTGAGGCTCCAGTCGCTAAGCACACCCGCTTTGATAAACAGCTTTATCAGGGACTTTAGTAGGTAAAAATCGGTCTCTATGTGCCGAATGTAAGTTGACTGTCTATTTTCCGAAACAACTTATTCTAGATAGCATTTTTAGGGTCCCTCCAAGGCAAAATTGAAGCCTTTTTGCGACCAGAACTCTAGCTCGCGCTACCGTTTACCCACCGCGCGACTACATTCCCGCCCAATCGATAAAAATCTCCTCACGAAGCCGCCGTTCGAGCTCCTGCTGTCGCGGCGTCTTGTCTTTCAGCGGCACATCGAGATAGGACATGATGAGCTCCATCACCACGCGGAAGGCATCGAAGTCGGCCAGCTGACCATAGGTCATCAGAACGACGGGATATCCCATGGCTTGCAAGGCCGTCGTTCGATCGGAGTCCGAGATCTTGTATTCAATGGATCCGTGAATGGCTTTACCTTGGCATTCAACCAGACACTCTCGGCTGCCGTCCTTATTTGCCAGCAGGATATCGGCATAGCGCCTATCAAGCCCCGAAATCAGGCGGGCGCTGCGCGTCATACGAATCTCAACGTTATTGGTAAGGCTCAGCCCTTCGCCGCCGCGCAACCTCGTAAGGCCAAACAGCATCGAAGCCTGGACCTCGAGCGGCGATGCTGCCACCCCCGTAATGCATTTCGCGGCTCGTATGAACGATTTAGCGCCGCGGAGCCCCCGGACCTTATCGACGAACTCTATAAGCTCAGAGAGCTCGATCAAGGGAGGTCGTTTCCACAAGTCCGTTGGATTCCCCGAGACATCCTTTACGTTTTCCCAGCCCGACCGTGCGTCACTCCATCGGCTCCCATATGCCTGCTCAAGTGCCGACTTTACCTGAGGCGCAATCTTGCACACGGCAAAGGTGCCGCACATCTCATACATGCACATGATTAGACGCTCGTTTGAGACCGAGGAAGCCAGGGTCAGCAGGGTAAAGAGCGGGGACGCGACATCGAGGCCAAACTCCGTCTGCCGCACGGAATCAAACGGCCTCTCCCCGTTCCAAACATGCCTGACAATGCGATCGCCCTTGCGCCCGCAGACGCCCTGCGCCAACACGTGTAACGGGGTGCCCAGGAAATGCTTGACGAGCGGATGCTCACATAGGTGCTCCCTGCGCGGATCGTCCGCAGAATCGGGCAGGTCCGGCATTATTGCCAAGACCTGTGGGGGTATCCGGTGATACCGAAAGGCAGATATGTCGCACAGCATGTCGTCCATGAAGGGTACGTACCCGCTGCGTCGCTTGTGAACCCGCTCGGACGGCAAACGCACTGGCTCGGCCTGCGAACGGTAAATACTGCCACGCCCACGTCGCGGATCTCTCAGGAGGCTTACAATCGGTTTGGAAAGCAAACTGATTGTGAGGTTGCATATGGTTGATGAGGACTTTGCCTGGCGGCTTGCGCAGGAGCTTGTGCGGATCGAAAGCTCAGACCCGGGCGCGTATGAGGACGAGATCGAGCGCTTCATTAAGAAGCTCATTGAGCAGCAGCTGGCACAACTTGATAGTTCTGCGCTCGATGCCGTGCAGATTGAGGAGCTCGAAGTGCTGCCCGGGCGCCGCAACCTTAAAGTCACCGTGCCGGGCCAAAGCGACGAGCCGCGGCTGATCTATATCTGCCACATGGATACCGTCGCCTTGGGCGATGGCTGGGACGCAGACATCGCACCGCTTGGGGCGGTTGTGCGCGACGATAAACTCTATGGCCGCGGTGCCTGCGATATGAAGGGTGGCCTGGCCTGCGCCATTGCCGCACTGGTCCATACGCTCGAGCGCGTGGCGGCGGATGGCGCGCTGCCACGCCGCGGCTTTTCGCTCATCTGCTCGGTCGACGAGGAAGACTTCATGCGCGGCTCAGAGGCCGCGATCGATGCTGGCTGGGTCGGCTCGCGCGAATGGGTGCTGGACACCGAACCCACCGACGGACAGATCCAGGTGGCGCACAAGGGTCGCACGTGGTTCGAGATTGAAATGGCTGGCGTGACGGCGCATGCGAGCCAGCCTTGGAAGGGCGCGGATGCCGTCGCCGCCATGGCCGAGGTCGTGTGTTCGCTTCGTCGCGCGTTTGCGGCGCTGCCCGCGCACGATGAGCTGGGGCCTTCGACCATCACGTTTGGCCAAATCGAGGGCGGATATCGCCCCTACGTCGTACCCGACCGCGCCAAAGTTTGGGTCGACATGCGCCTGACCCCGCCGACCGATACGGCCGCCGCAATCAATATGGTCGAGCATGCCATCGCCATCGCCGAAGCCACCGTTCCCGGTTGCCATGGCAGCTACACCGTGACGGGCGACCGCCCCGCCATCGAGCGCGATCCGGTCTCTCCCCTTCTAGCTGCACTCAAGTGCGCAGCAGACGATGTAACGGGCACGGATACGACCGTCGGCTTCTTTACCGGCTACACCGACACTGCCGTCATTGCCGGCAAGACGGGTAACCGTAACTGCATGAGCTATGGCCCAGGCTCGCTCGCGCTCGCCCACAAGCCCAACGAATATGTGCCCCACGCCGACATCGTTCGTTGTCAGCAGGTGCTAATCGCGCTCGCCGATAACGTGCTCTGGGACGCGAGCGGCCAAGTTGGGGCATAATAAGCCGCGAACAAACCGACTCGTGCGTTAGGACCGCCCCATGAAAGCACTTCCGTTTCCCTGCATCCGCCCGGCTCAGGACCGCGTGCTCGAGGCACTGCCTGCAATGGGCAGCATCCTGAGCGGCAACGATGCTCTGCGCGGAGCCATTGCCGATGGTCTGATGCTCAAGGATCCAGGCGCGGCGTATTACGTGTACGAATGCTCGGGTGAGCCGGGTCGTGTGACGGGCGTCGTGGCGATTTGCCCGACGAGTGTATTTGCGGGCGGCAAGGGCGATGCCAGCGCTGACGTGGCCGCCGCTGCGCACGCGATCGCCGAACTCAAAGTTCAGCCTCGTCCCGTGTCGCTCGCTTACGAGGCCTCGCCCGTCATGGATATCATCCTGGGCGCCGCCAAAGAGGGTGCGTCGCTCTACGCCGTCACCGACCCCACCGGCATTACGCATCGCGTATGGGAAGTCAAGCGCGAGGACGCTGTTGCCGCCATCCGAGCCATGCTCGACCAGGCACCGGAGCCGACGCCGGCAGACGACCCCACCTACGCTGCCGCGCTGGCAGGGGCGGCGCAGCTCCTAGCAGACGACGCCCGCACAGTCGGCACCTACACGGGCAAAGAGCCGTTCAACTTTACCGTTGCCGCGCTGTTCCCCACCGCGCAGGTCAGCGGCGGCGCGCCGCAGGTTCCAACGGGCCTGCTCACTCACCAAATCGCGCGGTTCTAACACTACCCGCGCTGCGGGCTCCCTGCCGCCACCAACGGCTCAAGCCCCAGCTCGCGCGCGTAATCCTCCTGCGTAAAAATCTCAATCAGCTCAAACGTACCGGCCTCGTCGTCAAACGCAAAATGCAGCACCGAGCAGTTGCCCGGCACACGGTCACGCTCGTCTGCCGCCGCGCCCTTCACGTAATCCATAAACTCCTTGATAGCCGACCCGTGGCTTACCGCGAGCACGCACGCATGGTCCGGACGCTGCATAAGCTCGGTCAACGTCGCCACCATGCGCTCGCGCACCTGCATCTGGCCCTCGCCGCCAAACTGGCAATAGAAGTCGCGCCACGGGCGCTCGGGCATGAGCATCACGCGCTCGGCCTCAAAGTCGCCAAAGAACCACTCACGCAGGCCGTCCAGGCGCTCGTACGCCAAGCCCGGCCACAAGTTGGCGATAGTCTGCTCGGTGCGATGAAGCGTGGAGGTGTAGGCATGATCGGGCTCAATGCCGCGCGCACGTAAAAACATGCCGGCGCGCGCCGCCTGGTCGCAACCCAACTGCGTAAGCGGCGAATCACTCCACCCCTGAATGATACGCTTAAGGTTGAATATCGTCTGTCCATGACGGACCAGATACAGATCTTTATTCATAGGGGTCCTTTCGTTCGTTACCAACCCAAGAGCGAAAACGCCCCGTCACAATAGCCAAAATGAAGCACGGCACCGTTGTCGGGCAGCTCTCCCCCGCCAGTCACATACTCAAGAAACTCCTGGCAGGCTGAGCCGTGGGAAACCGCCAGCACGCAGTCGTGCTGCGGCCGGGCCATAATACGGGACAGCGCCGCGACCATGCGCGACTGAAGCTGCACTTCCGACTCGCCGCCAAAGGCCACCGGATAATCGCCCCAGGGCTGCGGCGGCATCTCGCGATTTGATGTGCCCTCCAGCGAGCCAAAATGCCACTCACGCAGGTCATCGACCAGCTCAATGGAACGGCCCTCGCCAACGATAAGCTCGGCCGTATGCCGCGCCCGGCCCAACGGCGAGGAATACACATGATCAAAGGCCACGCCACGCGCCGCAAACGCCGTACGCGCCGTCAGCGCCTGCTCGCGCCCGCGCGCCGTAAGCGGCGAATCGTGCCAGCCCTGCAAAATGCTCTGCACATTGAGCTCAGTCTGCCCATGCCGCACCAAATACAGATCTGCCACACGCTCTCCCCTCGTACCACCACAAAGGGGACAGGCACCTTTGTGGTGGTTTACCGTCTGATCACGCCGCGGTGACGCTCAGCTACACCAGCACGTCGGCGAGCGGGCGCTTGGGTACGTGGTGCGCCTGCGCATCGTCACGCCAGTAATTAATTGAGCCGTCGGGGTTGGAATCGATCGCATCGATCATCTGCGTCTCGGCCGGCACGCCAAAAGCCATGATCAGCTTGAGCTCATACTTGTCGTTATCGAGCCCCATAGCATCGATCGCGCGGGGCGTAAAGGCCTTGAACATGCAGGCTGCCACCTCGGGCGTGGCGCTGCGAGCGGCGAGCATCATCGTCTGCGCGGCAATGCCCGTGTCGACCTCGGTGATGGGCGCGGCGGGCTTACCCGGAACAGCGCGCTCGGCAAGAATCGCGATGTAGCCGGTCGGACGCTCGCCCTCGGCAGGACCCGACCAATCCTTAAGCGCGCCGGCCCATGCAAGCTCATCAAATACACGCGCGCAATCCTCGGCACCGCTCACCACATGAAAACGCAGACGCTGAGCATTGGCGCCGCAGGGAGCCAGGTGCGCCAGTTCCGCCAGCTCGAGCAAAAACTCGCGCGGCACGCGCATGGACTCGTCAAAACGGCGGCACGTACGGGCGCGGCGGACCAGCGCGTCAAACGTGTCCAGGCCAAGCTTTTCGCAACCCTGCTTTGCCATCGACTCGGCGCTTACCGGCGCCGCGGGAACAGCTTCGTTCATAAGACCCCCAATAAAAGCCAATTGTTCTTAAGAAAATCTAACCTAAAACGTAGGCAATTACACACAGCGGCGCAATGTTCCACACCTGTTGAATATTCCGCATCCAAACGGGAACAAAGGTAACAATTCGGGAAGATGAGGCTCCCATTCGCCCTTCCCGCCCCACGCGACGGCGCCCTTGGGCGATACTGGTTGCAAGAGCTACGGCTTACGCCGCACGGAAAGGAGACATCATGGGCATCCTTAAGAACGATGACAAGCAATCGAGCGCGTTTGGATTTGACGAGAAAAGCATGGCAGGCAAGGCCGTCAAGGCCGTGCGCTGGATTTACGCCATCACGGGCGTCTTGGCGCTCGTCGCCGGCATCGCACTGCTGTTTGCGCCCGCCAAATCCCTCGTCTTCCTGACGACCGTCTTGGGCATCTACTTTGTGATCACGGCCGCGATCAGGCTGTTTACCGCTGTTTTCGAGCCGCTGCTGCCCACCGGCTGGCGCGTTACGAGCATCATCTCCAACCTGCTCATCATTCTGGGCGGCGTCATAATCCTGCGCAACCAGGCCTTCTCGACCGCGACGCTCACCACGCTCGTGGTGGTCGTCGCCGGCTTTGGCTGGATCGTCGAGGGCGTCATGTCGATTCTGGAATCCGAGCTTTCCGCCAACCGCGCCCTCGCCATCCTGAGCGGCGCGCTCTCCATCATCGCGGGCATGTTCGTGTTTATCTATCCGCTGTGGTCGGCCAAGATGCTCGTCATCTTTAGCGGTGCCGCGCTGCTGTTGTTTGGCGTAACGCTGATTGTTCGCGCTATTCAATTTGGCAAACTGGTGCGCTAGATGCCGCGAACGCTCTTTATTGATGCCGACGCCTGCCCGGTCACGCGCGAGTCGATTGACTGCGCGCGGCGGGCGGGCGTCGCCGTTGTTATCGCCGGCAACAGCACGCAAAACCTGGAACGGCACATTCGCCGCGACGACCCGCGCGATGCCGAGCACGCGCGACGCGGCTTTTGGGTCACGACGCTCGACGTGAGCGTGGGCGCCGACAGCGCCGACTTTGCCATTGTCGAACGCCTGCAGGCGGGCGACGTGGTCGTGACGCAGGACATTGGCTTGGCGAGCATGGTGCTCGGGCGCGATGCCGCCGCCATCGGTGTGCGCGGGCGCGTCTACGACAAGGCGACTATCGACATGCAGCTGTTTATTCGCCACGAGGAAAAGAAGGTACGCCGCGCCGGCGGACGCACTCGCGGTCCGGCAGCATTTACCAGCGAAGACCGCGCCCGCTTTAAACGCAACCTCACCGAGTTGCTGCACTAACCAAGGTAGATTTTTGAGACATGCCTAAAATCTACCTTTTTGTTTTGAGCGGTGTGAGCGCTCGGAATCCATTGCTCAACAAAAAACGGGCTTCAAAATGCCATGCGTCGCCGCATTGCGCAGGCGCTGAGCATGGCTATTTGAAGCCCATTTTTTAGGCCTACTTAGAGGCCAACGGCGGAGAGGATGAGGCCCCAGCCAGCGCCGATGACGTACATCATGATCAGGAACACGGCATTTTCGCGGGCGCTGCGGTTGGTGCGGAACAGCACCAGATAACCCACGCCGGCGGAAATGAGCGTGCCGGCGAGCATCGGCGCCAGTTGCAGCGCGCCTTCCAGATACAGCTGTGTAATGACCACGCTCGCCGAGCAATTGGGAATCAGCCCGACAAGCGCCGAACCCAGGACAGCGAGTGTCTCGTTGCCGCGCAGGAACTGCTCGATCGCGGACTCGCCGAACGTCTCGAGCACGGCGACCAGAATCAGCGTCACCAGAAAAATGAATACCGAGACCTGCACGGTGTGCGAGATCGCACTGCGGATGATCGACAGGACAGGCGTCCCTTCGTGGGAGTGAGAGTGACCGTGACCGTCATGGTGTTCATGTTCGCCCTCATGACCGTGATCGTGGCCATGTCCGTGTTCGTGCTCGTCCTCGTCTTCATCACAACCGCAATGGTCGCGCTCGCACAGCTCGTGGATGTGGTCGGCGCTCACGCCTGCCTCGGCCACCTCGTCGATGATGTCACCGCCGCTGTGGTCGTCGTGCGCGCAGTTCACGTGGGCCGGGTTGGCCGCGGTTCCCAGCACGGTACGGCGAATCGCCGCGTGCGCGCGGGCGTTACGGCGCAGGCCGCGAATGGCAGCGTCCACGATAAAACCCGTGACCAGTGCGATCAGCGCTTTCGAAGCCAAAAGCATCGCCATAGTCTGCACGGGAACCTGCTCGGCAAGCAACAGCGGCAGCATCTCATCGGAGGTCGAAAGGAACACCGCCACCAACGTGCCCAAGGTCACGACACGGCCGGCGTACAGCGTTGCTGCCATGGCCGAAAATCCGCACTGCGGCACCATGCCCAGCAGCGAGCCAACCACGGGACCCGCAGCGCCGGCGCGCTTGATAGCGCCGTTGACGCGGTCGCCCGCAACGTGCTCAAGTGTCTCGAGAGCAAGATACGTCACCAACAAAAACGGCAGCAGCGACAGCGTGTCCTTGCCGGCGTCGAGCAGAATATCAATCAGTAAATCCATGACGGATGGAACCTTTCGTGTCTTTCGGCAGCATTGTAAAAGTCCTAGCGGTCAACTAGGGTATTGTAGTTGTCCCGGGCGCGGTGCCAATAGTTGCCTATGGTAAACTATCATCTCGCCATAACTCAGTAACCTCGAGCCGCACAACGCGGCCCGTCCAAGGAGTAGCATATGAACGTATCGCAAGCACTCGAATACGAGCGCCAGCCGTTTATCCCCATGTTTATCTACGGCGACCACGGCGCCATGGAGTCCGAGCGCCAGAAGGGCGAGGAGGCCCTCAAGGTGCTCGAGACCGAGTACTTTACCGCCGAGGGCGACCCCGGCTTCGACTTTGCCACCGTGCGCGACCTGGCCGACCGCAACCGCGACCTGTGCGACCAGATTGGCGAGGCGCGTCTGCGCAACGTGACGCCCGCGACGCTCTCGCGCGGCCTGTCCGATGCCGACACCTGCGCCGCCATCGGCAAGATGCAAAAGCGCACCGCCGCGTCCGTTATGCGCGAAATCCGCGGCGACCGCGACGCGCTCGGCGTGGCCTACGCCCGCAAGCCCATCCAGGGCACCGTGCTCGGTATCGACATCGAGACCACCGGCCGTGCACCCGAGCGCGGCTATATCATCAACGTGGGCTGGGAGATCATGGAGCTCACCAGCGACGCCGTCCCGCATGACGCCGAGGCACACTACTGCGGCCTGCCCGACATCTACCGCGGCGAAGATGTGCCGCTGTCGAATATCCACCACATTACCTGGGACGACATCGACGGCAAAACGCCCTTCCGCGAGAACAAGGAGCTGCAAAAGCAGCTGCTCAAGCTTATGAAGAAGTACCCGTACATGGCGCATAACGCCGCCTTTGAGGACAGCTGGTTCAAGATTCACCTGGACGGTTACGCCGAGGCACGCCGCGCGGGTAAGATCATCGTCATCGACTCGCGCCAGATCTGCCGCAGCCTGGACGCCGACGTGCGCTCGCTCCCCCGCGAGTCCGCCCCCGCCGCGCTCGAGAACTGGGCACGCCGTCGCGGCACCCTCGCGCCCGACGCCAACGAGCAGCATCTGGGTCTGGACGACACCGACCTCATGCTCCGCACGGTACAGGCCGAGTTCAACCTCAAGAACCTATTCGCGAAATAGCAACGCCTGCGACAAACACTACTTGCTCACGAGCGGCCTCGCAGCGGGAAACACCGCAGCGGGGCCGCCCTACGTTCCACAGATAGATCTGCCATCACAAATTCTGAACCCTCATTTTGAACGATTTCGGCCAATTCCCGACACGTAATTCGTTGTCGGATGGTGATGCATCGATATCAAATGTGCAGCAATTGAGTTTTTATATGCTATAGCTAAGCTGCGATAACATTGATTTTAGGCATGCCAACCCATAATTGCGTCAAGCTTTTGGACAGCATTTGGTTAGGCCCCTAAAACGACTTTCCCACTCAGCGCCATCAGCACGGCATTAGCTGACACGATATATACCATGAGTATCGTATTGTCACATACCACTGCAAAAGCGGTCTACCAGGCCGCGCATTCGGCGTCTACGAAAGACACCGAGCCCTGTAACCCTGCCGCGATTTACGGATCATGTCCCACCGGAACGCTCCTTGACGCAGCCGCAGAATGGCTCACCAAACACGATGTTTCCCTTGACGCAAATGATTGCCTCGAAGTAATGGTGTTTGATCGCAGGAATGCGCGCTATGCAATGAACTGTCAATGCCACGTTTCGTCAAAACGATTCTCGAGCTCACGCTTTATAGAGCTCAAAGATGGCATCTTCATTGTTGGCGTTGAGCTTTGCGCACTTCAGGCCGCCACCTATCTCCCTTTTCGCGAACTGGTGGAGTACTACTTTGAATTGTGCGGCGCTTACTCCCTTGGAACCGGCTCTTCCACCTCGTATAACGAGCGTTTCGCGCTCACCTCGACCGAAAGGTTAAAACAGTTCTTTAATTCCATTACCAGATGCGACGGTCTGGCCCTTGCCCGAAAGGCGATTCAATGTGTGCGCGACGGATGCCGGTCTCCTATGGAAACGGCCTTTGTCATGATGCTAACGCTGCCTAAAAGCGAAGGAGGGCTTGGTATTAAGGGAATTGAGACCGATTGCGAGGTGCAGGTCACCGCTGCCGCAAAGAATCTCACGAGACGCAAAAAGTTCTTTATGGATGCGTATCTAAAGAAATCTCGCACAGACATTGAATACAACGGGTTTTATCATGACGCGGAAGAAGACCGCGCCATCGATGAGGAGCGCAAGAATGCGCTTGCGTCCATGGGATACGGAATCATCACCGTCAGTCGTTATTCCTTTATGCATGCCAGCGCTTTCGTTAGGGTCATGGAGGCGATCCAACGGAAAGAGGGCATACGCCCCTCGCGTCTGCCAAAAGACTTTCGAATCATGCAAGAGGACCTGAGACAGTTTGTGCTCAGAAGGTTTATAGAAGAGAAAAAGAGAATTCAGAAGCAGCTTCGCCAGGATTCCGAAGATCGTCAACGAATCGACCTCGAAAAAGCAACACTCGAAGGCATCACGCTGGATGACCCGACAATAAATGAAGTTCCGGCAATCGATGACATGCAGACTGTCGAATCCGACAGCCCATCATTTGCCCAAATAAGCAGCCTCGCGCCCGAGGGCAGAATCTTCGGGGCCGGAAGCTAGACCGGCTAACAAGGTGGGTACCCTAGCGATGTGCAAAATTGCGAGTATTCAGCAGGGTCGGCCCTCCAGCACCCACAAGTTAATCCAAATGAAAAACAAAAACGCTATCGAACGGGAACGTTAGGCAACATTTGAGGAAGACCTTGTCTGTTTACCGCCCTTGGATAACTCTTGAGCGGCTTTATTTGGCCTGGAATAGATTAACGGACCCCCTATAGTTGCAGAATACTCCAATTTTTGCACGGCGCGGGGGCACCCACCCCGGCATCGGCTATCAAAACCGCTCAGTCCGGAATCTCGTCCACTATTCCCCATCATTTTATGCGACGAATTACCTGTACGTCATTGACATATGAACATGCGCTCATATAATCGGAAGTAAGTTATATGAGCGCATGTTCATATGAAAGGATATTGCAATGAGCAGCCACGCTGATGAAACAAAGACTGGCATCGAGGCCACCGAGCCGATCGTCCCCACCACCTGCTCGCCCGAGGACCTTCCCGACGAGGAACTTCTCTACGACCTTGCCGACCTGTTCAAGGTCTTCAGCGACACCACGCGCATCAAGATTCTCTATGCCCTCATGGGCCGCGAGCTCTGCGTGGCTGACATCGCCGAAGCGACCGCGACCTCGCAGTCTGCGGTGTCGCACCAGCTGCGCACGCTTAAGCAGTCGCACCTGGTCAAGTTCCGCCGCGACGGCCGCAACATTCTCTACTCGCTCGCTGACGATCATGTCTATACCATGCTCAACCAGGGCATGAGCCATATCTGCGAATAGCAATCAACCACGGTATCAGCGCGGCCGGCACCCAGACCGCCAACACAGGGAAAGGAACCCACCATGAAAAAGCAGTTTAAGCTCGACGAGATCGATTGCGCCAACTGCGCGCGTGAACTTCAGGACGAGCTGGCTAAGCTCGATGGCGTCAAGTCCGTTTCGGTCAACTTTATGACCCAGAAGCTGACGCTCGAGGCCGACGACGCCAAGTTCGACGAGGTCCTGGACCGCGTCGTTGAGTTCACCGCCGACGCCGAGCCGGACTGCGAGATCATTCTCTAACCCGCGCACACGTTGACCTGTAAGGCCGCGCTTGCCGCGGCCTTTGCTCGCGAAATTATATGAGCAAGTGTTCATACACTCAAATGGGAGGTTTGAATCATGGCAGCCGCCGACCCCAAAAAGAAAAAGAAGAAGCGCAAGAAGAAAGAGTCCCTTGAGCACAAGCGCAACCGCATCCTGGTAGCACTGGGCATTTTTGCCGTTGTTTATGCCCTCGACGAGCTCGGCGCCCTCACTATCGCATTTGGGGAGCCCGGCAACATCTACGCCAGCTTCGCGCTGTTCCTCGTGCCGTTTTTGATTGCCGGCTACGACGTACTGCAAAAGGCATTCAATAACATCCGCCGCGGCAAGGCCTTCGACGAGAGCTTCCTCATGGCCGTCGCGACCATCGGCGCGTTTGCCATGGTGCTCTTCCCCGACACCGACCCGCACATGGCCGAAGGCGCCGCCGTCATGCTGTTCTACCAGGTCGGCGAGTTGTTCCAGGCATACGCCGTGGGCAAGAGCCGCAAGTCGATCAGTGCCATGATGGACATCGCGCCCGACTACGCTAACGTCGAGCAAGCCGACGGCACACTCGAACAGGTCTTTCCCGATGACATCGCCGTCGGCACCGTGATCGTGGTCAAGCCCGGCGAGCGCGTGCCTATCGACGGCGTCATCGTCGAGGGCGAAACCCAGCTCGACACCGCCGCGCTCACGGGCGAGTCAGTCCCCCGCCCCGCCAAGACCGGCGACGATATCATCAGCGGCTGCATCAACATGACGGGCCTCATCCACGTGCGCACCACCAAGCCCTTTGGCGAGTCCACCGTCGCGCGCGTCCTGGAGCTCGTGGAGAATGCCAGCGAAAAGAAGGCGCGCACCGAGAACTTCATCACGCGCTTTGCCCGCGTCTACACCCCCGCCGTCACTGGCGCTGCCGCGGTGCTCGCGCTTGGCGGCGGCCTGGTGACTGGCGCTTGGTCCGATTGGATCCTGCGCGGCCTGACCTTCCTGGTCGTCAGCTGCCCGTGCGCCCTCGTGATCAGCGTACCGTTGAGTTTCTTTGGCGGCATCGGCGGCGCGTCCAAGCTGGGCGTTCTCATCAAGGGCTCCAACTACCTCGAGACGCTCGCCGACGTGGACACCATCGTCTTCGACAAAACGGGCACCCTCACCAACGGCACGTTCTCAGTCGTCGCGGTGCACCCCGAGGCTGGCTATACCGAGCAGTCGCTGCTCGAAGTCGCAGCCCTTGCTGAGTCGTTCTTCGATCACCCCATCGCGCAGTCCGTGCGCGACGCCTACCAGGGCGAGGTCGACCCCAAGCGCGTGAGCGACTCCGCCAACGACGCGGGCCACGGCGTGACGGCAACCATCGACGGCAAGCACGTCGTCGTTGGCAACGCCAAGATGCTCGCCGCGGCCGGCGTTGAAGCACCGGACTGTGAGGTTGTCGGCACGATCCTCCACGTGCTCGTTGACGGCGTGTACGCCGGCCACATCGTGATTGCAGACACCGTTAAGGCCGATGCGGAGCAAACGATTCGCGACCTGCATGCCGCCGGTATCAACCGCACCGTCATGCTCACGGGCGACCGCGAGGAGGTTGCAGCGTCTGTGGCCAAGCAACTCGGTCTCGACGAGTTCCACGCGCAGCTCCTGCCGGGCGACAAGGTCGAGCGCGTTGAGGCGCTACTCGCGGCCGAAAGTGGCAAGGGCAAGCTCGCCTTTGTCGGCGACGGTATCAACGACGCTCCTGTGCTTACGCGCGCCGATGTGGGCATTGCCATGGGCGCCATGGGCTCCGACGCCGCGATCGAGGCCGCCGACGTGGTGCTGATGGACGACAAGCCGTCCAACATTTCCCGCGCGATCCGCGTGGCGCGCAAGACCATGTCGATTGTTTGGCAGAACATAATCTTTGCGCTGGGCATTAAGCTGCTGATCCTTGTGCTGGCAGCGCTGGGTATCGCCAATATGTGGCTTGCCGTCTTTGGCGACGTAGGCGTGGCGATCATCGCCATCCTGAACGCCATGCGCGCGATGGGTGTCAAGAACCTGTAGCGCTCGTGGTCCCTCCGGCCGGGGCCGGGCTTGGTTTTGAAAACGTCCTCGCGCATGAGGCCCGTCTTTCTTGCTCCTGCGGAGCAACGGAAAGGCGGGCCTCGCGCTGCGGAGTGTTTTCAAAACCAAGCCCGGCCCCGGCCTGCATTGACACAGCTGGCGGTTCTTGGGCATCGCTTGCTGGCGGGGTTCCTTTGCTGAAATGGACTTGGCCGAAAGGGCCGCTGGTCCCGGTCGCTGGTTCGCGCTTTGCGTGAACTCCGCGCTACTGTGGGTCAGTTAGGCTTCTGTTGTTGGACCCGCTACATCTTCCCGTCTCAGCATCGATCTTAGCTTCTCGAAGCTCTCCTCGCTCAGGCAGTGCTCCATGTGGCAGCCCTCTTGCGACGCGACCTCGGGCGTTACGCCTGCGTCCTCTAGCAGACCTACAAAAAAGCAGTGGCGCTCCCACATTTGACGGGCAACCTCAAGACCGCGTTCCGTCAGATGCACGTCGCGTTTGCCCATCTCCACGTAGCCGGTGCTCTCCAAGGCCGCCATGGCTTTAGAGACGCTTGCTTTGGTTACGCCCAAGTATTCGGCAACGTCGATCGAGCGCACGATGCCCTGACGTTCCGATAGAACGTAGATCGATTCGAGATAGTCTTCTCCGGATTCACGCAGGGCCATGGGCCGCCTTTCGCGATGGCTTCTAGTTAGCCTTTGGATACTTTTGCTTGATTTACTTTACCGCAAAAGTTGCCCATGTCTTACTACTTTGCCTAAAAGTTAGCCGTGTTTCACAAAACATGCGGGACGAAAACAAAATGGGGACGCCCCGCAAGGAGTGTCCCCAGCTGCCGGCAGAAAAGGAACGTCCCTAAGTGCCGGCCGCAGCTACAGTAGCCCAAAGTGCTTGGCGGCGCTGTAAATGCCGTCGTCGTCTACGGCGGTCGTAACGTAGGTCGCCGCGGCCTTCACGGTATCCTGCGCGTTGCTCATGGCCACACTTGTGCCCACGGCCGAGAACATCGACAGGTCGTTCTCGCCGTCGCCAAAGGCGATCGCCTCGCTCGCGTCGATGCCCAAGCGCTCCAGCGTCGCCGCCACGCCCAGGTCCTTGCCGCCGTTAGCGGGAATAATATCGCAGAACAGATCGCACCAGCGCGTAGTGAGCGAATGCGACACGGAATCGGTCACGATATGCTCGTCGGCCGGATCAACAAAGGCGCAAAACTGGTAGACCGGCGCGTCAAAGGCGTGCTCAAACGGCTCCTCATGGTAGACAATCCCCGCGTTACTGCCAGCCGTCACCACGCGCTCGGACAGGCGGTTCACAAACGAATTCTCGCCCTGCATGCACAGCGAGTCGTAGCGCCCCTGCGCCACCTGGTCCACAATCGCCGCGACGTCGTCCGAATCGATCGGGCAGCTGCGGTAAACGCCCTTGGCATCAAAACAGTGCTGACCCGAAAGCGTGATGTACGCATCCCAGCCCAGGTCGAACAGCCAGTCCGGCATCTGGTAGGTCGGACGGCCCGTGGCGATCACGCACGCGATCCCCTGCTCGCGAAAGCTGTCGAGCACCTGCTGCGCCGACGCCGGAATCCGATGGGTCTTAAAGCTCAGCAGCGTACCGTCGATATCGAAAAACGCGGCCTTGATCATCCTCGCCTACTCCTCGCCCTCGAGCTTCTCGCTCGCCTCGAGCCACGCCATCTCCAACTCGTCCATGGCGGCGTGGGCCTCGTCGATCTTTGCCTGCTGCTCGCCCAGCGCCGTGTAGTTGGTGGGATCGACCTGGGCCATTGCTGCCTCGGCCTCCTCAACGCGGGCGCGCTGCGTCTCCATTTTGCGCTCGAGCGAGCTCACCTCGCGGCGAAGCTTCTGGCGTTCGGCGTTGGAAAGGCCATTGGGCTGGCCGCTCGACTTGGGCTTTTCGGCCGCAGCCGCCGCGGCACCGGTGTCAAACGTGCCGGTCTTGGCGCTCGGCGCACCCACGGGCTCGCCCTCGGCGGTAGCGTTGCACAGGCGCAGGTACTGGTCCACGCCGCCGGGCATATGCGTCAGGTGGCCGTCGAGCAGCGCCCACTGCTGGTCGGTCACGCGCTCCATCAAGAAGCGGTCGTGCGTCACCAGGATCAGCGTGCCGGGCCAGCCGTCGAGCAGATCCTCGACAATCGCCAGCATGTCGGTATCCAGGTCGTTGCCGGGCTCGTCCAGGATGAGCACGTTGGGCTCGTCCAGGATTGTCAGCAGCAGCGACAGGCGACGGCGCTGGCCGCCCGAAAGATCGCCGATGCGACTCCAGAGCTGCTGTGTCGTAAAGCCCAGGCGCTCGCAAAGCTTCTCGGGCGAAGTCTCCTTGCCGTCGATGACGTAGTACTTCTTATAGTTGCCGAGCACCTCGCGGATCGTGTCACCCATGTAGGGCTCGAGTTCCTCGAGCTGCTGCGACAGCACGCCAAAGCGCACCGTCTGGCCAATCTTCACACGGCCGCGCGTGGGCTCAATCTTGCCCTGGATCACGTCGAGCAAGGTCGACTTGCCGGCGCCGTTCTCGCCCAAAAGACCATAGCGGTCGCCCGCGCCGATGAGCCAGGTCACATCGGTGAGCACCTGCTTGGGCGCACCATCGGTATCCGCATAGCCGGCATCCACGTCGATGACATCGATGACCTGCTTGCCTAGGCGGCTCACGGCAAGGCGCTTGAGCTCCAGCTCGTCACGCACGGGCGGCACGTCGGCGATCAGCTCGCGAGCAGCCTCAACGCGAAACTTGGGCTTGGTGGAACGCGCCTGGGCGCCGCGGCTCAGCCACGCGAGCTCCTTGCGCGCCATGTTGCGACGGCGCTCCTCGGTAACGGCGGCCATGCGGTCGCGCTCCACGCGCTGCAGGATATATGCCGAGTAGCCGCCCTCGAAGGGATCTACCTGGCCGTCGTGGACCTCCCACATGCTGGTGCAGACCTCGTCCAAGAACCAGCGGTCGTGCGTGACCACGAGCATGGCGCCCTGGCCGCGCTGCCAGCGGGCCTTTAAGTGACGCGCAAGCCAGTTGATGGTGCGCATGTCCAGGTGGTTGGTGGGCTCGTCGAGCATGAGCACGTCGTAGTCGCCGATCAGCAGGCGCGCGAGGTCCACGCGACGGCGCTGGCCGCCCGAAAGCTCGCCCACCGTGCCCTCCCAGGGCACATCGCTAATGAGGCCGGCCAGAATCTGGCGCGTACGCGGACTCGACGCCCACTCATACTCGGGCGTGTCGCCCACGACGGCATGATGCACGGTGTCGGTATCGACCAGGTTATCCTTTTGGCCGAGCAATCCAATCGTCGTGTCGCGGCGGTGCGTCACGCGGCCGTCGTCGGGCTCCAACGTGCCGGCGAGCACGCTCAGCAGCGTCGACTTACCGTCGCCGTTTTTACCGACAATACCAATACGGTCGCCCTCGCCCACGCCGAGCGTAACGCTATCGAAAATATGCTTGGTGGGAAACTCTAGGCTGACGGAATCGCATCCCAAAAGAATCGCCATATGCCCTGCTCCTTCGTAGAAATTCAACGTTGTCCATGATAGCGAAAACCACCACAAAGGGGACAGGCACCTTTGTGGTGGTTTTGGGCAAGCGCACCAGCACGCGACGCAAAAAGGCGGGCCATCTCCCGCAAGAGATGACCCGCCTCTCCAATCAGCCCCGCGGCAACCGTGGCCGCCGCGGGCCTCAAGCATGTCCCGGACTAGGAGAACATGCCGGTGAGGTAATCATTCAGCCGCTTATCCTTGGGCCGTTGGAAAATCTCGTCGGTCTCGTCGTACTCGACCATATCGCCCATGTAGAAAAACGCCGTGCGGTTGGACACGCGCGACGCCTGCTCCATGTTGTGCGTCACGATGACGATAGCGCGGTCGGCCACGATCGACGACATGAGGTCCTCGATCGCCAGCGTCGAGATGGGGTCGAGCGCCGAGCAGGGCTCGTCAAACAGGATTACGTCGGGGTTGAGTGCCAGCGTGCGCGCGATGCACAAACGCTGCTGCTGACCGCCCGAAAGCGCGTAGGCGCTCTTGTCGAGCTTGTCCTTGACCTCGTCCCACAGGGCCGCACCGCGCAGGCTTTCCTCGACCATGCGATCGAGCTCGTCGCGGTCGGTGATGCCGTGGCGCTTGGGCGCAAACGTGATGTTGTCTCGAATGGACTTGCGGAAGGGGTTGGGCTGCTGAAACACCATGCCAATGGACCGGCGCAGCTCGTAGGTATTCTCGGTCTTGGTGTTCACGTTGCGTCCGCGGTAGCTGATCACGCCCTCCACGCGGCAGCCGCGAATCTCGCGATTCATCAGGTTGAGGCTGCGCAAGAAGGTCGACTTGCCGCAGCCCGAAGGCCCGATGAGCGCCGTGATCTCGCCCTTGTGGAAGTCGAGCGACGCATCGTGCAGCGCATGGTGGTCGCCATAGTACACGTTGACGTCCTTGGTGGAGAGCACGACCTCGTCGCTCACGGCCTTGCCGCTCACGCGCACGCGTCTCTCGCTCTCCCCCACACTCGACAGAAAGTCCTGGGTGTCGGACGTGGCCGCCTCGGTTGCGGGCGTTGCATTCATCTCGCTCATTCGGCCGTCATCCTCCTTGCCAGTTGCTTGCCCACGATACGGGCGACTACGTTAAACAGCAGCACGCAAATCATCAGCAGTGCCGCGGTGCCCCAGACGATCTGCTGGGCCTCGGGGCTGCCCTCGCCATAGATCTTGTAGATGTGCACGGCCAGCGACTCGCCGGGACGGAACACGTTCCAGGCGCAGGTGGGGCTCGACAGGTTAAAGCTCAAGAAGTTCAGGCGAACCGGCGAGCTCATGCCCGAGGTAAAGAGCAGCGCCGCGGCCTCGCCAAAGACACGGCCGGCCGAAAGCACGATGCCGGTCACGATGGCGGGCATGGCCTCGGGAATCAGAATGTGCAGCGTGGCCTCCCAGCGGGTGAGTCCCATGGCCAGGCACGCATCGCGCTGGGCTTGCGGCACGTCCTCGAGTGCCTGCTGGATCACGCGCACCAGGATGGGGATGTTGAACATGGTGAGCGCGACGGCGCCGGAGATGATGGAGTACTTCCAGCCCAGCTGCACCGAGAACACCAGAAAGCCGAACATGCCCACGACAATGGAGGGCAGCGAGGACAGCGTTTCGATGGCGGTGGAGGCGATGTCGCGGATGGGCCCATCGGGCGCGTACTCAACCAAAAAGACCGCGCCGCCCAGACTGATGGGCACCGAGATGACCAGGGTGATCAGCAGCAGATAGAACGAGTCGAACAGCTGGTAGAGCACGCCGCCCTGCGTTCCGTTGGCGCGTGCGGGCTGCGTGAGAAAGCCCGGCTGGAACAGCGTCGAGATACCCTCGAACAGGATGTAGGCCACCATGGAGACGACGATAAGCATGACGATGGCGACAATCGCCGTCAGCACGCCCGTGGCGATGCGGTCCTGCTTTTGGACACGCCCGAGTCTCGCCTCGTCGATGTGGATGCGCGTGCTAGCCACGAGCCTTCGCCCCCTTGCGGCCGATAAGGTGGATGATCAGAATAAAGATGAGGCTCATGCCCATCAGCAGCAGACCGAGCGCCCACAGAACGTCGTCCTGGGCCGAGCCCTCGGCATAGACCGCCATGGACGTGGTGAGCGTGGTGGTGATGGTCGACGCCGGCGACAGCAGCGACGTCGGCATGGCCTCGATGCCGCCAATGACCATGCGCACGGCGAGCGTCTCGCCAAAGGCGCGGGTCATGCCAAGGATGACTGCGGTCATGAGCGACGGCATGGCGGACTTGAGCACCACGTGCCAGATGGTCTGCCAGCGGGTGTAGCCCAGCGCGAGCGAACCCTGGCGGTAGCTATCGGGCACGGCGCGCAGGCCATCGACCGAAAGCGTGGTCATCGTCGGCAGAATCATGACGGCCAGCACGATGGCGCCGGGCAAGATGCCCAGGCCTGTGCTCACGTGGAAAACGCTCTTCATAAGGCCGACGACCACGTGAAAACCGATCAGGCCAAAGACGACCGAGGGAATACCGGTCAAAAGCTCAATGAGCGGCTGAAAAACCCTGGAGCCAAACTTAGGCTGGATCTCGACCGCAAAGATGGCAGAGCCGATGGCGATGGGCAGCGCGATGAGCGTGGAGAGCACCATGACCGCAAACGAGGTGACGATCAGGGGCAGGGCGCCGGTATAGGGCAGGCCGTTTTCGGCTGTGTTGGCCAGGTCCCACTTGGTGCCGGTGAAGAACTCGACGACCGAGACGCCGTCCTTGAGAAAAGCCGAGAGGCCCTTTTGGGCGACCATAAAGATGAGCGCGGCAACGACAAGCGTCACGAGCGCTACGCACGCGCCCGTGACGCCCAGGCCCACGTTCTCAAGCTCGCGCTTTGGCAGCTGTTTTGCCATTGCAAACCTTTCCGGGGCGATTACTTATTTAGCGGAGACCTTGCCGCTGGCGTCCTTGACGACCTTCATGGCAGAGACGGGGATAAAGCCCTGCTCCTCGACGAGTTTGCCCTGGACGTCGTCGGAAAGCATGAACTCCAGGAAGGCCTTGGTGGCCTCGTCGGCGTCCTTCGCGCAGTACATGTGCTCGGTAGCCCAGATCTTGAAGGAGTCGTCGGTGACGTTTGCGCTCTTGGGCTCCACGCCCTCGACCTTGATGGCGTTGAACTTGGAGTCGTCGAAGTGCGAGAAGTCGAGGTAGGAGATGGCATTGTCGGTGCTGCCCATCTGAGTCTGGACGTCGCCGGACTTGTCGAGCTCGGCGTCGCCCTTAAAGTCGACGGCCTCGTCGCCAAAGACGGCGGCCTCGAAGGTGGCGCGGGTGCCGGAGCCTGCCTTGCGGTTGAGGACGACGATCTTGGCGTCGTCGCCGCCGACCTCCTTCCAGTTGGTGATCTGGCCGGAGAAGATGCCCTTGAGCTGCTCGAGGGACAGGTCATCGACTTTGACGTTCTTGGAGACGACAGGGCCCATGCCCACGACGGCGACCTCGTGATCGACGAGGTTCTTGACCTGATCGGCCTCGAGCTTGGTCTCGGCGAAGACGTCGGAGTTACCGATAGTAACGGTGCCGGCGGCAACAGCGGTCAGGCCCTTGCCCGAACCGTTGCCCGAACCGGAGACGGAGACGTCGGGATTGGCATCCATAAACTTCTCGGCAGCAGCCTCGACGAGAGCCTGGAACGAGGAGGCGCCGTCGTAGGTCACCTCGCCGGAGACGGACTCGGCAGCAGCGGCGCTGCCCTCAGCAGCGGTGTTGGCGGCGTTGGAGCCGCCGCAACCAACGAGACCGAGACCGACGATGCTGGCAAGACCACCAGCGAGGCCGAGGAACTGACGACGAGAATAAGCCTGATCGAGCATGATCTTCCTTTCATACATGCGACTCGCGGGCACCCTGCCCGCTTTGCTGTTTGGAAAGATACGGTCCCGACCGGGCAGCGCCCGCGCCAACTGCGGTTTTTTACGGGCATCTGATAGACCCTTACCGCAAGCGCGGCTCGGCTTTACAAACGAATAACAAACCCGCCACCAAGCATGACCCGCCTTTTACACCAATAAAAACAAAGTTGCGGTGAAATAGTTCCTGCTTGGCCATCAAATGGCCAAGCAGGAACTATTCCACCGCAACTTAAAAAGCCCGGACGAAAGGGGTGCTAAGTTGTTAAAACGCCGCAGCCTTAAAGCTCAAGCTCGTTCAAACGTAAGATCGCCACGATATAAATCTTGAGCGCCTGCTTGAGCTGTTCCTCGTTGGCGCACTCATTGGGGCCGTGCATCTGGCCGCCCCATGCGGGCAGCTCCAGGCCGGTCTCCTCGGGGCCAAACGAGACGGCGCGGGCAAAGTTGCGTGCGTACGTGCCGCCGCCCATGGCAAAGGGCTCAGCATGCTTGCCCGTAAACTCGTTATAGGTATCAATAAGCGCCTTCACGGCCGGATCGTCGGCAGAGACCGAGAACGGCACCTTCGCACGACCCACACGGCACGTCACGCCAAAACGGCCCACGAGCGGATCGAGCTGCTCGCGGATGGTATCGGCACTCGTGCTGTCGGGGAAGCGCACGTCGATGACCTGCTCAATATGGCCATCCGCCACGCGGGTGACGCCAGCGTTGCAGGTAAGCGGGCCAAACGCCGGACTCGTCGCATCGATACCTAGGCCGCGGCCATAGGCGTCCGCATGCACAAAAGCCAGGAACTTGACGAACTCGTGCTCGGCAGGTCTCAGCAGGCGCTCGTCGCGCGCACCAAACGCATCCTCGGCCTCGCGCAGATACGCCACGATGAGGCCGACGGCATTGATCGTTCCCTCGGGCATCGAGGCATGACCGCCAATGCCGTGGGCGAAAATCTGGGCATGTCCGTTGTCGAGTGCTGTGATCTCCAGGCGGTCGGCGTTCTCGACCGGTGCCGGCAGCTCATCGGCGTCAATCGCAAGCTCGCAGATAGACTGCGACGGAATGGCGTTGCTCGCCTCGGCACCGCTCCAGGACACAATACGACCGCCGTCGATCTTGGAGCTCACAAATGTCGCCCCAAACTGGCCCTTCTCGGCATTGCAGACCGGGAACTCGGCATCGGGCGTAAACAGAAAGTCGGGGTCTGCGTGGTTCTCCAGATAATGGTGAACGTCGGACATGCCCACTTCCTCATCGCAGCCCAGCAGCGCGCGGAAGGTATAGCGCGGCACAATGCCGTGTTTGAGCAGATAAGCGCCAGCGTAGAGCGACAGCACCGCCGGGCCCTTGTCGTCGATCACGCCGCGGCCGAGCAGCCAGCCCTCGCGACGCTCCATCGCAAATGGGTCGGTATTCCAGCCGGGGCCGGCAGGCACCACGTCCACATGGCAGATAGTCGCGAGCTGCTTATCGCCGCGACCCGGAATATCGGCGATGCCCACAAAGCCCTCGTCATCGCTCGTCTGGTAGCCGAGCTTTTGCGCAATGCCGAGCGCGCAATCGAGCGCATCACGGACCGGGCGGCCAAACGGCGCACCGGGCTCCGCATCGGCAGCAACGGCCACAGACGGATAGCTCACCAGCTGCTCGATATCGGCGACGACATCTTCCCAGACCTCGTCGACATATTCGGCAACGCTCTGCTCCACCTGATTCATGGACGACCTCCTTACCAATGAGCGGCGAGCGCGCTCGCCCCTCACATTACGTCATTAGATAGCGAAAAGTTTAGCAAGCTCGGCCACCGAGTGCACCACCGCATCGGCACCCGCCGCCTCGTGCTCGCCCGGCGCCGCCGCGCCCGAATAGATGCCGATGCACGGCACGCCCATTGCGTGCGCGCCCTCCACATCGTTAAAGCGATCGCCGATCATCACGGCATCGTCGGCCGTCGCGCCGAGCGCCGCCAGGGCATCGCGGACCGAATCGGCCTTGGTCTCGCGTCCCTGCGGCGGATTCATGCCAATCACCGCCTCAAACTGAGAGAGCCCGAGCTCACGCACCATGTCGATGCACTTGGCCTCCATGCGCGACGTCGCCACGGCCATACGTTTGCCTTGGGCGACCAACCCATCCAGCAGCTCGGGGACCCCATTGAACACGGGATACTCCTCCGGTCCCAGTTCATCAAAAAAGGCGCGGTACTCATCGGCCACCACAAGCGACTCCTCGCGGGAAAAGCCGTAAAAGTCGTGAAAGCTCTTCCACAGGGGCGGCCCGATCATGCGGCGCAGATCACCCATCTGCGCTTCCGAAAACCCGCGCGCGGAAAGCGTCTTGCGCGTCGAGGTCATCACCGCCCGGCCCGTATCTGCCACCGTGCCGTCAAAATCGAACAGCACAACCGGCCGCTCGCAAAGTTGCAATGCCGCCATCGGCACCCTTCTTCCCCAGTTGATGATTTCCACACCACCGCTTCAAACTGTTGACTATTCAACAATTGAACCTAGCAATGTAGAGCAACTCCACTATACTTGTCGCACTTTGCTTTCAGAAGGCGGCGCTGCCGCGCCCCAACGAAAGGTGCAATTATGTCTTTTGCCATCATAACCGACTCCACGTCGGACATCTCCCCCGCCCGCGCCCAAGAGCTCGGCATTTACGTGATTCCGCTGCATGTGATTATCGAGGGCGAGGACCTGCTCGACCAGGTGCAGATTACCGCCGAGGAGTACGTCGCCCGCATGGCCGGCTCCGAGCAGCTGCCGCACACCTCGCAGCCGAGCGCCGGCGAGTTCAAGGCACTCTTCGACCGCGTACGCGCCGACGGCCACGATAGCGCGATCTTTATCTCGCTATGCAGCGAGTGGTCCGCCTGCTATGCCAACGCATGCCTGACGGCCGAAACCCACGAGCTCGACGTGCGCTGCATCGATTCGCGCACCGGCTCGGGCGCCGAGGGCCTGCTGGTGGAGTACGCGCTGGCCATGCGCGAGGACGGCCGCAGCCTGGACGAGACCGAGGCGCAGATCCGCGCGACCCTGCCCGACGCCCACCTGTTGCTGATTCCGCGCACGCTCGAGAACCTCGTTAAGAACGGCCGCGCGCCCAAGCTCGCCGGCCAGTTGACGCAGATGCTCAACATTCGCCTGGCCGTTTCGCCGGAGTGGAAATCGGGCGAGATCAAGGCCGTCAAAAAGGGCCGCGGCGCCAAGCGCATCGTTGCCAACACCATGACCGATTGCCTCGCATTTTTGGCCGAGCATCCGGGCTCCAGCGTGCGCGTACTCACGACCGGCGCCGCTGAGGAGCAAAAGCTCGTCAGCCAAGCGCTCGCAGGCCGGGACTACGTGGACGCCGGCACCGGCCCCATCGGCTGCACCATCGCCACCCATGTAGGCGTCGACGCCATCGCCATCAGCTACTGCCCTCGTTACCAGCCCATCCACTAGGGGCACCTTTACCACTTGCGGTGGAATAGGAACTGTTTTTGGCTTATCAGCCGCAAATCAATCCCTATTCCACCGCAACTTAGAAATCGGCGATCAGCCCAGCGGACCCTGAAACAGTTCCTGATGAGTGCCCATTCTCACCAGCCTAATCACTGGGTTAGTCTTATGGGGAAGATAAAGAACGACCACATCGACCAAGCCATCGGATAGGTGGAAATCGATGTGGCCGTTGTAGTTTCCGCCCGGGTTTGAGAGCTCGTGGGCGCCATACTCCGCCGGAAGTGACCCATGAGCCACAAGCTCTGCAACCGCCGCTTTAAACTCACTTTTTAGCTGCGGATGCATGCGCATCGTTCGTTTGTAGTCCACCTTAAATTGAGCCTCGACTTTAATCTCGAACATCGCTATTCCTCATCGAGGAATGACATAAGCTCATCAGCGTTATTGAATGACAGGCTATCGTCCGGCAAAATCCCCAGCTCATGAGCCTCGGCGATCACCATGGCGCGCCTCGTCACCTCGTTGGGCACCTCCGCCCTTCCTACAATCTCAAAAGGAATCTTTCGCTGATTTACCAGCTGCCGAACAGCAAGATTGAGATAGGAATTGAGGCTGAGGCCGACCGAATCCAAGAACTCAGTCGCCTGCTCCTTGAGCCCCTCTTCGATTCGAACCGTCGTAGGCTTAACTGTTGCTGTAGACATTTGCGACCTCCTCGCCCTCGTCTTTTACACCAGTATACCCAATACGCATGGCAATCTGATGTTAGATAACATCAGATTGCCATGCGTATTCATGTCGCGTGGGCACGATTGATCTACATCAGCCCGCTGAGCGCAATGTCAACGGCCTCGTTGAGGTCGTCGGTAATGTGTACCAGATCCGGATCGAGCGGGCTAATCATACCGGTGCTCATCACCGGGCCGTTGAGCCAGTCGAATAGGCCCTGCCAGTACTCGGTGCCCACCAGCACGAGCGGCATGCGCTTGACCTTGTGCGTCTGCACCAGCGTGAGAACCTCAAACATTTCGTCGAGCGTACCAAAACCTCCGGGAAACACGATGGCACCCGAGCTGTATTTGACGAACATGGTCTTGCGCACAAAGAAGTAGCGGAAGTCCATGCCGAGGTTCACGTATTTATTGAGCCCCTGCTCGTGCGGCAATTCAATGCCTAGGCCAACTGACTTGCCGTTGACACTCGCCGCTCCCCTGTTGGCCGCTTCCATGATGCCGGGGCCGCCACCGGTGATGACCGCCACGCCACGTTGCGCGATCTTGCGCCCGACGGTACGCGCCGCCTTGTAGAGCGGATCGGTCTTGGGCGTGCGGGCGCTACCGAAGATGGTCACCGCAGGTCCAAGCTCGGCAAGCGCGCCAAAACCATCGACAAACTCTGCCTGAATGCGCAGCACGCGCCACGGGTCGGCATGCAGCCAGTCGGTCGAGTCCTCGGGCGCCAGCAGGTTGGCGTAGGTGTTGTCCTTAGGAATCATGGGGCCGCGCATGACCACGGGGCCGCGGCGGTACGTCTCGTCGTAGGCAGGCTCGCCCTCGACGTTCTCATTCTTAATCATGGGTACTCCTATCGAGAAAAAGAAAAACGGGCGGGGTCGACGCTGTGCGCCAAACACCCGCCCGAACATCAACTATTCGGTATGGTACCCACGATGCATCAAGTGCTTGCAAGCTATCGGTCATCGGTCGCGCAAGCGGTGTTAGCAAACGTGATGACCGGCCGGCGCTCGCCCCTTGCCGTTGCCCGCGCTCTGCAAGCGCCCGTGCTGCTCTTAGTAATCCACCGCCGCAGGGCTGTTCATCCAGTCGCTCACGAACGCGCCGTAGCGGCCCTCGATAATGGCCTGGCGGGCCCGCTGCATAAGGTTGAGCAGGTAGTAGATGTTGTGCATCGAAAGCAGAATGCCGCCGAGCATCTCCTTCTGCGTGACCATGTGACGGATGAGCGCACGGCTGTAACCGCCCGTGCACACCGGGCAGGTGCAGGTGGGATCGATGGGACCGTCGTCGTGCGCAAAGCGAGCGTTGCGGAAGTTGAGGCGACCCTCGCTGGAGAATGCCGTGCCCATACGGCCGGTGCGCGTCGGCAGCACGCAGTCAAACATGTCGATGCCCACGCCAACGCCGCGCACGAGCGTGGTCGGGTTGCCGACACCCATCAGGTAGCGCGGCTTATGCTTGGGCATGTACTCGCTCACGAGCGGCGCCAGGGTCTCGAACATGGTCTCGTGATCCTCGCCCACCGAATAGCCACCGATACCATAGCCCGGGAAGTCGCCGCACTCCTCCAGATGGCGCAGCGAGCGCAGGCGCAGATCCAGGTGCATGCCGCCCTGAACGATGCCAAAGAGCGCCTGGTCATCGCGGGTATGCGCCTTATAGCAGCGCTCGGCCCACATGCTCGACAGCTCAACGGCGCGCTCAACGTAGGCGCGCGTGGCGGGATAGCCCGGGCACTGGTCGAGCTGCATGCAGATATCGGAGCCGAGTTTCATGGCGATTTCCATGTTGTCCTCGGGCGTCCAAAACACGTGGCGGCCGTCGTAATCGTTGACGATAAAGCGCACGCCCTCATCGGTGAGCTTGACGGCATCGTTGTGGCTGAAGACCTGGAAACCGCCCGAGTCGGTGAGGATGGGGCCGTGCCAGTTCATGAACTTGTGCAGGCCGCCCAGCTCGGCGATGGTATCCTCGCCGGGACGCATGGACAGATGATAGGTATTGGCGAGCACGATCTGGGCGCCGAGCTTCTTGACAGTCTCGGTAGGAATGCCCTTGACGTTTGCCTTGGTGCCCACGGGCATAAAGATCGGCGTCTCGATGTCGCCGTGCGGGGTGTGCAGTACGCCGGCACGCGCGTGCGTCGTCGGATCCTCGGCAATCAGGTCGAATTTAAAAAGGTTCTGGTCCATAAACTGGAACTCCTTGGTTGCGGTTCATACGCAAACCATTATACGGGCAACCCGCAAGAAGCACCGACTCGACAGAAACTAGTGCATTAGGATCAGGTTCCCGCGCTAGTCGTTGGGTAGTCGTTGGGGACAGTCTTAAACGACTAGACGTTGGGGACAGTCTTCAGCGCCATCTTGCAAATGAGCGCCCCAATCTGCCGGCACTCAGGGACTGTCCCCAAGTGCCGGCAAGAGTGTCCCTTTCGACTAGTCATTTAAGAACGTCCCCAACGACTACATCCAACAGTCAAGGTAACGCCGATGCTCTGACAACATCAGCGAGCGGTCACCAGAGCGAACAAATTGGCATGAAAAGAGGACGGCATAGACCTTCTGGTCATGCCGCCCTCTTTGAATGACAAGTTGTCGCTCTGGTGCCCGCGCAGCGTCGGCCCGTTACGGCGTTTGGTAAAACGCCGTAACTCCTACGGACGCTGGCCCATGCCACCCTCGAGGGTGACGGTCTCGCCGTTCATATACTTAAAGTCGGGACCGCAGAGCTGAACGACAACGCGGCCGATTTCCTTCTCGACGTCGCCGTAGTGGCCAGCCGGCGGCATGTGGACGTTGGCCTTGAACGCCTCGGGATAGGCATCCTGGAAGTTCTCGAGCGCAGCGGTCCAAGCAAGCGGGCAAACGATATTGACGTTGATGCCGTCCTTGCCCCACTCGTTGGCAGCGACGCGGGTCAGACCGCGGATGCCCTCCTTGGCAGCGGCGTAGCTGCACTGGCCATAGTTGCCAAACAGGCCGGCGCCCGAAGCAAAGTTGACCACGGAGCCCTTGGTCTCCTTCAGGTGCGGGTAGGCCTTCTGCATGTACAGGTAGGTGGCATACAGACCGGAGTAAATGGCGAGGTTGAACTGGTCCATGGTGTGGTCGGCGATGGTCACGCCCGAGGCGCTGGCCTGAGCATTGTTGACGACGGCGTCGATGCGGCCGAACTCCTCAATAGCCTTGTCGATGACGTTCTGGACGACGGCCTCGTTGTCCTGACCAGCCGAGACATCGGCCTGAACAGGCAGAACCTTGACGCCGTACTCGGCCTCGAGGGATTCCTTGGCAGCCTCGAGCTTGGCAACGTTGCGGCCGGTAATGACGAGGTTTGCGCCCTCCTTGGCAAAAGCGATATCGATACCGTAGCCGATGGAGCCAGCGGAGCCGTCCTTGAGCGTGGCCTTGCCGCCGCCGGTGACGATCACGGTCTTACCAGTGAAAAGTCCCATATAAAGTCCTTTCAAATCGCGACGGGCCTGCCCGTCGACTGCGCGCATCCAACTTCACGCGCCAAAAGCTGAAATGCAACTTTAGCGGGTTCAAGTGAAAAATAAAGCCCCTGGCAGGCGAACGGCGCAACGTCTTTCGGCGAAGGGAATGTCAAGTACAAACTGGATAAAGTGGCCGAGTTTTTGCTATCGACGCGAGCCATCGAACACGTTTTGAAACTTTGCTGCAGCGCGCGGGATGTCGGCGCGAGACTTTATCATAGGGTGACAAACAACGATGAGGAGCACATGCCTATGACAGACGAGCTGGACCCCCAGACTCAACAGCATATTGATGATTCCGCAGACGTCACTGCAGATGCCGACGCTGTGACCTGCGATGATATTGACCTCGACGGCCCATTCTTGGACGAAAGCGCTACGGCGGAAACCCCTGGCGCCGAAGATGCAGACGAGCAAAACGACGATGCGCCCGCTCAGGACGACCGCCCCGTACAGGATGCTGCTCCGCAAGCTGCGGGCCCTATCGAGGTTTCTTCGGAAGAAGAGCTCGACGCCGTCATGGACTCCATGATGGATGCCGTCAAAGCGATGAAAGACGCCGTGGCCGACGCTGACGTTGACGCCGAGGAAGAGGAGGCCGCCGAGGCAGCCTCGACCTTCGTACCCGGCGAGACTCCGGTTGCCGACCAGGGCAGCACCATGCCCTCGTTTCTGCAGCTCGAGCATCCCACGATTGGCACCGATGCGGTCGACCCGCACGCAGCAGGCTTTTCTGTGATCGAAGGCGGTACCGGCAATATCGCCGTGCCGCAGACTGCCGATGCGGACGCTGCCGACACCGCTCGCCCGACTGCCCCGCACTCCCCCGCCGCGAGCCGCGATCTGGGGACCGCTGTCTCGAACACTGCGAACGCCGTGGGCACCTTTATCGCCCAGGGCGCCTCGGCCATGCGCGAGATGAACGCCGCGAAAAAGGCACTTGCCGATGCCCGCGCCCACCTGGCCGAACTTGAGCAGCGCATTGCCGATCAGGCCGAGGAACTCGAGACGCGCCAGGATATCGCAGGCCGCTACGACCAGATCGTCGCCGACCAGCGCCAGGCGATTGCCACGGCCCAAAAGACTGCAGCGGTCGCCGAGATTGACCGTGATGTCCACGCCTCCAAAGCGACAGAGCTCAAGGGTCAGCTCGAACAAATGAAGACAGAGGATGACGCGACTGAGCTCCGCCTGAAGGCCGCGCTCGACGCCGTGGAGGCCCGCGAGGCGAGCTCACGCGAGACCGGCAACCGCCTCGTTCGACGTCTTGAGGATTCCAAGCGCATCCGCGACAAGGTGAAGGCAGAGCGAGACGCCGGCATTGCCGCCGCACAACAAACCGTCGACGCCACGCGCGCCCAGCTCGAGACGCTGCGTCATGAGTATGCCGAGCTGCAACGCAATCCCTCGGCAAATCCCGCCAACTATACGGTGCGCACCAGCGAGCTCTCGATGCAGATTTCCGACACGGCAGATGCCCTGCGTAAAGCCGAAGAAGATGTCCCGCGCATCACCGCCGACCTTGAGCACTCGCTTGCCGCAGCCGAGCAGGCCGTCGAGCAGGCTCAAGCCCCTATCGCCGACGCAAAACGCGCGCACCAAGCCGTGACGACCGAAGCCGATGCCGCGCGCGACGAGCTGCAGACGGCGAAGACCGCCGCCGCGACTCGTCAGCGCGAACTGCGCGAGAAGATCGCTGCCGAGGACAAGGCGCGCCGCGACCAGGAGCAGACCATCGCCAACGCCCAAGCAGATGCCGCACATGCACAGTCGATCATCGAACAGGCGACCGAGGTGCACGACCACCCAGAGATCACCGAGTCGCTTGCAGGGTCCTTGGCCCGAGACAATGCCGAACACACCGAGACCGAGCGAGAAGTCGCCCAGCTCGAGGCCACCGAGGACGCGGTGCGCGAGCGTACCCGCGACTCACGCATCAAATTCACCGGCGCCATCGTCTGCATCGTCGCCGTAGTTCTAGTGATCATCTTGATCTGGCTGTTCGCGAGCAAGTAACCACTCCCCAACGATTACAAGGACTGTCCCCAGGTGCCGGCAAAAAAGGAACGTCCCCAAGTGCCACCTAATGAGAGTGGATAATCTCCCACTTTTGACGAAGAAACACGCCTAAAACGGGAGATTATCCACTCTCATTCTGCAGGCACTCATTTAAGTACGTCCCCAATGAGTACCTGCCGATGCTTTGGCAAAGTCAGCGAAAACGCCCCTAAGCGAGCAAGGTGACGTGAAAGAGGGGGGCATTGACCTTCTGGTCATGCCCGACGATTGAACGTCAGATTGCCGCTTAGGGGGGTTTGCAGCGTCGGCCGGTTACGGCGTTTGTAAAACGCCGTAACCTACAAAATGAGCATCGCGTCGCCAAAGCTGAAGAAGCGGTAGCGCTCTTCGATAGCAGCGGCGTAGGCATCCATGATCTGGTCGCGGGTGGCAAGCGCGCTTACGAGCATCATGAGCGTGGAGCGCGGCACGTGGAAGTTCGTGATCAGCGCGTCGACCACGTGATAGGTCGAGCCGGGCATGAGGTAGAGCTGCGTCGTAGCGTTCTCGCGCGCCACGATGTCGCCGCGGCCGAGCGTATCGGCCCCATCCTCGCGGCCCTCAAAATAGCGCGCCGTCACGGCCGGATCGGACACCGGTGCCTCAGCGTCAAAGGCGCTCTCGAGCGAGCGCACCGCGGTGGTGCCGACGGCGATCACGCGGTGCCCCTCGGCCTTCGCCTTATGCACGGCGTCGACAACCTCCTGCGACACGTGGTAGCGCTCGGTGTGCATGACGTGCTGCGTGGGGTCGTCCTCCTCCACCAGACGGAAGGTATCAATACCCACCTCGAGCTCGACGGCGGCAAACTTCGCGCCCTTGGCCTCGATAGCGGCCATGAGCTCGGGGGTAAAGTGCAGACCCGCCGTAGGAGCGGCAGCCGAGTGCTCCTCCTTCATGGCGTAGACGGTCTGGTACTTCTCGGGATCGCCCTCGTAATCGGTAATGTAGGGCGGCAGCGGCACGTGACCGGCAGCATGAATGGCCTCGTCGAGCGTGCGCGGCTCGCCGGCGGCATTGCAGCCGGCCGGCTCAAAGCGCACCAGACGGCCTCCGCGGCTATCGGTGACAAAGTCGATGACCTCGGCCGTCAGCACCACGGGAGCCCCCTCGGGCGCATGGGCGCCACCGGCGCGATACTCAATCTGAGCACCGGGCTTCAGGCGCTTACCCGGCTTGACCAGGCACTCCCAAACGTGACCCAGCGGGTCAACATCCTCGCGGCGCTTGAGCAGCAGCGTCTCGACCACGCCGCCCGAGCCAGCCTTGCGACCGATAAGACGGGCCGGCATCACGCGCGTCTGGTTGATGACGAGCACATCGCCCGGCTCGATATAGTCGATAATGTCGCGGAAGATGCGGTGCTCAACGGTACCGCCATGCTCTAGCGGCGTTCCTGCCTCGGAGCCTTTGCGATCAACCACCAGCAGGCGGCAGGAGTCGCGCGGCTCGGCAGGAGCCTGGGCAATCAGTTCCTCAGGAAGGTTGTAGTCAAAATCATCGGTACGCATAGACACGTCGGATACTCCTTATATAGCCAAAGTCCGCTCTACATCCTAGCAGGCTGACGTCCCAAACGAACTACTTTTTGGCGGCTTTGCGCTCGTCGCGGATGCGGGCGCGGTCCATGGCCGCCTCGACGGCAGAAAAGCGGCAACCACAGTAGTTCTGCCGATACATGCCCAGCTCGCGCGAACGACGTGTCGCCTCGGGGTAATACGGGCGAAAATCGCGAATGACCGGAGTGAGACCGCGGGCGGCAGCCAAGCGCTCAAGCACATCATTGCAGGTATCGAACAGCTGATACGGCGAGACGGCGAGCGTCGTACCCACATATTCGAACCCGCGCTCCTGGGCCACACGGCATGCCTCGGCCAGACGCAGGGCATAGCACGCACGACAGCGACGGGGTCGATCGGCGCTCAACGGGGCCACACCGGCCTCCCAGCGCTCGCGGTCCTCGCCTGCCTCGATAAGCTCGATGTCGCCATTGGCACACCACCGGCGCAGTTCGTCCAGGCGGCGCTGCCATTCATCGCGCGGTTGAATATTGGGGTTGGTCCAGCAAATCGTGGGCTCAAACCCCTCCTCGCGCAGCAGGCGAACCGGCTCAAGCGAGCATGGTGCACAGCACGCATGCAGCAACAACGACTTCATCGACATCTCCTCACCCAAAAAAGCGCACGCCAAAGGATGTGTCCTCGCAGGCGACAATGCGGCGGTCGCGCAGGATGGTCCGCACGTAATACCAATCGCCCACGCAGCCCGACAAGTGCAGACCAGCCGCCAGGTAGCACAGCAGCGGATAGCCCGAGAACGCAAACCCCAGGGCAAACGCCACCGTCAAAACAACCGTGGGCGCCAGGCAAATGGCCATGTACCGCCGACGCGAATACACAACGCCCTCGGCGCAGGCATAGATCATCGCCGTCTCACGATTCGCGCCAAAGGTCACATGCGCGCCCGCAGGCGCCAGCAGCTTAAAAAACACCGCATGCACCAGCTCGTGTACGGCAAACGACGCTGCAGAAACCGCAGCCACACCGACCATCCAGCCCACGACGGTGGTCCAGCCGCCCGCCTCAGCCGCATCCAAGTCCGCAGGCCCGCCCAGCAGCATAAACACCGGCACCAGGCACACGGCAAACACCCCGACTACGACCATCCCCCACACAAAGCAGGCGTGCAGAAAATCCTCGTCCTCAAACGCATGTATGTTGGAAATCTCATTCATAGCATCTTAGGATAGCGCCCCTGCCACGTACCCGTCCGCATGTGCGATAATGTCGAACGATATGCACGAATTGACCACCGCGTCGCCAGGCCTTGCGCCCGGCCGCGCTCTTACCATATGCGAAGGAGTCCCATGGCATCCAAATACTCCATGAACGACCGTCCCAGCTGGCCTCGCCGCGCCATCGTTACCGCCGGCGAGCCCTACGGCAACAAGGGCCTTCACTTTGGCCACGTTGGCGGCGTCTTTGTCCCGGCCGACTTCTTCGCCCGCTTCCTGCGCGACCGCCTGGGCCGCGAGAACGTCATCTTCACCTCGGGCACCGACTGCTACGGCTCGCCCATCATGGAGAGCTACCGCAAACTCAAGGAGAACGAAGGCTACGATAAGTCCATCGGCGAGTATGTCGAGTCCAACCACTCCCGCCAGGCCGCGACCCTCAACAACTACAACATCAGCTGCGACATCTACGGCGGCTCAGGCCTTGAGCCGGCTGCGCAGATTCACAACGAGGTTACCGCCGAGATTATCGAGCGCCTGCACGAGCAGGGCACCATCTCCAAGCGCTCCACGCTGCAGTTCTACGATGCCAAGGCCGGCACGTTCCTCAACGGACGCCAGGTCATCGGCCGCTGCCCCATCCAGGGCTGCAAGTCCGAGAAGGCTTATGCCGACGAGTGCGATCTGGGCCACCAGTTTGAGCCCGAGGAGCTCATCGCGCCCAAGAGCCAGCTCACCGGCGAGGTGCCCGAGCTGCGCCCGGTCGACAACCTCTACTTCGACCTACCCGCCTACCTCGACTTTATGAAGACCTACACCGCCAAGCTCGCCCAGAACCCGCAGGTTCGCTCCGTGGTCTCCAAGACCATGGAGGAGTGGCTGCTGCCGGCTCAGCTCTACATCCAGAACAAGTTCCGCGAGGCCTTCGATGCCGTCGAGGACCAACTTCCCGAGCACACCGTGTTGGAGCCCGAGGGCAACAAGAGCAGCTTTACCGTCACCTTCCCCAGCTGGAAGGAGCGCGACGATGCCCACGCCGTGCTCGCCAACGGTGGCGTGCGCTTCCGCAGCGGCAAGGCACTCGTGCCCTTCCGCATCACCGGCAACATCGACTGGGGCGTTCCGGTGCCCGAGGTCGACGGCGTAACCGACGTCACCTGCTGGTGCTGGCCCGAGAGCCTGTGGGCGCCCATCAGCTATACTCGCACCGTGCTCGCACGCGATGCCAAGGCCGCCGGCGTGACCGAGGGCGTCGCCGCCCAGGATGCCGCCCTCATGGGCGAGCCCGCTGCCGACTCCACGCAGGTGCCCGCACCCACCTACCAGCACAGCTCGCTCGACTGGCGCGACTGGTGGTGCTCGGACGACGCACAGATCTACCAGTTTATCGGTCAGGACAACATCTACTTCTACTGCATCGCGCAGACCGCCATGTGGGAGGCCCTGGGCTGGGACCTCACGCAAAGCACCGTCAGCGCCTGCTACCACCTGCTCTACATGGGCAAAAAGGCCAGCTCGTCCTCGCAGACGCCTCCCCCGCCGGCAGACGACCTGCTCAACCACTACACCTGCGAGCAGATGCGCGCGCACTGGCTGTCGCTCGGCCTGTCCGAAAAGCCGGTGAGCTTTAGCCCCAAGGCATACGACACGCGTGTGACTGGCAAGGACAAGGACGGCAACGAGGTGCGCGCCTGCGACGACAAGCGCGTCATCGATCCTGCCCTTAAGGAGAGCGCCCTTTTGACCGGCGTGTTCAACCGCTTGGCCCGCAGCTGCTTCTACGGCGTCGCCGTCAAGGAGGGCGACGAGAGCCCCTACCGCAACGGCTGCATCCCCGCCGGCGCAGCTTCTGACACCGTAGTCGAGGCCGCCGAGCAGGCAGCCCTCGCCTTTGAGCAGGCCATGTACAAGTTCGAGACGCACCGCGCGCTCGCCGTGTGCGACGACTACCTGCGCGCCGCCAACAAGCGCTGGAGCGACGCCTCCAAGGCCGCCAACAAGCTTGAGGGCGAGCCAGCCAATGCCGCGATGACGCAGGCTCTCGTCGACGCCTTTACCGAGCTGCGCGTGGCGACCGTCCTGATGCACGGCATCGTCCCGGCCGGCTGCGAGCTCATCTGCAAGCACTTCGACGTTGACCCGGTCGCCTTCTTTAGCTGGGATAACATCTTCGCCTCCACGGATGAGTTTGTGGAGAGCTTGGGCGAGAAGCCCGGCGAGCACCGCGTAAAGCCGCTGCCCCCGCGCTTCGACTTCTTCAGCAAGCACGAGAGCCAGTACTAAACACTCGACATGTAATGGAATGGGAAGGAAAGACGGATGTCCAAGCCGCGTCGTCGTAAGCAGAAAAAGCAGGTTAAGCCCGAGCTCAAGCTCAGGCAGTTTGCCGCTACCGAGCTTTCCGACCAGCTTGCCGCCCAACACTCCGCCGCCGACCTGCCGCGCTTTATGGTCGACACGGTCGCCGGCGCCTATGCGCCCGCCGATGCCGAGCTCATGATCGAGGGCTTCGGCGCCGCGGCCACACGCCCGGTCACGCTGCGCGCCAACACGCTCAAGGCAACCGCCGAGGACATCGCTGCGGCGCTCGATGCCGCCGGCATCGCCCACAACCCCGTCGCCTGGTACCCAGACGCCTTCATCCTGCCCGAGGCCCAGGTTTCCGACCTGTGGGGCCTCGGCATCTACCGCGACGGCAAGATCTACTTACAAAGTCTATCGTCCATGATGCCGCCGTTGGTCCTGGGCGCCCAGGCAGGCGAAGACATCTTGGACATGTGCGCAGCCCCCGGCGGCAAGACGACGCAGATCGCCGCCCTCACGCAGGAGCAGGCGCACCTTACCGCCTGCGAGATGAGCATTCCCCGCGCCGAGAAGCTCGAAGCCAACCTCCACCGCCAAGGCGCAAAAAACGTGCCCGTCATGCGCATCGACGCACGCGAGCTCGACGAGTTCTTCCGCTTTGACCGCATCCTGCTCGACGCTCCCTGCACCGGCACGGGCACCGTCATCAGCGGCAACGAGAAGAGTCTGCGCGGCCTCACCGAGCAGTTGCTGAGCAAGTGCGCCCACTCGCAGCGTGCGCTTCTGGACCGCGCCATGGGAGCCCTCAAACCGGGCGGCACGCTCGTCTATTCGACTTGTTCGATCTTGCCGCAGGAAAACGAGGACGCCCTGCAAGAGGCCCTCGACAAGCATATGGACTGCGAGCTCATCCCCCTCGACGGCACGCCAAGCGAAAGTGAGGCACGCCGCGCCCAGGAAGCTGGCGAGGAGCCGCGCATCGAGTCCAACGCCCTGACCGAGGCCATTGCCGCGGGTCAGGTATCGGCCATCGCCAACGGCCTGTCCGGCACGCTCACCATTCCGCCTAGCCGCGACTTTGAGGGCTTCTACATCGCTCTGATCCGAAAACGCAGCTAGCGCACGGATCCAAAACTCAACAAGCTATCTCTGTGCGCGTTTGCCCTGCTGGTCGCGATGCTGTTTAAGCATCGCGCGCTCCTTGCGTTCGGCCCTTTTGCCCTTAATGGCCGTGACCACAAAGTAGATAACCGCGGCGGCAACGATTGCGCCTACACACAGGCCAATCGAGCCAAACATTGCTGTCAATTCCATACCGCGTCACCTCTCTTTTAAACGGGACTTTCAAGATAGCACCTCGATCCCCGCCACCACAGCTCCTTCACGTTCGCCGGTCCTTCGGTCTAACGGATGGCGCGGCGGGGAAAAATCAACTCGTCAAACGATTTAGCATTCGCAATTCCGGCTGCATCGCGCCGGCCGTCATCACATAGAATCGAGCTTCCATGGATACCCTCAACGATCTAAATGAGCGCGTCGACGCCTTCGTCGGCACCAGCTCTTTCGACACGCCTGCCGCGGCAAACGACCAAGCCCCCATCGATGTGCCCGCCGAGGTTCACGAGGACATTGTCGTCTCAGTCGATTTCTCCGAGGTCGAGCTCGCAGACGAGTTCACCGAGCCCCAGGCAGCCGTGACCCCCAACGGACTGCTTCCCATGGAGCCGCTGCCCATCGACGGGCGTTTGCGCAAGGCGGCCCTCCGCATGCCCGACGAGATTGAGGAGGCCAGCGGCTTTACGCTCTTCGGCCGTCGTATCAAATCGCTCATCTACACCACCGACGTGGCTGTCATCCGCAACTCCAATGCCGATGCCGTCTTTGCCGTTTACCCCTTCACGCCGCAGCCGGCCATTACGCAGGCGCTGCTGACCGTCGCCGAGTGCCCGGTCTTCGTAGGCGTGGGCGGTGGCACCACCACCGGCAAGCGCTCCGTTCAGATGGCAGCCGTCTCCGAGATGCAGGGCGCGGCGGGCTGTGTGGTCAACTCCCCCGCCACCGCCGAGATGGTCGAGCACATCACCAACATCGCCGACATCCCCGTCATCGCCACGGTCGTACGTTGCGACGACGATGCTCACGCAAAGGTGCGCGCGGGCGCCAAGATCCTTAACATCGCGGCCGGCAAGAACACGCCACAGGTCCTGCGCGAGCTGCGCGAGCACTATCCCAACCTGCCGCTCATCGCACCGGGCGGCAAGACGCCCGAGAGCATCCGTGAAACCATCGCCGCCGGTGCCAACGCCATCATTTGGACGCCGCCTTCGGCCCAGCAGCTGCAGACCGACATGATGCAGCGCTACCGCAAGATGAAGGAAGACGCCACGCCCGTCATCTCGCACGACGATGTACCCATTATCGACCAGGTTGCCGCCGCCGAGGTCAGTCAGGTCGAGAACATGAATCCCGACGTGCCGATTCCCGACGAAGTCATCGAGCGCGTTGCTTCGATCCACGATCATATCGAGGAGCGTCGCGCCAACCGTGGACTCAAGCCCTCGCTGCACGGCTTCTTCTTCCGCGGAAAGAAACGCTAGCAAAACATCTTGGCCCGCCCCACAAACGTGAGGCGGGCCGTTTTCGTTTGAGCAATCATGCAGCGACGTGATGGGGCAAATTAATCCACGCGCTTGTCGCCCATAAAGAAGAGCGCCACCGTACCGGGTCCGGTATGCGAGCCAATCAGAGTACCGATGTTATTGATCTCAATCTTGCCTTTAAGCTGCGGAACCTGTTCCTCAATCAGCGCCGCAACCGCCTCGGCATCCTCGCGGCACGCCGAGTGCGACATGATGCACTTACCCGAATAATCCGCACCGTCCTGCACGTGTGCCATCATGGTCTTAGCCATCTCGGAAATCGCGCGCTTCTTAGTGCGAATCTTCTCACGTGGCGACAGCCCACCTTCGCAATCGACCGTCATAAGCGGGCAAATCTTAAGCGCCGTGCCGATGATCGCGCTCGCAGCCGAAATGCGACCGCCGCGCAGGTAGCTCGACAGATCGGTCGAGAAGAACCAGTGGTGCAGGTTGAGTTTGTGCTCCTCGATCCAGGCGGCCGTCTCGTCGAGTGAAGCCCCGCTATCGCGCACGTCGGCGGCACATTCCGCCAGCAGGCCAAAGCCCGAAGACGCTGCCAGCGAATCGATGACGCGCACCTTGCCGCCCTGGGGATAGCGATCCGCGAGCATCTGCGCCGCAACGCAGGCCGATCCATACGTGCCCGAAATACCCGACGACAACGTCAGGTGCAGCACGTCTTTACCCTCGGCAACAAACGGCTCCCAAAACTCCTCGTACTCGCCCACGCTCACCTGAGACGTCTTGGGCATGGCGCCCGCGGCAATCTGGGCAAAAAACTCGTCCGGCGTAATCGACTGATACAGATCGTCCGTATAGACAACATCGTCGATCTCGTAATGAAAACACACGACGGGGATATTGCGCGACGCAAAGAACTCACGGGTTCGGTCGGCGGCGGATTCACAGGTCAGGACAAAATCACTCATATGAGGCTCCTTACTCATTGCTGCGCAAATTATCGCACAGTGAGCCTACATACGGTACATATGTCCACTATTTACCAAATCGAACCAAAAATAGCGAACATCTTTACCACCATCGTCTCCACCGGCCCCACGCATAAATATCTGAGAAAACACCCTCTGTCGTCTCCACTCAACCGCCATATCTACCTCAACTAAATCGATTTACCAAACCGTTCAGCCGACAATTCAGCCGCTGGCGCAAAATCGAAACAAAAGCGGCGCATACTGATAAACGTTTGACGCTGTTTATCAGTTTTACCAGCTCCATCGGAAGGTGTTTCATGGTCGCATTCGATCGCAACCCGCAAGACTTTAAGTATCTGCGCCTGCTGTCGAGACAGTTCCCCACCGAGCAATCCGCGTTTACCGAGATCATCAATCTCTCAGCCATCCTCAACCTGCCCAAAGGCACCGAGCATTTTATGAGCGACGTGCATGGCGAGTACGAGGCCTTTATGCACATCCTCAACAACTGCTCGGGCGTCGTGCGCGAGCATGTCGACGAGATTTTTGGCGACACGCTCACCTTTGACGAAAAGGGCGAGCTGTGCACGCTCATCTACTACCCGCACGAGAAGATCGAGCTGGTCCGCAGCCAGCGCGAGGACTCGCCCACCTGGTACAAAACGATGCTTGACCAGCTCATCATGGTCGCTCGTTCGCTTTCAAGCCGCTACACCCGCTCCAAGGTTCGTAAGGCCATCCCACGCGATTACGCCTACATCATCGACGAGCTGCTACACACGCATCCGGATGAGAACAACTATCGTGTGCGCTATCACGAGCGCATCGTGGAGTCCATCCTGGAGACCGCAAGCGCCGACGACTTTATCGAGTCGCTCGCCTCGCTCATCAAGCGCCTGGCCGTCGACCACCTGCACCTGGTGGGCGACATCTTCGACCGCGGCGGCGGCGCGGCCAAGATTATGGACCGTCTGCTCACCTACCATTCACTCGACATCCAGTGGGGCAACCACGACCTGCTGTGGATGGGCGCTGCGGCCGGTGAGCCCGCCTGCATCGCCACGGTGCTGCGCAACAACCTACGCTACGACAACTACGAGATCCTGGAGAACGACTACGGCATCTCGCTGCGTGAGCTTGTCGCCTTTGCCGATGCCACCTACACCGCCGGTGAGTCCATCACCCCGCTGATCAAGGCCATCAACGTGCTGCTCTTTAAGCTCGAGGGTCAGATTATCCAGCGCCACCCCGAGTTCGACATGACCGACCGCCTGCTACTCGACAAGATCGACCACGACACCGGCACGGTCACGCTCGCCGACGGCAGCGTGTGGCCGCTCACGACCAATGACTTCCCCACCGTCGACCCGGCGGACCCCTATTCGCTCACGCCCCAAGAGCAGCACATCATCGACAAGCTCGTGTCCGAGTTTGTCACCGCCGATCACCTGCATCGCCATATCGATTTCCTCTATTCCCACGGCTCGATGTACAAGGTCGCCAACGGCAACCTGCTGTTCCATGGCTGCGTGCCGCTCAACGAAGACGGCACCTTTAGCAGCATGAACTGCCTGGGCACCTGGCACGCTGGCCGCGATTATCTCGATTTTTGCGACCACATCGCCCGCCGCGCCTGGCGCGTGGGCGACCGCGACGCTCTCGACTGGATGTGGTACCTGTGGATTGGCTTTAACTCACCCGCCAGCGGACGCCTGGTGCGTACCTTTGAGCGCGCCTATATCGCCGACAAGAGCACCTGGGTCGAGCCGATGGACCCGTACTTTACGCTTACCAAGTCGCCCTCGGTCTGCGACGACATCATGCGCGAGTTTGGCGTCGCGCCCATGGCATGCTCACCGACCGGTCACATCATCAACGGCCACACGCCCGTTAAAACCACCAAGGGCGAGCAGCCCATCCGCGCCGAGGGCAAGCTGCTGGTCATCGATGGCGGATTCTGCCGCGCTTACCATCCCAAGACGGGTATCGCCGGCTATACGCTCATCTCGAGCTCGCGAGGGTGCCGCCTCAAGTCGCACCAGGCCTTTACCACCGTTGCCGAGGCGCTCACCCGCAACATCGATATCGAAAGCGAGACCAACCGCTTTGACGAGGCCGACCGCCGCCGCATGGTGAGCGACACCGATACCGGCGCCAAGATCCGCAGCCAGATCCAGGACCTACGCCAACTGCTCGATGCATATAGAAACGGTGCTATCGAGGAGCGCGCCTAGCTCCACCCGCGGGGATTGGCTAAACTTGCTGGGTTTGTCATCCCCACGGCGCCCCAGCGCCACCCTAAGGCAGGTACCATGCAAAAGCTCCTTGCGCAGATTATGAAGTTTGGCGTCGTCGGCGTCATTGCCACGGTCATCGACTTTGGCATTATGAATCTGCTCCACTACGGTCTGGGCCTCAACATCCTAATCGCCAACACCAGCGGCTTTATCGTCTCACTCATCTTTAATTACGTCGCCAGCATGAAGTACGTGTTTGCGCACAAGGAGGGCATGAGCCGCCGCCGCGAGTTCATTATCTTTGTCGTGCTGTCCATGATTGGTTTGGTGCTCAACGACGGTATCGTGCTGGCGCTCAACGCCGGTCTGGGGCTCGAAGCCAATATCGCCAAGATTTGCGCCACCGCGCTTGTCATGGTCTACAACTTTGTGACCCGAAAGATCTTCCTGGAGGGCGACGAGACCAAATAGCTCGACACCCCTGCAGCATTACGGCGCCCACGGACGACGCGCGCTCAGCGCAGTATCGTCCGTGGGTGCCGCTCGTTTACGGGCAAATTTTCAACGTTTGCGGATTAGCTCTTGAAAATTTGGCGAGTTCGTATAGTTCTTGGCAAGGACCTTACGTTTCCCTTGCAAAAGCTCTAAAGTATCCTCTGCTCGATTCATCAACGCATTGGATGTGATTACGTGCGCAAGGCACTGGCACAACCTCATACCAAGCAGTTCCTCAAGTTCGCTGTCGTGGGTCTTATCTCCTTTGGCATCGACTGGGGTATGCTCATTGCGCTCGTCGAGCTGTTTCACCTCGACTTTTTGATGAGCACCACGGTCTCGTTTACCACCTCCGTTGTGGTCAACTACTGGCTCAGCATGAAGTACGTGTTCGACCACCGCGAGGGCATGAGCCGCAAGCGCGAGTTCACGATCTTCACCATCCTGTCGGTGATCGGCCTGGGCCTCAACGACCTATACATGTTTGTGGGCGTCACGTTTTTGAGCATCGGCTACCAGGCCATGAAGGCCATCGCCACGTTCCTCGTCACCTGGTACAACTACTTCAGCCGTCGCTTCTTTCTCGAGGGCGCACGGTCGTAGTCGATTCGCTATTTGCTTGAATGTATAACCGGTTGGAATTCCCATTCCAACCGGTTTTTTTGTTTGCCGAAAGACCCGGCGACCCAGTCCCATTCGCATGAAAAACAGGCGGCCCGGATGTCTGTCCGAACCGCCCGTCTGGCGCGCTATGTCGAGGCCTCTAGCCTGTAACGTAATACCAGACCACGTTGTCGCCGTTGGAGAGAACGTAGTTGCTGCAGGCCGTCATAGGCGTTGTGCCGTTGACGGAGTACATCCAGCCGCTCGTGCCGCCGTACTGTTTCTCGGCCAAACCACCAATCGCGGAGACATACGTGCCGTACGACGAGCCATGTGCGTTGACAGAAAGACCCAGCGCGCACAGGGCATCGTAGACGGTAGCGCCTTCGTTAAAGGTAAAGGTGCCACCAGAAGACACAGGATTGCCCACAGCGCTCGATGTGACCGAAACCGTCACCGTTACGTAGCTGGACTCCTGCGAACCGCCCTGTCCGCCCGAGGGAGCGCTGCCGCCATTAGAGCTGGAGGCTCCATCAGACGACTGGCCACCGCCAGACGCATTGGAAGTATCACCGACTCCCGTATTTTGGGCAGCGGATTTATCGCCAGACTTCTTGCCGTCCTGGTCCTCGGACTTCTTGTTATCCGAGTTCTTGTCCGATTCCTTGTTTGAAGACTCGGAATCGTCCTTGGACTTGGACTCATCAGAATGCTTGGACTCATCTTTTGCGTCATTCGATGACTTAGAATCCTTGGAACTGGCCTCGCCCGAAGTCGTAGTCGAGCCAGACACCTTGGTGTCCTTGGTTACGACGCTCCCCCCCGTCACGGTCTGAATGATCCAGTCGATGGACCAGGCACCGCTCTCGGAAGGATGGACGAAACCCAGCGAGACGACGATCAGAATGGTGCACGCGGCAGTCAGGACGCCGAGGAGCGTCTTGCGACGAGGGGCGGACGCCGCCGAAGCGGCGCCCTGTTGCTTTGCATCGTCGAACTGAATGAACGAGGAATCTGGTTGCTTGGGGTCAGCGTCCTTGGATTTATTGGACACAGCCCTCACCTACCGACGTTTGGTGAACACGAACACGCCGACGATGGCGAGACCGATGATGCCGGCGGCAACGCCAACAATGGCGAGCGGGTTGGTGCCAGTCTCCTGCTCGGAGGCACTAGAGGACTTCTTAGCAGTGGTCATGGAAGCAGCACCCGTATCGGACTTGGAATCGGACTTCTTGTCGGACTTGTTGTCCTTCTTGTCGGACTTGTTGTCCTTCTTGTCAGACTTCTTGTCAGACTTCTTCTCGTCCTTCTTATCGGACTTATCGGTGTCCTTCTTGTCGGACTTGTTGTCCTTGGTCTCGGTCTTGGTCGACACCGTCGTCTTGGTCGTCGGCTTATGACCCGGGGCGATAGCGCCGCCGGCCTGCTGGCCCTTCGTGCCGGAGCCGGAACCCGTGCCCGTGCCAGCACCGGAACCGTTGCCAGCGCCACCGTTGCCACCATTAGTGCCAGAACCGCCATTGCCGCCAGGGTTGGTGGCATTCTTGGTCCACTTGGCATACAGCGTCAGATCGGCCGTCACCGGCATACTGAAGTCATACGCCTGCGCGCAAGTCTCATCGGTGAACCAACCGCCGAAAGTGTAGCCATCGCGCGTCGGATCGGCCGGCTTGACCAGCTTGCCGTCGGCCGTAGCCACAAACTTAGTGTCGCAAGCAGCCCCGCCGTTGGAATTAAAGGCAACCGTCCAAGACTCAACAGCCCCGAGCTTGAACAGCGTGCCCGAATCATTGATGTAGTAGAGGTTGCCAGAAGCATCGGCAATGACCGGAGAGTCACAGTATTGGTAATGGCCAGCCGCATCATAAATCTGCGTCGCCTCTGCGTCGCCGAGCGTATAGCGATACACGCCACCACCAGCAGAGTAGCTGACGTAATCCTTGCTATCCGCGCTGTTAACGGTGAAGTACACATAGGTCTTGCCGCCCTGAACACTCACCAGCGGAGTAGCAGCAATACCGTTGAGGCCAGCCGGCAGCGCCTTGCCGTCGGCAGCAGCGACCATCGTGGTCTTACCCGTCTTCAGGTTATAGAGAACCAGAGCAGAGCCAGTAGCCGTCTGTCCGCCGACAATCAGATTGTCACCAGACACCGCAGGGGCGCTCAGATTATTCGTAAGGCCCAGATCAACCGTCTTCTGTTCACTCAGCACGCCCTTTGCCGAAAGCGAAATCACATGGAGCATTCCGTCGTGCGTCATCTGATAGAAGGTCGAACCATTGGACGGATCGGCAATGCAATCGGCATTTGCGACAGCGCCGAGCTTCATGGTCGAAACGACATCGCCCGTCGTCTTATCAATGCACTTAAGCGTGCCCGCGCTCGTAGGAACAATGGTGTACTTATCCGTCAGCGCAGCACCAGTCCAATAATAGCCCTCGGAAGGGTCAATGTTCTGCCAAGAGACTTCGCCCGTGGCAATCTTGATACGCTTCAGGGAGCCGTTGCCGTAGGTCGCGTTGTAGTTCTCGTCATACGAAATATCGACCGTACCAACATAGATGTACTCGCCATCCGAAACCACGGTGCAGGAGCTCTGCGTCAAGTCCGTCAAACCAGGCGTCAGCCACTTGCAGATCAGCTTGTCCGCAGTAATCGCCTGGACCGCACCGCCGTTGAGCGGAACGATGATAAGGCCATTGGCATAGATCGGACGAGAGGTATAGCTCACCTTGGAGGCAAGCGGCGCAGAGGCAACCTTTTTACCCGTGGACGAATCGATCTTAATGAGCTCGTTCTCGGTCGCGATGTACACAAAACCGTTAGCAATGACAGGCTCGCTGCAGTTGGCATACTGCTGGCCAGACTCGGCCTTCCAATCGAAGGCCCACTTAAGACCAGCGGCCTGCGCAGGCGTCTTGGCATCCGTTACGGTCGAACCGTTGCCACTGTTGCCGTAGCCGGCCCACTCGGCATCCCAATCAGGAGTCGTCGCACTCGGGTCCACGACAATCTTGTCAGGATCGGGCATGGGCGAATCGTCGGTGGTATAGGCAAGCGTAACCTTATCGTCGCTCTTGAGCGTAATCTGATTGGCGCAGAGTAAGGAGGGCTCTCCATTGATATACAGATGCCAATATTTATTGGTCGCAGCATCCCAGACATACGGCTTGTGATCGAACGGCGAAGTAATGGAATTCAGGAACCAGTATGCACCGCTCTGGGAGGCGTTGTAATCAACGCTCTTCGCCTTCAGAACCGTCTCAATAAGGTCCTGGGCCGTAGAGCCTTCGGGCAGAGAAACATTGCTTGCCGAGCCCCAGCGAGTATTGTTGCCGTTGACATCGGGACCGATAACATCGACGGACCCAAGAACCTGACCGGGGAGGGCATCGGCGTCAGCACCATACATAAAGGTGACGGCGTCACCCTCCTGGAGCTTGTAGGCACCGGCGCCAACGTCGGCGAACTTGCCATTTACGTAGAAGCGCCAATAGCTATTGGTCGCAGCATCCCAGCCATAGGACTTACCATCGAACGGCGAAGTAATGCCGTTGAGGAACCAGCCCCAAGACGATTCGCCAGCATCGAGAGTAAGGCCGGTCTGCTCAAGGAGATCCTTGGCAGTAGAACCCGCCTTGAGACTCGTCTGGCCCGTCGAAGCCCAAACCTGCTGCTTGCCGTCCTTGTCCTTACCGAGGACCTGAACGGAAGCATGGACGGAATCGGACGGCAACTGGTCGCCCCAGCCACCGTAGAACCACGTAACGGTATCGCCAGCATGAATGGTGACATTGTCTGCCGTGTAGTCGCTCGACTTGCCGTTAATGAACAGCTGCCAATGGGTCGAATAATCGAGCGGCGTACCCAGCTCAACGCCGTTGTACTTAAGGCTCAGAATGAAGGAGCCCGCAGCAACGGCGTCGATGTCATTCGCCTCGAGCGCGACCTTCGTAAGGTCAAGTGCGCTCGAGCCGGACGTCACCACATACTGCGCGTTATCGACCCAAGTCTGAGTCTTGCCCTGGGCATCGCGACCAATGACGGTCACATTCGCAGCAAGCTGGTCCTTAACGACAGGGGACGAGCTACCAGCCGTATAGGCAAACTCAATCTTCTGCCCCTGGGTGAGCTTGACGCTGCTCGCGCCAACCGAGGAAGACGCGCCATCAACAAAGAGCTGCCAGAAGGCACCAGTTGTCGCGTCGTAGGCAAGCGTGCGGCTATCCGTCGGGGACGTAATGCTCTTGAGGTAGAACCCGTATGCCGTGTTTGCATCGTAGTCCGCCTTGAAGCCCGTCTTCTGCTGCAGCTTAACGAAGGCGTCCGCAGCCGTCGCGCCCTCGTCGAGCTTGAGTTGCGTAGGTGCCACCCAGGTCTGAGCCTTGCCGTCGGCATCGGTGCCGACAATCGAGAACGAGACCTCGACTTGCTTCTTGGCGACATCGCCGGTTTCTGTCGGGTTCTCTGTCTGGACGGCAGTCGCGGCGGCAGATCCTGCTTGGCCAGCGGATGCCGTCGAAGACTGCACGCTCGTGGCAGGGCTCTCCCCCGTCGCCGAGCCTTCGTCGCCAGTTGCCGCCTCTGTAGTGGCGGCACTAGCTGCAGGCGCGCCCTCGGAATCCGAAACCTCGGCCTTACCCTGGTCGGCAGCACCATCCGCAGGCGCTGCACCCTCGTCCGGCGTCGTAGCCTGAGCCACAGCCTCGGCAATGCCCTCGGCGCCCTCGGCCCACAGCTGAGCCGGCGTGGTGCCAAAGGCCATCGCGAAGGCCAGGAATGCCACCAGGCCGCGCTTGGCTACGCCGCGCGCAATTGCGCCACGGCGATGCGAGACGCGCTGACGCTCGTCCACAAACATATCCATTTGTCTCCCATTGTCTGTACTTGGAGCGTTGCCTTGAGGCTGCCCCACGTCATCGCGCATGTTGCGCTCGAGTTCCCCCATCGGGGTCCCCCTTCCCTCCAGAGCCCTATGCACACCGGCGGCATACGCCGCAGCCGCATGCAAGATGGGAGGCGATCCGACTTAACCTTAACGACTCGGGCACGTCGTCCGATCTGCGACGCGAACATCCCGAGCCAAGAGGAATTACGGTTACTGGTACAGCCGGGGACTTGCACCCCAATTCTCCCAAACGCGCAGGTAAACCGCGCATTCATGCGTCTCCGCACCACCATCTAGGCCATCGATTATTACCGTCAAAATGGTATCACGCAAAAGAGCCTCGCACGCAGGCGAAGCCCAAGGTAAAAGCTATTGTTTGCGATAGGAAAATGCGGTGACGGTCGCGGCCTCTAGTGCTTGCCGCCGTGACTGTTGAGCCAGATATTGCGGCCCAGCATAAGCGCCAGCACCAGCGCGCTCACGTAGCCCATAAAGCCAATGACTGGGATACCAAACACAACCGGCTCGATGCGCGCGTAGTACACCACCGACGAACCGATAAACAGGCCAGCAATCACAATTGCCATCGACATACGGTCGATAATTCCGCCCAGCTGTCGCAGCGCCTTATCGCTGCTCATGATCTGCGTGTTCACCTTAAGCTGGCCGCGCGTGAGCATGCGCGACGCCAAGCCCAGATACTCGGCAGCCTCGAGCGAGCCTTTTGCCGCGCGATAGCTGCTCGCGGCAAGATCGCGCCCCATTTCGCGGACGCGCGCATAGGTGCTCTTCTCGTTTTTGATGTGCGTCTGGATGATCTGAATCATGTTGACGTTGGGCATGTACTCGGTCAGCAGACCCTCGAGCGTCACCATGCCGCGGGCGAACATCGTCACCACGCTCGGCAGCTCAACGTCATTCTTGCGCGCCAGATTCACCAGCGAGGTCAAAAACTCACCGATATCAAGATCCTTAAGGTCAAGACCCGCAAAGTCGGCGACGATAAAGTCCAAATCGGACAAAAAGGCCGAATGATCGAGCTCGGCAGAATCGCCGCGCGTCACGGCAAAGCGCATGAGCGAATCCTTGAGCTTGGGCACGTCGCCCTCGGCCACGGCGAAAATCATGTCCTTGACGATACCGCGGTCATGGCTCGACATGCGCCCGACCATGCCCAGGTCAATAAAGTAGACGATGCCGTCCTTGAGAATGATGTTTCCCGCATGCGGGTCGGCATGGAAAAAGCCATCGTCGAGCACCTGCGTCGAGTAGTCCTCGACAATTGCGGCGCCGATCTTCTCCAAGTCATAGCCCTCGGCCACCAGGCGTTTGGGATCGGCGATGGAGATGCCGTCGATGTAGTCCATGACCACCACGTGTTCGGTGCAAAGGTCCAGATAGGACTTGGGGCACGACACGCCATGCACGCTTTTGTGGAAGTCATAGAAATCGTTGAGGTTTTTGGCCTCGGCCAAAAAGTTGGTCTCCTCGCGAAACGAGGTCCACAGCTCTTCGACCACACCGTGCAGGTCAACAAACTGATCGGTATTGACGAACTTGGAAACGATGCGCACCACCGAACGGATGATGTCGATATCCTGCGCCATGACCTGCTGCGCACCGGGGCGCTGCACCTTAACGGCCACGTCCTCGCCGGTCACCAGGCGGGCACGGTGCACCTGCGCGAGCGACGCGCTTCCGAGCGGGTTGGGGTCGATCGCGTCGAACATCTGCCCCAAGCGCTGGCCGTACTCCTCTTCCAGACAGCGGAGCACTACCTCATATGGCACCGGCTCTACGTCGGAGCGCAGGCGACGGAGCTCGTCGCAAAACCGCTGCGGCAAAATCTCGGAGCGGTTAGCCAGAATCTGCCCCATCTTGACGAACATGGGGCCGAGCTCTTCGAGCAGACGACGCAGGCGCACCGGCGTGAGGTTATCCCACACGCGGTACTTTTTGATCAGGCGAACGATCTGACCGATGCGTTCGCGGCGGCCCGCCGGCGTGAGCTGATACTCCTCGTCCGGCGCCATCGCGTCGGGCTCCTCTGGCACCATATCGACAGCGCGCGGCTTCTTGCGAGCGCCCGAGACGGCGGCGTCGACCTCATCGACAACCGCTGCCTCGTCACCCAAGGGATCTAGATTGTTGTAATCGGTGGTGGAATCTGCCATCTGCGCTGCTACTCGGCCTCTTCGGTATCCTTCGCATCGTCGGGCTCAACGGACTCGACGGGCACCGAGGTCACGTTGTCCTCGACCGAATCGACGATGTCGCGCACATGGGCCAGGAAGGCCGTGCGCTCGGGGGCTGTCATGACGCGGACGCGAGCCAGAATGAGCTCGTCGAGCACGCGCTGGGCCGCGGTCTCGCCCTGCATGCCCAAGCGCTCGGTCAGATCGGAGATGGTACCGCCGGCCTGTTCGAACATGTCGGACACACTGCGGGCGATACCGGGGGCGCCTGCGTCCTTGCGCACCTGCTCGCCCTTGGTGTTAAGGTCGTCGAGAACCTTCTTGCTGCCCTCGACGGCAACGGCGGCGGCGCCGAAGCCCACGTTGATGGCGCCGTTAACAAGCTGATCGAGTTTCATAACCATGGTTGTCTCCAATCACAAACAACTGCATTGGCGTTCTTGTACCCAAGATTGAGTGAAAGCGACAAAGCGTTTAAGCGCTATTCGATCGACGGGAAATCCCTATCTCACGTTGTCGTTCATCGCGAAAGAGTTCTTCATGGCGCAGCTCGTGGTGTAGAGCACCTTGCCCAACAGGGCATCGGTCTCCACGCGCACGAGCTCGGCAAACTCCTCGTTGGCGCGTGCAAGCTCGGCAGGCACCTCGGCCTCGGGCAGAACGGCTACGGCAGCGTCGACGTCATGAATCTGCTTGTGGCCCATGCCGCCGACCTTCTCCTGATAATCCTCGACTGCGCGGCCGCACTCATGGAAGCGGACGTCGGCCAGCGCGCCGATCAGGCGGTTGGCCCAGTAGAAGTTTTCGGACGTCACGCGAGCCTGCGTGTCGGCAAAGTACTCGGGCATGGTCTCGACGTTGGCGTACAGCGGAACCAGCGCGTTAAACGAGTTGGAGCCAAAGGCCATCCACTGCACGGCGCGGTAGGCCGGATGCGCATAGGGGCGCAGCTGCAGCACAGCGAGCTGGCTGTTGCGGTTGATGCCGATGGGGCGATAGGCGCCACGCGTGGCGGGCGTGCCCTTGCTGCCGTAGCAGTCGTACTCCGTGCCCTGGTAGTGGCTCGAGAGTACGTACTTGATGTCCTCGATGGTCACCTTGCGCTCGGGCACGCGGCTCCAGGGGATATCGTCGCTCTCGGGCGTGTAGTCGGCCTCGGGACCGTCCCACACATCGCTGGGGTTAAGGCAGCGCTGCATATACCAGGCGCGCGGCGTGTTGTAGACGTGGTCGCTGTCGCTGTGCGAGCCAAAGGCCTCGCGCGGGTTAAAGACCGCAGCCGGACCGTCGCCCTCGACGCCCAGCGTCAGGTCCAGATGCCACTCGGCCATCCAAGCGCGCAGGTCGGCGGAGCACATGTGATCGGCCTGGGCGCCCTCGGCGTCATCCAGGTCAAAGCTGTCGATACCCAGCTGGTTGGGCATGGTCACATAGGCGTCGTCAGGCACGCGCTTGGCGATCCAGTGGTGACCGCCGATGGTCTCGAGCCACCAGATCTCGTCCACGTCGCTAAAGGCGATGCCGTTGTTCTCGTAGGTGCCATAACGCTCGAGCAGGTCACCCAGAATGCGTACGCCGTCGCGGGCGGATTTGGCATATGGCAGCACCAGGGTCACCATGTCCTCCTCGCCCAGACCGCCGGGCTGCGCCGGAACATAGCCGTCCTCGTCCTCGTTGCCCTTGGCGGGCACGTAGTCGACGAGCGGGTCGGCGCCGCGAACGCGCTCGTTGGTGGTGAGCGTCTCGGTTGCGGACATGCCCACATTGAGCTCGTTGAAACCGGCCTCGGCCCAGATGCCGTGGCCCGGGACAACATCGGGGACGCTCGTGTAGCGCATGGGGTTATCGGGCAGTTCAACGGTCAGGTGACTCAGGACGCTCGTATAGACGCGCGGCTGCTCGTCGGGATGCACCACACGCATACGCTTGGGCTCAAACACCCCGTTGGACGAATCCTCGTTGCGGGCGACCAACGTCGACCCGTCGTAGCTCGCGTTCTTACCAACCAAAATCGTTGTGCACGGCATGCGCATCCTCCTTGAGCGAAGAAATCAAACGGCAACAGTGTATCGCTTCGGCGCAGAAAGGGCGAAACCACGGCGCTGGCAACCCCTGTGGTCAAAAAATGCCAAATATGAGTACTGTCACCAATTTAGTAACAGCAATTTTGCTACGTATGGGTGTCGAAAGTCTACATTTGTTCAAAAATTAGATGATGTAATTCCTCATAGGTCCAATAAAATAGGCTCTCTATCGATAATAAATATCGTTAGAGAGCCTATTTGGCCTAAAATATATGTGACTATCTTGGCAACAGTACTCATATTTGGCATTTTCTGTCCACGGGGTATAGAGCTAACCCCTCAAACAGCCCAAAACGCCTATTTCGATGCGCGCTCGGGATCGCGCGCGCGAGCGTGGTGTAAGAAGGCGCATCGCCTGCTGCCGTCGTCAGCCGAATCTTACTCCTTCCTGAGGCCGTAGGTCTCGGTTATCTCCGCGACGATCCGGGCGGCCCTCCTCTCCAGCGCCTCCCTCCTCTCCCTCGATGGGGCCTCCCTGGGCCCGGGGTCTCTGAAGCCGAGTGCGGCGGACTCCTCGCTGAAGACGCGCTGGGTGGCCCAGCGCCCCTCCTCCGAGAGGATGGAGGCCGCGCTCAGGCGCAGCATCGAGCCGACCGAGGGGAAGGACTGGACGACCCTGCAGCGCCTCTTGATCTCCCGGTTCGCCCTCTCCTGGACGTTGTTGGTCCTGAGCTTCGCCCAGTGGGCCCCGGGGAACGCCTGGAAGGCGAGGGCCGAGTCCTCGGCGGCGGAGAAGATCTCCGCCGCCCTGGGGGAGGCCTTCCCGACCCAGGGCGCGGCCTCCTCCCATATCGCCCTGGAGAGCCCCGGGTCGCTCTCGTAGCAGGCAGCGTGCACGAGCCTCGCCACGCACTCCTTGGAGGCCTGCGGCCTTCCCGCCATGGCGGACTGGAGGTTCCTCTGCAGGTGGGTGATGCAGCGCTGCCAGGCGCATCCCTGCAGCTGGCGCGCTATGGCCGCCACGAGCCCTGCGTGGGCGTCGGAGACCACGAGCCTGACGCCCGAGAGCCCCCTTGCCTTGAGGCCCGCCAGGAAGCCGTTCCAGCCCTCCTCGCTCTCGGTGTCCATGGCCTCGACGCCCAGGACGTGCTTGCGCCCGTCCGCTCCCAGCCCGATCGCCGTCACCACGGCGTGGGAGGAGACGACGGAGCCCTCCCTGCAGCTCATGTAGGTGGCGTCCAGCCAGAGGTAGCAGCAGGGCGTCCGGGAGAGGTCGCGGCCCCTCAGGGCCTCCACCTCGGCGTCCAGCTCGCCGCAGAGCCTCGAGACCTCCGAGCTCGACAGCGAGGAGATGCCGAGCCTCTCGGCGACCCTCTCCACCTTCCTGGTCGAGACCCCCGAGACGTACATCTCCCGCACGAGCGCGGCCACCGACACGTCCACCCTCGACCAGCGGGTGAGCATCTCCTCGGGGAAGTAAGAGCCCTCCCTCAGCTTGGGGATCCTCAGCTCGACGTCGCCCGTCGCCGTCTTCAGGGTGCGCGGCCTGTAGCCGTTCCTGCTGTTGGTGCGGGCCTGCGTGCGCTCGCCCCTGGCCGCCCCGCAGGCGAGCTGGGCCTGCTCGTCCATCACCGCGTTCATGACCAGCGACAGGACCCTGCAGGCGAACTCGCGGGCGTCGCCGCACTCGTTCCAGAGCCGCTGGAAGTAGAGGGCCTCCTCGAGCCCCATAGGCATTACACTCTCATCAGGGGACATCGTCTTCCTTTCATCCGTTATCTGAGTCAACGACGGATTGTAGGCGATGTCCCTCCCATCTGCCCCGGGTCGCGGGCGCAAGCCCCCGCTCCCCGCCGGCTCTTACACCACATCTGTGCGCACTACCGCGCTCGGCCGCTTCGATCACGTGTTTAGCGAGGATCGCCGTCGTCACAGCGCCCACGCCGCCCGGCACGGGCGTGATGGCGTTAACGACCGGCTCCGCAGCATCAGAATCGACGTCACCCACCAGCTTGCCAGCGGCCTCGTCCCAATTAATGCCAACATCGATGATCGTCTGGCCCTCGCGAACCGCATCCACGCCAATCGTACGCGCGCGTCCAACGGCGGCAACCACAATGTCGGCAGCACGGCACTCGGCAGCAAGGTCGCGCGTATGCGTATGGCACGTCGTCACGGTCGCATTGCGCGCCGTAAGCATGGCGGCAACAGGACGCCCGATCACCAGCGAGCGCCCGACCACAGCAACCTTAGCTCCATCCAGCTCAACGCCGTAATGATCCAGCAAAGCAAACACGGCTTCGGCTGTGCAGGGGGCAAAACCCTCGCCGCGCCCCGAAAGCGTGGTGAGCAGCGAAACCGGCGTCATGGAGTCAACGTCCTTGGCAGGATCGAGTGCCGCGGCAACCGCATCCTCGTCAAGGCCGGCGGGCAGCGGGCGGAACATCAGGCAGCCATGAACAGACGAATCGGTATTGATGTCCTCGATGGCCGCCAACAGCTCGTCCTGCGAAACATCGGCGGGAAGCAAAACGCGGCGAGCCTCAATGCCAACCTTTTCGCAGCGCTTGAGCGCACCGCGCTCGTAGGATAGGTCGTCCTCGCGTTCACCCACGCGCACGATAGCCAGCGTCGGCACAACGCCGCGCTCGCGCAAAGCCACGCAGCGAGCAGCAAGTTCCTCAGTCAAAGCGCGAGCAACGGGGGCACCCTTCAGCAGTTCAGCCATGGCTATCCCCTCTTCCTTGCGGCGTCGGCGGCGCGGCGCGCCAGCGCATCGGCGCGCGGCAACCACATGTCGAGCAACTCATCACACGCCGTCTCGAGCTCCTCAGCACGAGCGCGATCCTTCATAGACGTGGTGTTCGCAAAGAGCGTCAAGCTCGCGCCCTGCATAGCGGAACGGCAGAACACGGCGCCGCACGCCACATCGGACAGCAGCTGACGCGAACCCTTGTCGGCCATGTCCTCGAGCAGTGCCAGCGCGCGCCCGCAGGCATCCATAATGCGATACGGCGGCATAGCGGCCACATGCAGCGCATCCTGAATCGCGGTCGCTCGAGCCGGATCGTCACGCGGAATACCGTATGCCGCGGACACCTGCCCATAGGCACGAACGTCCTCGGCAACCAACTCGACAAGCTCCTGGGCCAGCTCATCAGCATGGGCAAACGCACGCGTCAGGTCATCCGCACGATCAGCAAGCGCGGGATTGGTCGCACCGTAGCGGGCAACCATTCCGCACAGCGAGGCGCCCAGCGCGCCCACAAAGGCGCTCGCGCTGCCACCGCCGGGAACCGGCTCGCGTGCGGCAAGTGCCTCGGCAAACTCTCGACAGGTTTTATCCATCATCTCTTGGCTCATACGCACGCACCTTCAAGTCATATACATCGGTCAGGCGGCAACCGCCGACCAACCGCATCGAACACGTAATGGTGCTAAGTCTAGCCCATAAGCACATGGGCGTCAGCACACCTGGCCATCGCGGATTTCTATGACGAACGATAGGCCATGCCAACGCAAACATGGGACACATGGCCCACGTTTCGAGACTCCCGGGCAGCGGCAACTAGGGCATACATATAGGTAAGGAGCCCCATGTTGGGGCAACGCTCATCACGGCACCGGACGACGAATGGAGGAATCACCGCACAGCAAACAAAGTCATCATGTGCACGCGCAACCGCCGCCCCAGCGATCCGCGGCACACGATGTCCCTGGCAGACAAGGAGGACGCCACCATGAAGAAAAAGACCCTATCGATCCTTTCCCTTTGCATCGCCCTCTTTGCCGCGTTTGCCCTTGTCGGCTGCGGCGGGAGCGCATCGGGCGGCAGCAGCGCCTCCAAGAGCGAGAGCAAGGAAAAGACCCCCGTCGCCAAGAAGACCGACTTTATCTGGTTTAAGGTCGAGATGCCCGAGGGCGTCGGCGTAAGCGACTCCGCCGGCAAGAATGCCGACAGGGTCCAGCTCACCTTCCCCGAAGACGAGAACGCCTCGGCCGATCGTTTTATCCCCGTTTGGAAAAAAGCGCTGACTGCCGAGGAATCCCACGCCGACCAGGCGGAAAAGAAGGGGGATACGTTCCAGTGGAAGGATGGCGGGTCCGTCGAGTATAACGGCAGGACGTGGCTCGTCGGAACGTACGAGGACAACAGTGGCATCACAACCCTCCTCTTTACCGACGTTGAGCCGGGAAGCGTCTACGTCCTCATCTCGAACTTCGACCAGCACAAGAAAGAAGCCGAGGCGTTCCTCAACTCCATCGAGTTCCCCGATGACATGGCAGAGGCAGTTTCCGAGGCACGCGAAGTCGAGATTTCGAGCATCGAGATCAAGTAACGGGACACCCGCACGCGCCTACGCGCACCAGCGCGCATGCGCCCATTAAAACAACGGGCGCCCAACCCGGGGGGGCCGACAGCATCGGCCCTCCCCTCTTTTGGACCCGCGCATATTGCCACTTGTCGGCGCAATTCCAGCCCTCAGAATGGGACACATGGCCCACCCTAGCGAGCCGTCCACGCGTACAGTAAAGGCAGGTAATCCATGGGCGGTTACAGATCGAGGAGGACACGACCATGAAAAAGAAGGCCTTTGCGATTCTCACCCTCTGCATCAGTCTCTTTGCCGCGGTTGCCCTGGTGGGTTGCGGCGGAAGCGGCGGCGCTACCGGCAGTGGCGGTGGCGGCGGCGCAGAAAAGCCAGCCGTGGATATGAGGACCGACTTCATCTGGTTTAAGGTCGAGGTGCCCGAGGGCGTCGAAATCACGGACGTCGCAGGCGACACGGCCGATAGGGCCCAGTTTAAGTTCACCGAGAGCGAGCACGCCAGCGACCGCTTCATCCCCGTCTTCGACTCTGACAAGAACGCTGACGAGCTGTTCGACTACGAGGCCAAATGGAAGGCCAACTTTGAGTGGACCGAGAATGATCCCGTCAAGTACAACGGCAAGACCTGGCGCAACGCTTCCTATACACACTCGGGCGGCGTGACGACTGAGTACTTCACCGAAGCAGGCGGCGGCAGCGTATACGTGAGCATCGACAACGTCGAGGAGCACAAGGACGCCGTCGAGACCATGATGAAGTCTCTGGAATTTGCCGACGACATCGCCGAAGCCAAGACCGAGGCCATGGACGTCAAGCTCGACGATATCGAGATCAAGCGCTAAGCAACTGGCGAGCGCAGCGGGAAACACGGGCGCAGTGCAAACAAGCGACGGTGCCCCAGCGTTTCGTACTAAGGGAGGGCCGGTAAACCGACCCTCCCTTTCTTATGCCGGCACCTGACGAACGCGAGGATGCCGGACGCCGGAACCACCCCAAATGTGGCAACGGTACGAAAACGGCAAGCACCCAAACACGTCCGCCCGCCGATTTATAGCGCCGCGCACACAATTTAAGCCGACACCTTTAAACATCCGGGCAGTATAGTGACCAAAATGAGCGCATTACCGCACCCTGCGAATGGAGGAGTTATGACCGAACACCACGCCATCAGTCGTCGAGCGTTTACGCTGGGCCTAGGACTTGCGGCGTTGTCGCCGCTTGCAAGCCTGCCCGAAACCGCGGGATTGGGCCTTCCCATGCGCGCGGCATTTGCAGAAGACACGCCCACACCGGCGGCCACCCTCGACAAGTTCGTCATTCGCCTTCGCCCCGCGGGCTATTTTCGCACCGCGAGCGTCAACCAAGACGGCAACGTTCGCGGCAACGTCTGCCACCTGTTTAACGACGGCACGTCCAGCAAGCTCATCCTTGAGAACGTAACGACCAAGAATGACGATACAAACTGGTATGCTATCCGCACCTTGCTCAATTTCGAAGAGCATAAAAAGACGGGCTACAGCATTTGGTCGGTCGACGACGACTCTGACAAAGATGGAAAGGTCATCCACGTATGGGGCGGCGAGTATGACAACAAGCCCAGCCGCGCTTTTGCGTTCGAGCGTCAATCAAACGGAACCTATATCATCCGAGACCGCACGGTCGAGAAAGAAACCGAGAAAAAAGACATTAAGTACCTGGCAATAGAATCGAACGGCGAAGACCAGGACAACAATAAGATCTGCCATAAGAGTAAGAGCATTCCGTGGGAGCTCGAACTTATCGGTTACGACATGAAAAAGAACGATGCCACGGTTAGCAGCCTCGACTGGATCACGTACAGCAGCTACGTCGATGGGCCATGTTGGATGAAATACGTCGACGACAACAAGTTCCTCGACGAGCTGAGCATCCCGGGTACGCACGATTCGGGCACCTGCAGCGTGGACAACGACACTGAGCCCCAATCCTCGCAAGTAAAATGCCAGCAGGATTACATTCCCACGCAGTTGCTCGAAGGCATTCGCTATTTTGATATCCGGCTCGGAAAGGGCGACGACCCCGGTATCGACCACGGGGATTACTACCTGCTCAAAAAAGACGCGTACTTTATGCATCTTTCCGATGTCATAGGCTACTTCAAAACGTTTTTGAACGAAAACCCGACAGAAGCGCTCATCATGCTTGTATCACGAGGCAACGACGAGGCTACCGACGAAAGTGTTACGACGGCTTTCGCCAAGGTTTTGGACGACAACCCCAAACTGTTCTATACGTCGAGCCGAATCCCCGCGCTACACGAGGTGCGCGGAAAGATCGTTCTGCTGCGTCGATTTAGGCTCGCCGGCAACAGTGTAAGCGGCCACACGTGGGGCCTCGACCTTACCGAATGGGATGACAAGATCAAGGCTCACTCCGACAGCGCCACTATGTGTCTCGTCCAAGACGCGCGGGGCTTTGAAGCCGCGGGAGAAACAGGCGACAAAGAGCCCTATTGCACCAAGGTATACGCCCAGGACAAGTACAAACTCACGGGAACCGACAAGCTCAGCTGGGTCGATAATGCGCTGAAGGAAACGACCGGGCGCACGCGCAACGAGGTAGATGTCGAGGACGATAACGGGGCCAAGGAGCAAGTCCTGGAGCGCTGCTGGTCTATCAACTACACCAGCTGCACGGGCTTGTCGCACGGAGGCAATCCTTTTACCTCGGCACGAGTAGTCAACGAGCATCTGTATAAGAGCCCGTACATCAACCCCAGCGGCACCGAGGATACAAAGTCAGATTACCTCAAGCACATTGGCATCATCGCATCCGACTTTGTTGATGCGGCACTGGCCCGGAGCATCTACCAGCGCAATTACGATACGGAGCACAAGCAGACGGCTTCGTACTATCTCCCGTACTATCTCCCGACCCGCATGCGCATGACGTACGGCGACTCGCTGAGCGATGCCTCATTCCAGGATGGCAAGACCGTTGGCGAGGGTCATTTCCGCCTTGCTGACAGCAGCAACGCGCTCAACGCGACAGCTTCGGGCCATGCGTTTGCCATTGAATACGTGGATGTCGACGCCCTGGGCAACGAGACCGTTACGGGGCTGCAGGGCTCTGTGCCCATCGATATCGATCCACGCGCGCTGACGCCCCATTTTGAGGGACTCGAAGGCCTTAAGGCCGGCGAAGACGTGCGCGCCAAGATTGCGGCATCACTCGAGGGCAAGCTCGAAACCGATGCCTGCACGGCCCAGCTCGAGTTTGTGCACGACGCGGACGGCGCTCCGGGCACGGCAATGGCCGAGGGCGAAACATTTGCCGCAGGAACGTACTGGGTGCGCGTGAACGGTCTCTTGGGCGACGCGGCGCAGAACTACACGCTCGCCAGCGACGGAGCCGCAAGCTTTACCGTAGCGGCCTCGGGCAGTGCGGGCGGCAACGGCACGGGTTCCAACGCAGGCAGCGCCGACAAGAACGGCAAGGGCAACAAGAGAGACCAGGGCAAGAGCTCGGGCGGAAAGCTCGCCAACACGGGCGACGGTTCTGGCGTTGCCGCCGGGCTCGCTGCCGCCGCCGTAGCGACGACGGTCGCCGGCGCAGCAATGCTTGCCAGTGACCGCGACAATACCGAGGACGTTAACGAATAGGCAAGCCAGTTTTTTGGGCGCATCAACTCAATCGGGGCGCAGAATACCGTTCTGCGCCCCGATTTTTACCTTGGACCGAACGCCGTTATCGGCTACATCACCATGTTCAGCGCGTTCACAAATTCCTGGGCCTTCGCACGGCTACTCAGGCTAAAGACGCAAGCGGTCAACAGCCTGTTACGCAGAAAAACATCACGGCCTTTGATTCTATTGACGCCCGTGATGTCCTTAAGATAGACAATCTCGGTGTGCTTGCCGCCGAAAGTGCCCTTCCTGAGCACCTCGATACGGTTGGGGTAGATCTTGACGTCTTTAAACCTACCCGAGCCCTTGTCCTGAAACAGCAAGGTGTTGTTGTCCATGCATGTCACTCCCATGGGGTTCGTGAAAACTGTCTCTATTGCCAAATTTTAGTCACCGCAAGGCCTCCATGCGAAGTTGCCAGACAGCGCAGCGATTCGTGTCCGTACGAGTCTTTAAACTAAATGCAATAAAGATGCGTCCTCAAGAGGAAAGTCGGGCGATATTGATGAGTGAACTGGCAAACCGCGGGGAATCGGCAATCGTGCCAGAAGTTTTTTACAAGCAGGTTTCCTCGATTCTCAACGCCGCTCGCGACAAGGCCTATACCGCCGTTAACTTTGCGATGGTTGAGGCATATTGGGAGATCGGCAAGAGTATTGTTGATGAACAGGGCGGAGAGGAGCGCGCCAAGTATGGCGATGCACTGATCGACGAACTTGCCGTTAGATTGACTAAGGATTTTGGCAGAGGCTTCAACGCCAGAAGCTTAAGATACATGCGTCAGTTTTATCTTGCGTTCCCAATTCGGAACGCACTGCGTTCCGAATTGAATTGGACACATTACCGCAGGTTATCGCGTATAACCGACCCTGATGCTCGAACATGGTACATGAACGAATGTGCCGATTCTCGCTGGAGCACGCGTCAGCTCGAGCGCCAGATCAACACCATGTTCCGCGAGCGCCTGCTTGCCAGCAAGGACAAGGAGGCCGTCACCCAGGAAATCCAAAAGAGCGCCCCGGCTCGTCGCCCCGAGGATATCATCCGCGACCCATATGTACTGGAGTTTTTAGGTTTCTCGGACGATACTGCGTTTCGCGAGAGCGATCTAGAGCAGGCGCTCATCACGCATCTTCAGAAGTTCCTGCTGGAGCTTAGCCGTGGCTTCGCTTTCGAGGCGCGCCAAAAGCGCATCACCTTTGATGGGCGCCATTTCTATATTGACCTTGTGTTTTACAACTATCTGATGCGCTGTTTCGTGCTCATCGACCTTAAGACCGATGACCTTACGCATCAGGACCTGGGCCAGATGCAAATGTATGTGAACTACTACACGCGTGAGCTCATGAACGAAGGCGACAATCCGCCCATAGGCATCGTGCTCTGCGCGGACAAAAGCGATTCGATCGTCGAGTACACGCTGCCCGAAGACAACGACCAAGTGTTTGCCGCCAAATACCTGCCGTATCTTCCAAGCAAGGAAGAGCTGGCGCGCGAGCTGAGTGCCGAGTACCGCGCCATCAACGAAGCGACTAATGGCGAAGCGCAAGGGTAGCGGCACGTTGCGACCGATACCCCCGACGGCGCTCCACATCACCCGGGAAAAGAGGAGCTTTCCATGACAGACAGACCGAAAACAACACTGCGCGACTGCATCTATGGGCTTGCCGTCGGTGACGCGCTGGGCGTTCCCTACGAGTTCAGACCTCGTGACACGTTCGAATGCACCGACATGATCGGCTACGGCACGCACGAGCAGCCCGCCGGCACCTGGAGCGACGACACATCTATGACGCTCGCCACCTGCGACTCCATCAGAGAGCTCGGCCGCATTGACACCGAGGACATGCGCGACAAATTCGTGAGCTGGATCGCCAACGACGAGTACACGATTGATGGCGTCTTCGACTACGGAGGAACGACCGCCCGCGCCCTTCGCTCCGGCAAGGGTGGCTCCGGCGAGCGCGACAACGGCAACGGCTCGCTCATGCGCATCGCACCCCTGGCGTTTGCCGATGCAACAGACAAAGAGATCCGTGAGGTCTCTGCAATCACCCACGCTCATAGAACATCGACCGAGTCATGTGTCAAGTTCATCGAACTGTTGAGGTCCGAGATGGACGGCGCGCTCCCCGAATGGACACTCTGTCTGAAAGATGCACCCGAGCACGAAATCAGATCCGGCGGCTTCGTGCGCGACACGCTTAAGGCAGCCACTTGGTGCTTCGTCAACACTAACAGCTACGATGATTGTGTGCTTGCCGCCGTCAACCTGGGCGACGACACCGACACCACCGCAGCCGTCGCCGGCGCCCTCGCCGGCACGGCATACGGTCTCAAAGCCATCCCACAGGAGTGGATCGACACTCTGCGCGGCAAAGAGCTGATTGAGAGCTGCCTGTTTTAAGGCGCCATTCAAGAAATAAGGCAGGAGGCATCATGGAGAGGAAGATCGCAAATATAGACGAGTTCCAAGTGGACGAAAACGGGATTCCGCTATTTCCAGTAGGACTGAAGGAGGAAGCCAGCCTCTATGTCCTCCCCGACGGGCGTTACCTCCCCTGCGGGGTCTACAGGACCGCGGACGGCGGTTCGATCATTTATGAGCCATCCGAACTAAGCTTCTTCGGGCAGATGCTTGCTCAATTCAAAGAGAACTAGAGGCTTGATTGCCCGTTAGATCGACGCTGCTCCAAGCCATGGGGCGGGTAGGATGTCTCCCGCCGCGGCCTGTGAGGTAGAATTACGACTGCCGCGGAATCCGCCTGCGGGCAACGCTCCGATCTCCGATTGGGGTGAAGCCTATGAACTTGTTTCTTGAAATCCTGCGCCTCTCGATGTATGTAACCGGCATCGTCCGGAACCTCTACTCGATCTGGCGGGAATATAAGCAGTAACGGATAGCGAAGGGAGTCATGCAAAGGGCCGGTCGCACCCGGCCCTTTAGACGATAGTACCTGCGTTGCCCGCGCTTCCAAAGTTGACCGACTGAGGAGCGGGTTCCGCGGCACATCCTGATTTTACCCAGTGGCAAGGCTCTTTTACAGCCGTTCCACCGTTTATTTACATCCGCCAATCAAGACGAGGCTACTACGCACCTTTATTACACACGATGCTTTCAGCCTGGTATAAACAAGTTCAATAATAGAATGCAAATCCAACCATCGTGTCTGATTACGAAAGGATTTTTGCCTTTTCTGCAGCAAACTCTTCCTCGGTAAGTACTCCACTCTCACGCAGTGCTGCAAGCCTCTCAAGCCTTGCAACTACATCAACCACTATCCGCCAGCGTCTCAATAGTCTGTGAAACCTGCGGATACCGCTCGAGCTCCTTCGATAGGGCATCGACTATCTTGGCAATATTCTTTGCATTTTTGCCCCCGTTTAATACGTTTGCCCTGACCTTAGATGACGACTTGACAGTAACGCCAGATCCGCCTTCAACTGGAACAACCGAAATACTGATATTTTCGCCCCAAGACCAAAGGCTCATACCAATCTCGGCTGCAACTGTTCTTGTTGTGGGCGATGCACTATCAACTTTTACTTTAGGCAGCTTTTCCATAGCTGCCTTCAAGGCATTAAACGTGTCGTCAGGAGAATACGGTACCTGAAGCTGAAGCTGCTGATCCGCAAAACCCATAATCTGGCCTCCGCTTCTTACAAGATTAAGGCTATCGGCAATGGTAGCACGTTCCCAGCAGTCTTAAGTTCGTCTCATGACCTTGCGATGCAGCCCGACGCCCCGGCACCACTCCCCTACTTACCAAAAATCGCAGCGAACAAGCCCTTGCGCTTGGGCTTATCTTCTCGGTAGGAGCCCTCGGCAGCCGCTGCCACCTGATGCTGCTGCTCGCCGCCTCCACGGCGCACGATCTGGTACAGAAACGGCGACTTAACGTATTTGACCTCGATGGGCGTGGCGTGCACGGTGCTCTCGCCGGACAGATGCAGGCTCGGGTTGAGCGGTGCCACCACATGCGTCTCGCGCTTGTCGCTAAACACCACCGCGGCCGCGCGGCCCGTCTGGCCGTTCACAGCGATGCGCACTTGCTCGCCGTCGCGGCTGTCCGTCGCCGGACGATCGACAAAGTAGACCGGCACCATCACCAGACCGTCCTTATGCTTGCGGGCCTTGCGCGCCCAGGTTCGGATGCTCTTTTTATTGAGCCCAAGCACTGCCTCGGCATCGTTGCCGACAATGTCGAGCGCCAACTTATCAATGACCACTTGGTCCTTGGTAGACGCATCGACGGAGACAACGCGAAAGTCACCTTCCTGCATGGCCGGGTCAAACGGCCCAACCTTGGCAAAGTCCCACGGCTCCAAAATGCCCATAAGGCGAACATCCAGATAGTTTGCCCGCGGATACGCCCAGTCGAGCACCTCGTAGTACACCAGGGTTTCCTTGCTCAGGCCCTTGCCCGGGAAGCTCGCCATCATACGCAGGTCCGCCAGCGCCATGGGGAAATAGAAGAGCATCATGTCGTTTTGGATCGCGTCTTCCACGTCGTGCCCGGCAAAGGCATCCGGGTACTGGCGCACCAGCTGCAGCGCGTTGGCACGTGCCTGCTGCGGCGAAATTTCGCAGGGAATACCCTGCTCCGGCACATACTCCGCACCCACGCCCATGGTCAGACGTTTGCTAAACGTACCGGGCTTGAGCAAGTCGGCAATGCCGATCTTGTTGCCGCAGGACGGGCACTCAAACACACGCTGCGTTGACTCGCCCTCAAAGGACGCTCCGCAGAAGGGGCAGGGAATGCTCACGTGCGTCGCTTCTTGGAACTCCTGCGCCGTGCCGCGGTCCTCCCACAGCAGATGTTCCAGGACCGACTGATTGCGCCAGTGCGAATTGAAGAAATACCAGTCCGGGTCCTCCGGGCGCTCGAGTTGCGACACATGCGTGAGCTTGAGCAGTCCATCCACTACCGTCAACGGCGTATGGCGAATGCCCAAAGCGCTCTTGGGCTCTCCGGCGTCCGCCTGCCACGGAATGACCGCACCGCAATAAGCGCACTCAAAGCTGCGCTTAGCTTGGTGCGAGTACATAGGGCCGCCGCAGTTTTGACATTTAATGGCAAACATCTCGTCCATGGAAACGTCCTCCTTTTCACAAAGCTGTCGACATTAAGTATGTCGAGCAAACAGGCACATGCCCATACCCATGTGGCCCAAAATGGACCACCCAGGCAGACGAGAAGGCTCGCTCGTTAGCACCGGCAGACTATTGCTGCATTTTCTGAGCATCGGTGCACGGCGCCCCCGCGCGAGCTACACTATCCCCTTAAACATGATTGTGAGGACGACCGCTATGCTATTTGTAAATCGGCTGGTACATACGCTTGTTCCCGGCAGCGAGAGCGAGCCGGTCGATGCATCTTGCCGCACCAACGCGGGCTTTTCCGCAAGCCTCGTCTGCATTGGCCTCAACATCACCCTGTGCCTGGCCAAGGGCATCGCGGGCCTGCTCGCCGGCTCCGTCTCCCTCATCGCCGACGCTTTCAACAACCTCTCCGACGCCTCGAGCAATATCGTGAGCCTGCTCGGGTTCCGCCTTGCCAGCCGCCCAGCAGACGAAGGCCACCCCTATGGCCATGGCCGCTACGAGTACCTCGCCGGCTTGTTTGTCGCCGTCCTGGTTTGCGCCGTCGGCATCAACCTGATCCTCGAGTCCGTTACCAAGATCATCAAGCCCTCCCCCACCGCTTACACGCTCGTTTCCCTTGCAGCACTGGCTACATCCATGCTCATTAAGCTCTGGATGGCCGCGTTCAACCGCACGCTGGGCGACCGCATCGACTCAGAGACGCTCATCGCCACGGCGCAGGACTCCAAAAACGACGTCATCACCTCGGGCTCGGTCTTAGCGGCGGCGCTTATTTCGCAAACGACCGGCTTTGACCTCGACGGCTGGGCAGGCTTGGGCGTGGGCATCTTCATCTGCATCAGCGGCATGGGCCTAGTGCGCGACGCCATCAGCCCGTTGCTGGGACAAGCGCCCGACCCCAAGCTCGTCCAGGCAATCCGCGACAAGATCATGTCCTATCCGCAGGTCTTGGGCACACACGACCTGATGGTGCACGACTACGGCCCCGGTCGTCAGTTTGCCAGCGCCCACGTGGAGATGCCCGGCGAGGGCGACGCGTTTGAACATCACGAGATCCTGGACACCATCGAGCACGACATCAAGCGCCAGATGGGCATTGACATCACGCTGCACTGCGACCCCATCGCGACAACCGGCGATGATTTGCGCGGCTGGGTCAAGCGCGGCGTTATGCAGATCGACCCCGCACTCTCCATCCACGACCTGCACGAGCACGACGGGTTCGTTTCGTTTGACCTGGTGCGTCCCGACGGCTTTGATATATCCGACGAGGAGCTGCTGGAGCTCGTCACGCGCATCGTGCACGAGCGCCGGCCCAACGTCTCGTGCGTCGTCACATTTGATTCGGGCTTCAGTTCGCCCGAGCGTCCGGCCGAGCAGCTGTAGCCCGCTTAACAGCTAGTTTCCCTGCGCGCCCGAGATGCCGTTTTGCAGTGCGTTCCAGGCATCCGTCGCCATATCACCCAGGTTCTGAGCGGTGTCGCCCAGGTTCTGCGCCGTGTCGCCCAGCTCTTGCGCTTTGTCTCCCAACTCCTGTGCCTTGTTGCTCAAGTCCTCCAACGTATTAGAGCTCGAGCTGTCGGTACCGCTTTGGCCGCCGGACGAGTTGCCCGAGCTGTTCTTGTGCGTGAGTTGAATTTCGAGGTTGCCGTTGTCGTTATAGTAGGCAGAAGTAACGACCCAGTTGGCATCGACGACGGGCGTTGAGCCATCATCAGTCAGGACCACTGCATTTGAAAGGTCGGCGCCGCGCGACTTGAGAAGTTTCTTGGCGTTGGACCAGTACTGCCCCGGGATATCGCTCAGATCGACGGTGCTAGACGAGGCGGACTCGGTTTGCTCGGCAGTGGTATCGGCCGTTGAACTCCCTCGCTTGTTGAGCATGCCCGACACGATGGCAAACACAACCGACAGCGCAAAGAAGATCGCCAGCACGATGAGGATCTTCTTGATCACGCTCGACGAACGCGACGGCTTCTTCTCCTCGTCCTCGCCATATTGCGGAATCGACTTGGGGTACTCGCGATACGGCTCGCGCGACTCGTAGCGAGGCTGCGCCGTGCGAGGCATATACGTCGTCTGCTGAGGCCGCGGAATGGGATTCTGCGGCAGGTCATCATAGGGATTCGGTGTCGAAGCGGCATAAGAATCCTGCGACGCATAATCAAACGGGTCCGGAGCTGCGTTGCCATAGGGGCCTTGCGAAGATGCAGCGCAAGAATCCTGCGCCGTGTCGCCATAGCCCATAACCCGGGTGGGCTCGGCAGAAGGCTGCGTCGCGGCGGGGTCGGTATATCCGGGGTTGGGAACAACGCGGGTCGCATCGGCGCTATCGCCAGCCTGCGCGGAACCGTAGCCGCCCATCACGGTTGTCTTGTCCTGATCCATGCAACGATTCCTTTCCGTCGCGCGCGAGCATCAAGTTATCCATGCATTCTACCCGCGCAAAAGCCTATGATGGGCAGAGCCCGTCGGTATCTACAAGACATGCGCGGGCCTAAGGATAAAAAAGCCCCGCCGGGCCTTGTGGGCACGGCGGGGCGGACAAGCAGCTATGGGCAGCAGGCTTAGAACAGGCCGGTAATGTTGCCGTCGTTGTCGACGTCGATGTTCTCGGCCGCGGGGACCTTGGGCAGGCCCGGCATGGTCAGAACACTGCCAGTCAGTGCGACCACAAAGTGGGCACCGGCGGAAACCTTGAGCTCACGCACCGTGATGCGGAAGTTCTCGGGAGCGCCCAGGGCCTTGGCGTTGTCGCTAAAGCTGTACTGCGTCTTGGCCACGCACACCGGCAGGTTGCCAAAGCCGTTCTCGCGCAGCTCGGCGAGCTGGCGCTTGGCGGCCGGCGTAAAGTCAACGCCATCGGCGCGGTAGACCTTGGTGGCAATGGCCTCAAGAGCGTCGGCCACATCGGCGCCGTCCTCATAGGCAAACTTGAGCTCGCTCGGCTGCTCAATCAGGCGCATGACCTCATCGGCAAGCTCGAGCGCGCCCTCGCCGCCCTTGGCCCAGACCTCGGAAAGCTTAACGTTGACGCCGAGCTTCTGGCACTCGGACTCGATGAGCGCAAGCTCGGCCTCGGTGTCCGTCGGGAAGCGGTTGATGGCGACTACGCAGGGCAGACCATAAACGTTCTGGATGTTGTCGACGTGACGTAGCAGGTTGGGCATGCCGGCCTTGAGTGCCTCGAGGTTCTCCTCGTTGAGGTCGGCCTTGGCGACGCCACCGTTGTACTTCAGCGCACGAGCGGTCGCGACGATCACGACGGCGCTGGGGCGAACGCCCGTCATGCGGCACTTGATGTCGAGGAACTTCTCGGCGCCCAGATCGGCACCGAAGCCGGCCTCGGTAATGGCGACATCGCCAAAGCGCATCGCCATACGCGTGGCCATGATAGAGTTGCAGCCGTGGGCGATGTTGGCGAAGGGGCCGCCGTGGACAAACGCGGGCGTGCCCTCGAGCGTTTGCACCAGGTTGGGCTTGAGCGCGTCCTTAAGCAACGCGGCCATGGCACCCTGGGCCTTAAGGTCGCGGGCACGGACGGGCTCGCCGGCAAAGCTGTAGCCGACGACGATCTCGCCCAGGCGCTCCTTGAGGTCGCTGATACTCGTAGACAGGCACAGGATTGCCATGACCTCGGAGGCGACGGTGATATCGAAGCCGTCCTCGCGCGGCACGCCCTGGGCCTTACCGCCAACACCGTCGATGACGTGGCGCAGCTGACGGTCGTTCATATCGACGACGCGCTTCCAAGTGATGCGTTTAACGTCGATGCCAAGCTGGTTGCCCTGCTGGATGTGGTTATCAAGCATGGCGGCCAGCAGGTTGTTGGCAGCACCGATGGCATGGAAGTCGCCGGTAAAGTGCAGGTTGATATCCTCCATGGGGATCACCTGAGCCCAGCCGCCGCCGGCAGCACCGCCCTTAACACCAAAGACGGGGCCGAGCGAAGGCTCGCGCAGGGCCACGGCACTCTTGACGCCGCGACGACGCAGGCCATCGGCCAGACCGATGGTCGTGGTGGTCTTGCCCTCGCCCGCAGGCGTTGGGTTGATAGCGGTCACGAGGACGAGCTTGGCCTGGTGATCGGTCGGCTCGTTGAGCAGCGAATAGTCGACCTTAGCCTTGTCGAAGCCGTACGGAATAAGGTGCTTAACGTCGACGCCGGCGTTCTTGGCCACCTCGGTAATAGGCAGCGGCGTGACAGAACGTGCGATTTCGATGTCAGTAGGCATGGGCGGTCCTTTCGTTACCGAATGAGAAAAAGACCAATTCAGCATAGCACGGGCGCGCAATAGTAAAACACCCATAACCGATGAACGGCGATATGTTTACCCGATGCCCAGCGATAGCCCAACAGCCCGCCAAAACAAAGCGCCCTAAACGGTAGGCTCAATCCCCAGGTGCTCAAAGGTGCGAAGGGTTGCCTGACGGCCCTGCGGCGTACGAATCATCAACCCGCACTGCAGCAGATACGGCTCATAGACATCCTCGAGCGTGCCCGGGTCCTCGCCCACCGCGCTGGCAAGGGTCGTAAGTCCCACGGCACGACCGGAGAACGTCTTAGCGAGCGTCTCCAAAATGCGAATATCCATCCAGTCCAGACCGAGCTCATCGATCTCGAAGA
>JAHYYN010000013.1:5286-7764 GCA_019424945.1 Collinsella sp. | reverse complement strand
AGCATCGGCGGCATCGTGGAGTGCGGCATTTACGGGCTTCCCGCCGGCATCGGCGACCCCATATTCAACGGCATCGAGAACCGCATCGCGCAAATCGCGTTTGGCATTCCCGCCGTAAAGGGCGTGGAGTTCGGCATGGGCTTTGCCGTGGCCGCCATGCGCGGCAGCGAGAACAACGATCCGTATCGAATCGATGCCGAAACCGGCGAGATCGAGGTCGAATCCAATAACGCCGGCGGCATCCTGGGCGGTATTTCGACCGGCGCTCCCGTCATGTGGCGCATGGCCGTAAAGCCGACGCCCTCAATTGGCCGCGAGCAGCAGACGGTGGACATGGACGCTATGGAAAATGCCGAGCTCTCGGTCCACGGCCGCCACGATCCCTGCATCGTCCCCCGAGCTGTCCCCGTAGCCGAAGCAGCCGCCGCCCTCGCCATCTGGGACGCCCTCCTCGAAGACGCCGCCCAGCGCTAACTACCCACCCCTCAACATCCCCCGACACGTGAAAGGGGTCTCCATGGACCTTGCTGACATCCGCCAGGCCATCGATGGCATCGACACCACGCTCCTCAACAGCTTTGTCGAGCGCATGGACATTGCCACCGAGGTCGCCAAGTCAAAAATCGAGATGGGCAAGGCCGTCTTCGACCCCGCCCGTGAGCGCTCCAAGCTCAACAACCTCGCCAGCCGCGCGCCCGAGCGCTACGAGGCGCAGACCATCACCCTGTTCCGTCTCCTCATGAGCATGAGCAAGGCCGAGCAGCAGCGCTACATCAACGAACTCAAGGGCATTACCGTCACGCAAAAGGCCCACGCCACGGCTGCAGCCTCCGACACGCCCTTCCCTCAAACGGCCACCGTTGCCTGCCAGGGCGTCGAAGGCGCCTACAGCCAGATCGCCGCATGCAAGCTCTTTGACGTGCCCGACATCGCGTTCTTCGAGACCTTCGAGGGCGTCATGCGCGCCGTGCGCGACGGCTTCTGCGAGTTTGGCGTGCTGCCCATCGAGAACTCCACCGCCGGCTCGGTCAACGCCGTCTACGACCTGCTCGCCCAGTTCGACTTCCACATCGTGCGCTCGCTTCGCCTCAAGATCGACCACAACTTGCTCGTCAAGCCCGGCACCAAGCTCGCCGACGTGCGCGAGGTCTACAGCCACGGCCAAGCCATTGCCCAGTGCGCCGGCTTTATCGAGAACCACGGCCTGCGCGCCACCAAGTACCCCAACACGGCCATGTCGGCTGAGATGGTCGCCAACTCCGAACGCACCGATGTTGCCGCCATCGCATCGCGCAGCTGTGCCACGCTGTATGGCCTCGAGGTGCTGGAGCCCAACATCCAGGACTCGGACAACAACTACACGCGCTTTGTCGTCATCAGCCGCGAGCCACGCGTCTACCCCGGCGCCAACCGCACCTCGCTCATGATTACCACGGCCAACGAGCCGGGCGCACTCTATCGCGTACTCGAGCGCTTCTACGCGCTCAATATCAACCTCATCAAGCTCGAGAGCCGCCCCATCCCCGGGCACGACTTTGAGTTTATGTTCTACTTTGACCTGGACTGCCCCTTTGGCAGCAAGGCCCTCGACGACTTGCTCGATTCCATCGACGACGTGTGCGAGAGCTTCACCTACTTTGGCAGTTACACGGAGGTGCTCTAGATGACCGATGTCGCCGCAACCCGCCCCTACGGCGTGCTGGGCCGTGTGCTGGGCCACAGCTACACCCCGACCATCTACAAGGAGCTCGCGGGGCTCGAGTACGTACGATTTGAGCGCGAGCCCGAGGACCTCCAGGCTTTTATGACGGGTGACGAATGGGAGGGCACCAACGTGACCATCCCCTACAAGCGCGCCGTCATGGAATACCTGGACGAGCTGAGTCCGCTCGCCGAGCGAATGGGCAACGTCAACACCATCACACGCCTGCCTGACGGTTGTTTGCGCGGCGACAACACCGACTACTTTGGTTTTCAGTGTCTGGTCGAGGAGTTGGGCGTAGAGGTTGCCGGCAAGAAGGTCCTCGTGCTCGGAGCCACCGGCGGCGCCGGCACCACGGCAAGTATGGTGCTGGGAGACCTGGGCGCCATCGTCGTGCCGGTCGGCCGTACGAGCGAAGTCAGCTACGACAACATCGCGCAGCAGTCCGACGCCGCCCTGCTCGTCAATTGCACACCCGCCGGCATGTTCCCCCACTGCCCCGACGCCCCCTGCACGCTCGAAGGACTCGATGCGCTCGAAGGCGTCATCGACATTGTCTACAACCCCGCCCGCACGGGTCTGATGTTCGAGGCCGAGCGCCGCGGCATCCCCTACATCGGCGGACTGCTGATGCTCGTGGCACAGGCGGCACAGGCCGTCGAGCGCTATACCGGCCAGGTCACCCCGCGCGAGCGCATCCTGGACGTAACGGAGCGCTTGTCACGCCGCGAACAGAACATCGCGCTGATCGGCATGCCGGGCTCGGGCAAGACCCG
>JAHYYN010000013.1:0-5186 GCA_019424945.1 Collinsella sp. | reverse complement strand
GCAAAGGAAGCAACCATGAAAGCACTCGTCATCAACGGCCCCAACCTCAACATGCTCGGCATTCGCGAGCCGGGCATCTATGGCAGCGACAACTACGACCGCTTAGTGCAGATCTGCCAGGAAGCGGGCGCCGCACAGGGCTTCGACGAGGTCGAGGTCTTCCAGTCCAACCACGAGGGCAACATCGTCGACAAGATCCAGGAGGCCTACGACAAGGTCGACGGCATCGTCATCAACCCGGCTGCCTACACGCATACGAGCGTGGCGATCCTCGACGCCCTCAAGGCCGTTGCCATCCCTGCCGTCGAGGTGCACATCAGCGCCGTAGAGACGCGCGAAGACTTCCGCCAGGTGAGCTACGCCCGCCTAGCCTGCTTCGCCACCATCACCGGCGAGGGCCTGCAAGGCTACGCCCACGCGCTGGAGCTGCTGAGGGAACGTCTCGAAAAGTAGCCTCGCGAGCAAATTCATCAACGCGATTCACACGCTAATAATGCCAGTGCCGCCAGCAGCAACCTCGCTACTGGCGGCACTTTATTACTGGCATATAATCATTGCAGTCACACAACGTCTGGAGACGCGCATGTTAAGCATCCATCTGGGGGATTACCCCGGTTCCATCTACGATACCGAAACCTATTTTAGGAACTCATACTTGGACTCATGGTTCGAAGACCCTATGGCCGCACAGATTATTAAAAGCGTGGACGGATCAGAGCTCATCGGTCCCCACAACATCGTAAGCAAACAGCTGGGCTCGATCACCCCACTCGAACTGTCCGGCGGCGTTAAGACGCTGCTGCTGGTGCGCAATCTCCCAAATATGGTGTTCAACGCATCCACCTGCGGAGACAACTGTGCCCGCTGGCTACTCAAGATCGGCAAAGAGCAGGATGTGATGGTGACCTTATACCACATCATGAAATTCCCCTGGAAGAGCTTTGAAATCCGCATTGAAAACGATGGCCGCATCGTCAGAAACATGCAGGAGTTTGTCGGCGCCACGAATGACTTTTTGGATGTTGATGAGTAATGAAGGGAACGCATACCGTTGTCGTAGAGCGTGCAAAGGTCAAATACACACTCACGTTTAAGCGCAATATTTCCTTTATACGCGGCAACAGCGGCACGGGTAAAACGATGCTCATCTCGATGATTCGCGACTACAACGACCGAGGACCGGAAAGCGGCGTTGCACTCAGTTGCGACGTGCCTTGCGAAACGCTTTCCGGCAGACGCTGGGAGCGCGAGCTATCGATCATCGAAGATTCAATCGTCTTTCTAGATGAGGGTAACGAGTTTATCTACTCAAAGGACTTCGCCAAAGCCGTCAACGGCTCGTCCAACTATTTTGTTCTGATATCTCGTCGCGATGCCAACGAGCTCCCCTACAGCGTTGATGAGATCCTGAAGCTAGTCAACACGACAAGTAAAACAATCAATGGCCGCAAGAGCGACAGGCGCTTCTACTCGGTGACCAAGCCGCTATATGACCACACGGCAAGTATGCTGTATCAGGATCTAAATGTTGGATTCGAGGTACCCGACGCCGTAGTTGTCGAGGATAGCAAATCTGGCTATCAATTCTACGACGCTCTTTGCAACCGACTCGGGATCCCCTGCTATACCGCCACCGGCGTTGCGAATCTAAAACGTACGATTCACGAATGTCCCGAGCAAAACATCCTTGCTATTGGAGACGGAGCAGCATTTGGTCCCTACATCGAAAAGGTGCTCGGACAGCGCGTTTACAAGAACGTACGCCTATTCCTCCCGGAATCGTTCGAGTGGACACTCCTGCGCTCCGAGCTCATACCCAGCAGCGACATTCCCAAGATCCTCGAGGACCCCTCAAGCTATATCGAAAGTCGCGATTATTTAAGCTGGGAGCGGTTCTTCACCGATGTGCTGGTCAAATACTCAGCAGACACTCGCTACGCTTACAAAAAGGCACGACTCAACGAGCAGTACCTAAAGCCGCAGGCAATGAATGCCGTATCGAAAGTCTTACCGGAGTGTTTGAAGACGAATTAGCAGATTCTTTAAATCATCTAGAAACCGGGGCTATGCACATGAGCTGAAGCTACTGAAAGAAAGCCTACAACACGCCTGGTACACTAATCCTTGGAACAGAATTATCAGGTTTATTTGTCCCAAATCCTAAGTAACTGTTTGATTACATACAAAGGAGTTCATCCATGTCCCAGTACGATTACCTCGTCGTCGGTGCCGGCCTCTCTGGCGCCGTCTTTGCCAACGCCGCCAAGCGCGCCGGCAAGTCGGTCCTGGTCATCGACCGCCGCGACCACATCGCCGGCAACGTCTACACCGAGGACGTCGAGGGCATCCAGGTCCACCGCTACGGCGCGCACATCTTCCACACCTCCATGAAGGACGTCTGGGACTACGTCAACCGCTTCGCCGAGTTCAACAACTACGTCAACTCGCCGGTCGCCAACTTCCGCGGCAACATGTACAACATGCCCTTCAACATGAACACCTTCGCCAAGATGTGGCCGGGCGTCGTCACGCCGGCAGACGCCCGCGCAAAGATCGCCGAGCAGGTGGCCGCCGAGAACATCGGAGAGCCGCAGAACCTCGAGGAGCAGGCGCTGTCGCTCGTCGGCCGCGACATCTTCGAGACGCTCGTGAAGGGCTACACCGAGAAGCAATGGGGCCGCGACTGCCGCGACCTGCCCGCGAGCATCATCAGGCGCCTCCCCTGCCGCTTCACCTACGACAACAACTACTTCAACGACCGCTACCAGGGCATCCCCATGGGCGGCTACACCAAGATGGTCGCCAACATGCTCGAGGGCGTCGAGGTGCGCTGCGGCGTGGAGTACAAGGAGCTGGCCGCCGCCGAGCTCGGTATCGCCGCCAGGACGATCTACTGCGGCCCCATCGACGCGTTCTACGACTTTAAACTGGGCACGCTCGAGTACCGCAGCCTGCGCTTCGAGACCGAGACGCTCGACGAGGCCGACCACCAGGGCGTGGCCGTGGTCAACTACACCGAGCGCGAGATCCCCTACACCCGCGTCATCGAGCACAAGCACTTCGAGTTCGGCACGCAGGACAAGACCGTCATCACGCGCGAGTACCCGGCGGACTGGAAGCCTGGCGACGAGCCCTACTACCCCATCAACGACACCAGGAACGAGGCCCTCTACAAGCAGTACGAGGAGCTGGCGGCGCAGGAGGGCGACGTGATCTTCGCCGGTCGCCTGGGCGGCTACAAGTACTACGACATGGACAAGGCCATCGCCGCCGCCTTCGAGCTCGTCCGCAACGAGCTGGGCGTGGAGCCAGCTGAGGCGTAAAGGACAGGAGACCCCAAGTCACTACTAAATGACTCTATAGACTGGCGAAGAGGTTACGACTTTACTAGCCAATCATCGCTCGGATTGCTCAAAAAGATAATTCAATTGAAAGAAGTATCCAATGCTCAGCATTATCAAACAATTTTTGCCAGCATCATCCAGATCGCTTCACGCTATGCATGACGACATTAATAGGCTGCAAGAAGAGCTGGATAGAATTTATCATCGAATTGAAGTCGCCGACAGCGGCATCAACATGAACATCAACTACAAGTTCGACAATATGGCAATTCCACTTATTGAGTCGATTGCGCAGAACCTCGATGCCCATGACGAGCATATGAAAATGTTTGCGTGGGAAGAATATAAGCAGCCGGAAGAAACTATCCAAGAGGCAAAGGAGCGTTTCTTTAAAGATCTCCCCAAAGCAACTGGCGGATTAAGACTTTTGCAGCTTGGATGCGGAAAACTGTTGGAGGAATTCAACACTCTCTGCAAAGAGAACGACATTAAGTATTGGATTAACTTCGGAACACTTATCGGAGCCATTAGACATCAAGGATTTATTCCCTGGGACGATGATACCGACCTTGGAATCATGCGCGATGATCTAAAAAAGCTATGCAACATCGTTGAAAATGACAACCGCTATAAAATTTCAATTGCTTACGATCGTTTTGCCCACTGTCGACAAGTTAGATTTCTTTACAATGACGAAAACATACCCTGTTTTCTGGATTTGTTTATTTATGACTGGGCCACGTCAACTGACAACAAATTCGCCGAAGAACAGCGAAAACTCCGTGTTCAAATGGTCGAAGAAATGGAGTCCGACAGAGCACTGGCATTCTGGAATGACGAGCCTTATTACTCAGGCGAGAACAATAGCCTAATTCAGAAGCATTACGACCGATGCCTCGAAATGTCCAAAGCGGCCGGAATCATATGCGAAAAGGAGCACGCCAAGGGCATCATATGGGCTATCGACAACCTTGATGATGGAAAGCAGAAACAATGGGTCTACCCCATTGCAGACCTTTTCCCCACTAAAGCCATAGCGTTTGAGGGAACCCAGCTCGAGGAGCCGCATAACCCCGATTTATTCCTCTGGAGCCGCTATGGGGATATCTATGAGCTTCCAAATGACATTAACAGCCACTTCCAACACGTCAATCATAGCGAGCTGGAAAATGGATCCTCAAATCTTGCCATGAAACGCTTGCTTGATTAATGGTAAAAAATTGCCCCGTGTTTACCATGCAATACACGGAACAATTTTATTGAGCAAGCTTGCCCTTTACCTCAGTAGTAGAAATTCCAGGAGTTCGATTCAAGTAGACAACATCGCAAATATCTTTCAATGATTCAAAGCGAGGATCGCCAGCCCAATCGCCTCCCATGCACACAACATCAGCGTGATACATCTTTATGTCCCGAGGCTTTTGATCCCAATCGTCTTCTGGAATTACCAAGTCAACATAACGCAGCGCTTCAAGCATCTCACGTCGCACATCATAGGAATAGAAACTCTTTTTCCCTTTTAGAGCATTGAATTCATCAGTTGAGAGCCCAACGATAAGATAGTCACCGAGCTTAGATGCCTGTTGAAGAAGGCGAATGTGGCCATAATGAAGAAGATCAAACGTTCCGTACGTAAGTACTCGTTTTAAGGAATGGCGATCGTCTGCACCAGATAAACCAGTCTCAAGAAGATCGGAATTTGCCTCAATACGAACAGACGAAAATGTGCCCATCAAAAACTCCATAAAAGAAGAGCCGTCGATTTGACGGCTCGATAAATACAGGTGCTCCATGGCGGATTCGAACCGTCGACCTTGGGATTAGAAGTCCCCTGCTCTATCC
>JAHYYN010000012.1:0-32721 GCA_019424945.1 Collinsella sp. | reverse complement strand
CGCAAAACAAAAGGCAGGATACCATCACCACGACGATACCCTGCCTCTGTTCGTTTCTGTTTACCGTTCCGAGTGGTCCTTCCGCAGAATTACCGATAAACAAAAAACGTACCCGGACCCTTTCTCGTATAGAATCGGGTTCGAGTGCGAACTGAATGTTGGAGCAATAAAAAACCACCACAAAGGTGCCTGTCCCCTTTGTGGTGGTTTTGGGTTAGAGCTAGAGGGTGTGGCCGTAAGCGTCGGCGGCCTTGATGGCGGCGGCGAACTTCTCGTCGGTGAAGGGCTCAGGGTTGCCCTGCTTCCACTCGTTGGTGGCATGCGCGTACTCGCACAGGGCTGGGATATCGGACTCGGAAAGCCCGACCTGCTCAAGCGTCACGGGCAGCCCCATCTGCTTGTTAAAGGCAGCGTAGCGCTCAAGGTTCTCGGTGTCTCCCGTATAGGCAAACAGCACCAGCACGCCCAGGCTCACGACCTCGCCATGCAGGTAGGAGCCCTCGCGCGGAATGCTGCACGTGGCGTTGTAGAACGCATGCGCCACGCTCGAGTTGTAGTAGTAATCGTTTTGGTTGGTCAGGTTGGAGACATAGCCCGTGTTGACCACGATATCGAGCGCGATCTGCTTGACGGCCTCGCTCGACAGGTTCTGCCGCACGTCCTCAAGACCCTGGACACCATAGGTAAACAGCGGCTCGGAGCAGGTGTGGGCGAGTGCCAGGCCAAGCCCGGCGGTGTGCTCCAGGTTGCCGGCGCTTGTGGCGTACTCGACCTCGGGCTGCTTGGACAGGGCATCGCCCACGCCGGCCCAGAAGTACTCCGCCGGAGCCTCGGCGATGATCTTGGGGTTGATGAAGATGTGCGCGGGGCGGTTGGGGTACGAATAGCCCTCGAGCGAGCCGTCGTCATTGTAGACAACGGCAATGGCGGTCGCGGCGGAGCAGTTGGAACAGATCGTCGGGACCGTGAAGACGATCTTCTTGAGCTCGATGGCCGCCGTCTTCACGGTATCGAGCGCCTTGCCGCCGCCACAGGCAATGAGCACGTCGGCTTCCTGGCAGGCAGGGGAGTTCACGACCTTGGCGATATTGGCACGCGTACTGTTGGTACCGTAGACGCGCGTCTCCAGAATCTCGACGTCGGTACCTGCCAGCGCAGCTTCGATACCGGGAAGTGCTGCGGCCAGTGCCCGCTTGCCACCGATGATCGCGACCTTTGTCGCGCCGTACTCCGCCAGTGCGGCGGGCAGCTCGTCAAAGCAATCCTCTCCAACGGTGTAGTCGCTCATTCCAATCGTGCGCATAGCAACCTTCTTTCGTTCGATAGAGTGCTTTCAGGTATTTTGCTCCTAGAGCAGGGCTGTAATAGCGAGAAATTTCGAACGTATAAAACCAGTGTTGAGGGTTTTTCGCCGGCGCGGAACGTGCTAGCATACACCGCATAAGCGTTGATGGGGACGAGTAGTCGGCCGTCCGCATGCTACAGAGAGCGGGGAGCGCTGAGAGCCCGTGCATGCGACCGATGAAAATCACCCCGGAGCTGCGGTCCCAACGGACGAGCCGCATAGGCACGTCTTAGTAGACATCGCCGAGATGGTCGTCGATACAGGCCAGCCGAGTAACGGATGCGAGCGCGCGAATACGCGGGCGAGGGCATCTAAGCTGGGTGGTTAAGCGAAGAGCTTTTGCGGGCGCACAGCCCGTTTTGTGGCGCTTCGTCCCAGCTTGCAGGGACGGGCGCTTTTTTGGTGCCCAGAGGGCGTGCGCGCCCACGACATGAAAGGGGTACCGTGGCAAACGAGTACAAGCAGACGATGAATCTGCCCAAGACCGGTTTTCCCATGCGTGCCGGTCTTTCCAAGTCCGAGCCCAAGCGACTCAAGGACTGGCAGGACAACAAGGTCTACGAGCAGGTTCTGAAGAAGAACGAGGGTCACAAGAAGTTCGTGCTGCACGACGGCCCTCCGTACGCCAACGGTCCGATCCACATCGGCCACGCCATGAACAAGATCTCCAAGGACATGATCAACCGTTACTGGATGATGCAGGGCTATGAGGTTCCCTATGTCCCCGGTTGGGACTGCCACGGCCAGCCGATCGAGCATAAGGTCGAGGAGAAGCTCGGCACCGAGAAGTTCAACCAGACCCCCACGGCCAAGATCCGTGAGCTCTGCAACGAGTTCGCTGTCGAGAACATCGAGCTTCAGAAGGCCGGTTTCCGTCGTCTGGGCGTGCTCGGCGACTGGGACAACCCCTATCTGACGCTCTATCACCAGCATGATGCCGCCGACATCGAGGTCTTCAAGGCCATGTTCGATAAGGGCATGATCTATCGCGGCCACAAGCCGGTTCACTGGTGCAAGCACTGCCACACCGCGCTGGCCGAGGCCGAGATCGAGTACTCCGACGAGACGAGCCCCTCCATTTTCGTGCGCTTTGAGATGACCTCCAAGCCCGCCGGTCTCGAGAACTTCGACGGCCCGGTCGACTTTATCATCTGGACGACCACGCCGTGGACCATCCCCTCCGACCAGGCAGTTTCCCTCAAGCCCGGCGCCGCCTACGTCGCCGTTGAGCACGACGGCCGTGCCGAGGTCATGCTCGAGGACCTGGCTCCCAAGTGCTGCGAGGAGTTTGGCTGGGAGTACACCCCGGTTATGGTCGACGGCAAGCCCTATGTGGTTCCCGCCGAGACCTTCCACCACATCCACTACAAGCAGCCGATCTTTGACGGTGTTGAGGGCGTGGCGCTGCTGGCTGATTACGTCGGTGTCGACGACGGTACCGGTATCGTCCACAACTCGCCCGGCCACGGCGTCGACGACTACTTTGCCTGCCTCAAGGAGGGCATCACCGACATCTGCATGCCGGTCGATGACGACGGCAAGTTCTACACCGGCGAGGAGTTTGGCACCGGTGGCCCCTTCAGCGGTATGGATACCGATGAGGCCAACCCGCATATCATCGAGTTCCTGCGCGAGCGCGGCACCCTGGTCCTCGAGAAGAAGATCACGCACAGCTATCCGCACTGCTGGCGCTGCAAGCACCCGGTGCTCTTCCGTGCTACTGACCAGTGGTTTGTCTCGATGGACAAGACCGGTTTGCGCGAGCAGGCTGGCAAAGAGGTCCGCGAGAACGTCAAGTGGTATCCGGCCCACGCGGCCAACCGCATCGGTGCCATGGTCGAGCAGCGTCCCGACTGGTGCATCAGCCGTCAGCGCAACTGGGGCGTACCTATCCCCAGCTACACCTGCGCCGACTGCGGCGAGAAGGTCATGAACGATGCCACGCTCGACGCCGTCATCAAGCTCTTCCACGAGAAGGGCTCCGACGCCTGGTTCACCGATGCTCCCGAGAGCTACCTGGGCGAGGCCTGCGTCTGCCCCAAGTGCGGCGGCCATCACCTCAAGGCCGATAAGGACATCCTCGACGTGTGGTGGGATTCCGGCGTCTCCTGGAAGGCCGTCTGCGAGTATCGCCCCGAGCTTGAGTACCCGGCTGACGTGTATCTCGAAGGCTCCGACCAGCACCGCGGTTGGTTCCAGAGCTCGCTGCTCACCTCTGTGGGCGCCAACGGCCATGCTCCGTACAAGGCGGTCGTCTCGCAGGGCTTTACGCTCGACGGTCAGGGCCGCAAGATGTCCAAGTCGCTCGGCAACGTCATCGACCCCAACAAGGTCTGCGACGAGATGGGCGCCGACATCATCCGCCTGTGGGTTGCCTCGGTCGACACCAGCTCTGACGTTTCCATCGACCACGAGATTCTCGCTCGTACGTCCGATGCCTACCGCCGTTTCCGCAACACGCTGCGCTTCCTGCTTTCCGAGCTCGAGGGCCAGTTTGAGCCCGAGACCGACGGCGTCGCCTTTGCCGATCTGCTGCCGCTCGACAAGCTCATGGTTGCCCGCCTGACCCAGGTCCAGGCCGAGGTCGACGATGCCTACGCCAGCTACGAGTTCCCGCGCGCCTACCGTGCGCTTTACGACTTTGTGGTTACCGAGCTCTCCAACGTGTACCTCGACGCCCTGAAGGACCGTCTGTACTGCGAGAAGCCCGGCTCTCTCGAGCGCCGCAGCGCTCAGACCGTGCTCGCCGAGCTCTTCTCGATGCTCATGCGCGATCTGCAGCCGATCTTGTCCTACACCGTCGACGAGGCCATGGCCTATGCGCCCGCCGGCTGCGTCGATCACCAGAAGTACGCTGCGCTGCTCGATTGGTACAAGTCGCCTATCACGGTCGACGAGGCCAATGAGTTTGAGGGCGTGCTCGAGGCTTCGCTCGAGCTCCGTAGCGCCGTGACCAAGGCCCTCGAGGATGCCCGTTCTGCCGGCACCTTCACCAAGAGCCAGCAGGTTCGCGTCAAGGCGGTCGTTCCCGCCGAGATGTATGCGCTGTTGACCGGCGACAAAGCCGTCGACCTGGCCGAGTTCTACATCGTCTCCGATGTTGAGCTGACCCAGGGCGAGGAGCTTTCCGTTGCTATTGAGGCTGCCGAGGGCGAGTGCTGCGACCGTTGCTGGAACTATCGCACCACCGTCGGCGAGTACAACGGCCACGCGCATATCTGCAAGCGCTGCGCTGACGCTTTGTAGGTTACGGCGTTCGTAGAACGCCGTAACCTACCGACGCTGCAAACGCCCCTAAGCGGCAATCTGACGTTCGATCGTCGGTCGCGTACCAAAGTACGCTTCCCTCCTTTTTCACGTCACCTTGCTCGCTTAGGGACGTTTTCGCTGTTGGCGACGGTAATGCGGCGTTTTCATTGTTGGAACTAGAGCCTTCTCTTTCGACCTGTGCTCTTTGTCGAAAGCTATTAAGCGGCATTCCGGTTTTCGGAATGTCGCTTTTGTTTTGCGCTGGTTATTTGGCTTTCGTTGATGAATATGCTGCATGTTTCATGCATGTCACTATAAGATGATTACTTGCACTAAACGTAATTCGAGTTTTGAGGGTAGGGGATTGATTTGGGTCGTGGTGCGGATATGACGCCGCCTTTGCGTTGGCGGTTGGGTGTTGCTGGTGGCGTGGCGCTCGTTGTGTTGCTCGTTGACCAGCTGACCAAGCTTGCGGTTCGTGCCGTGGGCGATGCCCTGCATATGACCGTTATTCCCAGCGTGATCGATTTTCTGTTTGTCCGCAATATCGGAGCCGCCTTCAGCATGGGCGAGGGGCATGGCATAGCGTTTGCCGTGCTGGCGCTTGCGGTCATTGTCGCCATTGCCTTGTACTTGCTCCGTGCGCCTCGGCTCGCTCGTCTTGAGGTTGTGGGCATGGCTATGGTTGCGGGCGGTGCTATTGGCAACGCGATCGATCGCCTTGTCTTTGGCTTCGTGACCGATTTTATAGCCACCACGTTTATCGACTTTCCCGTCTTTAACGTGGCCGATATTGGCATTACGGTCGGCGTCGTGCTGGCGTTCATCGGTTACATGTTCTTGAGCCCCGCCGCTCGTGAGGTCGATGCGACTGCCGAACTCAACGCCCGTGACGAGGCCCGCGCCAAACGCAAAGCCAATCAGCGTGGGGAGCGTGCCCGCAAGATTCGCGAAAGGAACGAGCGCTAATGGCCGACATCCATATTCTCGTTGCCGACGATTCCGTTGGCCAGCGTCTCGATGCCTTTTTGGGCGCCAACGATGGCTGTCCCACGCGCTCTGCCTGCGCGCACTTGATCGAGGGCGGTGCCGTTGCCGTCAACGGCGAGACCTGCCTGTCAAAAAAATATGCTGTGCGCTCCGGTGACCGCATCTCGGTCGACCTGCCCGAGCAGCATGATCCCACCGATGTGATTCCCGAGGCCATTCCTCTCGATATCCGCTACGAGGACGACTACCTCATTGTGCTCTCCAAGCAGCGCGGCCTGGTGTGCCATCCCGCCCATGGCCACGAGAGCGGTACGCTGGCGAACGCCTTGGTCTACCACTGCGGCATCGATCATCTTGGTACCGTGCAGGGTGAGGACCGCCCCGGCATCGTGCATCGCCTGGATCGCGATACCTCGGGCCTTATGCTCGCGGCAAAGGACGACGACACCCAGCGCGCGCTTCAAAATCTTATCCGCACGCGCACGCTCGACCGTCGCTATATCACGCTCGTTCACGGTCACATCGCCATGGACGAGGGCACTATCAACACCGGTATTGCCCGATCGACGCGCGACCGCGTCAAGATGGCGGTTTCCGATGACCCCTTTGCGCGCCAGGCCATCACGACTTTCAAGGTGCTCGAGCGCTTTGATTCCACGCGCTTCGACGACGGCTACACGCTTGTCGAGTGTCATCTGTTTACCGGACGCACGCATCAGATTCGTGTGCACATGCGCCATATCAACCACGCCTGCGTGGGCGACCCACTCTACGGCAAGTGCGATGCGCGTGCCGATCAGGGCCTGACCAGGCAGTTCCTGCATTCTTGGCGCGTGGCGTTCGATCATCCCGTGACGGGGGAGCGCATTGAGTGCCGTGACGAACTGCCGTGGGACCTTGCCGCGGTTCTGGATGACCTGGCCCCGCGTTCGCTCGGCCGCACTGCCGCAGGTGACGAAATCGTCCCGCAGCTCGGTCTGCTCGAAGCCTAGCCAGTATTAGGTGGTTTCTTGAACTCGGTAAGCCTGCGGTATGATATACGGTTGTTTACGTAACGCGTTGCTGGGAGCCTGCATGCTCGCCTTTTTACAAACCAACACACCCATCGTGATCTTCAACCAGATTGTCGTCACGCTGCTCACGGTCTGCTTTCTGTACCAGGTGGTCTTCTTTGTCATTGGCGCTCTTCGTGGCGAGGTCGCGCCTCCCAAGGCCAAAAAACTTCACCGCTATGCCTTCTTTATCGCGGCGCATAACGAGGAGGCCGTAATCGCCAACCTCGTTCGCTCCATCAAGGATCAGGATTATCCGTCCGAGCTTATCGAGGTCTTTGTGGTCGCCGACGCCTGCACCGACAACACGGCACAGCTTGCGCGTGAGGCGGGCGCCATTGTATATGAGCGCAACGACCTGGCCCGTAAGGGTAAGAGCTGGGTCATGGACTTTGGTTTCGATCGCATTCTCAACGAGTATCCCGACACGTTTGAGGGCTACTTTATCTTCGATGCCGACAACGTTATCTCCCGCGATTACGTCTCCAAGATGAATGATGCCTTTGACCAGGGCTTTCATGTAGTCACGAGCTATCGAAACTCCAAGAACTTCGGCAGCTCGTGGATTTCGTCTGCCAACGCCACCTGGTATCTGCGTGAGGCCCGCTTCCTCAACAACGCGCGTAATATCTGCAAGACGTCCTGCGCTGTCTCGGGTTCGGGCTACCTCATCTCCGCCAGTGTTATCGAGGGCATGCACGGCTGGCAGTTCCATACACTGACCGAGGACATCCAGTTCACCACGTTCTGCGCCATTCACGGCATCCGCATCGGTTATGCACCGGCGGAGTTCTTTGACGAACAGCCCGTGACGTTTAAGGCTTCCTGGAAGCAGCGTATGCGCTGGACTAAGGGCTTCTACCAGGTGTTCTTTACGTATGGCAAACACTTGGTCAAGTCGACCTTCCGCTACCATCGTTTTGCCGCCTACGACATGTTTATGACGATTGCCCCTGGTATGCTGTTATCGCTGATTTCGATGCTCGCCAACGCCACGTTCCTAATCGTCGGTGGTCTTTCGCATGGCTTTTTGGCTACCGAGGTCGAGATGCAGGCGTGTGCCGCTTCGCTCATCATGACCTTCGTCATGATGTATCAGACCTTCTTTATCCTGGCGCTGCTCACGACTATCTTCGAGTACAAGCACATCCATTGCGCGCAAAAGTGGCGCCTGGTGACCAACCTGTTTACCTTCCCGATCTTTATGTTCAGCTATATCCCCATCACGGTGGCTGCGCTGTTCCTGAAGGTCGACTGGGTTCCGACGCAGCACGCCGTCAACGTCACCCTTGACGAGGTCATGCAAGGCGCCAAATAATCACCACCAAAACCACCACAAAGGGGACAGGCACCTTTGTGGTGGTTTTTGTTTATGCGATGTAACTCGAGGAGGCGTTCGATGGTCTATATCCCGTTTTGGTTGTTTGCTATTGCTGGCGCCGTTATCGATGCTCGTGATCGGCGGTTCCCGAATTCGCTTGCCGGCGCGTGTGCGGTGGCGGCGTTAGCGGGTGTTTGGTTCGATCTCGGTTTGAACACAGCGCTTGACCACGCAGGTCTTGCTGTCATCGTGTATCTTGCTCTCGTGCTGACTGAGTCCCTCTGGCGTCGTCTTCGCCAAACCCCGGGCATCGGCATGGGAGATGCTAAGGCACTTTTCGCGCTTTGCACGCTCGACCCTATGGGTGGCATCGTGGCATTTGCCGGCGCGCTCCTGGCCCTGGCCCTCTCCTGCCTCATCACGAAATCGCGCTCCCTGCCATTGCTCCCGTTTTTGGTGCCGATTTTTGCCATAATCGAGGTTGTGGGCTGCACTTTGTAACCGATTGCGCATCCTTCTTAAGGAGCATGCCATGGCAACTAATCAAGAAACGGCCGTCATTAAGGCGCGCATGGACCGTATTCCCTCGGCGTTGTCGCCCGAACTTTTCGAGCGCATTGCCACCGATCGTGCTTCGGGCTATGTTAACCCGTATCGTTGCAACGACGATCAGGTCATTCGTCGTATTGATCGCGCCGCCGACAAAGGCACGCTTATGCGTCCGGCGTTTATGCGCGATACCGAAAAGATACTTCATCTTCCGGCGTACACCCGTTATGCAGGCAAAACGCAGGTCTTTAGCTTCCGTAGCAATGACGATCTGTCACGCCGCGGTTTGCACGTGCAGCTTGTCTCCCGCATTGCGCGCGATATCGGTCGCGCCCTGGGGCTCAATTGCGATCTGATCGAGGCGATTGGCCTGGGCCACGACTTGGGACACACGCCTTTCGGCCATGCCGGCGAGCGCTTCCTCAACGATATCTATCATGAGTGTACGGGGCGTTATTTTTTCCATAACGTGCAGTCGGTCCGCGTGCTCGACGCGCTGTACGGCCGCAACGTGTCACTCCAGACGCTCGACGGCGTGCTATGCCATAACGGCGAGTACGAGCAGCGCGTGTTTGAATTGTCGGATATGGGCTCCTTTGACCAGTTCGATCAGACGGTTGAGGACTGTATCGCCACGGGCTATAGCGCGATTGAGCACCTGCGTCCCATGACGCTCGAGGGCTGCGTCGTTCGCATCTCGGATATTCTTGCCTACGTCGGTCGTGACCGTCAGGATGCGATCGCGGCGGGTCTGCTTTCGCCCGACGCTTTTGACGATGGTCGGGGCGGCGCCTATAACAGCTGGATCCTCACGCACGCTTCCATCGATATCGTTGAGCATAGCTATGGTAAGCCGCGCATCGAGATGAGCGAGGACCTGTTTGAGGAAATTCGCCGAGCCAAGCGCGAGAACTACGAGAAGATCTATAGCAAGGGCGGTATCGAAGGCGATTCCGAGGAGGAGCTGCGTGAGGCGTTCGAAAAGCTCTACGACCGTTGCCTGCGGGATCTAAACAGTGGCGACGAGTCCTCTTATATCTTTAAGCACCATATTTCGCGCATTGAGCAGCAGCTTTCCTACTACGATCGTACCTATGCCTGGCAGGACGACAAGGATCAAGCCGTGGTGGATTACATCGCGAGCATGACGGACGGTTATTTCTGCGAGCTGACGAGCAAGCTGTTCCCGGGTCTAAAGTTTCCGCATCGTACCTATATTAACGAACGGTAGTTCGTATTTATTCGGTATACTGTTTGTGGAAAACGTTTTTGATTGATGCACGGGATGGCTATGGACGACCTTTTTTCTGCTTCGACGCGCGAGCGTTCCTTTCAGAATGCGCCGCTTGCGGTGCGCATGCGCCCCAATTCGCTCGACGAGTATGTGGGCCAGCAAAAGGCCGTCGGTAAGGGCTCATGGTTGCGTGCCGCGATCGAGCACGACGTGCTTTCGAGCGTGATTCTGTACGGGCCGGCCGGTACGGGTAAGACGACGCTGGCCCACATTATCGCCAACCATACCAAGAGCGAGTTTGTCGAGGTCAGCGCCGTGACGGGCACCGTAAAGGACTTGCGCCGCGTGATTGACGAGGCCAAGACGCGCCTGAATACGTACGACCGCCGCACCATTCTATTCATCGATGAGATTCACCGCTTCTCTAAGTCGCAGCAGGATGCCCTGCTGCATGCAGTTGAGAACCGTACCGTCATTATGATTGGCGCTACGACGGAGAACCCGTACTTCGAGGTCAATTCGGCACTGTTGTCGCGCGGACGCGTGGTGGAGCTTGAACATCTGAAGGATGAGGATATCGCCACGCTTATCGAACGTGCGCTCGAGGCGCCGCAGGGTTTGAACGGTAAGTTCTCGGCCGATGAGGATACGGTCAAGACCATTTGTACGCTGGCTGCGGGTGATGCACGCTCGGCCCTGACGACACTTGAGCTGGCGAGCGAGATTGCCGTCACGCGTCCCGATACGGAGGGAACGCCAGCGCCGGCGGCGGGGGAGCGTTATCCCATCACCGTCGATGACGTGAAGATTGCCAACCCGCGCCGCGGTTTTTCGTATGACAAAAACGGCGACATGCACTATGACATTATCAGTGCGTTCATCAAGTCCATGCGCGGCAGCGACCCCGATGCCACGATCTATTGGCTCGCGCGCATGATTGACGCGGGGGAGGATCCTAAGTTTATCGCCCGTCGCATTATGATTCAGGCTTCTGAGGATGTTGGCAATGCCGATCCGCAGGCACTTTTGGTGGCACATGCCGCGTTTAAGTCTGCCGAGGTCATTGGCTATCCCGAGTGCCGCATTAACCTGGCTCAGGCTGCACTCTATGTGTGCTTGGCGCCTAAATCCAACGCGTGCGAGGCTTCGATCGATGCGGCGCTGGCCGATATCCACTCTAGTGGGCTTCGCGAGGTGCCGAGTTATCTACGCGATCGCCATCGCCCGGGCAGCGATGAATACGGTGTGTATAAGTATCCGCACGATTATCCCGAAGGCTGGGTCGACCAGCGCTATTTGCCCGAAGGCTTAGAACGCGGTGCATTTTGGCAGTCTGCCGGCCGCGGTTGGGAAGAATGGCGCGTAGAGCAAAGCGAACGCGACCGCAGCGGGAATGCACCGAAGTAGCTGCTGATAATTTTGTCCCACGTTGCTGCTCTTGGCATGTTCGGTCCCCTTTGGGGTACCATGGAAAGCGTTTGTATTTCGATTCCTTTGGGAGGCTTGTATGAGTCCCATTCAAATCGCCTTGCTGCTGCTTGCCGTTGCCGGCGTGTGGGCTATCGTTGAGCTTGCGCTCACCCTGCGCAAAACCCGCACCGTTGTCGACTCGCTCGACAAGACGGTAACCGACCTCAACAATACGATTGCCGAGGCGCAGCCCGTGGTGGCAAAGCTTGATGGCGCCGTTGACGAGCTTACGCCGGCACTTGCCCAGATGGAGCCGCTCCTCAAGTCGAGCAAGACTGCCATTGACGCCCTGACGTCCAACCTCGTTGAGGTTGAGGCGGTAGTTCGCGACATCTCCGAGGTCACGGGCAGCGTGGCCGAGGCCAGCAATGCCGTATCAAGCGTGACTGATTCTGCTGCTGGCGCCGTGCAGAAGCTCTTCAATAAGGTGAAGGCTCCTGCAGCCGACGCCGATCGCAAGCTCGCCGCTGCCGCTGCCGAGGCCGAGCAGCCCACTGAGCGCGTTCTGATTGGCGACGACGATGCCGCTGCTGACGACGATGATGTTCAGAAGCCCGCTGCTAAGCCTGCTCAGTATTACACCTATACGCCTGCCGAGACCTCCGAGGAGTCCTGCGATGAGTAGCGAAGCAACCTGCCCCATTACGCTGAGCGTTGCCGGTGATCCGCGTCTCGCGCGCTTGGTGCGCATGACGGCCGCCAACGTCGGCGCCCTGTGCTCTATGTCCGTCGATCGCATCGAGGACATTCGTATGGCTGCCGAAGAAGCCTTCATCTTTGGCTGCACGGCTGTTGATTCCGACGATATCTCGATCAAATTCGATGTCGACGAATCGCATGTGGGCATGATCTTTACCTTTGGCGACCAGGCGACTGTCGATGAGGATGACCAGGCTGCCGTGTATGCCGAGCTCATTTTGGCGAGTGTGTGCGACTCCTACGAAAAGACTACAGCGCCCCTAACGCTTTCCCTCGACCTCAAGGCGGATATCTAATATGACCGAACGCTCCCGGAGCGGCAAGACCGCTTGGGACAAGGAGAAAACCCGCGAGCTGTTTCGTCGTTATAAGGAGACCGGTGATCCGGATGCTCGCGAGCAGCTCGTCATGTCCCATATGAACCTGGTAAGGTTTCTTGCCAACAAATTCAAGAACCGCGGCGAGCCGCTCGATGACCTTTTGCAGGTCGGGTACTTGGGCTTGCTCAAGGCTATCGATCGCTTTGATCCCGAGCGCGGACTCGAGTTCACGACGTTTGCCACGCCCACCATCTTGGGCGAGATTAAGCGCCACTTCCGCGACAAGGGCTGGAGTGTGCGCGTGCCGCGTCGTCTGCAGGAGCTCTCTGCCAAGGTTAACCAGGCCACCGACAAGCTCACCAACGAGCTTCAGCGTTCGCCCAAGGTTGAGGAAATCGCCGATTATCTTGGCGTAACCGTCGACGAGGTGCTCGAAGCCATGGAATCGTCCTCGGCCTACACCTCGGTGCCCATCGAGGCCCCCGGTGCGTCCGATTCCGATGATGCGCCTTCGATTCTCGATCGTTACGCCGACGATGACAACGAGCTCGACTTTACCGATGACCGTCTGGTAATCGAGGAAGCCATCCGCGATTTCTCGCCGCGCGAGCGCGAGGTTATCGAGCTGCGTTTTGTGAAGGGCATGACCCAGATCGAGATTGCCAAGAAGCTGGGCATCTCGCAGGTGCAGGTTTCGCGTCTGCTGCGCCGCACGCTTAAGAAGATTCAAGATAAGATCGACCCCGACGGAGTGATGGTTCGTTCATGAGTGAGCACCCCCAACAAATCGACCGCACGCTTCGCGATACCCGTATTCTGACGCTGCGCATTTGGGGCGTCGTCGGCTGCATTGTCATCGCTGCCGTCATCTTTAACCTTATGGGCATCCTGGCACCGGTCATCGAGTTTTTGGCAGTCGGTTCCATCATCGCTTTTGTCATGTCGCCGATCACCAACTGGCTCGAGCATCACGGCGTGAATCGCGGCATCGGTTCGCTTATCGCGCTCATTGTGGTTGTTGCCGTGCTCGTCGGCGTCGTCTGCATCCTCTCGCCTATTTTGCTCGGTCAAATCATGGAAGTCCTGAGCCGCCTGCCCGAGCAGCTTCGTGTTGCGGGTGGCGATCTCAACGAGATGCTCTCGCACGCTAAGACGCTCAACAACACGCCGCTCAAGGAGTATCTGGACGACAATCTTTCTTCGCTGGTTACCGTAGCGTCCAAGTACGTCTCGCAAATCGCTGCGGAGCTCGGCCGCGGCGTGTTTCCGCTCATTACCAACACGGCCTCGCAGCTGTTCGTCATCTTCCTGGGTCTGGTGCTTGCCTACTGGCTTGCCTGCGATTATCCCCGCATGCACCACGAGGTCTGCACCATCATCGGACAGGAAAAAGAGACCTCGTACCGCTTTATGGTTGCCATCCTTTCACGCTCGGTCGGCGGCTATATGCGCGGCATGGTCGTGACGTCCATCTGCGGTGGCTTTTTGGCTTTTATCGGCTTTACGCTCATTGGCCATCCATACGCAGCGCTCATGGCCATCTTTACCGGCATCATGCATTTGGTTCCGGTTGTCGGTCCCTGGGTGAGCGCGGCGATCGCCACGGTGCTCGGTTTTATGTTCAGCCCTATGCTGGCGTTATGGACGCTTGTCGTGACCATGGTGGCTCAAAACGTCACCGATAATGTCATTTCGCCTAAGGTCATGCAGAGCTCGGTGCAGGTGCATCCCGTTATGAGCCTGACGGCTCTCGTTATCGGTTCGGCACTCATGGGTCCCATCGGCATGGTTATCGCCATTCCGCTGTGCGCGGCCCTCAAGGGCGTCTTCGTCTACTACTTTGAGAACGAGACCGGGCGTCAGCTCGTGGCATACGATGGCGCCGTGTTTAAGGGCACGCCGTATCGCGATACCGAGGGCAACCCGGTCGCCGCCTACGACGCGCTTGGAGACGATACGTTCATCTATGAGTCCGAGCTCATCGGCAACGAGACCGCGCCCGAGGCCAAGGCCATGCCCAAGCCCGAACTCGATAATCCCTGGATTAAGCTCTCTGGTCTGCAGCCCGATGCCACGGGCTTCTTCAAGAACCCCTTTGCCAAGGACGATGACTCCAACACTGACGACGATACCAAAACCGGCATCGACGGCTCCATGGACGACTCGGATTCTAAATAGGTCCTATTAACGTTTCTTGAAGTTGAAAATGACAAGAAACGCGAGCAAAGCGATTGATAAGGGGCCGGCAACATAGAAAAAGAGAATGTCAATTGCGCGTAGAGTGTAATAAGCCTTATCGCCGGACATTACTGCATACAACACGTAGCCAAATGCTGGTTGGTTTGCGTACCAGCAGGTGAAAGCCAAAAGCGTTAAAAGTGCCGCTAACAGAAGTGCATTGAGGAAAAATCGTTTGCTTTTCATTGATCGCTCCTTCCGGGTGACTCTTATATGTAATTCTACAGCAGCCCTTTTTCAAAGGATCGCACAGTACTAAATAACGTGCACTTTCGCTGGAGGGTCGCTGTTTGGCGGCCCTCTTTTTTGCACAGGCGCGGTGGGATGGTAATATCGTTACGTTTGAACTGTTTCGATGTGAAACCGAGGAGATTCCCTCTATGAGTGCTGACTACCCGTCAATGACTACGGCCGAGATTCGCTCTAAGTTCCTCAACTTCTTTGAGGAGCGCGGTCTTAAGCTCTATCCTTCTTCGTCCCTCGTCCCCGACGATCCTTCGCTGCTGCTTGCCAACGCCGGCATGAACCAGTTTAAGGAGTATTACCAGGGCAAGAAGACCATGAAGGAGATCGGCGCAATCTCCTGCCAGAAGTGCGTCCGCACCAACGACATCGATTGCATCGGCGAGGACGGCCGTCACCTGTCCTTCTTTGAGATGCTCGGCGACTTCTCCTTTGGTGGCGTCTCCAAGCAGCAGGCCTGCGCTTGGGCCTTTGAGCTCATTACCAAGGAGTTCAAGCTGCCGCTCGATCGCCTGTACTTCACCGTCTTTACCGAGGACGACGAGACCCATGACGTGTGGCGCTCCCTGGGCGTTGCCGAGGATCACATCTCCCGCCTGGGCGAGGACGACAACTTCTGGGCCGCTGGCCCCACCGGCCCCTGCGGTCCGTGCTCCGAGATCTACTTTGACATGGGCGAGGAGGTCGGCTGCGGCAGCCCCGACTGCAAGCCCGGCTGCGACTGCGACCGCTTCCTTGAGTTCTGGAACCTCGTCTTTACCCAGTACGACCGCCAGGAGGACGGCTCCATGCCGGAGCTGCCGCACCGCAACCTCGATACGGGCATGGGTCTGGAGCGCATGGCCGCCATCATGCAGCACAAGACCGCTAACTACGACGGCGATCTGATGCAGCACCTCATCAAGCTGGGCGAGAAAATCAGCGGCAAGACCTATGACGCCGACGATTACTCCGGTGCTAGCCGCTCCCTGCGCATCATCGCAGATCACTCTCGTGCCGTCGACTTTATGATCTCGGACGGCATTCTCCCCGGTAACGAGGGTCGCGAGTACGTCCTTCGCCGCCTGCTCCGCCGCGCCGTGTTCCACGGTCGCCTGCTGGGCATCGAGGGCGCCTTCCTGACCAAGTTCATTGACGAGGTCAACGCCCAGATGGGCGAGGCCTATCCCGAGCTGCTCAAGAACGTCGCGCTCGTTAAGGGTATCGTCGCTTCCGAGGAGGAGCGTTTCTCCACGACGCTCGACAACGGCCGCGTCTACCTGGACGAGGCCCTGGCCGCGCTTGCCGAGGGTACTGTCCTTCCGGGCGACGTTGCCTTTAAGCTGCACGACACCTTTGGTTTCCCCATCGACCTGACCGTCGAGATCGCCGGCACCGCCGGTCACAACGTCGATATGGACGGCTTCACCGCTTGCATGGAGGACCAGAAGGCCCGCGCTCGCGCCAACGCCAAGGGCGATGCTTGGGGCAGCTTCAACGACGTGTGGGTCGAGCTTTCCGACAAGGTTGCCGCGACCGAGTTCGACGGCTATGACAACGACGTCATCGAGGGCGCCAAGGTTTTCGCCATCGTGCGCAACGGCGAGTCCGTCGAGTCCGCCGCTGCCGGCGAGGACGTCGAGGTCGTGCTCGACCGCACCCCGTTCTATGCCGAGATGGGTGGCCAGCAGGGCGATGCCGGTGAGCTTTCCGCCGAGGGCGTTGCGCTGACTGTTGCCGACACCAAGAACCACAATGGCCTGTATGCTCACGTCGCGCACGTTGCCGAGGGCACACTGACCGTCGGTGCTACCGTGACAGCCGCGCTCGACGCCGAGCGCCGTGGCTTCCTGCGCCGCAACCACACTGCCACGCACCTGCTCGACGCCGCGCTTAAGCAGGTCCTGGGCGAGCATGTCTCCCAGGCTGGCTCGTTGGTGACGCCCGAGCACCTGCGCTTTGACTTCACGCACTTCGAGGCCCTGTCCTCCGAGCAGCTCAAGGCTGTCGAGGACCTGGTCAACCAGCAGATCTTCGCTTCCAAACCGGTCGTGACCCGCGTCATGGGCATCGACGAGGCCAAGGCCGCCGGTGCTGTCGCCCTCTTTGGCGAGAAGTACGGCGACGTCGTCCGCGTCGTCTCCGTGGGCGCCGAGGATCAGCCGTTCTCCCGTGAGCTCTGCGGCGGTACGCATGCCGCCAATACTGCCGAGATCGGCCTGTTCAAGATCATTTCCGAGTCCTCTACGGGCTCCAACGTCCGCCGTATCGAGGCCGTGACCTCCAAGGGCGCTCTCGACTACATGGCCGACCGCCTGGCGCTCGTTGACGCCGCTGCCGCTGCGCTCAAGTGCCGTGTTGACGAGGTTCCCGCCCGCGTGGAGAACCTGCAGGCCGAGCTGCGCGAGACGTCCAACAAGCTCAAGAAGGCACTCACCGGTGGCTCCTCCGACGCTATCTCTGGCGCCATCGAGGGCGCTGTCGAGCTGAACGGCTACAAGCTCGTCGTCGCTGAGCTTCAGGGTCTTGAGGCTGCTGACCTGCGCAATGTGTGGGATACCGTGCACCAGAAGGTTGCCGGCCCCGTCGCCTGCGTCGTTGCCAGCGTTACCGAGAAGGGCACCCCGGCCCTGCTCGCCGCCGGCTCCGATGACGCCGTGAAGGCCGGTTTCCACGCCGGCAACGTGATCAAGCAGATCGCGGGCCTGGTCGATGGTCGCGGTGGCGGTCGTCCCAACATGGCCCAGGCCGGTGGCAAGAATGCTGCCGGTATCGCCGATGCCCTCGCGGCCGCCAAGACCGCGCTCGGCGCCTAAGAACCTAAGTAGTCGCTGTGGTCGCGCTCGCACTGGACATAGGGGAGACCAGGATTGGCATTGCCGTCTCGAGCCGTGATGGCAAGATGGCGATGCCTGTCAAGGTGCTTCCGGCTGCCGAGGTCACTGGTATGGCAAAGACGTTTCGCTACCTGGTCGAGGACTATGAGCCCGATATCCTGGTAAGTGGACGTCCCTTGACCATGGCAGGTGAGCCCGGCCCCCAGGCCGAGCGCGTCGCCGCAGTGGCCCAAAAGATTGCCGACGAGCTCGAACTTCCGCTGGAGTTTGAGGACGAGCGTCTGTCCTCGCAGGAGGCCAAGCGAATCCTGCGAGAGCAGGGACTCAACGAAAAGCAGATGAGGGGCAAGATTGACATGATCGCCGCCAGCCTGTTCTTGCAGACATGGCTCGATCGTAAAAACGAGGAGGTTTCGCATGCCTAGCGCTTCCGATCCGCGCCAGCAGAATCGTACACGGCAGCCTGCGCCGCGCCCTGCTCAGCCTGGCCAGCGCCCGGCGCAGCCGACGCAGCGTTCGGCTCAACCTGCTCAGCGTGCCGCTCAACAGCCCGCAGCTCGTCCCGCGCAGCCCGCTGGCGGCGCTCGTTTTAAGCAGCAGGCTCCTGCCCAGCGCACGCAGGGGCAGGCCCGGCAATCACGCCCCCACGCACATCATGCTCATGGCTCGCACGGCGTTGCTCCGGCCACGCGCTCGAGCTATAACACGCATGCCCGCCGTGGCGTCCAAAAGAAAAGCTCTCCGGTGCCTATGATTATCGGTGGCGTCATCGCCGTGCTTGCGCTTGTCGCGATCGTTTTCTTTGTTGTGCCGGCCGTCAAGGGCTTCTTTGCCGGCGAGGATGCGAAAGTCGCTGCTGGCCAGCAAGTTACTATTACGATTCCCGATGGCGCCTCGGGTGATGCCATCGCTTCGATTCTCTCCGAGAACCATATCGTCGAAGACCCCAAGGATTATTACGCGGCGGTCAAAAAGCTCAATGCCGATATGTCGCTTAAGCCTGGCACCTACTCGTTTACCACGCTCATGGACGCGACCAAGGTTGTTCAGCAGCTCATGGAAGGCCCCAATGCGGGCTCCGATGCACTGACTATCCCTGAGGGCCTGACGGTCGACCAGGTCGCCGATCGTGTGGCCGCGGCATACGACAGCATTTCTAAGGAAGATTTCCTTAACCAGGCCAAGGCGAGCAATTATGTGAATGATTACGCTTTCCTTAAAGACGCTGCAAACGATTCACTCGAGGGCTTCCTATTCCCCAAGACCTATTCGTTGGGTAAGGACCCTTCTGCCGATGATGTGATTCGCGCCATGCTTGACCAGTTCAACACCGAGTACAAGTCGCTTGACTTTGCGAGCTGCGAGGCCAAGATCAAGGAGCGCTATGGCGTGGAGATGTCCGATTACGACATCGTTAACCTTGCCTCGATCGTCGAGCGCGAGGGCCTCAACGCCGATCAGCGCGCGCATGTGGCATCGGTTTTCTATAACCGTCTGGCGGGCAAGCTCGATGGCCTGCGTTACCTCAATAGCGATGCGACCATGATGTATGTCACCGGCGGAGAGGTTACCGCCGACGACCTGCAGAGCGATAGCCCGTATAACACCTATAAGCACGAGGGCCTGCCGCCCACGCCCATCTGCTCTCCGTCGCTCGAGGCGCTCAAGGCCACCCTTGAGCCGACCGACTCCGATGACCTGTATTTCTACATTACACAGGACGAGGAGTACTTCTCGCAAACCTACGAAGAGCATCAACAGTCTTGGAATTAGCATGAGGATTTTTAGCCCCAAACGATACGTTGCCTCGGTCGATCGCATCGACCTTGATACCCTGTGGGCCGACGGCAAACGCGCCATTCTGCTCGATCGCGATAACACCCTGGTGCCGCGCGACACCGAGCAGGTTCCCGCCGCGGTTTCCGCTTGGCTTGACGCCGCCCGCGCCAAAGGCTTTAAGCTGTGCATGGTGTCCAACAACTGGCATCGCGACCAGGTCATGAGCTCTGCACGCGAGCTGGGACTCGAGGCCATTAGCCACGCCATGAAGCCCGCCCCGTTTGCCTTGAAGGCGGGTCTTAAGCGCCTTGGCGCCACGGCAGACGAGGCGGTGCTGATCGGCGATCAGCTGTACACGGACGTGTGGAGCGGTAACTTTGCCGGCGTTGACACTATTCTGGTCAAGCCGCAGGCAACCCAGGACCTGTGGTACACGCAGATCTTCCGTATCTTTGAGCGCCGGGCCCTGCGCGACCTTCCCTGCGAGGAATAGGTTTCGCCATGTCTCAGCACATCAAACACGGCTGCGACCATATCTTCTTTATCGGCTTTTTGGGCGCGGGCAAATCGACGCTCGCGCGCAACGTCGGCACTATGTTCAAGCGGCGTTTTATCGATACCGATCGTTTGGTTGTGCGTCGATGTGGCAAGTCGGTGACCGAGATATTTGAGACCGAGGGCGAGGATCGTTTTCGCGAGCTTGAGACCTCGGCACTCCGTTCGCTTCAAAGCGAGCGCAGCCTGCTGGTGTCGTGCGGGGGTGGCATCGTCGAGACGCCGGTGAACATTGAGCTGATGCATGAGATGGGTATATGCGTGTACCTCGAAGGCGACTTTGAGGACTCGTTGCGCCAGATTCGTCGCTCCGATACCCGGCCCGATTTCCGCTCGCCCGAGCACGCTGCGCGCTTGTTTGAGCATCGCCGTCCGCTGTATCGTCAGGCGGCCGATATTACCCTTGATATTCGCAACAAGTCCTTCGAGGACGTTTCCTACCTTTGTGCCGAGATGCTTTTGGAGCGTGGACTGCTATGATTCGCCGTCAACTTATCAATTTCCAAAACCGCAGTGTCGATGTCCGCGTCGGATTGGGGGCGTTCGAGGAGCTGTCGCGCATGTTTGCCTCGGCTGTGGGCAAGCCTAAGCGTGCGATGGTGGTTTGGAACGACGCCACATCCGAGCGTTTTGGCGAGGTTGTCGAGCATGCACTTGTTGACGCCGGTTTTGCCGTGTCGCCGCTCGTCCTCGAGGTTTCGCCTGCCGGTGCTACGCTGGTCGATGCCGATACCGTCTTTGGCGCGCTGTCGGCTAACGGCATTACCTGCGATGATCTCGTTGTCGCTGTCGGCGACACGGCGACCTGCTCGGTTGTTTGCTGGTGCGCCAATCAGTGGTGCGGTCGCACCGAGTGCGCCTTGCTGCCGACGACGTTCGACGCCATGCTCACGGTCGCGACGACCATGAAGCCGCTTGTCGCATCGTCGGCGAATGCGCTTCCCGCTATCGCGTTCCGTCCCGAGCCGGGCTTGGTCGTGTGTGACCTCGACCTTGTACGCGCGGCGGACCCCGAGGACCTCAAGCTCGGTTATGCGGTACTTGTTGGCACCATGCTTTCGAGCAGCAAGTCCCGCTGGAATCAGTTTACCGAGACCATTCCCGAGATTCTCGCGGGCGAGGAGGTCGCGCTCGTCAATGCCGTTCAGTGGTCTCAGACTGCCCGTAAGGACGTACTGATGGCCACGAACCCGAGCGCCCGCCATGCGCTCGATTTTGGCAAGACGGGGGAGCGTACCCTGCGCGCCTGCTTGGGCGATGCCGCTTCGCAGGTCCCTGCCTACCAGCTGTTGTCCGAGGGTATGCGCTTTGAGGCGCGCCTAGCACATGATGCCTGCGACTTCGATATCGATTACGTCTTTGAGGTCGATGACTGCTTGGAGGACTTTGGTATCGAGGAGCTTGCCTTCGATCTGGAGCCTGCCGCATATATCGAGGAGTTCCGCAGGCAGCAGTTTGCGCGCTCCAATCGCACGATGCTGCCGCTGCCCGCGGCACTTGGCGCCATTCGTCTAACGAGCGTTGAGGACGAGGTTCTTGAGCGCCATGCTCACGCCTATTTGGCTTCTCGTAAAGAACTTCTCTAAGATTTATTGACATCCATCGTCTTTCGTATCATGTTGAGGGGCGGGTTTCCAACCGGTTGCGAATCGCGCGCGATTTCGTCTTCCGATCGAGACCCGTCCCGCTTTTATTGAGGACATCAAGAAAGGAATCTGCATGTCTGAGTTTGCTGCCGGTCCTGCCGGTCGTATCGAGCGTGTCCGTGCCCTGATGGTCGAACGTGGCTACGACGCCATCGTCGTGCGCGACGAGGCCAACCTTCGTTGGCTTACGGGCGTGAAGGGCGTCTTCGACTACACCTTCGAGTTCCCGCACGCGGCGTTTATTACGGCTGACCAGTGCCTGTTCCATACCGACTCGCGCTACCTCAACAGCTTTGAGGAGAACACGCCTGCCGGCAGCCCCTGGGTCTACGACATGGACGAGGGCACCATCCCCGGTTGGGTCGCCGGCAAGATCGCGGCCAACAAGTGCCGCGTCTGCGCTGTCGAGGACGACATGCAGATCAACTTCTACCAGGGTATTCAGCGTGGCCTGGAGGATCGTTCCGTCGCTTGCATGCTGCCGCTGATGCATGACGACATTCGCAAGATGCGCGCTATCAAGGACGCCGAGGAGATCGAGCTCATGCGTCATGCGCAGTCGATTACCGACACCGCCTTCCAGCATATGCTCGGCTTTATTAAGCCCGGTATGACCGAGAAGCAGGTTCGCAACGAGCTCGAGAACTTTATGTTCGCCAACGGCGCCGACAGCTTGGCCTTCGGTTCTATCGTGGCGAGCGGCCCCAATACCGCCAACCCGCATGCCGTCCCGAGCGACCGCGTGATCGAGAAGGGCGACTTCGTCCTCATGGATTACGGCGCGGGCTACTGCGACTATCGTTCCGACATGACGCGCACCGTCGTGATGGGCGAGCCCACGCAGGAGCAGCTCGACCTGTACGCGCTCGTACGCCGCACCCACGAGGAGTGCGTCGCCGCCATCCATCCGGGCGTCGAGGGCAACGACATTTTCAAGCTTTCCAAGAAGATCATCGGCGATGCCGGCTATGGCGATTACTACAACCATGGTCTGGGCCACGGCGTGGGCATTGACATCCACGAGCTGCCCAACTTCAACCGCAGCAAGAATATCATCGAGGTCGGCTCGGTTATCACCATGGAGCCCGGCGTCTACCTGCCCGGCGTGGGCGGTGTGCGCCTGGAGGACTACGGCGTGGTCACCGAGAACGGCTACGAGCCCTTCACCAAGACGCCGCATGACCTTCACGTCATCGATTGCTAGTCTACTTCGGTAGATAGTTTGGGGCGGGGCCTCCGGAGCAATTCGGACGCCCCGCGTTCTCTTTTTATGCGCTCGCTGCAGGCGCCGTCTGCAAGTGTATAATTTCGCTCGTATGTAATTTGGACGCTTGTGCGTTCTGCCCATAACAAGAAAGGTCGCTATGCCTACCATTTCTACCGCCGACTTCAAGAACGGCCTCGGTCTCCGCATTAAGGACAAGGTCTACACCATCGTCGAGTTCCAGCATGTCAAGCCGGGCAAGGGCGGCGCGTTTGTGCGCTACAAGACCCGCGACATCAAGAGCGGCCGCGTCGTCGAGAACACCTGCAACGCCGGCACCAAGTTCGAGAGCGTCATGCTCACCACCCGTGAGTTCCAGTACCTCTACAACGACGGCACCGACTACATCTTCATGGACAACGAGTCCTATGAGCAGGTTCCCGTTCCCGAGGACATGGTGGGCGAGAACTCCAAGTGGCTGCGTGAGAACGACATCTGCCAGCTGCTCTTCGCCGACGACGAGCTCATGGGCGTGACCCCGCCGATGTTCATCGAGACCACCATCGTCCAGACCGACCCGGGCTTTAAGGGCGACACCGTCCAGGGTTCCACCAAGCCGGCCACGATCGACACCGGCGCTGTCATCCAGGTCCCCATGTACCTCAACGAGGGCGAGGTCATCAAGGTTGACACCCGCGACGGCAAGTTCGTCTCCCGCGTCTAGCAACCAACTCTTCTAGGAGGACTCATGCCCCAGGAAATCAAGATTGACGGCATCGGCATTTCGCCCGATGTTCTGACCGCCATCGTCTCGCGCGCCGTGTCCGATGTCGAGGGCATCGCCTCCGTTGGCGTCAAGGACCTTGCCACCAACCTTGTCTCCATGATGCTCTCGTCCAAGGCCCCGGCTTCCGAGCCGGCGGTCGAGACCGAGGTCGTCGGCGACAAGCTCGCACTCACCGTGCGCGTTGTGGTGTTCTTTGGCTATCCGTTCAAGAAACTCGCCGAGGCCGTTCGCGCTGCCGTGGTCGCTGCCATCGATGCCCAGGTGGGCGTTGAGGTCGAGCGCGTTGACGTTTGCATCGACGGCCTCGTTTTCCCCAAGGAGTAACCTTTGAGCCTTAAGGTTTATCGCGGGCGTACGCTTGCCCGCAGTCAGGCGCTGCAGCTGCTGTTCCAGGCCGAGGCCACGGACAGCCCGCTCGAGCGCGTCCTCGAGGGCGATTTCCTGATCTCGAAGGGTCCCCTCGACCCCTACGCGCTGGAGCTGTGCCGCGGTGCCTACGAGCACATCGACCGCATCGACTGCGCCCTGCGCTCCGTCGCCAAGAACTGGGATCTTATGCGCATGCCCGGTGCCGATCGCAATCTGCTGCGCATCGCCGTCTATGAGATGCGCTTCCTCACCGACGAGGAGGTCTCGGATGCCATCGTGATCAACGAGGCTGTCGAGCTTGCCAAGGCCTATGGCACCGACCAGTCCGCGTCGTTTGTCAACGGCGTGCTGGGCAAGATCGCTCGTAGCGAGGAGCTGCCGGGCGAGGACCTCTATCAGGAGCTACTGGCCGAGGACCGTGCCCGCGAGGAGGCCCAGGCCGCCGAGGCTGCCGCCAAGGTTGCCGCCGCTCAGGCTGCGGCCGGCGTTCTCGACGAGGATGCCGAGGTCGCCGAGGCCGAGACCGGTACCGTCAAGGAGTAGCCATGCCAGAGGGTTCCGTCCGCAACTTCGACGAGATCTCGAACCGCTTGGACCAGATTATCGCGACCGTTCGCTCCAAGGATACGTCCCTGGAGCGTTCGCTCGATCTGTTTGACGAGGCGATCGAGCTGGGCTCCCGTGCGGTCGATATGGTCGATAAGTTTGAGTTAACGCCTCGTGAGGCCGATAAGCTCGAGCAGGAATACGATGAGGATGCGGCAAACGAATCCCAGGATAGCTAGGCCGCATCTCCGGATACGAATGGTTGATGGCATTCATGAAACGCGTGCGTCTTGATGACGAACTGATTTCACAGGGCATCTGCGCCGATCGCGCGGATGCCCTTCGCACTCTTATGGCCGGCTTGGTTTCGAGCGGCGGTGAGCGTTTGGCCTCTCCGGGGCTCAAGGTGACGCCGGGCCTGCCGCTGCACGTTAAGGGGCGCATTCCGTACGTTGGGCGCGGCGGCCTTAAGCTTGAGGGTGCGCTCGATGCGTTTTGTATCGACCCCACGGGCCTTGCCTGCCTGGACGTAGGCTGCTCTACCGGCGGCTTTACCGATTGCCTGCTCAAGCGCGGAGCTGCGACCGTTGTCTCGGTGGACGTGGGTCGCGCACAGTTCGATTGGTCGTTGCGTCAGGACGATCGCGTGACGCTGCATGAGCGCACCAACGTGACGCAGTTGCCTGAGCTTGGCTATGCCGGCGCCATCGACCTGGCTGTTTGTGATGTCTCGTTTACCGGCATCGCGAATATCATCGACGCCGTGCTGGCGTGTCTGAATCCTTCGGGTTCGTTCTGCACGCTCGTAAAGCCCCAGTTTGAGGCGCCGGCTGCGCTGGTGGGCGAGGGCGGTATCGTGACCGACCTCGCCGTCCGCCGCGATACGCTCGTGGCGGCGATTGAGCTTTTTGCCGCCAAGGGCCTGTTCCCGCTTGACGTGTGCGTGTCGCCCATCCATGGCGCTAAGGGCAACGTTGAGTTTTTCCTGTACGGCACAAGGTTTGTCCCCGGGGAGCGCGCCGACGATGAGCTGCAATCCCAGGTATCGGTTTTGAGCGAGAAAGCTGCAACGCTATGAAGGTCTTTCTGGTTCCCAATTACTACAAGCAAGAGGCGGTCGAGAGCGGCCTGATGCTCGAGCTTTGGCTTTCGCGCCAGGGCTACGAGGTCGCATGGGCTGCCGATCAGCGCTCCAAGATCCAAAGCGCGCCCGATGTTGACGATGCCGACCTGGTCATTACGCTCGGCGGCGACGGAACGCTGCTGCGCGCGGCTCGTATCCTCAACTACCGCGAGATTCCCATTTTGGGTCTTTCCTATGGTCATCTGGGCTTTTTGACGGCAGCGAGCCCCGAGGAGCGCGACATTTTAAAGGTTGTGAGCGATGCTCTGTCCGGCGAGCTCCACGTGAGCCGCCGCGCCACCATCGCCGCCGATATCGTTTCGGTGCGCGAAGACGGCACGAAGGATGTCGTGCGCACGTTTGCCCTCAACGACATGGCACTTACGCGCGGCCCCCTTTCCGATATGGTTGAGTTTGACATTACGGTGTCCGGCCATCATATCGATCGCCTGCGCGGTGACGGTGTCGTCGTGTCGACGGCGACTGGCTCTACCGGCTATGCGCTGAGCGCCGGCGGCCCTATCGTGAGCCCCGATTATACGGGCATGGTTTGCGTGCCCATCGCGCCGCACACCATTCAGGCTCGCGCTTTCTTGACATCGCCAAGCGATGTCGTTGAGATCTTTATGTCCGACGACCGCCCGAGTGTGCCTGCCATCGCTATCGACGGACAGTTTATTACCTGCGACGGCACGGTCGAGAGCGTGGCTGTGCGTCGCGGTCCCGGCGATGTGCTGCTGCTGGATTACGGTCCCGAGAGCTTCTATAACTCGGTGAGTCGCGTGTTCTATGGAGTGCGTCATGATCGATGAGCTGCAGGTTTCCAACATTGCACTCATTCGCGAGGCGACGTTGGTTCCGAGTGCGGGTCTAACGGTTCTGACCGGCGAGACCGGTGCTGGTAAGACCGCACTGCTCTCGGCACTCAAGCTCATTTTGGGCGAGCGCGCCGATTCGTCGACGGTTCGCGAGGGCGAGGCGCTTGCCAGCGTCGAGGCGCGTCTGTTTGACGGTCCGCACGACACGGAGGGCTTCACCGTGCAGCGCAGCCTTTCTGCCGAGGGCCGCAGCCGCGTAAAAATTGACGGCCGTATCGCCAGCGTGCGCGAGCTTTCGGAGCGCGTTGGCGTGATGATGGATCTTTGCGGCCAGCATGAACATCAGCGCCTGCTCGACCCGGCGCACCATGTTGCCATGGTCGATGCTTGGGCTGGGCGCGCGGCGCTTGAGGCGCTCGAGAAGTATCGTGCCTGCTTTAAGGCTTCGCGTGCTGCCGCCAAGGAGCTTCGCCGTGTGGAGGAAGCCTCACGTGCGCAGGGGAGTCGCGTCGAGGAAGCGCGTTTTGCCCTCGAGCGTATCGCCGAGGTCGACCCCAAGCCAGGCGAGTACGAGGAACTCGAGGAGCTGCTGCCGCGCTCGGAGCACGCTGAGGTCTTGGTGGCGACGGCCAACGAGGCCCATGCATCGCTTGCTGCCGAGGGGGGAGCGCTCGATGCCGTGAATGGTGCCGTGGCCGAGCTTTCACGCATGACGACCGTTGACCGCAAGCTCGGTGACATTGCCGATGCGCTTTCGGATGCCTGTATCTCGCTTGAGGATTGTGCCAACGAGCTGCGCACCTATCGCGATGGGGTCGCCTTCGATCCGCGCGAGCTGGCTCGTATGCGCGAGCGGTATTCCGACCTCAAGGGCCTGCTGCGTCAGTGGGGTCCCACCATGGACGATGTCTTTGCCATGCGCGACCGCTCACGAGAGCTGCTGTCTCTAGTCGATGATGGTGATGAGCAGATCAAGAAGGCTCGCGAGGCACTCGGGTGCGCTGAACGCGATCTTTTTGCTGCTGCTAAGGCGCTTAAGCGCGTGCGGAATACCGCAGCCCCTCGCTTTTGCCACGAGGTTGGCCGTCAGATGGCGCGCCTGGAGATGGGCGACGCCGAGCTCGTTTGGGAGTCGCGCGATCTTCCGCGTGCCGAATGGACGCTGGCGGGGCCTTCGAGCTATGAGCTTTTGTATCGCAGTGGTGCCGGATTGACGCCGCGCCCCCTGCGCCGCATTGCGTCGGGCGGCGAGCTGAGCCGCGTCATGCTGGCGAGCAAGGTCGTTCTCGGTAACGCGGACGGCGTGGATACGCTGGTGTTCGACGAGGTCGATGCAGGTGTCGGCGGCTCTACCGCACGTGCCCTCGCGAGCGTGCTGGCAGATCTCGCCGCTACGCATCAGGTGATTGTCGTAACCCACCTGGCGCAGGTCGCCGTCATGGCCGATAAGCACTACGTGGTAAGTAAAGAGCCCGGCGACGTTCCCCAGACGCATCTGGATGAGGTGGCCGGGGACGCCCGCATCGCAGAGATCGCCCGCATGCTGAGCGGCGATCAATCGGAGGCAAGCCTGGCACACGCCAAGCAGATGCTGGAAGAGGCTCGAGGTTAGAACGAGCCGACAGTGTTGACGGGGACAAAATATCAGCAATTGTTGCACCGCCACTTGCTTGTCTGGCCCGACCGTCAAAAACTATGTCGGTTTACTACGATGAATCGGCGTAGCTCGAGCACAGCTAAAATTGTAAAAAGAAAACCGCAGGTAGAACCCCTGCGGTTTTCTTTTAAAACACGATGTGGTCGCATATTCCGATTTCATCGTAGTAAACCGGCATAGTTTTATCGGAATGGTACATAACGTCCCCTGATAAAACCTACTCCACGACCTTATCCGGCTGGATGAGCTCCTCGTAGTAGCTGATATGCTCGCGGGCGTCTTCAATCTCGGGCAGCAGGAAGTTGTAGATAACCTCGATGATCATCGTGGCACTCATCTTGGAGAACGCAAAGTCGCCCGTGGTGAGCAGTGCCTCGTGGTTCACAGTATTAAAGGTGTAGTCGGCCAGGCGAGCAAGCGGGGACTTGCTGTCGCTGCTGATGACGACAACGGTGGCGCCACAGCCGCGAGCCGCTTTTGCCATGCGATTCAGTCGACGCGACTTGCCGGAGTTCGAGATCAGCACGATGACATCTCCGGGGCGCAGCGTAAGCGCAAAACCAATCGAGGTCTCGCTGATGGTGCTTGCCATACAGCGAAGGCCCAGCTGCGAAAACTTAAACGTCGCGTCGAGCGCGACGGCGTTGGTGTTGCCTACGGCAGCAAACTCGATAGCCCCTGCGTTCTTAAACGCGTGCACGACGGCTGCCAACGTGTCGTGATCAATGCCATCGATAGTCGCATTGAGTTCGCTGACCTTGGCAGCGAGAATATTCTTGAGGCTCTGCTCCATATTGTCGAGCGAGACCTCGTCGGTGAGGCCTTCATTGCGCTGGCTTTCCAGATCGCGCGCTAGTGAAAACTGGAAACTGCGAAAACTGCCAAAACCCAGTTTGCGGCAGAAGCGCGAGACGGTTGCCTCGGAGGTTGCAGCGGCGCGCGAAAGCTGGGCGGCTGTCAGACGCGGGGCCTCGGACTGGTGCTCTAGGATATAGTCGACAATGCGCTGCTCGGACTCGCTGTACCCCCTGTGCATACTAATAAGGGAGAGTGCGCTCTTGCTGCTATCGGACATGGGATGGCTCCTGGCTGGCATGAAAATCGGACTTGTTTTGTAATGTCGTAGTATACGGGCATTTTCAATTACAAGATACACCTTGCCGTTTCAATAGTTGATGGTAAACTTTCATCGACCGTTTACGGTAATGAAAGAACCTTTCACCGGAGAAATGAGCTGTATTGCTTCTCATATAAGCGGTGGGTTGGTATCTTTCAGATGTGAAAAAACGCGCATTGAAGCGCGTGTAGGGGAGCGCCCGCGGGCGCTGTACTCAAGAAGGAGGGACACATGGCTAAGTTTGACATCATCGCCGCCACCGGTTGCCCGACCGGTATCGCGCACACCTTCATGGCGAAGGAGGCGCTGGAGAAGGCAGCTGCCGAGCGCGGTCTGACCATTAAGGTCGAGACCCATGGCCAGGTCGGTGTCGAGAACGAGCTCACCAAGAGTGAGATCGCTGGTGCCAAGGCCGTCGTCGTCGCAGCCGATAAGGATGTCCAGGCGGAGCGTTTCGCCGGTAAGCCCATGGTTTCCGTTGGTGTTTCCAAGGCCCTGTCCGTCGAGGCTGCCGGCAAGCTGATCGATCGTGCCCTTGCCGCCAAGGGCGACGACACGGTTGCGGCTGCTGCCGATGTCGAGGATGAGGTCGAGGAGAAGGAGTCCATCGGCCACATCATCTATAAGCACCTCATGAACGGCGTCAGCCACATGCTGGTCTTCGTCGTTGCTGGTGGTGTTCTGACCGCCGTTTCGTTCCTGTGGGGCATTACGTCCTTCGATTCGACGGCTTCTGACTACAACAGCTTTGCTGCGATGCTCAAGATCATCGGCGGCATTGCCATGAACCTCATGGTTCCCGTGCTTTCCGCCTACATCGCCGAGTCCATCGGCAAGCGCCCGGCGCTCGTCCCCGGCTTTGTTGCCGGTATGATCGCCATCCAGGGCCTGCCCGTTAACGCCGATACACACATGATCGATGCTGGCGGCACCGGTGTGGGCTTCGGCTTCTTGGGCGGCATTGTCGGCGGCTTCCTCGCCGGCTATGTCATCCTTCTGCTCGAGAAGGTTTTTGCCGGTCTGCCCAAGAACCTGGACGGCCTCAAGGCTATCTTCCTGTACCCGCTGTTCTCGACCGCCATCGTCGGTCTGGTCATGCTCGGCATCTCCGGCCCCATGGCTGCCATCAACACCGCCATGATGGACTTCCTCAAGGGTCTGTCTGCCTCCGGTGCTGTTGTCCTGGGTCTTGCTATCGGCTGCATGTGCGCCTTTGACATGGGCGGCCCGGTCAACAAGGCTGCTTACGTCACCGGTACCGCCATGCTTACCGAGGCTCTGGCTGCCGGTGTCGGCACCGACACCTACAACTTCGGCACCAACTTCATGGCTGCCGTCTCTGCCGCCTGCATCGTTCCGCCGCTGATCACCACCTTCGCCGTCATCGTCGGCAAGAAGTACTTCAGCCAGGAGGATCATGACGCCGGTGTCGTCAACCTCATCCTTGGCTGCACCCACATCACCGAGGGCGCCATTCCGTTCATGACCAAGAACATCTGGCCCGTCATGCCCATCATGATGCTCGGTTCCTCCATCGCCTCGATCCTGACCATCATGTTCAACGTTCACGATCCGGCGCCCCACGGTGGCTTCCTGGTCCTGCCCGTTGTCGAGAACGGTCCGCTGTGGGTCCTCGCGATCCTCATCGGCGCCGTGGTCGGTGGCATCCTGTTCGTCGCTTTCAAGAAGTATGACTTCGAGAAGAACCAGAAGGCCGCTCCTGCCGCTCCCGCTAAGCCGGTCGAGGCTCCCAAGGCCGCTGCTGTCGAGGCTCCCAAGGCCGAGGCTGCCGACTTCGTGAAGGTCGAGAACGTTTTTGTTGCCGAGAACTTCGCTTCTCGTGACGAGGCCCTGAGCTTCGTCTCCAACCAGGCCGTCAAGGCCGGTCTCGCTGACGACGCCGATGCCGTGATGAACGCCTTCTTGGCTCGCGAGGCTGAGGGCACCACGGGCATGATGGAGGGCTTCGCCATTCCGCATGCCAAGTCCGATGCCATTACCGAGGCCGCCGTTATCGTCGTCAAGGACGACTCTGGCGTGATCGGTTGGGACACCATGGACGGTGCTCCCGTCAACGTGGCTATCGCCCTGCTCATCCCCGGTGCCCAGGCCGGCACCACGCACCTCAAGATCCTGTCCAAGGTCGCCGAGGCGCTTATGGACGAGGGCTTCCGTGCCACCGTCAAGGGTTCCACCGACGCCGCCGAGATCGCCAAGACGATCAACGCCCGTCTGGTGTAACCCCGCAACGCGCGAATAATATCGCCTCTGTAACAAAGGGGGAGACCCTCTCCAGGGCCTCCCCCTTTTTCTACCCCCCCCACAAGTTGCGGTGAAATAGGGATTGTTTAAACGATTCAACTCCAAATGCAGTCCCTATTTCACCCCAACTTACAAAAGGGCATAGAGGGGGCTGCCTATCGAGTCTTTGTCGCGAACAGGTTATCAGCCAGAATTCCGTTCGCACGATATTACTCTGGACCGACCGAGTTTCCGCAGCTCGCCTGCCTGGCGGGGCGGTTAAGTTTGTCGCGAGTTCCGCACGCAAAGGAAAGCACTTAATGTGCTTTCCGTCTTGCGCAGGACTGTAGAGCAGCAAACTTAACCGCCCCGCCAGGCAGGCGAGCGTGCAGGAACGACATCCGTCCAATAATTCGTGCGAAACATAATGAAAAACAGTTTGATGTGAGTTAATATAAACAACGTCGTGAATATGGCTCCTGTCGCATGGCTGACAGGGGTTAAACACAAAAAGGAGTCAATTATGGTTTCTGAGAAGGCTACCCTCGTTAATCCTCAGGGTCTTCACATGCGTCCGGCTGGCCTCTTCGCCTCCACCATGGGCAAGTACGCCTGCGACGTGACGGTCGTCACCCCCGAGAAGGAGGTCAACGGCAAGTCCCCGATGGCCCTCATGGCTGCTGGTATCCCCTGCGGCACCGAGGTCGAGGTCAAGTGCGACGGCGCTGACGAGGCCGAGGCTCTGGCTGCTGCCATCGAGCTTATCAAGAGCGGTCTTGGCGAGTAGAACTCAAACGGGTCGCATGTTGAACAACTAAGTTCATATTTGGGGGCGCAGTGACCTGTTTTAAGGTAACTGCGCTCTTTTGTCATGGATATGGCAAAACGCTTTATCACATGACACGGAGAGAGGAATGGGAATGTATCAGGGAGTCAACGCTTCCGAGGGCATCGGTATCGGCACCGTTATGGTCGCCGTCGATCCCGACTTGACGTTTGAGCCGCACCAGGTTGCTGATTCGGCAGCAGAGAAGGAGCGCTATCAGTCCGCTCTTTCGGTCTTCTGCGAGAAGACCCAGGCTCAGGCCGACCACATGAAGGAGACGGTGGGCGAGGCCGAGGCCGAGATCATGAGCGGACACATCGTCCTGGCTCAGGACCCGGGCATGACCGACGCCATCAACGCCGCCATTGACGGCGGCACCTGCGCCGAGCAGGCGCTCATGGACACCTCGACCATGTTCGAGAACATGTTCCTGTCCATGGACGACGAGATGTTCCGTCTGCGCGCGGCCGATATCGCCGACATCCGCACCGGTATTCTGGCCGAGCTGCTGGGCAAGGAGGTCGTCG
>JAHYYN010000110.1:0-4373 GCA_019424945.1 Collinsella sp. | reverse complement strand
CCGGTCGCTGGCTCCATTGCACAAGATAGCCGCCTTCGGGCGGCTTTTTTGTTGCTGATTTCGGGCGCGCTTCCGCCAATCCAAGCACAACGCCGCCGGAAACTCTCCTACTCAACAAAAGCCCCGCCAACCGCAATCCCCAAAGGAACCGCGTTCAGCGGGGCCCAAGCGAGCTCCCCCAAGGGATAACGCTCGCAACACGAACAGCTCAGCCGAGCAGCTCGCTACTCCTCCCAGTAGGCGTCGGCAAGCAACTTAAAGCAGATCTTCTTGACCGGCTGTGCGCCATCGCCCGGGAACTCGAGCGTGGGCATGTGGGGCTCGCCGGCAACGAACAGCGCAAACTTGTCGTCGGCAAGATCACCGGCGATCGAAGCGTCGGAATCGACCAGATCGTAGTCGTCCTTCTCGTCAAACTCCTGAACCAGCGTCAGGCTGCCCGTGGCGACCTTAAAGGCCTCGCGACCCTCGACGTCGATCTGCAGGTCGTGATAGCGCTGATGCGTCTCATAGTGAGCCTCGGCCTCGGGACGCGTCGTGGGAGCCATGACGTTCGCAAAGACCTTGTCGCCCAGAATCGGATGGCTGCCGACCTCGAGCTCCGCCGGGTCGTTCTCCTCGAGCCAGTCTATCAGCACGTCGAGGCCCTTGAGCATTCCGCGGTATTCCTCGATATCGCCCAATGCACCGTAAATCATCTAAATCCCCTCTCGGATCGTTTATTTGGCAGCTACTCGGTAAATGCATTACCGACGCTGTTGCCACCCACATGCGTCTCGACCAGGGTAAGGTCGGGATTGAACACGACAGTGTCGGCGTCGCGCCCCGGCATAATGCTACTGCACTTGTCGTCGACATGAGCTGGCAACCGATGCCGGGGCCGCAGCACAAGCTCCTACAGCTCGGTCACGACAACGCCGTTGTAAACCTCGTCCCAACGATCCATAACCAAGTGGCCAGTCATGGGATCCATGGCATTGAGTTTGCCGCAGGTGTTGGCGGTACGCAGCACCGTCTCGTCGTCGGCTCCGGCAGCAATCGCATGTGCGAAGCCGGCAATGGTCGAATCGCCAGAGCCCGTAGCGTTAACGGCGGGGATATCGGGGGTCTTGGCGCGGAACGCACGGCCGTTATGGAAACCAACGGAGCCGGCAGCGCCCATAGATACGACGACCCAGGGGATATCGGAGAAGCGGGCGTCAGAGGCGAGCGCGGAACGGAGCTCGTCCACATCGTCGGTGGTAAAGCTCGTGCCCAGAAGGCCGTTAATTTCGGTCAGGTTAGGCTTAACCAGCTCAGGCTTGACCTCGGACTTGAGCGCAGCCTCGAGCGAGGCGCCCGAGGTATCGAGCAGCACCTTGGCGCCGGCGTTCTCTGCAATGCCCGTGATCTTAGCGTAGTAGTCCGCCTCGACGCCGCGGGGCAGCGAACCCGAGATGGTAACGACATCGGCCTTGCTCGCAAGCTCGGCGAACTTGGCGGTAAAGGCATCGAGCTCCTCGGGGGCAATCGTCGGGCCGCTCTCGAGCAGCTCGGTCTGGTTGCCGGCGTGGAGGATGTTGAGACAAATGCGAGTCTCGCCCTTGATGGGCACAAAATCATTCTTAATGCCGTTAGCATCCATGAGCTCGGCCATATAGGCGCCCATATGACCACCAAGCAAGCCGGTTGCCACGACATCGTCGCCCAGCTGGCCCAGGACGCGGGCCACGTTGAGGCCCTTGCCGCCGGCGGTTTTTTCGGGCGTCACGCGGTTGACGTCGTCGATGACGAGCTCATCGAGCTGATAGCGCGTATCGACGGACGGGTTCATCGTAACGGTGAGGATCATTTCTAGCTCCTTATCTCGCAGGCTCCTTATGCCTTGCAAAACGAATTGGCTACATGCGACTACAGAATCTCGATTGTGAACGAGCGCACGATGGTTTCTTTGGGCTTGGCGATAAGGCAGCCGCGCTTGTGCTCAAGCACGTCGTCCTCATCGGAGCAGGTCGAAAGACCGCCCCAGGGCTCAACTGCCACAAAATCACCCTCGGGCTTGCTCCACACAATGAGGTACGGGAAGCCCTCAAAGCTCAGGCGAACACCCTTGTCCTCGCCCTTTTTGGAAAGCGTGACCTGACGGCTCTCGAGCACGTCAAAGATGGTCTCCGCAAAATCGAAGAGCTCATGTGACAGAGGCAGCGTCTTTCCCACCATGGGGTTCTTGGAGCGGTTGGTCACGTCAATCAAGCCAGTCGAGGGGACGGCAGCGCAAAGCTCAGCAGCCTCGTCTTTCTCAAAACGCAACTCGTAGTCCGTATAGGCCTCGCCCTCATCGAGCGGGCACCTAAAGCCGGGGTGTCCACCGATAAAGAAAGGCATGTCCTCGGTGCCCTCGTTGGTAACCTCATAGGAGACGCGCACGGCGGCGTCCTCGAGCGTATAGCGGGCGACAAGCTTAAACGGATACGGATAATCGCTCAGCAGCGCGGCGTTATCCTCCGAAGCCAGGCACATCGCCAGCTCGTTCTCGCTCTGGCTCAGCAGCTTCCACTCCTGTTTGCGCGCAAACCCATGGCGGGCGAGCTTCACATGATGTCCGGCAAACGTCATGGCGCTGTTATCGCGCAAACCTCCGCAAATCGGGAAGCAAATCGGTGCCTGGCCGGACCACACGGCGGGATCGCCCTGCCACAAGTACTCGCGACCTCCAGCCTCAATCGAGGTAAACGAACCACCGGCCGTGGAGACCTTGATAGAAATCGAATCGTTGGAGAGAGCGTATTCCATTGTCCATCCTTTCGAACAACTGCTTTTTGCTCGCAAGAACCCGTCTCGGCCCTGACCAAAGGACAAACCCGCACGTTCATCGATGCGTCCGGTATCCCGGCCATGTAACGGGGTACCATACAGACATTGATGCAATTACAGCTGAAAGGCCTTCTTATGCGAACCATCATCCTTTATGCCTCACACCACCACGGCAATACGAAAAAGCTCGTGGACGCCATCGTCGAGGCGCACCCCGAGATCGATACCCTCGACGTGAAGTCACTCGGTAAAAACGAGTACCCCGACCTGCACGAATACCATCTGATCGGTGTCGCCACGGGCATCTATTACTCCGAGATCGACAAGGACATGGCACGCGTGCTCACGAACGTGCTGCAGCCGCAGGACAAGGTGTTTGGCCTTATGACCTACGGTGGCAAAAACAAGTGGTACGGCAAGGATATCGATGGCATCTGCCGCATGAGGCAGGCCATCTTTATGGGCGTCTACGGCTGTCCCGGCTTTGATACGTGGGGGCCGTTCAAACTCACCGGCGGCGTCCAGAAGGGACACCCGACCGCTGAGGAAATTAAGGGCGCCGTCGACTTCTTCGACAAGATCGAAGACGAGTATGGCGACATCATCGTCGAAGAGTACGCCAAGCGCGAGAAGCGCCTAGCATACGAGAAGGAGCATCCTGCAGGAGGCCTGGTGGCCGGCGTTAAGCGCACGGCAAAGAAGATCGCTAATAAGCTGTAACTGTTAAGGTGCTTTTGAGCGTTTAACCCATACGGCGGGTCCGAGCAGATTCGGGCCCGCCGTCTTTTTCTATCGTTAATCGGTAAAGGCGTTGCCGACGCTCTGGCCGCCAACATACGTCTCGACGAGGGTGAGCTCATGGTCGAACACGACAAAGTCGGCGTCGCGACCCGGCATGATGCTGCCGCACTTATCCTCGATGTGCGCAGAGCGAGCCGGCACCTCGGTTGCCATGCGAATGGCGATATCGGCGCTGGCGATGCCCCAGTCGACGATGTTCTTGACGCCCTGGGCAAGCGTGAGCACCGAGCCGGCAATGCTCTTGCCGTCGGCGAGCCAGCACAGGTTGTCCTTCATGATGACGTCCATGCCACCACTGGTGTAGCTGCCCTCGGGCATGCCGCCGCAGCCCAGGCAGTCGGTGATGAGCACCGTGTGCTGCCAGCCCTTTGCCTGCAGCAGTGCCTTGATGGCGGCAGGGTTTACGTGCTTGCCGTCACAGATGATCTCGGCGTAGGTCTCGGGCGTGGACATGGCAGCACCCACGACACCGGGCTCACGGTGATGCAGACCGCGCTGGCCGTTATAGGTATGCGTAAAGCAGCTGGCACCGGCATTGATAGCGGCGATGCACTCATCGTAGGTGGCGTCGGAGTGACCGATGCTGGTCACCACGCCCTTGGCGTTCAGAGCAGCCGCATAAGCAGCGGCACCGTCGCGCTCGGCGGCCATGGCGCTCTTAACGATGCGACCGCCCGCAGCCTCCTGCCACTGGTCGAAAACCTCCTCGGAGGGGTCAATCAGGTAAGCGGGGTTCTGCGCGCCCACGTGCTTCATGGTAAAGAAGGGGCCCTCCAGGT
>JAHYYN010000011.1:0-13749 GCA_019424945.1 Collinsella sp. | reverse complement strand
GTATCCATCGAGATTCATATTTCACTCACATTGTTTACGCAGGTAAAGTGCGTGGAGTCGCCTGGGCTTGGCAGAGGGGCGGCGAAATATATTAAGTTTGCTGCTCTACAGTCCTGCGCAAGACGGAAAGCACATTAAGTGCTTTCCTTTGCGTGCGGAACTCGCGACAAACTTAATATATTTCGCCGCCCCTCTGCCAAGCTCGGGAGACGACACGTTGATGTCTGCTTAACTCTGCTCGCTCAGCTAATTACTTTGTTGGGGGTCCACTATTTGCTGGAGAGTGAACTTGCATTGGAGCCTGTCGCTCTTTCTTTGCAAATCTTCCTCGTCAAAATCGAAGATCATGATGGCGCAGTTGGGGAGTTTTGTTGGGAACTCGAAGCCCCCTGGGGCTACAGCCTTGATAAATTGGCGGCTGGCGCTGCCGTGGCTTACTGCTAGGAGGGTTTCGATGCCCTTGGCGCCCATGAGATTGGTGAGGGTGCCTACCATGCGCTCCTGCAGGGCATGGCTTCCTTCTCCGCCAAATGAGATCAGGTCCTCGCCGGGGTCCCAGACGTCGGTGGGCAGGGCATCGTGGGGACCCTCTTCGAAGGTGCCGTAGCAGCGCTCGATGATGCCTTCGCAGGGCTCGACTGCTGCATCCCGGCCGAGGAGTTCGGTTGCGACGAGACTTGCCGTGTCCATGGCTCGGCCTAAGGGCGAAGAGACCACTTTGTCGGGAACGACGTTGTGGGCTTTGAGCCACGCGGCTGCCATCCCGGCTTGCTGACGACCCAGGTCGGTCAGCGGTGAATCGCAGCGGCCCTGGACCAGCTTTTTGACGTTGAACTCCGTCTGACCGTGGCGGAGTAGATACAGCTTCTTCATGCTCTCCCCTTCTGCATAACCTGCTTTGCCGGCACAGCCTTACTCGTGGGTATGCCCTACGTAGTCTTCGTCGATCGCGATCTTGGCAATCGACCTGGGATATTCCGATTCGACCCGTTGTGCCAGTGCGTGCTTTAAGTCTTCGGCACTCATCTGTAGATCCGAGGGACGCACGCAGTCAAAGATCACGTTGGTGTGCGTGGGGCCCGGAACACAGCGTAGGTCGTGGATCGAGAGGCGGCTATCAATCTCTTGAGCCATAGCGTTGATGCGCAGACGCATGCTCGCCACCTTTGGATCGTCGGTCACGATGGGATCGTAATGGAGCGTGACGATCATGCCGTCTTCGACCCTAAACGACTGCTCGATGTTATCGAGCGTGTCGTGACTTTCCAGCGGGCTGGCCTCGGCTGCCATCTCGGCGTGAGCGCTTGCGAACTTCCTGCCCGGGCCGTAGTCGTGAACCATCAAATCGTGAACGCCCAAAACGCCGGGGTAGCTCATGATTTTGTCTCGAATGTGCTTGACCAGCTTAGGATCGGGCGCCTGGCCCAAAAGCGGGCTCACCGTATCCTGGATGAGTTCAAAGCCGCTCCAGCCAATATAGGCGCCAACGGCAAGGCCGACCCATGCATCTAGATTGATATGCGTCACCTGCGAAACAATCGCGCACGCCAACACGGCGCCCGTGGCTAGAACATCGTTCTTGGAATCCTGCGCGGTCGCATGCAGCGTCTCGGACTCAATGCGATCGCCGAGTTTTTGGTTGAGGGCCGCCATCCAAAGCTTTACGACCATCGAAAGCGCAAGGACTGCCACCAGGGCAAGCGAGAACTCGACAGGTTCGGGGTGGATGACGCGCTCAACCGAGGACTTGATAAGCTCAAGGCCGATCAGCAGCACGAGCGCCGCCACGACCAGACCCGAGAGATACTCGTAGCGGCCATGGCCGTAAGGATGCTCGGGGTCGGCCGGCTTGCCCGCCAGCTTAAAGCCCAGCACGCTCACGATGTTCGAGCTGGCATCAGACAGGTTGTTCATAGCGTCCGCCACAATCGAAACCGATCCCGACAGCACGCCAATTGCACCCTTCGCAGCGCAAAGCGCAACATTGGCGAGAATACACACTATGCCCGTCAACGTTCCCACGCGCGCACGGTCGCCCTGCGCACGACGAACAATCCACTCGACCATCCTCATCAGTCCCCACGGTACTACCTATATATCTATTGCTCAAACGGATTGTAGTGTAGCCACTTTGTCCTCCAGATACAAAAAGGCCGCAGCCCACACGGACCACGGCCTTGGAATGTGGCAAAGGAATCGTCCTTTTGTCGCACAGGTTTACGCGCTTACTTCGGCCACGCTCTTCGAGGTTTCGGGTGAATCGGCTCCGTCTTCTGCCGCCTGCCCCTTCGCCGGCACCACGCCAAAGCAGTAGCTCAGCGCCGCAGACACCGCAAATGCCACACCGCCGGCAGCGCAGCACCACAGCAGGTTCGAGATGCCACCCGTGGCAAAGCCAATGACCATGAGGACATTCGTCATGCCGATGGTATAGGCCGTAACGTGGCCCACGGCCGCAACGAGGCCTCCGACGGCGCCGCCAATGGCCATGCACGTCAGGCACCTGCCATATTTGAAGCCGCAACCGTACAGCGCCGGCTCGCTTACGCCGCCAAGAACACCCGAGATCGAATAGCCCAGCATGAGCGTCTTCTCGTCCTTATCCGCAACGCGGAGCGACGCGCCAAAGGGCATACCCCAAACGGCGAACGTTGCCATCGTCGCGGCGATCAGGATGCACGAATCCGTTCCCACACTCATAAACTGCGCATAGGCGAGCGATAGGACAACGTTGCTGACGCCCGCGATCTTAAGAAACTCCCAGCCCGCGGCAAGCCCCATGAGCGTGAGCAGCGACACGATGCCACCGGAATTGCCAAGCATAAACATAAGCTGGCCCAACAGCATGCCCAGATAGCTGCCCGCCGGCGCCGTAATACACAGCGAAACCGGAACCATGACAAGCATGGTTGCAAACGGAACAAACGAAAACGCCACGGCCTTAGGGATAACGCGCTGAAAGAAACACTCCACTCGCCATAGCACGGGCACCGAGATGAGAACCGGAATAACAGTCGTCGTGTAATCGTTGACCGGCGCGGGAAGCAGACCATACACGGAAGTCATCGATGCCCCCGTCGTCGATGCGGCATCGACGAGCTTAAGCAGATCGGGCGCAATCAATACGCCGCCCAGCATCATGCCCAGCTGCTCCGAGCAACCGAGCTGGCGGGCGGCCGCCCAACCAAGATAAATGGGCAAAAAGTAGTATCCGGCGTTATAGAGCCAACTGTAGAACAGGCGATAGATTTCGGAATCGGCAGACCACAGGCCCAGCATGCCTTCGCCCATAATGACGGCGACGGTGCGGAACAACGCCGCGCAGACAATAAACGGCAGCGCCGACATCATGCTTTTGGACAGATAGTCCACCACGGCCATGGCGTTTGATGAAACCGTCGTAGTAAACGAAGTGTTAGAAACTTGTGGCATGGAGCGCCTTTCCCAATATGACATGCGGGCTGTCCCTTTGTCACATCGTGCGGTATGAACCGATTGCGCGGTACTTTTCGTAGCGGAGGTTTGTGAGGGTCGCGTCGTCGAGCCGCCCAAGCGTATCGAAGGCATCGAATGCCGAGGACATGACGGCACCGGCGATCTCCTCATGCGATAGGCCCCTATCGTCGACAATGCCGTCGATGATGCCGAGCGCCAACAGATCGGGGGCCGTGAGCTTCAGCGCCTCGGCGGCCTCATCCGCGCGCTCGGTATCCTTCCACAGGATCGACGCACAGGCCTCGGGGCTCACGACCGAATAGGCCGAGCTCGAGAGCATCAGGATGCGGTCGGCCACGGACAGCGCCAGCGCGCCACCAGAGCCGCCCTCGCCTGTCACCACCGAGACAATCGGCGTCCTAAGACCGCTCATCTCCATGAGATTCTGGGCAATCGCCTCGCCCTGGCCGCGCTCCTCGGCACCGATGCCGCAAAACGCGCCCGAAGTATCGACCAGGCACAGAACCGGCCGACCAAACTTTTCGGCCTGGCGCATCAGGCGACGCGCTTTGCGGTAGCCCTCGGGATGTGCCATGCCAAAGTTGCGGCGCATACGCTCTTTGGTCGTGGTGCCGCGCTCGATGGCGATAATCGTTACGGGACGTCCGTCTTTCCAGCCGATGCCGCCCACCACGGCAGCATCGTCGCCAAAGTAACGGTCACCGTGCAGCTCCACAAATCCATCCAGACCCAACGAGATCATCTCGCCCGCCGTGGCACGATCTGCCGAGCGGGTCTGCTTGACAATCTCGAGTGCGGTTTTTGGTGCCGTCGAGCGCTTAAACAGATGTCCCAGCTTTTTGCCGCGGCGACCCGTATGCACGATCTCGTGCGGTGCCCCCAGGCCGGGCGCGTGCCCTTCGTGCAGCGCCAGCAGCTCGCCTACCGTGAGCGCAATCTCGCCACGCGGAACAACGGCATCGCAAAAGCCGTGCTCCAGCAAAAACTCGGAGCGCTGGAATCCCTTGGGCAGGCGCTTGTGCATGTTCTGCTCGATCACGCGCGGTCCGGCAAATGCCGTCAGGGCGTCGGGCTCGGCCAGGATAATGTCGCCCTCCATGGCAAAGCTCGCGGTCACGCCGCCAGTCGTGGGGTCAGTGAGCACCGTGATATACAGGCCGCCCGCCTCACTGTGGCGCCTAACCGCCGCAGAGATCTTGGCCATCTGCATGAGCGAGGTCACGCCCTCCTGCATGCGGGCGCCGCCCGATACGGTAAAGCCAACGACCGGCAGCCCCAACTCGGCCGCGCGCTCAAAGACACGACAGATCTTCTCGCCCACCACGGAGCCCATTGAGCCCATCATAAAGTTGGCATCCATAAAGAAGAGCGCGGTATCGCAGCCGCAGATTTTGCCCCTGCCGCACACAACGGCATCGCGCTCGCCCGAACGCTCGCTCACGCTCTTAAGCTTGTCGGCATAACCGGGAAACGAGAGGAAGTCCTTCGACGCCAGATTGGCATCCCATTCCTCAAAGGTACCCGCGTCGACCGTCATGCGCATGCGCGCGCGACCGCTCACGCGAAAGTGTTTGCCGCAACGAGGGCAGACCTCGAGGTTGTCGTGCAGGCGCGCCTCATCGACCACACGGCGGCACTCCGGGCATTTGACAAACACGTGGCGCGCGGGGAACTCGGCGCACGACTCGGTTATCGGCCCCTCAAGGACATTGACCGTCTTCGCTTTTCTATTCATCAGCATAGAGATGCCCCATCAGATCGGTGTGATACATGCCCGACAAAAACTCGTCGTTTGCCAGCACGTCGAGCTGAAGCTCGCTATTTTCGCTCACGCCCTCAATCACGAGCTCGCCCAGGGCCGAGCGCATCTTGCGAATGGCGCCGTCACGCGTGGGCGCACACACGATGAGCTTGCCAAGCATGGAGTCGTAGTACGGCGGAACTTTCGCACCGGTAAACATGGCGGAATCCCAGCGCACGCGCGGACCACCCGGCACACGCAACGCGGTGACCGTTCCACATGACGGTAGAAAGTCCGGCGTTTCGGCATTGATGCGGCACTCCATGGCGTGGTTGCGGACCGGTACGTCCTCCTGCTCAAAGGGCAGAGGCTGGCCGGCAGCCACGCGCAGCTGCCACTTAACCAGGTCGGTATCGGTCACAAACTCCGTAACCGGATGCTCCACCTGCAAGCGCGTGTTCATTTCCATAAAGTAGAAATTGCCGTCGTCCGAATACAGGAACTCGATGGTACCGGCTCCTTCGTAGCCGACGGCACGAGCCAGGTCACGCGCTGCCTTGTGCATGCGAGCACGAATGTCGTCGTGTCCGTCGAGGCACGGCGCGGGGCTCTCCTCGATTAGCTTTTGGTTGCGCCGCTGCACCGAGCACTCGCGCTCGCCGAGCGAAAACACATGGCCCTGCTTATCGGCCATAATCTGCACCTCAACGTGGTGCGCCGGCGCGACGAACTTCTCCATGTAGCACTCACCGTCGCCAAAAACGGCCTCGCCCTCGGCACGCGCCTCGATGAACGCCTTTGCCGCATCTTCCACGCACTCGACCTTGCGAATGCCGCGACCGCCGCCACCTGCACGCGCCTTGATGAGCACGGGGCAGCCAATGCGCTCGGCCTCGGCCGTTGCCTCCTCGGGGCTTTTGAGCAAATCGCAGCCCGGCACGATGGGCACGCCCGCGGCAGCGGCCGTTCGGCGTGCGGCGTCCTTGTCGCCCATGCTGTCGATGACCTCGGCCGAGGGACCGACAAACGCCAGACCGTACTTGTCGCAGTCGCGCACGAAGCTCGCCTTCTCGGAAAAGAAACCGTAGCCAGGATGGATCGCCTTTGCCCCCGACTTTACGGCACAGGTGAGCACAGCATCGTCGTTGAGGTAGCTCTCGGCAAGACGCGGGCCGCCGATGCAATACGCCTCGTCGGCAAGCTGCACGTGCAGCGCGTCCGCATCGGCCGTGGAATAAACGGCGACGGTCTTGATGCCCATATCGCGGCACGCGCGGATAACACGGACCGCGACTTCGCCGCGGTTGGCGATGAGCACTTTGTCGAACATGGAGCCTTCCTTAACTTTCGTGCATGAGTGCAAAAGACATATCGGCGCGGCAGCAAACCTCACCGTTGACGCTCGCGGTACCCGTCGCAAAGCGGAACGGCCCGCGCGCACGCGTGATGGAGCACACCAGATCCACCGTGTCGCCCGGGCGCACCGGACGCTTAAAGCGAACCTTGTCCAGACTCGTGTAGAACGGCGTCGCGCCGCGCGCCTCCTCATCGCCCATCAGCAGCACGCAGCAGTTCTGGGCGAGCATCTCGCACTGAATCACGCCGGGGACGACCGGGTTTCCCGGAAAATGCCCCTGCAAAAAGTACTCGTCGCCCGTGATCGTAATCTTGCCGTGGGCCTCGTCGCCCACCAGCTCGGCCTCGTCGAGCAAAAGCATCGGCTCGCGATGCGGCAACAGCTTCTTGAGCTCTTCTTTGTTCATGGATATCACCTATCCGATCCTCATGAGGCAGCTGCCAAACTCCACGAGGTCGCCGTCGGCCACGCAGATCTCGAGCACCTCGCCGTCTGCCTCTGCCGTCACCTCGTTGAGAACCTTCATGGCCTCGATGATGCAGAGGGTCTCGCCGGCCTTGACCTTGGAGCCCACGTGCACAAACGGCTCGTCGCCCGGCGCCGGGGCAGCATAGAACACGCCGACCATGGGAGCAGTCACCTCGGCGCCCTTGGGCTCCGGTGCGGCGGCGGGCGCCTGCGCGGCGGGCTCCGGTGCGGCAGGCGCGACTGCGGGAGCCGCAACCGGAGCGGCCATGGCGCTCGGCATAGGCATGGGCACGGCAACCGGCTGTGCGGCGCTCGCGCGCTCAAGTTCGACCGCGGTGCCATCGGGCTCCTCAACCCGCACGCGCGTGAGGCCGCGGTCCTCCATAACATCGGCTATCTCGGCAAGTCTTTTGGAATCCATGCTCTAGCTCCTCGTATATCTACGCAGCGCGATGGCGGCGTTGTGCCCGCCAAAGCCTAGGTTGGTCGAAAGCGCCCAGGTAAGGTCGGCGCGAACCGCGCGATTGGGCGTGTAGTCAAGATCGCAGGCGGGATCGGGCGTGTGGTAGTTAATGGTCGGGGGTACCACGCCCTGCTCGAGCGCCATGGCGCAGGCCATGACCTCAATGGCACCCGTGGCGCCGATCATGTGACCGGTCATCGACTTGGTCGACGAGACGTGCGCGGCGCGTGCCGCGTCCTCGCCGAGCGCTCTCTTGATGCCCGCCGTCTCGGACGAATCGTTGAGCTTGGTCGAAGTGCCGTGGGCGTTGATGTAGAGACCCTCGGAAGGCTTGACGTCGCCCTCGGCAACCGCCAGCGATATCGCGCGGGCAATGCCGGCAGCCTCGGGATCGGGGCTCGTAATGTGATAGGCGTCATCGGTGTTGCCGTAGCCCACGACCTCGGCGTAAATGTGCGCACCGCGGGCCTGTGCGTGCTCCATGCTCTCGAGCACCAGCACGCAGGCACCCTCGCCCATCACAAAACCGTCGCGATTCGCATCGAACGGACGGCATGCCGTCGACGGGTCAGGATTAGTGGTGAGTGCACGGCAGGACGTAAAGCCCGCAACGGCATCGGGGATAATTGCGGCCTCGGTACCGCCGGCGAGAATCGCATCGGCATAGCCATGCTTGATGGCGCGGAACGCCTCGCCCACCGCATGGGCAGAAGTCGCGCAGGCGGTCACGACGGGCAGGGTCGGGCCTTTTGCCTTGTGGCGGATTGCGATATTGCCCGAAGCCATGTTGGGAATCATCATCGCAATCATGTAGGGCGATGCGCGGCGGGGCCCACGATCGGCGATCGTGTGGACGTTGTCGACGAGCGTCTGCATACCGCCCACGCCTGAACCCACGTAGACGCCCAGGCGCTCGCGATCGATGGCGCCTTCGACATCAAAGCCCGCATCGTGCATGGCCTCGTCCGACGCCGCCAGTGCAAACTGAACGCAAGGGTCCAGGTGCTTGGCATCGTGCTTGCCAAAGTAGTCGTTGCCGTCAAAGCCCTTGACCTCGGCCGCCACCTTGACGGCAAATGCATTGGTATCGAAGTGCGTAATCGGGCCGATGCCACAGGTCCCGGCGCACATGGCCGCCCAGGTGGCAAGCGCGGTGTTGCCGAGCGGCGATACGGCACCGATGCCGGTGATTGCAACTCTCTGTTCCATCATGGTCTCCTCATTCAAGCCGTTGTTCGGCCCTGGTTTCTACATCGCCATTCCGCCGTCGACGCGTATGACTTCGCCCGTAATGTAAGCGGCCGCATCGCTCGCTAAAAAGCGCACCACACCGGCCACCTCCTCGGGCTGCGCCATGCGCTTAAGGGGAATCTGCTCCTCGGTTGCTGTACGCACCTTCTCCGAGAGCTTTGCCGTCATATCCGTCTCGACAAACCCAGGGGCGACCGCGTTCACTCGTACGCCGCGGGGTGCAAGCTCGCGCGCTACCGCCTTGGTCAGGCCGATGACGCCCGCCTTGGAGGCAGCGTAGTTGGCCTGCCCGGCATTGCCCATCAGGCCCACGACCGAACTCATGTTGATGACGCAACCGCCGCGCTGGCGCATAAAGGTCTTGGTGAGCGCGCGCGTCATATTGAACGTGCCCTTGAGATTGACATCGAGCACGCGGTCGAAGGCATCGTCGCCCATACGCATGAGCAGACCGTCGCGCGTTATGCCGGCGTTGTTGACGAGCGCCCAAATGGAGCCAAAGTCGTTGAGGACCGCTTCCACGCACGCGTTGACGGCAGCGGGGTCGGCCACGTCGCATTGATATGCGCGTGCCGCGGCGCCAGCCGCCTCGCAGGCTTCGCACGTCTCGCGCGCCGCATCGACGCTGCCGGCATAGACGACGGCGATATCAAAGCCGTCCTCCGCCAGACCGACAGCGCAGGCGCGGCCGATACCGCGCGAGCCGCCCGTAACCAGCACCACGCGACGTGAGTCGTTGCGCTCGAGCGCGCCGTTGTTCAAGTTGCCCATGTCATTCCTTTCGGGTTACAGCCCTGTGGACTATGCGAGCTCGTCGGCAATAGCTGCGACCTGCTCGGCCGTTTCGCACGAATACACGCGAACGTCGCTCAGCGTACGCTTGACCAGGCCCGACAGCGTTTTGCCGGGGCCGACCTCAATAAACGTGTCGATCCCCTGATCCTGCAGAGTATGCAGCGTGTCGACCCAGCGAACGGCATGACTCACCTGGTTGACCAAGACATCTGATGCCGCTCGCGGGTCTGCCGGATAGGGCGCCGCCGTCATGTTTGCCATGACCGGAATCAGCAGCGGAGACGGCGCGTGGCCGGCTTGGATATACGTCGCCAGCCCCTCAGTCGCCTCGGCCATATAGGGGCTATGGAATGCACCCGACACCGCGACCTTCATGGCCCGGCCACCAGCCTCTTTTACCAGGGCGTCGAGGGTCTGCAACGCATCGGGCGCTCCGGCCACAACCGTCTGCTGGGGGCTGTTGTAGTTGACCGGCCAGCAGTCCTCGCCAGCCTGTTTTGCCAGGCCCTCGACTTGCACCGCATCGAGCTTGATGACGGCGCGCATGCCGCCCGGATGGCGCTCGGCAGCCGCGGCCATCAGCGCCGCGCGCTCGCACACGAGCTCAAAACCCGCTCGCGTATCGAATGCCCCCGCAAAGGTGAGCGCGGCGACCTCGCCCAGCGAGAATCCCGCACAGGCGGCAGGCACCACGCCGCGCTCACGCAGAGCGATAGCCGCTGCCAGGTCGTGAACGAACACGCACGGCTGCGTGTTCTCGGTCTGCGAGAGCTCCTCCTTGGAGGCGCTCCGGCACTGCTCGCTGGTCCCCGGGCGCACCTCGTCGACAATGGCGAACACCTCGGCGGCCGCCGGCGATGCCTCGATCAGGTCGACGCCCATCGCGGGGTGTTGGGCACCCTGGCCGGCAAACAGAAACGCTACGCTACCCATGCGGACGCACCCTTCAGGACGCGCTCGGCGCCATCGACCAGATCGTCAACGATTTCACGTGCGCTCTGGCGCTCGCTAACCATGCCGGCAATCTGTCCACACAAAAACGAACCCTCTTCGTAGTTGCCGTCCTTGGCGGCCTTACGCAGCGCACCGGTTCCCATAGCACCGAGCTCCTCGGAGCTTGCGCCCGCCGCCTCGTTCTTGGCATACGCGTTGGTGAAGGGGCTCTTAAGCGCACGCACCGGATGTCCCGTCGAGCGGCCGGTCGCACGCGTCGAGGTGTCGTTGGCCTTCAGGACCATCTCCTTGTACTGCTCCGATACGGTGCACTCGTCTGCGACCAGAAAGCGCGTACCCACCTGCACGCCGGCGGCACCCAGCATAAAGGCGGCCGCCACGCCGCGGCCGTCGGCAATACCGCCGGCGGCCACGACGGGAATGTCGACCGCATCGACGACCTGCGGCACCAGTGCCATCGTCGAGGTCTCGCCAATATGGCCGCCCGATTCGGTGCCCTCGGCAACAACCGCCGTGGCTCCACGACGCGCCACAAGGCGCGCCAGCGCCACCGAGGCAACGACCGGGATGACCTTGATGCCCGCCTCGTTCCACGCCTTCATGTACTTGGCGGGATTGCCGGCGCCCGTCACGACGACCGGCACTCGCTCGTCAATCACGACCTGCGCGACCTCGTCGGCAAATGGGCTCATGAGCATGACGTTGACGCCAAAGGGCTTATCCGTCTTGGTGCGCAGCTCGTGAATCTGATCGCGCAACCAGTTTGCGTCGGCATTCATGGCCGCGATAATCCCTAAGCCGCCTGCCTCGGACACGGCAGATGCCAGCGAGGCATCGGCAATCCAGGCCATGCCGCCCTGGAACACGGGCTTTTCGATGCCGAGCAGCTCGCAGAGAGGAGTCTTGAGCATCTCTACTTCTCCAATGCCGCCTCGACCGTATCGGCGAACTCGCCGACCGTCTTGGGGTTCTCCTCGGTATCAAGCTGGATGCCAAACTCGTCCTCAACGGCGACGAGAATCTCGACGGTACCCAGGCTGTCGAGGCCAATCTCCTCGAGCGTGGACTCGGGCTTCATCTCGACGTCGTCAAGGCCAGCGGTCTCGCGGATAACGTCGCAAACGCGCTCGAAGGTCTTCTGATCTGCCATGGTAGTTCTCCTTTGTTTGTGCCCTAGGGGCGTTTTTATTTCCTATGTGCGACTACTTCCAACGAAGCAGATAGCCACCTATATCCAGGCCGGCGCCAAATCCAACGAGGGCGATGGTGTCGCCCGCATTCAGTGCGTCGGTGCGTGCCAGCCGGTCAAGCGCATAGGGGATGCAGGCGCTCGAAATGTTGCCGGTCTCGCGCAGCGTTCGAACCACGCGCTCGTCTGGCACACCGAGGCGTTTGACCGCCTGACTCAGGATTCGTTCGTTAGCCTGATGGAATACAAAATGATCGATGTCTTCGACCGAAATGCCCGCATCGATCGCAAGCTTATGGACCGTGTCGCAGATGGCGTTGACGCCGAACTTGAACACGCGGCGGCCATTCATGGACAGCACGCTCTCGCTATCTACGGAGGCCTTAAACGGCGAGGTGCCGACCAGTCCGGGAACGCGCAACGTCTCGACGTCGGGCGCCGTCGAAAGCTCAACGGCAAGGGGGTTGTCTCCCCCAGTCCCAATCACTGCGGCTCCTGCCCCATCGCCAAAGAGCACGCACGTGGCACGGTCGGTCCAATCGAGCGCGCGCGTCATCTGCTCGGCCGCAACGACTAGCACGCACTCGGCACGGCTGCGGGCGATATAGCCCTCGGCGACATCGAGCGCAAATACGAAGCCGGCGCAGGCCGCCGAGACATCGAAGGCAGGGCACGTCGCGCCTAGTCGCTCAGCAACGGCACACGCCTCAGCGGGAACAAGATGGTCACCCGTCGTCGTCGAGCAGACGATCAAATCCAACTGGCTCGCGTCGATTCCGGACACCTGGAGTGCCCGCTCGCTCGCCGCTACGGCAAGGTCATCAAGTGACTCGGTGGTGCAGACGTGGCGGCTCTTGATACCTGTGCGGGTAAAAATCCACTCATCCGAGGTATCGAGGAACTCAGACAGCTCGTCATTGGAAACACTGCGCTTAGGAAGCGCCGAGCCCGTTCCAAGAATCGTGAAACCCATCACTAACCTCCTTTGAGTTGTTGACGTGTTTACATCGACCAAGAGAGGATAGCGCATTTCAGTCGTTGTTAACGTGTTAACATTAAATTGTCCAAATGCGACAAAGGCTTCACATTGTGTCTCTCTCGACACCATTGCGTTATTCACTTATTCATTAAGGAGGTAGCAGCCGTTATGGATGCCAAATTAACGATAGTCGACGTAACCGGATCGACCAACGATGACCTGCTCGAAGCAGGAAAACAGGGAGCGCCGCACGGCACAGGACTTGCCGCCCGGGCTCAGACAGCAGGACGCGGCCGGCGCGGCCACAAGTGGGATTCAACCGCCGGCAACCTATTGCTTTCGATTGTCCTGCGTCCATGCGTTAATCCTGCGAAGTACTCTGGTCTTGCTGCCGTCAGCGGCCTAGCGGTGCTCGAGGCGCTCGAAAAACAGGGTCTTGCAAACGAGATTGGCCTCAAATGGCCCAACGACCTGGTCGCGCGTGGACGCAAACTCGGCGGCATTCTGGTCGAGGCCGCACGCGATAACGAAGGCAAACCTTTCGCCGTCTGTGGCATTGGTGTCAATGTGAACTATGCGCCCCAAGAGGTGCCCGATGGCGGCCTGCCGGCAATCGGTCTCTCGGACCTTAACGAGAACGTTCCAGCTGTCGGCATGCTCCTCGATGAGGTCTATCACGCAGTTATAGACGCTATAGATGCCTGGGCAGAACGCCTCAACGCCATGGAAGAAAACACCGGACCGCTCGCGCCCGTCCACGGCGAATATGTCGCTCACCTCAATTGGATTGGAAAGCACGTTATCGCCCGCTCCCCTGCCGGTGACGAGCTGGCGCGAGGCATCTTTAAAACGGTCGATGGCTTTGGTCGTGCGTGCATCGAAACAGAAGACGGCTTGCGATCCTTCCATTTTGAGGAAGCGTCATTGCGCCCCTTGAGTGAGTAGGTCGCCACAGCCAGCCGCTCGGCAGCCTTACCCGGCGATCCAAACCCATCATGCAAAACAAAAGGGCCCCGCTACCGTAACGGCAGCGGGGCCCTTTAAGCTATGAGCGATATCGCTTAGAGCTTGATGTCGATGTCGACGCCAGCGGGGA
>JAHYYN010000109.1:0-4560 GCA_019424945.1 Collinsella sp. | reverse complement strand
GTCGCTATTTGATCTTGGTCGTGCCCGGCGCCAGGTTGGGGTCGGTCTCGTTGGCCTCGGTCTGGAAGTGCTCGGTATATACGTTCTTGCCGTCGCGGAACATCTCGTAGTACTGCATCTTGGCGTAATCCTCGCGCGCCTTGGTGGCGGCTGCGGCAGCGGCGTCGTCACCGGTGACGTTGGAGGAGAGCGCCCAGCGCAGGCTGGCGTCCTCGTAGCCCACGGAGTTGATGGCGGGCAGCGACTCGCGCAGCGTCATGTGCGCTTTCTGGTAGTCGGTCAGCGGTGCGCCGATCAGTTGCATCAGCTGGGTGGACAGGTAGTTGGTGGACAGGTCGTCGACCTCGCTCGTCTGGTCACAACCGGCAACGTCGTAGTTAGCCCAAATGATGTAGTCGGTCTGCCACAAGCGCTCCTGGTGGGTGGCGTCGTCCTCGCCGGTAAACCACTTATCGTTGAACTTGGACGGGAAGAACGGCTGGTGGTCGCCCCAGAACACCACGACCACCTTGCGGTCGAGCTTGCTCAGGGCGTTGAGGAAGTAACGCAGCGCTTGGTCGGACTGCTCGATGCACGAGACATACTCGTCGACATCGGAGAGCGTGCCGTCCTCGACGGTCTTGGCGTCCAGGTCGGTCGTGTCGATGTTCAGGTGCATCTGCTTGTCGACCGGCAGCAGACCCGTGTCGTAGCCCGAGTGGTTCTGCATGGTCACATCGAAGATAAACTGCGGATCGGCGTTCTGGTCGAGCAGCTCAAGAATCTTGTCGTAGGTTGCCTGGTCGGTCACCATGCCGCGCAGGGTATCGGCGCCTTGGAAATCGTTGATGGACAGGAACTGGTCAAAGCCAAAGTCCTTGTAGACGTTCTCGCGGTTCCAGTTGGTCGCGTGGTTGGGGTGCATGGCCGTGGTGGAATAGCCGAGCGATTTGAACTGCTCTGCCAGATTCCCGGTCGTTTCCATGTTGTAGATGGTGTAGGGGTACACGCCCGAGCCCAGGTTGGCCATGGAGTTGCCGGTCATAAACTCAAACTCGGTATTGGCCGTGCCGCCGCCGTAGGCGCTCACGTAGAGCTTTCCGCGGCTGAGGCAGTTGGACAGGTTCTTAAAGTACTGCGGACCTTCGTAGCCGGCGCGCATGTTCTGGTAGATCGACAAATCCGAGAACGTCTCGTTCATGATAGCGATGACCGTGGGCTTCTCGCTGTCGAACTGCTCCTTTGCGGCGGCGCGCTCGTCGCTCTTGGCCGCGTCGGACTTGTCGTAGGCCTTGGCGTACTTTTTGAGCGTGGCCTTGGCATCGTCGACGGAGTAGTCGGCGGGTTTGGGCGGCTTGATGGACTGCGCCGCACTAATAAAGGCAGGCAGGTAGCCCTCGCGCCAGTAGCTCTCGAGCGGACGCCAGGTGTAGACGGTGATGCCGAGGGTGTTGTAGTAGTCGATGAGCGTGACATGCGCGGTCACGCCGCCCAGGCACAGCACCGCCACGAGCAGGTTGGTGAGCAGCATGCGCTTGGCGTTGGCGGCGCCCTTCTGACGGTGCGGTGCCACCAGGCCGGCGTACTCGCACAGCAGCATGGCGATGGCGGTAAAGCCCATGGACAGCACGCAGAACAGCGAGATCGAGAAGGTGTAGCCGTTGCCGGCGACCGCGGCGGCGGTGGAGATGGCCGAAAGGTCGCCCGGCTGGATGGGCATGGATTTAAACGTGATGACAAAGAACTCGGCAATGCCCAGGACAAAGAGGGCAAAGGCCAGGACCGCGGGAGCTGCGCCGTGGCGCTGGAATAGGAAGAACAGGCCGGTCATGAGCACGGTGATGATGGCCCACTCGAGCAGGATGCACAGGGGGTAGACCCAGGTAAAGTCGTGGTTGGACGAGACCTCCATGCCCAGCAGCGCAAAGACGCCGGCGAGCAGCAGGCACAGGACGGCGGCGACGAGCGGTTTGCCCACAAAGGCGCCGCGCAGGCGGGCGAGCTTGCCGGTGGGGGCGGGGGCGTCGGGCTCGGCGAACGCAAAGACGCGCGGGGCGATGCGGTCGCGGGCGATGCTGGCCCAAGCGCAGCCGGTGAGGATGGCGTTGGTCAGGATGAGCATCACAAAGGCGAGCGGCTCGTTTTGGGCGACGAGGCCAATGGCACCCCAAATGGTCAAAAAGAGCTGGAACAGGCCGAAGGCGACGCTCCACCCAAGAGCGCTTTTGGCAACGGTGCCCGACTGAGCGCGAATGGCCTTGGCCTCGCGCAAGACAAGGTAGACGGTCGCCGCAAGACCGACGAGCGAGATGGCGGCAGCGAACATGCTGAGACTCCTCACAAACTAAAACCTACGAAAGCGGGGGTTTACCCGATTGTTACCAAGATATGCGCTGCAATTGGTGTCTGCGCACAACAACCAGCCATATTAACGCGCACGTGTGGCGGTGTGGCGCAATGTGGTGGCGACCTGCGCGATAATGGACGGGAATTACACGGAAACGTAAAGGCTTCTTAAAGAAATGGCGAGGGTAGGGCGATGAGCGAGCAGGTTTGCGAGGCGGACATGGGCGGCGGCGGAGCTGCGGGCGTGGATACGTACGGCTATCCGGTCGAGACTACGGGCAACGCGGTACTGGACATTTTGGAGCACCGCTCGTCCACGCGCGCTTTTGCGCGCGATGACGACGGCCGTCCCGTGGCGGTGACCGACGAGCAGCGGGCGGCGATCTTGCATGCGGCGAGTCGCGCGCCGTCGGCGGGCGCCATGATGATGTATTCCATCGTGAGCATTCGTGAGCAGGCTACGCTGGACCGTCTTGCCGACCTGTGCGACCACCAGCCCATGATCGCCAAGGCGCCCTGGGCACTCATATTTGTGGTCGATTATGCCAAGTGGATCGATCTGTTTGAGCACGTGGGCTGCTTTGAGCCCGAGTTTGTCGAGCGCACGGGCAAGGCGCCCCGCCCCGCGCCGGGTTTGGGCGACTTTGCCATCGCGGCGCAGGATGCCGTGATCGCCGCTCAAAACGCCGTGGTCGCCGCCGAGGCCCTGGGGCTGGGGAGCTGCTACATCGGTGATATCGTCGAGAATGCTGAGGAAGTTGCCGCACTGCTGGACTTGCCTCCCTATACCATGCCGCTGTCGATGCTCATCATCGGCACGCCCCGTAAGGAGCGCCCGGCAATCGCGCATCCCGTGGTGAACCTGGTGCACGAGGAGCGTTATTGTCGCGCCGACGCTGCGACGATGGATGCGCAGGTGGCCGAGATGGATGCGATGTTTCGCCCGCACGCCCGCGAGGTGGGCGAGCGCGTCATCGACATCTACACCCGTAAGCACACGAGCCCCTTTATGGCCGAGATGAGCCGCTCTATGGAGTGGTGGTTCAAAAACTGGCTCGGAAAATGACGAATGTGACAAAGGGGGCGTCCCTTTGTCACATTCCATATCGCCGCGGTGGCCTAAAGGCCGCATAAATGTTTATCTAGCTGGGAAAACGGTGCCATTAAAATATGGGCTGATTACATATAATCCCGTCGAACGTTAAAATTGGGAGGAAACCGGCTTATGGAACAAAAGGCAAAGGAAGTAGCCTCGCACGCTGCGATTCCTGTGAGCATCTCGGCGATGCTCGTCACGCTGGGCGTGGTGTATGGCGATATCGGCACCAGCCCCATGTATGTAACCAAGGCGCTCGTTGCCGGCAACGGCGGCATCGGAAGCGTCACGCAGGAGTTCGTGCTCGGCGCGCTCTCCCTTGTCGTGTGGACGGTCACGCTGCTGACGACCGTCAAGTACGTGCTGATCTCGCTGCGCGCCGACAACCACGGCGAGGGCGGCATCTTTGCCCTGTACAGCCTGGTCAAGCGCTGCGGCAAGTGGCTCATCATCCCCGCCATGCTGGGCGGCGCGGCGCTGCTCGCCGACGGCATCCTGACGCCTGCCGTTACCGTCACCACGGCCATCGAGGGCCTGCGCACCATCCCGGCGGTCCATGCCGTGCTCGGTGACGACCAGGGTCGTGTCGTCGCCATCACGCTTGCCATCATCATCGCGCTCTTCTTGGTGCAGCGCATCGGCACGGCCAAGATCGGTCACGCCTTCGGCCCCATCATGACGCTGTGGTTTTTGTTCCTGGGCGGCACGGGCCTGTTCTTTGTCTGCCAGTATCCCGCGGTGCTGCTGTGCCTCAACCCGTTGCGTGGCATCGCTTTTCTGCTGAGCCCCAACAACCATGCGGGCATCATGATTTTGGGCAGCTGCTTCCTCGCTACCACCGGTGCCGAGGCGCTCTATTCCGACATGGGCCATGTGGGCCGCGGCAACATCTATGCCACCTGGCCGTTCGTTAAGTGCTGCCTGCTGCTGTCCTACATGGGCCAGGGCGCGTGGCTTATCAACAACGCCGGCAACCCGGAGCTCATGGGTATCGCCGACCTCAACCCCTTCTACCAGATGCTCGCCCCGGGTCTGCGCCCCTTTGCCGTCGGCCTTTCCACCGTCGCGGCCATCATCGCCTCGCAGGCGCTCATCACCGGCGCATTCTCGCTGGTGTCCGAGGCCAGCCGCCTGGACCT
>JAHYYN010000108.1:0-18550 GCA_019424945.1 Collinsella sp. | reverse complement strand
GACAGGTTTATTTTGGCAGGTTTTATCTGCGCAAACGTCAAAACCGCCGCAAAGGAACAGATACCTTTGCGACGGTTTTCGCATATCATGTCGATAATCCAGCGTCAGCAGGAACCACTGGTTAAGAACTAAGGAAACTGCCATGAGAAGACTCCTTCCCCGTCTTGCTTGACCGCCGCACTCCTTGCCGGCGTGCTCGCCGGCGGCCCAGCTTACGCCACCGCGGCCACCCCATCTCAAGTTATCGGCCCGTCCGATGTGATCGGACGGGCTTTTTGGTGGGTATCATGGTTGAATGATCATTAGGAGGTTTTCCCTACATGGAATTGTTTGAACCGATTCTTCATTTCTTTGAGCAGCGCTGGGTCCACAACATCATCTGGGCCGTCATCTTGGTAATAGTCACCGCCATCGCCGCCAAGGTGGCATCCAAGACCCTGCGCCACCTACTCAACCGAGACGACAACCCGCTTCCCGCATCGAGCATCTTCATCAACATCGCGCGTGCCGTCATTTGGATGATCGGCGGCAGCTTTATCCTCGACAACTGCTTTGGCATTAACGCAAACGCGCTCGTCGCCGCTCTTGGCGTCGGCGGCATCGCCATCTCGCTCGGCTTTCAGGACACGCTATCAAACCTTATCGGCGGCATGCAAGTGACCTTTATGGGCATCATCAAGCCCGGCGACAATATCGAGGTCGGCGGCGTGTCGGGCGTGGTCCAGGACATCACTTGGCGCCACACGACCATCGAGGACGCCTGCGGACAGACCATCATCGTCCCCAACTCCAACATCTCCAAGAACACACTCGTGCACCTCATGCCCTTTGGACGCGTTGTCGTTCCCGTCGCGGTGAAGGACACGTCAAAGTGGGACTCGCTCGATGCGCTGGCAGACGAGCTCGCCTGTGCCACCAAGGTCGCCGTTTCACCCATCTCGGGCTTTGACAAGGAACCCTACGTGCTCTTTAGCGAGATCGGCGACTTTGGCATTAAGGGTAAGATCATCTTTATCGTCAGTGACGACAGCACCACCTTTACGGCAGCCGACGCCTGCATCCGCGCCATCGCCCCCATCATCGCCTAAAACCACCGCAAAGGGGACAGGCACCTTTGTGGTGGTTTCGCATCGTGGTACCATGGTTCATATCGTTGTTTAAACGACTAAGGGAGTAGACACTATGGAAGAGGCCTATCGTCAAGCACGCAAGCGCGGCGAGCAGGGACGCCGTCGCGCCATTAGTCAAAGCGAGCATCCGTACCTCACGGACCTCGATAGCTTGGTCGCCCAGCTCCCCTTAGGTCAGCGAGAGAATGTCGGCCTAAGAGACATTCCACTCGAAATGGTCGTCGGTACGGTTACCAAGGGTCGTCAGTCTGCCTTTTCGTGCAACTTTATGCCCCTGTTGCCATTTAGCACCGAGTTCGCCCGCAAGTGGTCCAACCTCTACGACATCCAGGTGACCGAGGGCTATCGCGACCCCATCATCGTCACCGAGTTCATGCATCGGTTTTACGTCCAAGAGGGCAACAAGCGCGTCAGCGTCCTCAAATTCCTGGACGCCCCGACGGTTTCGGCCAAGATTACCCGTCTCTACCCCGGCACATGGGATTCCGTCGAAAGCCGCCTATACGGTGAGTTCTGCGCGTTTTGGCGCGTCTGCCCCCTATACGAGATCGAGTTCTCGCGTGAGGGAAGCTACGAGACACTCGCCAAGATGCTCGGTCAGAACCTTATCGAAAAATGGCCGCAGAAAAAGGTCGACTACCTGCGCCACACCTTCTTGCTCTTTAAGCGCGCCTACCTTCGCGCGGGCGGCGATCACCTGGACATTACGCCCGCCGACGCCATGCTCGTCTACCTCAATGTGTACAACCAGGACCGCCTGCTGGATACGCCGACGGATATCGTCGTAAACCGCCTGTGCAAAATTTGGCGCGAGCTGGTCATTGCCGGCAAAAATGACGAGGACAAGGTCGATCTTGTCGAAGCGCCGAGTGTCGATGAGGAAGAGTCGCCCGCCAAGTCCACCTCCGGTGTGCTCAACTTCTTTATGGGCAAGACCGTCTATTCGGCGGCCAATCCCCTGCGCATCGCCTTTATCCATGAATTCCCTTGTGCAACGTCGAGCTGGGACAGCCTACACGACCAAGGGCGTCAGTATCTCGACGAGCACTTTGGCGGTATCGTGCGCACCGAGGCGTTCGAGGACTGCCACGATCCGGACGTGTTCTACGCCGCCGTGGAAACGGCTGTCAAACATGGAGACAACGTCATCTTCTCGACCTCGCACCGCCTGATGGAATACACGCTCAGGGCAGCCGTTGAGTATCCCCAGGTTCGGTTCCTTAACTGTTCTATCGGCCTTCCCCACCAAAGCGTCCGTTCGTACTTTGGCAAGATGTACGAGGCCAAGTTCCTCCTGGGCGCCCTTGCGGCTAGCATGGCGGACAACCATCGCATCGGTTACCACGCGTCGGTCTTCGCGTCGGGCGCACTTAGCGAGATCAACGCCTTTGCGATTGGTGCCTCGCTGCTCGACCCCCGCGCGCAAATTATCCTGACCTGGGGCGATGTGCCCGCCGGAGGCCTTGCCGAGGCCATGTGCCGCGAAGGTGTGAGCGTCATGACCGGCGTCGACATGTCAAAGTCGCTCGAAGATCCCACGGCTTACGGACTTCACCGCCTGATCGATGGCAAGGTTGCCGGCATTGCCATGCCGGTATGGAACTGGGGCCGATACTACGAGCTTATCGTGCGGAGCCTACTGCATGGCACCTGGGACGAGACCAGTAACGACAGCCAGGTTCGCGCCGTCAACTACTGGTATGGCATGAGCTCGGGCGTTATCGACATTCGCTACGCTCCGGGCCTGCCCTATCAGACGCGTAAGCTTGTTCAGCTCCTCCGCAATGGCATCGTCGAGGGCTCCATCAATCCATTTGGCGGCGAGCTCCATAGCCAAGACGGTGTGGTGCAGATCGAGGGCTTTCCCCCACTGCCGAGCACGCAAATCGTCGAGATGGACTGGCTGGCCGACAACGTGGTGGGCACTATTCCGCAGCTCGACGATGAGCCGGGAGTTACCGCCCTATGAAAATCCTTGCCATAGCCGATACCGAAGAGCGATGCCTGTGGGAGTGCTTTCGCAAGGAGCGCTTTGAGGGTGTCGACCTAATTTTGTCCGCTGGCGATTTGGACCCGGACTATCTTGAGTTTTTGGTCACGGTCATCAACAAACCGCTCATCTACGTTCGCGGCAACCACGACGACCGCTACGCACGTCATGCACCGGGCGGATGTATCTGCGTGGAAGACAGCGTGTACACGTACCGGGGGATTCGCATTGCGGGCCTTGGCGGGTCCATGCGTTATCGCGACGGCGCCAACATGTACACCGAACGCGAGATGTCCAAGCGCATGCGTAAGCTGTCGCGTAAGGTTAGGATGGTCGGCGGGTGCGACATTCTGCTTACCCATGCACCCGCCGCCGGTATGGGTGATCTGGACGATCTGCCGCATCGAGGGTTTGAGTGCTTTAACACAGCGCTTGAGTCCTGGGGGGCCGACTACATGGTGCACGGGCATGTGCACCAATGCTATGGTCGCGACTTTCAGCGTGAGCGCCAGCATGCATGCGGGACAACAATCATCAACGCGTGCGGCTATACGCAGTTTGAGCTGGATGAAGCGCGCTACCCCATCCGTGGCTGGCAGGCAGCCTGGCTCAACTCGCAAACCATGCGCCGCGAGCTCAAACGCCACGAAGCAATCGAGTCTTCAACCGCCAGAACCCCCTGGTAACTGCCAACAACCACCACGAAGGGGATAGGCACCTTTATGGTGGTTTTGCTGACTCGTCCGACCTGTCCATCACGGTGCTTGTGTAATTAACGAGAACACTCATTGTTTTGTAAGGACGGCGCTCACATGCCGTCTTTTTTTGTCAACTTATGCAGTCTCGACCGTGTTGTATGTAGAGGGACCTCGCGAGACGCCTTCCCTATATCCACCACGACCAATTGGAGGTGACACTATGCCTGCACGCCGTAACCGCAATAGCACGCTCCGATGCGATGCCGATCAGATCGAGCGGGAAGCAAAGCGCTTGGTCGACACGTATTCCGACCTCATCCTTCGATTGTGCTATTCGGCCCTTGGATCCGCTGACGACGCTCAAGACATCTGCCAGGACACGCTGATCAAGATTCTCCAACGCACTCAACCGTTCGACTCGCTCGAACACGAACGTGCTTGGGTGATCCGAGTCGCACTGAACGCATGTCGCGATATCGGCCGTACGCACGCGAATCACCCGGTTGTCGACCTCGATTCGCTCCCCGATTTCTGCGCACCCGTAACACATACCGAGCAAGAATTCGCGCAACGCGACTGCGCCATTCTTTCCGCTGTCACGGCCCTGCCTCAAGCACAGCGCATCGCCATCTTTTTGCACTACTACGCAGGCATGAGCATCAGGGAAATCGCAGACGCCGTTCACGCGACGCCAGCTGCAACCGCCCAGCACCTTAGCCGCGGGCGTGCGTCACTTCGGCTTTCCTTGAAAGGAGACCACAATGACTACGAATTCGAATGACTATCGCCACGCCCTGGAGCACATTTCGTTTACCGATAATGCGAAGCAGCACATGGCAAACTCGATTGCTCAGTCCGTCGCCTCGAGCGATGCGGCGACCGCTCAAAGCAACTTTAATGGCACGCGACGCAAGCCGCGCATCGCCCGCCATCCCGTAAGAACAGTCGCTCGCATTGCCGCTGTAACGGCAGTCCTCGCTATCGTCATTGGAGGCGCTGGCACGGCTATGGCAACAGGCGTCCTGCCGCTTCCTTCTGACATGCTTTCCGACATCTTTGACGGACCTGCTTCTCAAACCGAGATCATCGACCGTATTGGCCGGCCCGTCGGTGCTAGCTGCTCCAACAACGGAGTCACCGTGACCGCCGACGCCATCATGGGCGACAAGGATATGGTTACCATCGCCTATACGCTTACGTTCGACGATCCCGCTGCCCTGAAAAAGCTTTCCGAGCCGGGCGAGAACGGAACTATCGCCGGAAGTGTCGATGGAAACGTATACGTTGATGGCGAGCATGGCGGCCAAGGCCAATCATGGCTCATTGACAAGAACCCCAATGACTCCAGCATTCAATACTTTGCACAGTTCAGCGTTGAATCACCCGGCCTTATGGGCAGGACCGTCCGCACGCATATCAACTCTCTCGTTGTGCCACGTGCTGGCAAAGAGCTTCCCGAGTATAAGAAAATACTTACGGGCCCATGGGATCTTAAGTTCCAGCTGAATTACGAAGATACATCCGTTACGATTCCCGCGCCCAAATCGGTCAACTTTAACGGCACCAAGGCGACGATTCAAGAGGCCACCGTATCCTGCGTTGGCGTTTCAGTCCGCTACAACATAGATCGTTCCATCGAACACGACAACAACAGCGGCAAGATGTCTCAAAACATGGAGGAGTCTATGGATGCCGTTGGCAACATACCCCTCATCGTGACGTTCAAAGACGGTCATGTTGAGGACGCAACCAGCCACAGCGGCTATTTCGCAAATAAACTGGATAACGGCACCACTGATGTCCACAAGACCTGGCCGTTCTCGCAAGTTTGTGACACAGACAAGATTGCAAGCGTACAAATTGGCGATACGGTCATTCCCATGAATTCGTAACGCTACGCGGCTCGTATATGCACCCGGTTCCGCACTTCGCGTCTAAAGATGCGCTGTCATCGAGCAGCGTGAGCGCAAGGCCGCCCGTATGGTCGGCTGGGAACACCTCGTTGCGCTAAAAACCACCACGAAGGGGACCGGCACCTTTGTGGTGGTTTTGCTGACTCGTCCGACCTGTCCCAACGGTTTGTCTCAATCTGTAACAGGTAGGGCCCAAATAATCGGTTAGCTGTTACAGATCGAGACAGACCACGGATGCTCAGCCGAAAATCTCAATCTGTAACAGGTAGGAACGATTTTGCCCCTTAGATGTTACAGATTGAGATATTTGACAGCTTGAATCGGCATCGCCTACAGCGCGGCGACGACCTTGTCGCCCATCGTCGTGGTGCCGAGGATCTTATCTGCCGGGGTGTTGACATCGGCGATGTCACGGGTGCGCTAGCCCTCGTCGAGCACGCGCGCCACGGCGCTCTCGATCCACGCGGCTTGCTCGCCCATGTCGAGCGCGTAGGTCAGCAGCATCGCCACCAACAAGATTTGAGCCAGCGGATTGGCCACGCCGAGCCCCGCGATGTCAGGAGCGCTGCCAGCGCTCGGCCCAAACAGCGATACGCCATCATCCAGCGAGGCAGAGGCAAGCATACCGAGCGATCCGGTAATCTGAGCCGCCTCATCGGACAGGATGTCGCCGAACATGTTCTCCGTCACCACGACGTCAAAGTCTGCCGGTCGACTGATGAGCTGCATGGCGGCGTTGTCGACGAGCAGGTCCTCAAGCTCCACGTCGGAGTACTCCTCGTCTTGCACGCGATGCACGATCTCGCGCCACATGCGGCTCGTCTCCAGCACGTTGCGCTTATCAACGCTCGTCACCTTGCCGCGACGTTTGCGCGCCGCCTCAAATGCCTGGCGCGCAATGCGCTCAATCTCGTACTCGCGATACTCCATCACGTCGACCGCACGCTGACCGGCCGCACCCGCAGCGCCCGCGCAGGTCACGGATGCGGGCGCCAAAGTCCCACGGCATGTTGTAGCCCATCGTATCGGGGATGTTCACGACCGTGGCACCGGCCTTTACGGCCGCCTCGATAATGCGCACCAGAAACTCCTGATCGGAGCGGCCGGCATCCTCGGCATAAAACTCAACATCGTCAACGAACTTGCGAGCATGTTTGACGGCATGGATCGCTCACTCAATTGCCCTTTCCTCAGTCATATGGAGCTTGTCGCGCAGGTGACTGGTGCTCACACCCAGCCCTGTATGGATACGGGGCCTCTGGGCCGTTTTGAGCGCCTCTGCAGCCACTTCGATATCCCTGTCGACAGCGCGCGTCAGGCCGCATACCGTGCATCGGTCGCCCGCAATCTTGCCAATCTCCTGTACGGAGCGAAAGTCACCAGGACTCGAGATGGGAAAGCCCGCCTCGATAACGTCCACGTTCATGCGCACCAGCTGGCGGGCGATGAAGAGCTTTTCCTCGGTATTCATGCTGGCGCCCGGCGACTGCTCACCGTCGCACAGGGTGGCGTCAAAGATTGTGATTTTGCGGCTTATATGTTCCTCCTGATTGACCGTTTTATGACAGATGGCTTTCAGGAGAGAGAGAAGGCCTAGAGATAGAAAAATACCCGTGTCGCTCATCACGCCTGAAAGCGGCAGACGATAGCGCACCCGGGTACAACAAATCGTTATAGCGAGATTACAACCCTAGCGCGCTATCCAATCTAGTAGCGCTATGCCTAGGAGCTGTTGCGTGTTCTTAAACATGTTGGGCTCCCTTCGGCCTCGGGTAGTACTACATCGCGCTAAAGTACAACACAAGTAAAACCACCACAAGGGTGCCTGTCCCCTTCGTGGTGGTTTCGTTGACTCAAAAGCAAGAAACCCGGTCCTGCACGAGGCAGAACCGGGTTTCTTTAGCAATGCTTGCTTTGCTCAGGCAGTAACTAAAAGTTACTCAGCCAGGAAGTCGCGCTGGACAGCGGGATCAACCTTGACGCCAGGGCCCATGGTGGAAGACACGGAGATGGACTTGACGTACTTGCCCTTAGCAGAAGAGGGCTTGACGCGCAGGATCTCGGTGTACAGGGCAGCGTAGTTCTCGACGAGCTGCTGCTCAGAGAAGGACTTCTTGCCCAGGGGCACGTGGCAGATGCCGTAACGGTCGGCGCGGTACTCAACGCGGCCAGCCTTGAGCTCGGAGACCATCTTGGCGACGTCCATGGTCACGGTGCCGAGCTTGGGGTTCGGCATGAGGCCACGGGGACCAAGGATCTTACCGATGCGGCCAACCTTGGCCATCATGTTTGGCGTAGCGATAGCGGCGTCGAAGTTGATCTCGCCCTTCTGGATCTGGGCGACGAGCTCGTCGGAACCGATGATGTCGGCGCCGGCAGCCTCGGCCTCGCGGGCCTTCTCGCCCTCGGCGAAGACGGCAACACGAACGGTCTTGCCGGTGCCGTGGGGCAGGGAGATGGAGCCACGGATGTTCTGGTCAGCCTTACGAGTATCGATGCCCAGACGGAAGTGGGCCTCGACGGTCTCGTCGAACTTGGCGGTGTCGAGCTCCTTGATGAGCTTGGCAGCCTGAAGGGGGGTGTAGAGCGTGGCGCGGTCGATCTTCTCGGCAGCGGCGTTATAGCTCTTACCATGCTTAGCCATGTGCATTACCTCCTGTGGTTAAACGGGCGTGAGCCCTCCCACATCGTATCGTGTGCCCTATTGCACACATTTAACGGGCGCCCCGGTCGGAGCACCCGTCATTACCTAAAGAAATCGCTACTCAGCGATGGTGACGCCCATGGAACGGGCGGTACCGGCGATGATCTTCTTGGCGGCGTCAATGTCGTTGGCATTGAGGTCCGGCATCTTGATCTCGGCGATCTTGGTGAGCTGCTCCTGGGAGAGCTGACCGACCTTGTCGGCCTGGGGCTTAGCGGAACCAGACTTGAGGTTCAGCTCCTTCTTGATGAGGTGAGCCGCCGGCGGGGTCTTGGTGATGAAGGAGAAGGACTTGTCCTCGTAGACAGAGATCTCAACGGGGATGATGTCGCCCTTCTTGTCCTGCGTCTCGGCGTTAAAGGCCTGGCAGAACTGCATGATGTTCACGCCAGCAGCGCCCAGGGCGGGGCCGACGGGAGGAGCGGGGTTAGCTGCACCAGCAGGAATCTGGAGCTTAATGACGTTGGCAACCTTCTTCTCAGCCATGGTCATTCCTTTCGAATCACGAGTGTGAAGTACTTGCTATATCGTAAGCACGCACGTGTTAGAAGCACTCCTGAGATGAGCAGTCACAGAAGAAGCACGCTCGCGCGAACGGACGAAAACTTAAGCGATGACAGCGACCTGGTTAAAGTCGAGCTCGACCGGCGTCTCGCGGCCAAAGATCATCAGCGTGACCTTGAGCTTGCCAGCCTCGGTGTTAACCTCGGAGACCTTGCCATCAAAGTCGGTAAGCGGGCCATCGGTGACCCGGACGGACGTGCCGACCTGAATATCAACCGAGGTGCGCTTGGGCGAATCGCCCTTACCGGGACGACGAGTCATCTTGTTGTACTCGTCACGGGAAAGCGGAGCGGGCTTGCCGTTGCCGCCTAGGAAACCGGTGACGCCGGGCGTGTTGCGAACACACGTCCAAGCATCGTCATCCATCTCCATGCGGACCAGGACATAACCCGGGAAGATCTTGGAATCCTTGGTCTCGCGCTTGCCACCCTCTTTGATCTCGGTGACGCGCTCCATAGGAATCTCGATATCAAAGATACGGTCCTGCATGCCCATGGTCTCGATGCGATGCTCGAGATCGGACTTAACGCGGTTCTCGTATCCAGAGTAAGTGTGAACGACGTACCAACGCTTAGACATGGTTTAGCCCCTCAATCCAGAGAACAGAGCAAGAGCCTCGCCAAAGCCAGCATCGAGCAGAGCGATGACGACGCCGACGACGATCAGAGAAGCGCAAACGACGACCGAGTAGTTCACGAGCTCCTTCTTATCGGGCCACGTGACACGCTTCATCTCGGACTTCACCGAAGCGAAATACTTCTTGGTGCGGGCGAAGAAACCAGGCTTCTCGTTCTTCTTAGACTTCGCAGCCTTCTCGCTCTTCTTGGCAACGGCCTTCTTGGCCTCAACCTTGGAGTTGGCGGCAGCACTGTTGGCAGGCGCCTGCTGCTGTGCCTTCTTCTTGTTCTTCTTGTTGGCCATTTGGGTTACCTCCGCGCAATGCGCTTATACATGAGTAAACCGTAAGCCCCCAAGTGGGAGCTTACGGAATAATGACTGGCACGCCAGGAAGGACTCGAACCCTCAACACTCGGTTTTGGAGACCGATGCTCTACCAATTGAACTACTGGCGTATATGACTAGAGACTAGCGAGTCTCTTTGTGCAGCGTGTGGTGACGGCACCAGGGGCAATACTTCTTGATCTCCATACGATCAGGCATGGTCGACTTGTTCTTGGTGGTCGTATAGTTGCGGCGCTTGCACTCAGTGCACGCAAGAGTAACTAGAGTACGCATGTATCCTGAACCTTTCATTTCCGCCCCGTACGGGCACGAGTTGTTACTTTATCAGCTCCACGTAAGTGCTGTCAATGAAAACCTCGAGTCAATTGGTTCTCGGTGGATCCATTCATATTTGGAACACATCAATGAAGCCATCGAGATCTAATCGACGGTGCATCCAGGACCATTATCGATCCTCTCGACACCAGCAACGGCTGAATATCCATTGCAGAAAAGAACCCGGCACCCATATAAGTGCCGGGTTCTCTAAGTCAGCTATATCAAAGAGCTAATTTACTCAATGATCGTGGAGACGATGCCCGAACCGACGGTGTGGCCACCCTCGCGGATAGCGAAGCGCAGGCCCTCCTCCATGGCGATCGGGTGGATGAGGTCGCCCTCGATGGTGATGTGGTCACCAGGCATAGCCATCTCGGTGCCCTCGGGGAGCTTGACCGTACCGGTAACGTCGGTGGTACGGAAGTAGAACTGAGGACGATAACCATCGAAGAACGGGGTGTGACGGCCGCCCTCCTCCTTGGTCAGAACGTAGATCTCACCGGTGAACTTGGTGTGCGGGGTAACCGAACCGGGCTTGCAGAGAACCTGGCCGCGCTCGATGTCCTCGCGCTTGATGCCGCGGAGCAGCAGACCGACGTTGTCGCCAGCCTCGCAGAAGTCCATGGACTTACGGAACATCTCGATACCGGTAACGACGGTGTTCTGGGTATCCTTGATGCCGACGATCTCGACGGGCTCGTTGAGCTTGAGCTCACCGCGCTCGACACGGCCGGTAGCAACGGTACCACGGCCGGAGATGGTCATAACGTCCTCAACGGCCATCAGGAAGGGGAGGTCGTTGTTACGAGCAGGCGTCGGGATGTACTCGTCGACGGCGTTCATGAGCTCGCGAATGGCGTCCATCCACTTGGCGTCGCCCTCGAGAGCGCCCAGAGCGGAACCACGGATGACGGGGATGTCGTCGCCGGGGAAATCGTACTCGGAGAGGAGCTCGCGGGTCTCCATCTCGACGAGGTCGATGAGCTCGTCATCGTCGACCATGTCGCACTTGTTCAGGAAGACGACGATGTAGGGAACGCCGACCTGACGGGCGAGCAGGATGTGCTCGCGGGTCTGAGCCATGGGGCCGTCGGTAGCGGCGATGACCAGGATAGCGCCGTCCATCTGAGCAGCACCGGAGATCATGTTCTTGACGTAGTCAGCGTGGCCCGGGCAGTCAACGTGAGCGTAGTGACGGGCAGCAGTCTCGTACTCGACGTGGGAGACGGAGATCGTAATGCCGCGCTCGCGCTCCTCGGGAGCCTTGTCGATGTTCTCGAACGCAGTGAAGTCAGCCTTGCAGCCCTCGGTCTCGGAGAGAACCTTGGTGATGGCAGCGGTCAGCGTGGTCTTGCCGTGGTCGACGTGACCAATGGTGCCGATGTTAACATGCGGCTTAGTGCGCTCAAACTTCTCTTTGGCCATAAAGCCCTCCTCTAAACAGGTCGTCCCCGGACGGGACTTTGCCTTTATACCATAGTGGCCTCTCAACATACTATTGAGAAGCCACCGTGTTACCTATGGTAGCGGTGACTGGATTCGAACCAGTGACGCCACGGGTATGAACCGTGTGCTCTAACCAACTGAGCTACACCGCCGGATGGAGCCTGCAACCAGACTTGAACTGGTGACCTCTTCGTTACCAACGAAGTGCTCTACCGACTGAGCTATACAGGCACTTGACGGGTGGGAGCTATAGGATTCGAACCTATGTAGGCAGAGCCAACGGGTTTACAGCCCGTCCCCATTAACCACTCGGGCAAACTCCCAATCGTTCAAGTATCCGCAGGTTCTTTGGTCTTTTGGACCGCCGCCCCCGCGAACGAAAAAGATAATACGATGCAACCTTGGGGGCTGTCAACGAAAACCTCTAGATACACGGTTCCGGGCGTATCTATATAGCCGTGACCTGCGGTTTTGTTGAGTTTGGATATGAAGGACGGTGGTTTTGGATACAGCGGTGACGTTTCCCAAGGTAACACTTTGGTGTAGTGGAGTACACCTTCAGGATCGAACTTCGATAACAGCCTATTTGCACCTATATATAGGTCGAGATCGGGCTTCCGCGGCAGATTCGAGCGTGGATTTTCTTCCGTTTGAAATCGAGCGTGGATAATCTCCCACTATTGGCGTGCCCCCAAGGCCAAAGTGGCAGATTATCCACGATCATTCACTAAGCGGGAGATTTTCCACGCTCGTACGTCCGATAATCCACGCTCAGGGGGGGCAGCCGAGCTCGACACGGCTTTTGTCTCGATCTGTAACATATAGAGAACATTTTCTCCCCTATCTGTTACAGGTCGAGATATTACGCAGAGACCTCCGCTTACGTCTCATTCTGTAACAGTAAGAAAGGTTTTCAGCTTCTTCGTGTTACAGATCGAGTCAAACCTGAAGCTTGGTTGGCGCCAAACACGCTGACTTATCGACATAAATAGAAACGGGCCCTGTCCCTCAGGGGGACAGGGCCCGAAACTCTCATGGAGCCAGTGACAGGAATCGAACCTGCAACCCACTGATTACAAATCAGTTGCGCTACCGTTGCGCCACACTGGCACACTTGGCGCTTTCGCGCGAAGCCAGTTAAGAATAAAGGAATTGCGGACGAGGCGCAACAGACCCTTCGACCGACCATATCTCAAAACTATTCGTCAGAACGAATAGTTTTATCCGTTCGCCAAAACCAAAAACTATTCGTTTTGGCGACGGCAACCCACAGTCCGTTGATTACAAATCAACGGACCGGCCAATTGGGAAACGGGTCTCTATGGATAATCCCCTACCTCCCGCGCAGGGCCTTGAGCTTGGCCAGGGCATCGGGGCTCAGGCGGCTGCCCAGGGTCATCTTGATCTGCGGAGCTTCCTCTGCCTCGTGAACATCGTTATCTATCTGCTTGATCTCGTCCACCAGCATGCGGCTCGAGATGCGCGTAACGCCCTTACCCATGACGACGGCCTGGATCGTGCCGTCGCTCGACACCACGGAGCACGCGCGGCCTTCCTCGCGCGCCTCGATGCAGAGCTTCTGCACCACGGTGTCGGCCGATACGCCCGTCGGCGAAAACTCGATGCGCACGCCGCGGGCCGGCAGGTTGGGGCGCTCGCTGGAGATATTGCCCGCGCCGTCAAACACGATTACGGCCTCGTAGCGGCCCTGGGCAAACGCGGCAACATCGTTGATGAGTGCCGTGCGCGCCATATCGTGAACGTCGCTGGAATACGGATCATCGGAATGGTCGTAGACGAGCTTTTCGTAGCGCGGCGTGCAGTGGATCACGTTGTAGCCGTCGACCACCAGCAGCTCGGGCTTATTGGAGTGCACCGTCGAGACCGGGTCGGCGATGGCCTGCGCAAACGCATTGCCGCCCACGCCATAGGTCGCGGCCGAAACAATCGGCTTGGCCGAGCCTTCGCCAAAGCGCTTGGCCTTGGACTTGGCGCGGTTCTTCTTGGACATGCGCTACTCCTCCCCCATGAGCTCGCCGGCATTGCGGCGCAGCCACTCAAAGCACAGCGCGGTGGTCGCCTGGGCCACATTGAGACTCTCGGTCATGCCGCGCTGGGGAAGCTTGGTCAAAAAGTCGCATTTCTCGAGCACCAGGCGCGAGATGCCGTCGCCCTCGGAGCCCATGACGAGCGCAACGCGGCCCTCGAAGGGAGCATCCCAGCAACTGCCCTCGGCGTGCTCGGAAGCACCGCCCACCCAAAAGCTGGCGGCCTTGAGGTCGTCAAGCGCTCGGGCGATATTGGGAACCTGCGCGATGGGCAGGTGCATGACGGCACCAGCGGAGGTTTTGTAGCTGCCCACGGTCACACCGGCGGCGCGCTTGTTGGCAATGATGACGCCCGCTGCGCCCACGACCTCGGCAGAGCGCACGATCGCACCAAAATTGCCATCGTCGGTCACATGGTCGAGCACGACGACGAGCGCCGGTCCTTCACCCGCGCGATCGAGAATATCGGCGACATCGGCATAGGGGAAATTGCCCACCTCGAGCGCAATGCCCTGGTGAGCGCCATGGCTCGACAGCGCATCGAGCTGCGTGCGCGGCACATACTTAATGCGGACGTCCGCGGCGTTGAGGTCGTCGACCAGACGCGACAAGGCGGCATCGCGCTCCCCGCCCTCGGCGATGAGCGCGCACTTGACGGGAAAGCCGGTACGCAGTGCCTCGGCGGCAGCACGACGACCTTCGATAAACTCGCCCTTGGGAACCTGAACGTTGTCGCGGTTGCGATCTCGCTGCGAACGCGCAGCCTGGGCTTGGGAGCGCTCGCGCTGGCCCTTGGGAGTGGCAGCGCGGTCGTTGCGGCGAATCGCACGCGAGCCAGAAGCAGCCTGCTTGCCTCCACGCGGTGCACGTTTGCGATTGTCGGCCATAAAACGGCCTCCTTAAATAGATAACGAACAAGAATCGACCGTCCGAGCCACGGCACCTTGCCTTTCAATCGTTGGGCATGACCACCAGGTCTATGCCCCCCTCTTTCAAGGCAATCTGCCGCACCTCGAACGGTCGACAAATACTAGAGACTCTTAATACGAGTACCCGCGGCCGTATCTTCAATCGTCAGCCCGAGGTCCTTGAGCTGGTCGCGGATGGCGTCGGCCAGATCCCAGTTCTTGGCGGCACGGGCCTCGGCACGGGCCTCGAGAATCTTGGCAGCGGCCTCGTCCACGTCGTCACCCGTGTAGGCGACTAGGCCGGCGGCAACGCCCAGCAGGCCCAGCGGCAGCTCGACCTTGGGCTCGGGAAGCTCAACGCCAAATGTGTCGAGCAGCTCGACCAGCATATCGGCGGCGGCAAGCGCGGCGGCCTTGTCGGCAGCGTCGCCCGCCTGCTCCAGGTACTGGTTGCACTCGGTCACAAAGCCAAAGACAGCACCCATGGCACCGGCAGTGTTAAAGTCGTCGTCCATGCACTCCTTAAAGGCGGCACGGGTCTCGGCGGCCTTGGCGGCAAACGCCTCAGATGCTGCCTCATCGGCATCGGCCGCCGCATGGTTCGCGGCCCAGCGCAGGTTCTCGACCGTACCGGCGATACGCGTAAGCGAGTTCTCGGCACCCTCCAGGCGCTCCCAAGAAAAGTCGAGCGGCGAGCGATAGCTCGTCTGCAGCATAAGCAGGCGCAGGGCCGCAGCAGAGTGCTGTTCGAGCACCTCGGCCAGCGTAAAGAAGTTTCCGAGCGACTTGGACATCTTCTCGCCGTCAACCAGCAGCATGCCCGTGTGCATCCAGGTGTTGGAGAAACCCTGGTGCCAGGCGCAGGTGGCCTGGGCGCACTCGTTCTCGTGATGCGGGAAGGCAAGGTCGGAGCCACCGCCGTGAATGTCGATCGGAGTGCCCAGGTAGCGATGCACCATGGCGGCGCACTCGGTGTGCCAACCGGGACGGCCTTCGCCCCAGGGGCTCGGCCAGCTGGGTTCGCCGGGCTTGGCGGCCTTCCACAGGGCAAAGTCGAGCGGGTCGTTCTTGTCCTCGTTCTCCTCGATGCGCGCGCCAACCATAAGGTCGTCGATGTTGCGGCCCGAGACCTGACCATAGTTGGAATCGCTGCGCACGGCAAAGTACACGTCGCCGTTATCGGCTGCGTAAGCGTGGCCCTGCTCGATAAGCGTCTTGATCATGGCGATCATGGGGCCGATCTCCTTGGTGGCGCGGGGGCGCACATCGGGATCGAGCACGTTGGCGGCACGCATGACGCCGATAAACTTGTCGGAGAACTCCGTCGCGACCTCGGCGGCCGTTCGGCCCTGCTCGTTGGCGCGCTTGATGATCTTGTCATCGACATCGGTGAGGTTCTGGGCGAACGTGACCTCGTAGCCGCTCGCGATGAGCCAGCGACGAATCACGTCAAAGCTGATGAACGTGCGGGCATTGCCGATGTGGATGTTGTCGTAGACCGTGGGGCCGCACACGTACATGCGGACCTTGCCGGACTCGATGGGCTGGAACTCTTCCTTTTTATGGGTAGCGCTGTTGTAGATACGCATTCGTTACTCCTTAACGGTTTTCTGTAGCAGGCAGACGGCCCAGGCGCCGATTCCCTCGCCCTGGCCTTCCCAACCGAGCTTTTCGGTCGTAGTGGCGGCGACGCCCACGTTTTCGACGTCGACGCCCAGGGCATGGGCAAGGTTGGCGCGCATGGCATCGCGGTGCGGGGTGATCTTGGGTTGCTGGCAGGCAATGGTGCAATCGGCATCGACAAACTCAAAGCCCAGCTCGCGCGCATAGTCCATCACGCGAGCGAGCAGCACCATCGAATCGGCACCCTCGTAGGCGGGATCGGTGTCGGGGAATAGCTTGCCGATGTCTCCCCCGCGGCAGGCGCCCAGAATGGCGTCGGCCAAGGCATGCGCGAGCACATCGGCATCCGAGTGGCCCAGCAGGCCGCGCTCGTAGGGAATGTCAACCCCGCCGATGATACATCGACGCCCCTCCACCAAACGGTGGACGTCGTAGCCGTGGCCAATGCGCAGGTTACTGAACATGGGGAAGGTCCTCTCCCTCGGCCATGCGGCCAAGCAGAATCGCGGTTACGGGACGCAGGTCCTCGGGCACCGTCACCTTAAGGTTATCGCGCGGGCTCTGGACACAGCGGACGCGCCCGCCCATGCGCTCGACCAGCGAAGAATCGTCGGTCCCGATAAAGCCCTCGGCGATAGCTGCGGTGTGGGCGCGCTTCATGGCGTCGACGCTAAAGATCTGCGGTGTCTGCGCGGCCCAGTAGAGCTCACGCGGCGGCGTCTCGACGATATTGTCGCCGTCGACGATCTTGAGCGTGTCGATCGCGGGCTGACCGCATACGACACCGTCGAGCGAGCGGTCGCCCACAAGCACGTCGATCGCATGATCGATGGCCTCGGTCGTGATGAGCGGACGGGCGCCGTCGTGGATGGCGACATATTCGAAACCCGCCGGAACCGCATGCACGCCGGCACGGGTGGAATCCTGACGGGTATCGCCGGCATCGGCGAAACTGATGGGCGTGTCATAGTCAAACGGGTCGATGGCCAGGCGGCGCATCTCGGCACGGCGCTCGGCAGGGCACACCACCACGATGTGGCCGACCTTGTCGCTACGATCGAACGCGCGGATAGACCAGCTCATGAGCGGACGGCCCGCCACGTTAACGAGCTGCTTGCCGCCGGGATTTCCAAAGCGCTGGCCGCTGCCGCCGGCAACGACCACGGCGCACACGGGCGCCATTATGCGTTCCCCTGTTTGGTGCCCTTCATGCGGTACAGCGAGTCCGCAAGAATGGCAGGGTTGTTGACGCCAAAGTCGCCCAGGCGCTCCGGATCCTCGCTGATGTCGTCCATGAGCTCCTGCAACGAGCCGTACTCGTCGACGATCTTCTCGGCCACGCCGTCGCGCACGACGGACACGCGCGAAAGCGTGCGCAGGCCCAGCGGCGTCATGACGGAGTCCTCGTCCAGGTCGTCGTAACCCAGAACCGCCGCCACATGCTGTGGGTCGGACAGGTCCTTAGGCGTCATACGGCTCAGGTTGGCGCGGATCTTTTCGGCATTGGCCTCGGAGGAATCACTCGCATAGTCGCGAATCATCAGGTCGTACTCGGTATCCATGCTGGAGCCGGCGAGCTGCTCGAGCTGCATCTGCACGAGCTTGCCCTGGTTGCCCAGCTTGACAATGCAATCCTTAAGTTCGGTCTTTGCCTGCTGCATGATCTCGAAGCTCGAGAAAATCCCGGTAATGTCGGCGAGCGTAACGTAGTCGTCGAGCTCGAGGGCCGTCAGGCGCAGTAGGGAGCGGTCGAGCGACTGACGGGTAGTCTGGAGCGTGGCGACGAGCTGGTTGACCGAGCTCATGATGGTGGTGACGGGCTGGATCTCATAGCTCTTGCCGTGAACGTACACGTTGACGACGGCACGACGGGCCGAGACCGAGATCACGATGGCATCGGTGAGCACCGACATGCGAGCGGCAGTGCGGTGACGCATGCCCGTCTCGCTCGTGGCAAGCGAGGGATCGGGATTGAGGTGGAAGTTGGCGCGCAGGATCTGGGTGAGGTCGCCGTCGATAACGATGGCACCGTCCATCTTGGAGAGCTCGAACAGGCGGTTCGAGGTGAACGAAATGTTGAGTGGGAAGCCGTCGTTACCGGCAGCGAGCACGTTTTCGGTGTCGCCGACGCAGATAAGGGCACCCAGGTGACCGGCGATGATCATGTCGAGGGCGGTGCGGATCGGCTGACCAGGTGCCGTCAGGCGGATGGCCTGTTCCATACGCTTTTGCAGCTCGTTCTTAT
>JAHYYN010000107.1:2026-44586 GCA_019424945.1 Collinsella sp. | reverse complement strand
CTTTCAGATATACAGGGTCTCCCGAGGCGACGCCCATATGTTTACGTCCCGTTTGCGCTTCTTCGAGTGTTTGATATCGGTTTCTTGTCACATATTTGGGCTCTGGGTCATTGATAGGCTCTTGCGAGATGTGGGGGCGATGGAATCGAATCGGTTGCGGGCTGGATGCTTCGTCCTGCTCCGGTATAAACGTGTTGTCCTGTTTTTGATCGTCCATGATGCCCTTAGTTCGTCATCAATATCGTGTATGCGCCCATTGTAAGCCAGCCGTCTAGTTTTGATGGGATTGCATACATTATTTAAGCCTTCGTTTAAATTCCGTATATTAGACAAAACCTTAGTCAACCAGACTCAGATATGCTTACATCAATAGACTCAAAAAACTTTATAGTCGATGTATATATAAGAAGCGGCTGGGCATATATAACAACGTCAAAAGAAGTCCCAGTCACCTAGAAGATGACTCGGCAGTCCTTACAAGGAGTGGTAAACATGGCAAGCATGGTTCCTTATCGTTCGGTTTTTGGCGTCCGTCCTTCTGCAAGTTCGCTGTTCGATCTGTTTGATGATATGACCGATCTGGCAAACAACTCGATCGCCTCTAAGGCGTTTCCCGTCGATGTTGAGGACAAGGGCGACGGTTACGAGGTCAAGGCTTATTTGACTGGCGTCGCGAAGGACGACATCGACGTTGAGCTCAATGAGGGTCGTCTTTCCATTAGCGTGAATGTTGAGGAAGGCGACGAGAACGAGGGCAAGAACTTCCTGCAGAAGGAGTTTAGTTCGTACAGCGCGACGCGCGGTGTGTACTTGAAGGATGCTTCGAGCGAGGGCCTTTCTGCAAAGTACGCTGACGGCATCCTTACCGTTACGGTTCCCAAGATTGTCGAGAAGAAGAACGTTACGAAGATTTCCATCGACTAACGATGGCTCTGCTTCAATCGAGAGTATGAGTTAAGGGGGCTGGGAAGTGATTCCCAGCCCCCCTTGTTGTCTTGAGGGGCTATTGAATGGTTGTCGGTTGATACTGGCTTGCAGGGCGTATCGAGAGCTTCCGTGGCCCTTGAAGACGGGTGGCAGAACTGCCGAGTTCATCATCGAGACTTGCATCAAGCGCGTTGGCATAGCTTTTGACGGTAAGGCTTGGACGATTATTGTCCTGGCTGATGTGCATGGCGATGAGTTGTTCGGTGCGATCGGTAACAAGTTCGCGCGCGGCTTCGGCGGCCTGGTTGTTGGAGAGGTGCCCCTTTGTGGACAGGATGCGCTCCTGAAGAAAGCGGGGGTACGCTCCTTCGCGCAACATAGTTACATCGTGGTTACTTTCGAGCGCGAGAACTCGACAGTCTTTGAGGATGCCTATGGCCTTGCTCGATAACTCTCCGGTGTCGGTGGCAAACCCAATGGAATCATCGAGAGCATTAAATCGATAGCCGACAGGATTGATGACATCGTGCGATGTTGAGTAGGTTTGCACGTGGATGCCGGCAATGGGGAGCGTGTCGCCGGGGTCAAATTCCTCTACGGGCAGGTGCGCGAGGTTTTCTTTGCATGAAAGGGTGTCCCTGCTGGCAAAGAGGGGACCATGCCAGTGCTTGCACCATACATCGAGCCCCTTGATATGGTCACCATGCTCATGGGTGATTACAAGAGCGGCGACGTCGTCTGCCGAGAGGCCAAGCTCCGCCATGCGTTTAAGTGTCTCGCGGCGGGACAGGCCGTTGTCGATCATGATGAGCCCCTGAGGTCCCTCGACGAGTGCGCAGTTGCCTTTTGAGCCGCTGCCGAGGATATGAAGGTGCAGGCGAGACATAAGATTCCAAAGGATACAATGGGTGCGAACGAATAGAGGAGGAAGCAAATGCCAACGGTATCTCAGCACTATGGACATCATGCCGCGCCGAGGACGGATAAGAGCGCCCTGGCAACGCGGCAGGCCGCTGCCCCCGTAGTGCTCATGGTATCAGGCGGTGCGGACTCGACGGCGCTGCTCCTTATGGCTTGCACATCAAAGTTGGATATCCAGGACGGGCGCGGCGTCGCTCCCATTGCGCGCGAGCGATTGCACGTGCTGCATGTAAACCATCATCTGCGCGGGGAGGCATCCGATGGCGACGAGGCCTTTGTACGTGACCTGTGCGCGCAATACGGCTTGCCGCTGTGTGTTGAGCATGCCTATTTTGATGACGAATCGGGCAATATCGAGGCTGCGGCTCGCGAGGTGCGCTATGCCGCGGTACGGAGATATGTTCGCGAACTTTGTGCCGAATCGGGCGCACCGCGGACGGCGGCTCGTATCTGTACCGCGCATACTTCGTCGGACCGCGCGGAAACATTTTTGATGAACGCCATTAAGGGGTCGGGCCCGGCTGGGCTTTCGAGCATTCCCCGTCGAAGGAATATCGTGGTGCGCCCCTTGCTTGACCTAACTCATGGCGAGCTCGTGAACTATCTGCAGGTGCATGGTCAGCCATGGCGGGAGGATGAGAGCAACGAGGACGTTTCGTACCTGCGCAACTATGTGCGCCACCGGGTGATGCCGGTGGTGGCACAGCGCAACGCGAACGTCTGCAAGACGATTGGTGCCGCTTGCGAGATCCTGGGCGACGAGGATGCGTTTTTGTCTCAGCTTTCGGCACAGGCGTTTCGAAGCTGTCTGCGCAAGGAAGTGTCGGGTGCGCTGGTCCTCGACGCGCGCCGCCTTGCTGCGGCCGAGGTGGTGATTGCGCGGCGCATGGTGCGACTGGCAATTAAGCGCATCGACCCCGATGCTCGGCCGGAGATGCGGCATGTGGAGCGCGTGCTCGCCTGTGTTGCCGAGGGTGCGGGCTCGGTCACACTCCCGGCGGGAATTGATGCGCGCGTGGAGTTTGGAATGCTGGCACTCAAGGCTCCGGTGGCGCGCGAGGGCTTAGTTGCCGACTGGATTTCCGTTCCCGGGCGCCTGTCGTTGGGGGCGGGGCGTATGCTGGTGGCCGAGCCGATGGCCGTTGAGCCGGGATACGATGTCGTGCGTCGAGCCCGCGAGCTTGTGGCTGCCGGAGAGGTGGCCGCTATCGTGGATGCGGCAGCCTTGGGCTTTGCCGACCGCGATAGCGATCGGATGCTAGCCGGCTCGCGCGGGGAGATTCCCGCCGAGGCGCGATTGGCGCGCCTGTGGGTGGATAGCCCTGTGCCGGGAGACGTGATGTGCCCGTTGGGGATGAACGGCCGAAGCAAGAAAGTGTCAGACCTGTTGAACGAGGCGCGCATTCCTGTTTCAGACCGCTCTGGCGTACCCGTGGTAAGAACGGCTCCGGGAGGTGCCGTAGTATGGGTCGCGGGCGTTCGCGCGGACGAGCGTTTTAAATGCACGGCCGCAACGCGCGTGGCATATCTGCTTCGTGTGGTCGATGCGGAATAGCGCTTCGCGCCAGCTATTCTGTGCGACGTTGACGGTATTCCCGCGCTGATGGCGCACGTGCTGGTAAATATACCCCGTGCGCTGCTAGAATGTGTAGTTCGCGTCCATGCGGCGGTGCGTGGGCGATAAGCACAAGAAAGGGTTGTCATGGCTTCTCAACATCCGGATATCGAGAAGGTTCTGTTTACGCAGGAGGATATCGACGGTATCGTCTCTCGCCTAGGCGAGCAGATTACTCGCGACTACGCGGGTAAGGATCTGGTGCTGATTGCGGTCCTGCGCGGCGCCGTGGTCTTTATGGGCGACCTGATGCGCAAGATCGAGCTGCCGACCAACATCGATTTCATGGCTGTTTCGAGCTATGGCGACGGTGTGAAGTCTTCGGGTATCGTGCGTATCATTAAGGACCTGGATATCGACATCCGTGGTCGCGACGTGCTGATCGTCGAGGACATTCTGGACTCGGGCCTGACCCTCAAGTACCTGATGAAGAACCTCGAGAGCCGCAAGCCCGCTTCTCTGGAGGTCGCCGCCTTCCTATGGAAGGACGTTGAGGACCGTACCTCGGCCGTCACGCCCAAGTATGTTGGAACCCATTGCCCCGATGCCTTTGTGGTGGGCTACGGCCTCGACTATGCCGAGCGCTATCGCAACCTTCCGTATCTGGGCATTTTGAAACCGGAGGTTTATTCGTAAGATGCCCGACGACCGTAACGACAACAATTCCCAGACTCCCCGGGAGCCTAAGATCCCGGGGATGCCCGGAGGCAAGAAGCCCACGCGTACGGGCTGGCTGTATTTTATTTTGGCTTGCGCGCTTCTGGGCTACGCCTTCTTTAACATGGGCTCCGGCTTTGCCAACTCCAGCAATACCGTTAAGCTCGCGACGAGTGAGATGGTCAGCGCCATCAAGCAGGATCGCGTCGAAGATCTGACCTATACGGTTCAGGACGGAAGCGTGACGGGTCATTACTGGAAGACGAAAAAGGACAAGGGCGACACGAGCGAGCTCAAGAGCTTTTCCTCGACCTATGTCGGTTCCGATTCGCTTGCCGAGCTCATGGCGGAGCACCCCGATACCAAGTACATCGTCAACACCAACGATCCCGATTTTTGGGGCGACTTGGCGATGAGTGTGCTTCCGACGATTGCCTTGATCGCCATCATGTTCTACTTTATGCGCCAGATGATGGGCGCCAACAACAGGAACATGCAGTTTGGCAAGACCAACGCCAAGACCAACGAGGCAACGCGCCCCAAGGTCAAGTTTGAGGATGTTGCCGGTGTGGACGAGGCAGTCGAGGAGCTCGAGGAGATTCGCGACTTTTTGAGCGATCCGGACCGCTATCGCAAGCTGGGCGCCAAGATTCCGCGCGGCGTGCTGCTGGTTGGCCCTCCGGGTACCGGTAAAACCCTGCTGGCCAAGGCCGTTGCCGGCGAGGCGGGCGTGCCGTTCTTTAGCATCTCGGGTTCCGACTTTGTCGAGATGTTCGTGGGTGTCGGCGCCAGCCGCGTGCGCGACCTTTTTAAGGAGGCCAAGTCTCAGGCTCCGTCAATCATCTTTATTGACGAGATCGATGCCGTGGGACGTCAGCGCGGAGCTGGCTTGGGCGGCGGTCACGACGAGCGCGAGCAAACGCTCAACCAGCTGCTGGTCGAGATGGACGGCTTTGAGGAAAGCGAGTCGGTCATCCTGATCGCTGCGACCAACCGTCCTGACATCCTGGATCCGGCATTGCTGCGTCCCGGCCGTTTTGACCGTCAGGTTACGGTCGACCGTCCGGATGTGAAGGGCCGCGAGCAGATCTTGCGCGTGCATGCCGAGAACAAGCCGATGGACGAGGACGTTAAGTTTGAGAAGCTCGCCCAGATGACCGTTGGCTTTACTGGTGCCGATTTGGCGAACCTGCTCAACGAGTCTGCGTTGCTGGCCGCTCGCCGTCATCGTTCTGTGATCTCGATGGACGAGGTCGAGGAGTCGATGGAGCGCGTGATTGCCGGACCGCAACGCAAGGGTCGCGTGATGACCGAAGCCGAGCGCACCACGATTGCCTACCATGAGAGCGGTCACGCTTTGGTGGGCCACATCCTGGAGCACTCCGATCCGGTTCATAAGATCTCGATCGTCAGCCGCGGTCAGGCCCTGGGCTACACACTGCAGCTTCCGCAGGAGGATCACTTCCTCAAGACCAAGAACGAGATGCTCGACGAGCTCGCCGTGTTCTTGGGCGGTCGCGTTGCCGAGGAGCTCATGTGCGACGACATCACGTCGGGCGCGAGCAACGATCTGGAGCGCGCGACTAAGATGGCGCGCGAGATGGTCACGCGCTTGGGCATGAGCGAGGAGTTGGGCACGCAAGTGTTTGGCGAGGCGCAGCATCAGGTGTTCCTGGGTCGCGACTATGCCGATCACCAGGATTACTCCGAGGAGACGGCGCGTCGCATCGACATCGAGGTCCAGCGCATTATGCGTGAGGCCCATCGTCGTGCGGTCGAGATTTTGGATGCCCGCCGCGATCAACTCGATCTGATGGCCAAGGTGCTGCTTGAGCGCGAGACCGTCGAGGGTGACGCCGTGAACGCCCTGCTCGACAACGAGTGGGACGCTTACCTTGAGCGCGAGGGCGATATCCTGGCGGCCAAGGAGGAGCGCAACGCCAAGGCGGCTGGCATGCCGACCAAGAAGCGCTCGCTTCGCATGAGCGAGGAGGAGTTGGCGGCTGATGCCGCGGCCTTTGCGCAGGCGGCCATGCAGGAGGATGCCGAAGCCGCATCCGATGATGCCGGAGATGGCAATGCTGCCAACGCTGACGGCAACATCGACGCCGACAAATAGTTCTTGTAGCGAAAGCCTCCGCGGGGAAACCTGTGGAGGCTCTTTCTTTTGAGCGATATGTTGATTGGGGACAGACTTAAATGAGCGTTTTCACGCATTTAAGTCTGTCCCCAATCAACATTGCTGCGGCACTTTGCTCAGCTAAAGCGTACAATAGCGCCTATGCGAAAGGAGAACAGATGATCAACGAAACTATGTATGCTCGCGGTGCGGAAAGCTCCATCATCCGTGAGATTTTTAGCTATGGCCTTGAGCGCAAGGCACAGATCGGTGCGGAGAACGTATTCGATTTTTCGCTGGGCAACCCGAGTGTTCCGGCGCCCGCTGCTGTTGCTGAGTCCATTAAGAAGGCATTGGAGCTGCCGAGCGACCAGCTGCATGGATACACGCCTGCGCCGGGTCTGCCACAATGTCGAGCGGCCGTCGCCGACTCGCTCAACCGTCGCTTTGGCACGAGCTATGAGGGCAAGGACGTCTTTATGACGGTGGGTGCCGCGGCTTCGCTCACCTGCACGCTCAACGCCGTTACGAACCCGGGCGATGAGGTTGTTGTTATCGCCCCGTACTTTCCGGAGTATCGCGTGTGGATTGAGAAGGCCGGCTGCACGTGTGTTGAGGCGCTCGCCGATGAAGATACGTTCCAGCTGAGCGTGAGTAACGTGCTCAAGGCGATTACCGATAAGACGGCTGCCGTCATCATCGACTCGCCCAACAATCCGACCGGTGCCGTATATACACGCGACACGCTGACGCGACTGGCCAATGTTCTGCGCGAGGCCAACGCTCAGCGCGATCCCGAGAATCCGATTATGCTCATCTCTGATGAGCCGTATCGCGAGATTGTCTATGGCGCCGAGGTGCCTTGGGTGCCTTCGATCTACGAGCACACCATCGTGTGCTACTCGTATTCCAAGTCGCTTTCGCTACCGGGCGAGCGCGTCGGGTGGATCCTGGTTCCCAATACGAATCCTCAGGCAGCTCGTCTAATGCCCGCCGTTGCCGGTGCCGCCCGTACGCTGGGCTTCGTGTGTGCACCGGCGCTCTTCCAGCGTGTAATCATCGACTGCATTGATGAACCGAGCGATGTCGAGGCCTATGCTCGCAACCGCACCGCGCTTACCGATGCACTAGCGGAGTACGGCTACACCTATGTTGAGCCGGATGGCGCGTTCTACCTATGGGTGAAAGCGCTGGAGTCCGATGCGAATGCGTTCTGTGAGCGCGCGAAGAAGCATGAGCTGCTCGCGGTGCCTTCGGATAGCTTTGGCATGCCGGGCTGGTTCCGCCTGGGCTACTGCGTGAGCTATGAGACAATCGTCAACTCTCTGCCTGCCTGGAAGCAGCTGGCCGACGAATATCGTCGAAAGTAAAGCGCTCTGCTTACAATGTTTTACGTGAAACGGGGTTTGGTTTTAAGCCAGACCCCGTTGTCTATGCCGTTGTGTGATTGGGATGAAGCAGTTTTACGACTGCCGAAAGCTATGCGTACAATGAATATACGCGACGGCCATACTGGACAAGGAGACCCGATGCCCTACCTTCTTTCTTGTGATATTCATACTCATACGATGTTCTCTGCGCATGCGTACTCAACCATCGAGGAGAACATCTATTGGGCGGCGGAGCGCGGCCTTCAGGTGCTCGGTTCCGCCGATCATTTAAGCTCGATGGTTACGCCTTGTCCCAATGACCTGCGCAGTTTCCAATTCTTTATTAACCAGGATATCTGGCCGCGCATTTGGAGCGGCGTGCTGGTGCTGCGTGGTGCCGAGGCCGATATCGTTTCGCTGGATGGAAGCCTGTTTGGCGAGGACATTCCCGTTTCGCTCGATATTGCCGGCGATTCGTACAGTCACCAGCATTCGCTGTTCGATTTGGTGACGCGTAATTTGGATTATTTGGTGGCAAGCGTGCATAACCCGCAGTTTGCCGAAGGCGCGACGCTCGCCCAGACAACCGAGATGTACATCAATGCCCTGGATCACCCCAAGGTGTTCATGCTGGGGCATACGGGGCGCTCGGGCGTGCCGTTCGATATCGATGAGGTGCTGCTGGCGGCCAAGGCCAAGCACAAGATTATCGAGATCAACAACCATAGTCTTGAACACGGTGTCGACACTGAGCATTGGGCCGTATGCCGCAAGATCGCCGAGCGCTGCGCCGAGCTGGGCGTGGGTATTGGCGTGTCGACCGATGCCCACATTGGCATGGCCATTGGCAAACTCGATCACGCGCGCAAGATGCTTGACGAGATTCACTTCCCGCTGGATTTGATCGTGACGCGCGACCGCGAGACGCTGCTGCGCGAGATGGCGGCAGCCGGCGTGTGCGACCTGCGCAAGGGGATGTAACGAGACTCATATGCCCAACGAAAGGGGGCGGTTCAAACGGGCCGCCCCCTTCTTGTCCCAAAAATCTACCGGTGTTGGTTAGCGGCGCTCGAGGACCGCGACGGTCTCGGTGTGGTCGGTATGGGGGAACATGTCGACGGGCGTGATCTTGAGCAGGCGATAGCCTCCGTCGAGAAGCTGGTGCAGGTCGCGCTCTTGGGTCACGGGGTTGCAGCTGATATAGGTGATGCGGCGCGGCTTGAGTGCGCAGGCGGCTTCGAGGAACTCGGGGGTGGAGCCGGCGCGCGGCGGGTCGATGGAAAGGACATCGATCCGCTCGTTGTTGTCGGCGGCGTCCAGGATGTAATCGGTGGCGTCGTCGGCCATAAACCAAGCGCTGCGGGTGAGGCCGTTGAGCTCGGCATTGCGACGTGCGTCGGCAATGCCCGCCGGGTTGCGCTCCACGCCGAGCAGCATAATGCCGATGCCCTTGTCCTGGACATCCTTCGCGGCGCACAGGCCGATGGTTCCGCTGCCGCAGTAAGCGTCCATAAGAATGTCACCCTGCTGCAGGTCCATGCCGTCAATGGCAAGTCGATAGAGCAGCTCGGTTTGCTGCGGATTGGTCTGATAGAACGCGGTAGGGGAGATGTCGAATTCACAACCGAGCAGCTGGTCGCGCATGCATTCGGCGCCATAGACGATACGGGTCTCCTCGCCCAAGATGGCATTTCCGGGGCGACCGTTGATGTTCTGAGCGACGGTGACGATATGCGGATCGAGTGCGGCGACAGCCTCAAAGAACTCCTGCGCATGCGGCAGGTCGCGCTGAGCGGTTACGAGCGTGACCATGACCTGGTCGGTACGCCAACCGCAGCGAACGACGGCATAGCGAAGCAGCCCGAGATGTTTGTCTTCGTTAAAGGCGGGAATGTGCAGCCGCTCAGCTTCGCGTGCGATGCCGTTGAGAATCTGACGGGCGCCCGGTGCCTCGACAGGACACTCGGGTACGGCAACGATCTTGTGCGTGCCGCGCTCAAAGAAACCGCAACGGACAGCGCCCTCCTTACCGGGAGCAAAGGGAGTGGCGGCCTTATGGCGAAACCCGCGCGGCGCAGGATATTTGCCCGGGTCGCCCAGGGTGACACCCATACCACGAATAGGATCTACAGCAATGCCCTCACGCGCACAAAGCGAAGCAAAAAGCTCCTCCATAGCAGCCTGCTTGGCGGCGAGCTGCTTCTTATAAGGACGATTGAGCGCCGTACACCCACCGCAAGCTTTCATGATGGAACAAGGAGACTTGGGATCAACGGCCTTGCGCGCAGACGGAACCGGATTCTTATACGGGCGCTTGGAGCGAGTCTGAGATGCCGTATCCTCGCTCCGACGAGAGCCGGGACGCTTGGCCTTAGCCTTGCCCTTGGCCGACTTACCCTTCGCGTCCTGAGACGACTTGGATTTCTGAGAAGTTTTTTTCTCCTCTGACCCCTCAGCCGCCTCGATCAAAGCACGACGAGCCTTACGCTCCGCACGAGATTCTGCCATCAATAACTCCACTAATTTATGAATTAAAGCTGCAAGTATTGTACCGTGCCAAGCCAGCAGACGATATGCAAGCGGTTTATTCGTGTCAGTGATAAGCCCAACGACGGTTGCCCGCCGCGTGAGGGGTGTGGGGGTTAAGTTTATCGCGAGTTCCGCACGAACAGGAGGCCACTTAATGTGGCCTCCGTCGTGAGCAGGACTGTAGAGCAGGAAACTTAACCCCCACACCCCTCACGCGGCGGGCAAACTCGCCTTGTGCTCTATCACGCTAAAGTGTATGATTCTGAACGTTACATGACTCACTTTACCTAACTAAAGTGCCATCAAGGGGGAATACCATGAATACCGATATGTCTCGTCGTCAGTTTGTTGGTCTAGCCGGCTCGCTCGCCATGGTGCTTGGCCTTGGTCTTGTCGGTTGCGGCGGTGGTGCCGGCAAGGGCTCCGCTGCTGGCTCTGCCGCGGCCAAGGATGTGAAGGGCGCTGCGGAGTCCAAGAAGCTCGTGGTGGGCTTTGATAAGTCCTATCCTCCGTACGGCTTTATGGGCGACGATGGCGAGTACGCCGGTTTTGACCTCGATCTGGCTAAGGCCGTTGCCGATAAGCAGGGCTGGGATGTCGATTACGAGGCCATCGATTGGGATGCCAAGGACACGCTGCTCAACTCCGGCGCCATCAACTGCATCTGGAATGGCTTTACCATGGAGGGTCGCGAGGACGACTACACGTTCTCCGAGCCGTACATGCTCAATGAGCAGGTGCTCGTGGTCAAGAAGGACGCGGGTATCAAGAGCTGGGAGGATCTTGCCGGCAAGACCGTGATTACCCAGACTGATTCCGCTGCGCAGGATGTGCTCGAGGGCGACCAGAAGGATCTGGCCGCGACGTTTGCCACGCTCGATACCATCGGTGAGTACAACACGGCGTTTATGCAGCTCGAGAGTGGTGCGGTCGATGCCGTTGCCTGTGACCTCTCGATCGCTCAGTATCAGCTGGCCGCCAAGCCCGATGCCTATACGCAGCTCGACAAGCCGCTGTCCAGCGAGCATTACGCCGTTGGCTTCAAGAAGGGCGACACCAAGTCCGCCGATGCCGTGACCGAGTCGCTCAAGGCACTCTACGAGGATGGCACGGTCAAGGACCTCTGTGATAAATATGCAGATTACGGTCTGTCTTTCGATAATTGGGTGCTCAAGTAATGTCTATTCAGGTCATGATGCAAATGCTTGGCCAGGGATTCTTGGTCAGCTTGCAGCTGTTTGTGCTGACGCTGTTGGGGTCGATTCCGCTGGGAATTCCCGTGGCGTTTATGCGCATGAGCAAAATTGCGCCGCTTCGCTGGATCGCGCGCATCTATATTTCGGTCATGCGCGGCACGCCGCTCATGCTACAGATGTTTGCCATCTACTTCGCCCCGTACTACGTGTTCGGCATCTCGCTCACGCCCGATTCCAAGTGGACGGCGTGCGTTGTGGCGTTCATCATCAACTACGCCGGCTACTTTGCCGAGATCTATCGCTCGGGCTTGCAGTCCATTCCGCGCGGTCAATACGAGGCAGCCGAGGTGCTGGGCTATTCGCGCGTGCAGACGTTTCTGTATATCGTGATGCCGCAAGTTGCCAAACGCATTTTGCCGGCGATGGGCAACGAGATCATCACGCTGGTCAAGGACACATCGCTGGCGTTTGCCATCGGTGTGGGGGAGATGTTCTCGACGGCCAAGGCGCTGGTTGCCTCGCAAGTGAGCATGGTGCCGTTTGCGATCGCGGCGCTGATTTACTGGGTCTTTAATTTCGTCGTCGAGATGCTGCTGGGCGCCGCCGAGAAAAAATTGGATTACTACCATGATTAATTCGGTAATGAATATATCGAACGCGCGCAAGGCGTTTGGCGGCAATGAGGTGCTCAAGGATATCTCGCTCGAGGTCAAGCGTGGCGAGGTCGTGGCGATTATCGGGCCTTCGGGTGGCGGCAAGTCCACGCTGCTGCGGTGTGCCACGCTGCTCGAGACACTCGACGGAGGCTCGCTCTCGTTTGGTGACCTTGCCGTTGCGACGGATGCGGGTTCGGGCGCGGTCTATGCGAAGGGCGATGTGCCCAAACAAGCACGCTCGCGATTCGGCCTGGTGTTCCAAAATTACAATCTGTTTCCGCACTATACGGTGATGAAAAACATCACCGACGCTCCGGTTCGCGTACTCAAGCGTCCGCGCGAGCAGGCCGAAGCGCGTGCGCGTGAGTTGATCGCGCAGATGGGGCTTACGGGCAACGAGAACAAGGTGCCATGTGAGCTTTCGGGCGGTCAGCAACAGCGTGTGAGTATCGCCCGCGCTCTGGCGCTCGATCCGGAAATCTTATTCTTTGACGAGCCGACCTCGGCGCTCGATCCCGAGCTAACGGCCGAGGTGCTGCGTGTCATTAAAGACCTGGCGGCGCAGAATATGACGATGGTGATCGTGACCCATGCGATGCAGTTTGCGCGCGATGTTGCCGATCGCGTGGTCTTTATGGATGGCGGCCGCATTGTCGAGGAGGGTCCGGCCGAGCAGGTTATCGATCATCCGCGCGAGCAGCGTACCCGTGAGTTCTTGAGCCGTATCGAGGGGTAGGCTCAGCTATTTACTCAACTATTAATTGAGGTGAAGCCGCCGCAGGTCTTACGGCCTGCGGCGGCATTTTATTTGCATCGGCGGGGTTCAATAATCGCCTCGCATGCTCGCCTCCTCCTCTCGCCGCCCGTATTCATACGCGTGCCGAAAGGTCTGCATGGACAGGCGACTGCAAGGGTAGGGTGGTGGCATAGGACATTTGGAGGGTGAGTCGGCTCGGCTGCCGACCGTGCTGCTCCCGGGACGGCATCGACCGCGAACTCTCCCCGTTGGCGTCGCGCATCGCGCGCGACCCTGCAAGGAGGTCATCATGGGTGCTCCCAAGACCGGCAACGTAAGGAACGTGGTGCTCGTAGGCCAAGGCGGGGTGGGCAAGACTTCGCTCGCCGAGGCCATGCTCCACCTTTCCGGCAAGACCGCCCGCCTGGGCGGCCACGACGGCACCAAGCCCACGCTCGACTATGACCCCGAAGAGGTCAAGCGTTCATTCTCCATCTCGACGACCATCGCGCCGATCGACTGGAAGGGCGCGCGCATCAATGTGCTCGATGCCCCGTGCTACCCCGATTTTATCGGCGACGCCTTTGCCGCGATGAGCGTCTGCGAGACGGCTCTGTTTGTGGTCGACGCCGAGGCCGGCCCGCAGCCTACGACGGTTAAGCTCTGGTATGCCGCCGAGGACCTGCGCCTGGCGCGTGCGGTGTTCGTAAACCGCCTGTCGCGCTCCGAGGCCAGCTTTGCGACCACGATGGACCTGCTGCAAGAGCGCTTTGGCACGCGCCTGGGCGCCGTGACCCTTCCCTGGGGCGAGGGCGAGGACTTTGACGGCATCATCGACCTGGTGCGCATGAAGGCGCGCCATTGCAACGGCACCGAAGCCGTTGAGTCGGAGATTCCCGAGGAGTATCGTGCCCAGGCCGAGGAAGCCCATGACCATCTGTGCGAGCTGGTGGCCGAGGCTGACGACGAACTGATGATGAAGTACTTGGAAGGCGAGGAGACGCTGACGCAGGAGGAGCTTGAGGGTTTGTTGTCCAAGGCGATCGCCGAGCGCATCTTTGTGCCGGTCTTTGCGGGCGATTGCATTAAGGAGCAGGGCGTCAACTCGCTGATGGACGACATCGCCACGTACTTCCCGGCGCCGACTGACTACGGCGAGATGCCGCTCATCGACGGCGACTCGCTTAAGATCTCGAGCGACGATGACCGCCCGGTGGCGTTTGTGTTTAAGACCCTGGCTGACCCGCAGCAGGGCCGCATCAGCTTTATCAAGGTACTGACGGGTACGCTTGAGCCGGGTCTTGAGTTGGTCAACGCGCGTACCCGCAAGAGCGATCGTTTGGCTCACTTGTATGTGATGTGCGGCCGCGATATGACCGAGGTTGGCCATGCCTATGCCGGCGACATCATCGTGGCGCCCAAGCTGGCTGCCGAGACGGGCGATACGCTCTCGATTACCGGCAAGGTCGAGGCTGCGGCGTTTAAGTTCCCCAACTCGCAGTACCGCATCGCCATCGAAGCCGAGAACCGCGGCGACGAAGAGAAGCTCTACACGTTTATCGAGAAGGCCTGCAAGGCAGACCCGACCATGAGCATCGACCGCGACGAGGAGACTGGCCAGACCATTATCTCTGCCGTTGGTGAGGCACAGGTTTCGGTGCTGCTCAACCGTCTGGAGGACCGCACCAAGGTCGCCGCCAAGAGCGTGCCGATCCGCATTCCGTATCGCGAGACCATCCGCCGCACGGCGAGCGCCCAGGGTCGCCACAAGAAGCAGACCGGCGGTGCCGGTCAGTACGGCGACTGCTGGCTGCGCGTCGAGCCGCTCATTGGGTCCGACGGCACGAGCGACGGCTATGAGTTCGTGGACGAGGTCGTGGGCGGTCGCATTCCGCGCTCGCTGATTCCCGCCGTGGACAAGGGCGTCCAGGAGACCATGAAGGACGGTATTATTGCCGGCTACCCGCTCACGGGCATTCGCGTGGCTGTGTACGACGGTTCGTATCACAGCGTCGACTCCAACGAGATGGCGTTCCGCGCGGCGGCTCGCATCGGCCTGCGCAAGGCATGCGCCGATGCCGATCCAGTGGTGCTGGAGCCTATCGAGGAAATCACGGTGACGATCCCCGAGAGCTACGCCGGCGCCGTGATGGGCGACATCTCGGCCTCGCGCGGTCGCGTGACGGGCATGGAGACCGATGAGCGCGGAGACACCGTGGTCATTGCCCAGGCGCCGCTGGCCGAGCTGACGGATTACTCGACGCGCCTGCGCTCCATCACGCGCGGCACGGGCGACTTTACCATGAAGCCCGCGGGCTATGAGCAGGTGCCCTATGACGTTCAGGCCAAGCTGGTCGAGCGCTATGAGGAGGGCCGCGCTAAGTAACTAGACGATAAAAAACCGCCGCGATGGGGTAGTTCCGTTGTGGCGGCTTTTTTGGCGGGCGAGGTGCCCGCCCCAGCATCTGTGGGGCGGGCACCTTTTTGTGCCGTTGCAGTAGAGAAAAGTCCTCCTTTGCTAGAATAAACGTATATAGACGTCTACTTGAACAGGGAGGCAATATGTACGAGGCGGTTATCTTCGATATGGATGGGCTTATGTTTGACACCGAGCCTATCTGGGCTTCTTGTTGGCCTAAGACCGCAATCGAGTTTGGGGTTGAGTGCATGGAGGGCCTTGCGGACGCCATGCGCGGAACCAATGGAGCCGAGGCCGTATCCATTATTCGCGAATGGTATGGTGACGAAGTCGACCCCAAGGCATTTGTTGATCGTTTTTACGAAATAGCCCATGAAGCATTGGCCCATGGCGCAGAGAAAAAACCTGGATTGGATAGGCTTCTCGAGTATCTCAAGATTGAAGGGATTCCGATGGCGGTTGCCTCCTCGTCGAGCAGGGAGATGATCAAGGCCAACCTGATAAGGGGAGGAATACTTCCATATTTTGATTCGATCGTTTCTGGTATCGAGGTCGAGCATGCCAAGCCCTATCCTGACGTCTTTTTAAAAGCGGCGGACGAGCTAGGGGTGCCGCCGCAAAAATCCCTCGTCTTGGAGGATTCCTATAACGGGGTGCGCGCGGGCTTTGCAGGAGGTTTTCACACCGTCATGGTTCCTGATCTCTCCGAGCCAACAGAAGAGATGGAAAGATTAGCCACGGCGATTGTCCTGAACCTTAATGATGTTGTCGACATGCTGGCAAGCGGAACATTGGGGTAAACAGGTTGAACGATGGGCTGTCGACTGTTTCTCGGCAGCCCTTTTTCTAATTCGAGACATTTAATGCTATGCGCAAGAATCAAAAAGGTATATAGTCGTCTATAAACAGGTACATAGACGTCTATATAAGTATCTGGAACGTAAACTCAACTCGAATTGCCGTAACCCGGTTGGAGGAATCATGGCAGTTGTAACTTCGACTGAGCTGATCCAGATTGCACGCAAGAACGGATGGCTCCTTCCCGCATATAACACGACCAATATGGAGATGACCCTGGGTATCTTGGACGGATTGCAGAAGGCCGGCATGCCGGGCATCCTCCAGATCGCCCCTACCAACGTTAAGCTTTCCGATTACGGCATGATCGCCTCTATCGTTAAACGCGCGGCGGAGGACTATATCGTTCCCACGTGTCTGCATCTTGACCACGGCAAGACGCTCGAGGATGTTCGACAGGCGGTTCAGGCCGGCTTTACCTCCGTTATGATCGACGGTGCCGCGTTGCCCTTTGAGGAGAACATTCGCTTCTCGCGCCAGGCAGTTGACTACTGCCATTGCTACGGCGTGCCCGTTGAGGCTGAGCTCGGTGCCATCAAGGGCAAAGAAGACGATCATGTTTCCGAGGCGGATCTTAAGACCGACCCCGATCAGGTTTGCGAGTTTGTGGAGCGCACGGGCTGCGACCTGTTGGCCGTGTCTATCGGCAACGTTCACGGCCTTGAGGATACGCCGCGCATCGATTTGCCGCTGCTTGAGAAGCTTGCCGAGGTGTCTCCGTGTCCCCTCGTTCTTCATGGTGGCTCGGGCATTCCCTATGAGACCATCCACGCTATGCAGCCACACAAGATGTCCAAGATCAACATCGCAAGCGACCTGCGCAAGGCCTACATCACGACGGTTGGCAAGGCGTACGAGGCAAACAACAACGAGCATAATCTCGCCAAGGTACTGATTGATACACGTAAGGCAGTTGCGGACGTTGCTTACAAGACGACGCACGCCATCAACGGCATCGCTGAGTAGCGCGGAATTACGAACATGGATGAGGCGATAATGGGTGCGCTCTACCTTGGTGTCGATGTGGGCACGTCATCGGTGAAGCTCACGTGCATTGATGAAGGCGGAAAAGTTGTCGCGACTGCGAGCGAGGCTTACGAGTGCTCTGAGCCTCATCCCGGTTGGCGGGAGATCAATCCCGAGACATGGTGGATCGCCATTTGCTCTGCATGCTCCCTGCTTGGAGAGAAAGTTGACCTGTCTCTAATAAAAGGCGTTGGTGCTACCGGGCAGATGCACACGACGGTCTTGATCGATGCCGATGGGGTGCCAACGTGTCCCGCCATAATGTGGAACGACCAGCGCACGATTGACGCTGTCTTTACCGAGAAGCAGTGGGCTCTGTCTGCGGGCTATCCTAGGGTCGCCAGCTTTCTTTCGACTGGGGTTCCGGCGATTAACCTTGCATGGATAGCTAAGAATAATCCTGAGGGCCTTTCAAAGAGCGAAGTGTTTCTTTCGGTTTCAGATTGGATTGCTCTCAAGTTTGGCGGGCGTGCTGGTACGGACTATTGCGGGGCTTCGACAACAGGGCTCTACGATAACGAGAGGCAAGCTTGGATCGGTGAGGTCTGCGAGCATTTTGGAATCCCCGAGTCGTTGCTTCCCGTTGTCGAGCCTTCTGATGCCGTAATTGGGGCCGTGGTTGAGAGAGCTTCAAGCGAGACGGGAATTCCCGCAGGTGCCATGATCGTGAGGGGAACGGGCGACAATCCCGCGGCAGCGATCTGCACGGGATGCCTTTTGGAGGGCGTCCCCACCATCTCACTTGGAACAAGCGGCGTGCTGATGTATTCATCTGAGGGAGTTGACCTTCCGGCTGTTGGCAAGCCCGTGTTGTTCAAGTGGGGAAATACCCTTAAGACCCAAATTCAGCTGAGTATCAGATCGTGCGGCGGTGCCAAGGAATGGTGGTACGGGCAGATTCTAAGCAGTGAGTCCTACGATTTGGAGGACAAGGCCGTCGAGGACCCCTTCTACGACATGAGGGATCTCATGTTCTACCCCCATCTATCGGGAGAAAAAGTCCTGCACGGTTGCCCGTCGGTACGCGGTGCCTTTCTGGGGCTTGATCTTGACACGACTCGTTCCGAGCTCGAAAGGGCTCTGATGGAGGGCACGGCGTATGCCTTAAGGGAGCTCAAGGAGTCCGTGGACCATTCGGAAGAGTGGCGCAGCATCAGGCTCGTTGGAGGAGGGGCCAAGAACGATTTTTGGGCGCAAACGCTCTCCAACGTGTTGGGGGTCGATATGGTGCGGATGGAATCCTCCGGTGCCGGTCAGGGCGCGGCGCTGCTGGCTCTCTCGGCTTCTTGCGGCCAAGACTTGACGGCGGTTGCCGCAGGGGTCTGCAGAAAACTCGATTCCATTGAAAAAAACGACAGGGCCCATGAGCTCTACGACGCGCGTTTTAGCAGGTATATGCGTATATTCGAGGCACTCCAAATTATCTATGAGCTAAATAGCGCGTAGCCGTTTGTCTTGTAAAATCTACCGTTCACCGAAAGGAATGCGAGAAGGCAACTCGAATAGCGGTCCCTTTGTAAGATATAGACAACCGTAGACAACCATGAGCGTATATGGCCGATTGAAAAGGAGGAGGGGGCGCTCAGGTAGAACGATAGAAGTAACGAACATTAACTTAGGAGAATGAAAATGGGAGCAGTAAACGATTTCCTTATCTTCCTTGCGGAGGGCTTTACCGGCCTGTTTAATGCGGCTGGTGATCAGTTTGCCTCGTTTATTACGGGCATGATCCCCATGCTGATCTGCCTGATCCTTACGATCAAGGCAGTCATCCAGCTGATCGGCGAGGAGCGCGTCTATGGGTTCATGAAGAAGTGCACCAAGTATGCAGTTCTCCGCTATACCCTCATCCCGTTCCTTTGCACTTTCTTCCTCTGCAATCCGATGGCATACACCTTTGGTGTGTTTGTCGAGGAGGACTACAAGCCCGCATTCTACGATGCGGTCGTGTCCATGATGCACCCCATCGTTGGCCTTTTCCCGCACGCTAACTCTTCCGAGCTCTTTGTTTGGCTTGGTATCTCGGCCGGCTACGAGGCACTGGGAAAGAACTCCTCCGAGCTTGCTATCCGCTTCCTCATTGTTGGTCTAATCGTCTGCCTGATCAAGGGCATTGTCACCGAGAAGCTGTACCTCATCATGAAGAAGCGCAACGAAGCTAAGCTTGCCGCCTAGTAGTTCAGCGCAAAAGGAGAGTCTAAATCATGAGTGAATTCAAAAGCGTAAAGGCGTCCCACGGCGGCAACGGTTGGGGCGGTCCCCTCATCATTACCCCCACGGCCGAGAAGCCTTATGTTCTGAGCGTGACCCTGGGTGGCATCAGCCCGGTCGCCCTTCGCATTGCGGAGCTTACCGGCGCCGAGGCGCACGACCAGTTTAAGGACCCGATCGAGACCGATCAGGCATGCGCCGTTGTCATCGACTGCGCCGGCGTGGCTCGCTGCGGCACCTATCCCAAGATGGGCCTTAAGACGCTGAACATCAAGCCCGGTTCTCCGTCTGGTCCTCTGGCCCAGTTCATCACCGAGGATCTCTTTGCATCTGACGTCAATCCCGATTGCATCGTCCTTGCCGATGCGGCCGATGTTCCCGCTGAGCCGGTAAAGGCCGAGAAGGCACACGAGGAGACGACGAAGGAAAACGTCCACGCCAAGATCGCCGAGGGACGTGCCGAGCTCGCATCCAAGGAGTCTAACGGCTTCATGGACGTTGTCTCCAAGATCGGCACCGGTGTCGGCCGCGTTATCAGCATCATCTACCAGGCAGCGCGCGATACCGTGAACGATGTTATCCGCAACATCATCCCCTTCATGGCGTTCGTCTCGGTTCTGATCGGCATCATCAACTACACCGGCTTCGCAAACGTTCTCGCTGGCGTCCTTACGCCTCTCGCGGGCTCGCTGCCCGGCATGCTGGCGATCGGCATGTTCTGCTCGATTCCGTTCCTCTCGCCGTTGATCTGCCCGGGTGCAATCATCGCCTCCGTGCTTTCCGTCCTCGTTGGCAACCAGATCGCCAACGGCACGATTCCTGCCAACTTTGCCCTTCCCGGCTTCTTTGCTGTCAATTGCCAGGTTGGTTCCGATTTTGCCCCCGTTGGCATGACCCTCATGGAGGCAAAGCCCGAGACGATCGAGATCGGTTACCCTGCGTTCCTGTTTGGTAAGCTGATCACTACCCCGATCCAGATTGTTCTTGCCTACGTACTGTCCTTCGGCCTGTAAACTGAATGCTTTGAGAGGGAAAGGCCTGCTATGCTCAACGCGCTCATTACAATAGCCTTCTTTATCCTTGTGTGGCTTGCTGGGACATTTACCCAGTATCGCTATTGGAGGAAGGTTCGCATCCTTATCCATGAGCACGCTCGTGATCATGAGGGATACTTGGGCACGGGTATGTGCAAGGTTAGCTTTAGCCGAAAAGCGTTTGTGATGATTCTGACGGATCATGACGGCGTGATTACCGGTTGCTATGAGCTCAAGGGCCTCTCCCTCAAACCGGAGTTTTCGGAGATGGGCGAGATGCTGGGGCTGAATATCGAAACGGCTCTGGACCATTTGGCCAACGAAAGCTATCACGATGCTTTTGCCCAGGCTATTCGTGTTATTGACAGGTCGATGACTGCGTCTGCAGCGTAACTAAGATAGGAGAAATCAAATGTACAAGGTTACGGTCACTGAGATTGGCTCGTTTGTTGAGGAACTTCTCAACGAGAAGATGGTGGTCTTGTTTGGCCCGACTGCTCCTGCGGAGTTGCGTGACATTTGCGTCGTTCACGATGGGGTCCCCACGGAGAATAGCGTGCTCGTCGAGGGCGGCACTATCTCTATCGGCGACCAGGTCTACACGATTAAGGAGTTTGGTGAGGCCGCAAATGAGAACATGGGAGGACTCGGTCATCTGACCATTGCGTTCGATGGTGAGCGAGAGCTGCTTCCCGGAACTGTTCTCGTGGCGCCCAGCACGCTTCCCAAACTGGAGGCCGGCATTGAGATCAGCTTTAATAGCTAACTCGCTCGGTTTGGCAGGCCATGTATTAGTCGGAAAGGACGTGTTCCCTTGAAACGTTCCGATTTAAAACTGCCACTTTTTACGGTCAGTCCTAAGACCTATCTGCTTGGCGACGATTCGATCGCAGCGGCCCACCTTACGGATGAGATTGCAAAAGGGCGAAATCATTCGATTTTCTGGACCGCCCCCGTTCCTGAGCTCTGCGCGGTTGCAAAGGATCTGAAATTTGCAATTCCAACGGCGCAGCACGCCGATCTCATCGGCGATGGAAAGGGAATGGGACTGACGCCTCTTGAGTCGCTTAAGAGCGCGGGAGTTCGAGCTGTCTTTCTTAATCACACGGCACACCCCCTGGCCGTTGACAAGCTGGCGGCAACGATTGATCGCGCTCGTGAGCTTGAGATTCTAACCATTGTTGCGGCCGATAGTGTCACCGAATCCAAGGCGGTTGCAGCAATGAACCCGGATGTGATTCTTTGCGAGCCGAGCAGCCTGGTGGGTACGGGTCATACAAGCGGTGATGATTACATCGCAGAGACCATTGCCGCCGTTCGGTCCATTAATCCCGACATCGTTATCATGGAGGGGGCGGGAATCAGGTGTGGAGACGATGTTCGTCGCCTGATCGGGCTTGGCGCGCAGGGTACCGGCATTTCGAGCGCCCTGGCGATTACGGATGACAGGACGGCGTTGCTTACAGAGCTGTTTGACGCGCTGGACTAAATCCGCTTACTAAGAAGGCGAACCCACGGGTTCGCCTTCTTGCGTTTTGGAATCTTGTTGGGAGCAACGCTGTCGCGCCCAAGAGGTTTAATGGCGGCGCTGAAAAACGGTGCCAAGTTGAAATCTGCTGGATTTAAGCCACACGCGCGCATATTCAATTGCGGAGTCATTGTCCAGGTAGACTGTTTGAAGCTGCTGAAGAAGTGGGGATTGCGTAGAGAGACCGAGCACATTCGCGCGTTGGGTGTCTGCGAGCTTTGCCACAAAGGAGGTCTTCGAGTATTCGATCTGGTGGCCAGAGAGCCGCTCGATAATCGCAAAAAGGCCCTCGTTGACAAAGTCGGCCGTCTCTATGCCTGGGACAAGCGCCATGTTGATGTTATTCTCGATAAACATGACGGGCTCGCCCTCAACGCTGCGTACGCGCTCAAGATGGAGATAATTGGAGCCTTCGGCAATGCCGAGGTGCTTGGAGATGCCTTCATCGCATTTGCAAACTTTGCAATCGAGAATGCTGGTTTCGAAAGAAAGGCCCTGCTCGCTTAAAGACTCGGAGAAAGAGATAAGGCCTTCAGTAAGGGGGAAAGAGATGTCTTTGGACTTAACGTAAGTTCCCTTTCCCTGAATTTGCTCAAGTAGACCCTCATCAACAAGCTTTGAAATGGCCTTTTTGATGCTGCCGCGGCTAACGCCGAGCGTGCTCATAAGGTCGACCTCCGACGGGATTTTGGATGCCTCTTCCCAAGCTCCCGAGGCGATGTTCTCGCGCAGATATTCGACCACTTGCATATAGATGGGGGTGGCACAGTCCTTTTTAATAAATGAGTCGTTGACGCGATTGGTCACAGTATCTCCTGATTACTTTGAAGCAAAATTGCCTTTATTTTACGTTGTTCTGCAGCGTTAACTTATTGAGATTGTAATTGCAAAGAATAAATTACGTATTTAGTGTGCGGCTTCTGCTGCCTTGGGCGCCTGTTCGAAATCAGCGACTTTGGCGCGATGCTGTAGGGGATAGAGGCCGTGCGGAGTCTATTCGGTTCAGGATGCGGCATTGCCGTTGTCGAAAAAAGCACCAAGGGGCCGTCCCTCGGTGGTGGTTTTGCCTTGGGTTATGGATTGTGGTTAGTCCCCGTTGGCTTGGTTTTTGCCGGTGGCGTAGTCAATCTGCACATGCGGCTGCAGGTTGTAGCAGTACACGTGGAAGCACAGTGTCTTGCCGTGGTCCTCGACCGATTGCGCCTCGAGGCGGACACCGCGGCAGACGAGTTCCTCTTCGTTGTACATGGGCGTGACGCGGTAGAGCACATGGTTGCCAGTGTCGCGGATGTAGCCGAGGATCTGCTCTTCAAACGGCAGCATGCCCGTTTCGTTGAGATAGCGCGTGCCGGTGAGGAGATTCTTGCGATTGGCGTTCTCGCCGCAGAGCGACCAGGCGATGAGGTGGCAGCGGTTGTAGAGGCTTTGACCCGGAATAAAGTCGTAGCGCTGCTGGTGCCAACCGGCAGGATGGATACGTGAGATATCGCCGCGCTTGCCTTTGCCGAGCGATTCGAGTCCCATGCAGGCGAGTGCTTTGCGGGTACGGCCCAGGCTGTCGAGCTTGGAGAACTTCTTGAAGCAGCCCTCTTCGGTGGCGCGTTCGTATTCATCGAGCGTGAACGACGGTGTGCCGAGCGGGTGCGTGCCATCAGCGCGAAGGGCGACGTAGGGGTTACCGGCATAGTCGGGAATGCTGGTGAGGTATACGCCGCGGGCGCGGTCGAGATCGGGGTTTTCGACCTCGTCGATGGGGGTGACGTTTGAAGAGGCATCGTCAGCGGTGTCGGTCGTGGCGGATTCAGAGCCATCGCCGGAGTCCTGATCATCTTCGGAGTCCGTGGAGTTCGCTGTTCCCGATTCGAGCCGGGCGACCAAGTCCGCTTCGTCGTCGGTGCGGTTGGGGCTCTCGCTTTGCTTCTCGGCCAGAGCAGCCGCCTGCTCATCGCTTTGCGGCGAGAGCAGCTTGGGCGCTCCGTCGAGCGACCCTGTGAACAGCGCAAACCCCAGCACCACGGCGGTGCCGATGGAAAGTACTTGCTTGTAGGCGGACTTGCGCGACATTGAGGCTCCTGGATGGACGGTTCGGAATCTACCAGTCTAGCAGGAGACGCCGCGGGCAGTTTTGCCGAACAGATTCTTAAAGATTGGGGAGGCGCGCTATCGGTCCATTTGTCCTAGAAGGGACTGCGATGGTTGGGATGTGCGGGGCTATTCGACGTTTCCCAAGATAAAACCTACCAAAATAAACCAGTCCCTTTTTGGCAGGTCAGTTAACGCAGTTCAGGTTGAGCACGCGCGAGCGAGCAGGTTCCGGGTGCGGCAAGGTGACGTGAAACAAGCGGGCGCTGACCTTTTGGTCGCGCCCGTGCAGTTGAACGTCAGATTGCCATGCCCGGGGCCTGCGCAGCGCCGAGCGGTTACGCCGTTTGTAAAACGGCGTAACTTAAAGATTCATGTTGCCGTGGATGTAGGGGGCGACCTCGGGGGAGATGTGTCCGCAGCCTAGGTTGCGCAGCGCGGACTCGATGGCGGCGGGCAGCGGGGTCTTTCCCTCGTCGTTGACCACGGTACCGCCGAGGGCGGCGATCTTGGCGACATCTGCCGGGGCGGCTTCGATATGCATGCAGCCGCCGACCAGGCGTGCGCGGACCTGCGCCAGGTCAAGATCGTGCAGATAATCCTCGCAGGCGCGGATTAAATCGACCTTCTCGCGCGTAAGCTCCTCGCCCGTGGGAATGCGCGTGGCCAAGCAGGCGCCTGCCGGCAGGTTCCAGACGGGGTAGCCCCATGCGCGCAGCAGCTCGCGCTCTTCGTCCTTGGTAAAGCCGACCTCCATAAGGGGTGAGCGTACGCCGAGCTCTTCTGCCGCACGCATGCCGGGGCGGTAGTCACCGCGATCGCTTGCATTGCTGCCATCGATGACGGTGGGAAAGCCTAGCGACTTGGCGTGGTTGACGATAGCGGTAAAGCCGGCGCGCTTGCAGTGGTAGCAGCGGTCGGCATCGTTGCAGGCTACCTGGGGGAGCTGCAGCTGATCGACCGAAAGATTGAGCACGGGGAGCATAAAATGCGGACCCTCATCGGTTTGTCCGTCAACGGACCGCTCAAACGAAGCCTGCTCGGGTGTGCCGATGAGCGGCGTGGTGAGATGGACGAGGAGGGTATTGGTAGGCATGATGCGGGCGCATACGGCGGCCAAAAAGCTGCTGTCAACGCCGCCGGAAAACCCGATAGCCACGCGCCCGTATGCCAAAAGCAGCTGTTCGAGCGCCGATAGCTTGTCTTGAAGCTCCTCTGCGGGTGCCGTGGTGTCTAAAATCATGAAACGATCCTTATCGTTGAGTACTCGATCGAAAACTATAATCCTAATGCGTTACTTGCCATAAGACTTCTATCTATGTAACGAAAGTGCAATATGGTATATACGTTATATACAAGTTGCCAAATGCGGTAGAGTTACGGCAATGCGACAGCGAGAGTCGATGGGGGACCGATATGATCAAGGCTGTTATTTTTGACATGGACGGAACGCTGGTCGACACCGAGCGTCTGGGCATCAAGGCATGGAAAGCGCCCGCCGCTGAGCTGGGTGTCGCGATTGATGACACGCTGATTCATCAATTTATCGGTCGCACACTGCCCGATGTCATGGACATCCTTGAGGCGCATTGCGGCAGCAGAGAAACCGCCGAGGCGCTCTATCATCGCCACAAGGAGATTCGCGACGAGATGGTCAAGACCGATCTGGAGCTTAAGGCCGGCGCTGCCGAGTGCATAGACGAGCTGCTGGCTGCGGGCTATCACGTGGGCCTTGCAACGTCGTCGCGCCTCGTTACGGCCGAGCGCAACCTTAAGATGGTCGGCCTCTTTGACAAGTTTGAGACGGTGACTTGCGGCGAGGACGTCGTGCACGGCAAGCCCGATCCCGAGATGTATCTGCTTGCCTGCGAGCGCGCGGGCTTTGCCCCCGAGGAATGTGCCGTGGTCGAGGATTCGCGCAACGGCTGCGTCTCGGGCATCACGGCCGGCTGCCATGTCTTTGCCGTTCCCGATATCGTGCCGCTGCCGCAGGACGTGGTGGATGGCTGCGAGGCCGTGCTCGATACGTTGTTCGACCTGACGGCCGCGGTCAAGGCCGTGTGCTAAAGGTAGGCGCCGAGGTTGATGGCGGTGGCTTCGGTGTGACTGCTTGCCTGGGTGCTGGCGCGCTCCAGTAAAAACGGGCGTACGAGCTCTTGGCGGTTGATGTCCTCGACGGCCGTGACCGCGGTGACGATGCGTGCGGCGGAACCGATACGGGCGTGCTTGGTCTTCGCCGGGGCTTTGTTTTCGATTTGCTCCATGAGCAATTGAATGCCCTTGCGGCCAATCTCGTAGCCTGGGGGTGCCACCGTGGTGAGTGGGACCGACCCGCTCCAGGCGAGCGGGTTGCCGTCGCAGCCGGCCACGCGGACCTGCTCGGGGACGGAAATGCCCTTGTCGATCAGCGCAGAGATAACGCCCGAGGCCAATACGTCAGTCAGGCCGATGACAAAATCGGGGCGCTCGTCGCCGGAGCGCTCGGCAATCTGGGCGCCGATGCTGTAGCCGTCGGCAGCGGTATTCCATTCGCCGGCGTCGATGACTTCGATCTTGATATCGGGGTGCAGGGCAAGGGCCTTGTGGATGCCAAGTACGCGCAGGGTGAGCTGCATAAATGCCGCTCTGCCCACAACGGTGATATGGCGTGCGCCACGGGCAACGGCGAGCTCGGCGATAATGCGCCCCTGCGCCTCGTTGTCGGCGGCCACGTAGTAACCGGGTTCGGAACAGTGGATGTCCAGATGGACGATCGGCACGGGCATCTTGGTCATAGCGGGGTGCCAGTCGGGGGACGCCATGGGCTGAACCATGACGCCGGACATCTGCGTGCCCATAAAGTAGCGCAGGTAATGGTCCTGGAGAATGCCGTCGTTATCGGCGTTGGCGATGAGCAGATCGTAACCGTGCTTGCGGGCCTCGTTATGGGCGCCGCTGGCAATTTGGAGCGAGAAGCCGTGATCGAGACGGGGGAGGACCAGGCCAAAGGACTTGGTGGTGCCGCCTGCGAGCTGACGGGCACTTTGGTTGGGCAGGTAGCCAAGGCGATTGATGGTCTCGTTGATGAGCTTGAGGGTCTCGGGGCGCAGCTTTTCGGGGTGGTTGAGCGCGTTGGATACCGTGCCCAGCGAGACCCCTGCCTCGCGCGCGACGTCGCTGATTTTTACCTTTGCCATAGCGGCCCCTTTGATGCGTTTCAAGTACAAGCCAGATTGTAGCATCCCAAACCTACCAAAAAGGGACAGGTTTATTTTGGCAGGTTTTATCTGGGGAAACGCCGTTGCCAACGCGACCACCACGAAGTGGACAGGCACCTTTGTGGTGGTTTGAGCTGCCCGGGCCTTCAATTGTCTCGATCTGTAACATCTGGACGGCAAAACCGGCTCTACCTGTTACAGATCAAGACATAGTGCAGGGGTCGAACTGTAATGTCTCGATCTGTAACACTAAGCCGGCTTCCGGAGCCCCAGATGTTACAGATCGAGATCTTTCGCTGGGACAGAGCGCCGCCCCGTTCCAAACCACCACAAAGGTTCCTGTCCCCATTGTGGCGGTTTGGACCGGCTGGGCATGTGTGCATCGGGTGGTATCTAAGTTGAGATACCACTTCTGGTATATCAGCTTGCGTTTGCGTGAGTACAATACTCGAACGTTATACGTCTCAGCGCCCCCTGTGCGTGGACGTCTTGCAGTCACGCGAACGAAGGGATTTATCCTATGTGCGGAATTGTCGGCTACACCGGCTCTGATATTGCAAAGAACATCCTGGTCACGGGCCTCAAGCGTATGGAGTATCGCGGCTATGACTCCTCGGGCGTCGCGCTCGAGGTGGGCGAGGGCGCCGCGGCGCATCTCGACGTCATCCGCCGCGTGGGCAAGGTCGCGGGCCTGGAGAGCGAGCTTGCCAACATCGACAGCGACGCTACCTGCGGTATCGGTCACACCCGTTGGGCCACCCATGGAAAGCCTTCCGTTGTCAACGCCCATCCCCACACCAGCTGCGATGGTCGTATCGCCATCGTCCACAACGGCATCATCGAGAACTTCGCCGAGCTGCGCGAAGAGCTGGAGGGCCGCGGCCACCACTTTAAGAGCGAGACCGATACCGAGGTCTTCGCGCATCTGATCGAAGAGGCTTATGCCGAGACGCACGACCTGATGGCCTCCGTGCGCGAGGCGTGCACCCACGTGGTCGGTGCCTATGGTCTGGCCGCCGTGTGCGCTGACGAGCCCGGCGTGATCGCCGTGGCCCGCAAGGATTCCCCGATCGTGGTCGGCGCGGGCGAGACCGGCGCCTATGTCGCCTCCGATGTCATCGCGCTCATCGACGCCACCCGCGATGTCGTGGTGCTCGAGGACGGTCAGTTTGCCAAGCTCACGCCCGCGGGCGTCGAGTACACCGACGAGGCCGGCAACGTTATCGAGCCCAAGGTCACCCACATCGACTGGGACCTGGACATGGCAGAAAAGGGCGGTTATCCCGACTTTATGCTCAAGGAAATCCACGAGCAGCCGCGCGTCGTGCGCGACACGCTGGTCGGTCGTATGACGCCGGCCGGCGAGCTCGACATCGATGAGCTGGGCCTTTCGCTCGAGGAACTCAACGACATCGACCGCGTCTACGTGATCGCTTGCGGAACCAGCTATCACGCTGGCCTCATAGCCAAGAATCTCATTGAGGGCTGGGCTCGCATCCCCACCGAGGTGGAGGCGGCCAGCGAGTTCCGTTATCGCAACCCCATCATTACGCCGACGACGCTTGTCGTTGCCGTGTCCCAGTCGGGCGAGACGGCCGATACCCTTGCCGCCATTCGCGACGCGCGCATCAAGGGCGCCAAGGTCTTCGGCATCACCAACGTGGTGGGCAGCCCCGTGGCGCGTGAGAGCGACGGCGTCATCTACACCAAGGCCAACAAGGAGATCGCGGTCGCCTCGACCAAGAGCTTCATCGGCCAGGTCGTGAGCCTGACGCTGCTGGCTTTGCTGTTGGCGCAGGTTAAGTACCGTCTGACCACCAAGCAGGCGCGTATGCTGTTCCGCGAGCTTTCCGATACGGCCGAGCAGATCCAGTGGATTTTGGATACCCAGACCGAGGCCGTGCATGAGGCCGCCCTGCTGTGCAAGGACGCGCAGTCGGCGCTGTTCGTGGGCCGTGGCATGGGTGCCGCTATTTCCTACGAGGGTGCGCTCAAGCTCAAGGAGGTCAGCTACCTGCACGCCGAGGCCTACGCCGCCGGTGAGATGAAGCACGGCCCCATCGCCCTGATCGATCCGGGCTTCCCCGTCATCGCCGTGGCCACCAAGAGCGCCACCTACGACAAGACCGTGTCGAACCTTATGGAGTGCAAGGCGCGCGGCGCCAAGGTCATCGTCGTTGCCACCGAGGGCGACGAGGAGATCAACAAGATCGCCGACTGCATCATCCGCGTGCCAGCAGTCCGCGACGTGTTCAGCCCCATCACGGCGAGCGTCCCGCTGCAGCTGCTCGCCCGCGAGGTGGCCATCCTGCGCGGCTGTGATGTTGACCAGCCCCGAAACCTCGCCAAGAGCGTGACCGTGGAATAACTAATATTCCGCCGTCCTAACGGTCAAGGCCCGGCTCCGTAGCGGAGTCGGGCCTTGTTGCATTTGCCCAGATAAAACCTGCCAAAATAAACCTGTCCCTTTTTGGCAGGTTAGCGGAGCTTGCTGGTCTCGAAGTACTTGGGATATTGGTCCAGGACCTCGGTCTGGTTGCGGAACATCATATGCAGGTGCTTGCTGACCAAAAAGCTCGCCTCGATGGGGTCGCGGCCGGCGATGGCGCGGCGGATTTGCTTGTGCTCGTTAACAATCTCCTGATTGTCGAGCCTCTGCGTGGCGGCGCGCAGCCAGCGGAAGCGCTCCAGGTCGGCATTGGTCGCCTCGAGCCACGACCACACGGTGCTGCGGCACGCGATGCTAAAGATTATGCGGTGCATGAGGTTGTCGCTTAAAAAGAATCCGATGCGGTCCTCCTCGGCCATGGTCTTTTCCTGCAGCGCGATGGCTCGGTCGAGCTGCTCGATGCCTGCCGAGGTGGCACGGGCGCAGCACTCCACAATCACCTGCTTTTCCAGGTGCTCGCGAATGTAGCAGGCGCTCTCGGCGAGAGTGAGGTTGATGGGCGAGACATAGGTGCCGCTTTGGGGCACGGTACGCACCAGGCCCTCTTGCGCCAGACGCACCAACGCCTCGCGCACAGGGGTGCGCCCCATATCCAGGTCGTCGCAAAGCTGCTTGACGCCCAGCTTTTCGCCCGGCTTGTAGTCCAGGTAGACGATTTTGCGTCGAATGGTGTGGTAGGACTGGTCCTGTAGGCTCGTTTCCTGCTCGCCGACGTGCATCGATTCTTCCATAGCGCCTCGCAACTGTTCTATCAAACTCATATGTCAGTTGTTAATTATGCCGCGAATCAGCTTTCCGCGGTGGGTAATTCGGCTGTTGCCCAAGAACTATTGCGGCATCTTGGTCTTTGTTTACGCAAGGCTGCGCTCAATGTTGCCGTATCATAAGCCGTCGCAAACGTGAAATAGAAAGAAGGAATCCCATATGCAACTGGCGAATATCGTACGCGAGCGCTGGAAGGGTGTCTTGTTCTGCCTGATCGTCGCCATCCCCGCGACGTTGCTCGGCAAACAGGTTGAGGTGGTCGGCGGGCCGGTGTTTGCCATCCTCTTTGGCATGGTCCTGGCGCTCGTCTTTCCCAAGAATCGTCGCGAACAGCTCGCCGCCGGTGTCACCTATACGTCTAAAAAAGTCTTGCAGTACGCGGTAATCCTGCTTGGCTTTGGCATGAACCTCTCGCAGATTCTGTCCAAAGGCGCTCAGTCGCTGCCGATTATCGTGGCGACGATTTCGACCTCGCTTGTCATCGCCTTCGTGCTCTGCCGCGTTATGAACGTGCCGGGCAAGATCGCGACGCTTGTGGGTGTGGGTTCGTCGATTTGCGGCGGTTCTGCCATCGCCGCGACCGCGCCCGTCATTGATGCCGACGATCGCGAGATTGCCCAGGCTATTTCGGTCATCTTCCTGTTTAACGTTATCGCGGCGCTCGTGTTTCCGACGCTCGGCGGCATGCTCGGGCTGACCAACGAGGGCTTTGGCCTGTTTGCCGGCACCGCCATCAACGACACCTCGTCGGTAACGGCTGCGGCGAGCGCCTGGGACAGCATGCATCCCGGCGCCAATGTGCTCGAAAGCGCCACAGTGGTCAAGCTCACCAGGACGCTGGCCATTATTCCCATTACGTTGGTGCTCGCATGCTGGCAGATGCATCTGGCGCGCAAGGCCGGCGGCGACGCCAAAAGCACGTTCTCGCTTAAACGCGCGTTTCCCATGTTCGTGCTGTTCTTTGTGCTGGCGAGCGTAATCACCACGGTGCTTCAGCTTCCTGCATCCGTTACGGCGCCTATCAAGGAGCTGTCGAAGTTCTTTATCGTGATGGCTATGGCGGCTATTGGCTTTAATACCGATATCGTCGAGCTGGTCAAAAAGGGCGGCAAGCCCATCGCATTGGGCTTTTGCTGCTGGATTGGCATTGCGTGCATGAGTTTGGGAATGCAACACGTGCTGGGAATCTGGTAGAGAAGTAGCTTATTTGCGTGCTGCGTGTTGGCGAGCGCATCCTCGCGGTGGAGCGATAGGAGCTCTTGCGGGTATGGCTTGTCCGCAGGTTTATAGGTCCCGAAGAGCTCTTATCGCCCCGCCAGGATGGCGATGCGGGGCAACTCATATACTCGCAGGACGGCGGCTTCTGCCCTATAGTGTTTGGTGAGCAATATCGTTCAATTTTGAAACACTCGCCCGTGCGGCCGTCAGTGGCGGCGTGGCGCCGAGGACGGGGCGCAATATGAACAGTGACGCCAAGCTTCAAATCTTGATCGAGGCCTTGGCTGCTGCCGGGGCCTCGGCGTTGGCAATCGATGGGCATGGACACGTGGCGATATCGACCATGGATGATGCCGCGCTCGAGCAAGATGTCGCGGCATTTGTCGCCGAGCGCCTGGGGCGCGTGGGCAACGGCACGCGCCTGGTGATGGGGCATGCGGGAGGGCGCTTGAGCCTCACGGTGCGTCCGGTCGCCAAGGAATACGGCGCGCTTTGGGTGGTCGTGGTCCGCGAGGTGCACGGTGTGGCGGCACACGCGGGTATTGAGTGGCTTAACGCAGATGGGGTCGAGGCGCGCTACGAGGCAAGCGCGTACGGCATTGTCGAGGGTGCCGCTGCGGTCGCTGGCCCCGTCTGCGAAAGCTATGCCCGCGGCGTGCCCCTCATGTTGGAGGGCGAGCTGGGTGCCGGCCAGGCAGAGATTGCAAAACGACTCTATCTGGATGGGCCTTATGCTGACGAACCCTTTGTGTCCGTGGCGCTTGACGAGCTCACAGATCGCGGCTGGCGCCATCTGCTCAAAAGCTCGGAATCGCCGCTGTTCCAGGCAAGGCTGACCCTTTGTATTGGCGGCTGGCATGCACTTTCGCCGCAGCGTCTGCGCGAGCTTGTCTCTACGATGACCGACACGGCGCTGGCCGCGCGTTGCCACGTGGTTCTGACGGCAAACGATATGCCGGGCGGTGGCGAAAGCGATCAGGCCGCTTTTGTAACCGAGCGCTTGGCGTGCGCAGTAAGTGTGGCGCCTGCGATTGCCGAGCAGGGTGGCGCATCGAAAAAGGTTGCGCAGTATTTGTCGTATCTGTCAGATGTCTTTGGAACTGCCGCTCCGAGTATGTCCGAGGAGGCCGCCTCGACGCTCAACTGTTATCGCTGGCCACGTAACTATCTGCAGCTTCGCGAGGTCTCGGAACGACTCTATATATTAGTAGGGTCGGGTGTGGCGGAGCGCGCGGTGGCGGAGGAGGTGCTCGCCCAGGAGGATGTCATCAAAACCGCAACTTTTGGCGCCCCGACGCTCGACAGCGACCTGTATATCCTGCGACCACTGGCCGATACCGAACGCGACATCGTGCGGCTGGTCGTAGGCTACCTTCAGGGCAACCGGACCCGCGCTGCCGAGGTGCTGGGGATAAGCCGCACGACCCTGTGGCGCTTGCTGAAAGACGACAACCGCTGAGCGAGGCGCCCGTGACCGCGTGCGGCGCGTGTGCTACAGTCCAAAGCAGTAATGTTTCGATTGCGTTACGGCGTGCGGGGGCGTATGGCGGAGACTTCAAAACCAAACCGGAATAGACGGAGCGCGGCTCCAGTTAACCGCCGCACGACGTCCCGGACGTGGGGCAAGCGCGCGTCGGGGTTCGACGGTTCGTTCAAGCGCACCAAATACGGCTATCCTTCGGCAAGCGCTCGCTTGGCCATGCAGGCCGAGTCGTCGCTGCGGGGGCGCAAGCGCGTGGTGGGCTCTAAGCTCAAGCACGACGGAACGCTGGGCTATATCAGCCGCGGTGCGGCTCGCCGCAGTGGGCTCAATCCTGCTGGCTGGCATCGATATGTGCCGATTGCAGTTGTTGTTGCGGTGGTTGTCATCGCGCTCGCGGCGCTTGGTTACGCCGGCGGCGGGGCCAATCTGGACGCAATGTTTAAGTCGCCCGAGCTCGCGCATGCAGGCACAGAAGTTGTCGAAGGCGTTCAGACCCAGACGGGCGTCGCGCCCCAGCGCGGTATCGTTGCGGCTGCCTCCACCATCGCCGATGCGCAAAAGGACGAGGACGAACAAGACGACGGCGCCGAAACGACTCACACGAACGAAACGACGACAACTCCATCGGCAAGATAAGTTGCGAGCGGGATAGCAAATTTGGGACGGGGCCTTTTGGCTGTCCAAGTGCCAGATGTCACCAGCGACGCACCCGATGCCAGTCACCAACAGCGAGCGGCCCGCGTAGCGTCAGCGGGTCCGCCGTTCGTTAGAACGGCGGAACATACACCACGTTGTCGCGGCGGGGTTTGGCCCCGGGGAGTGCGTCCTCGGCGTAGCCCAGAATGCAGTTGCCCACACCGCGCAGACTTCCGTCGGTGGGTAGACCCCACTTGGCCAGCAGTTCCAGTCCCTCGGGTGAGTCAAAGACCTCGTGCGCGCGGTGGATCCAACACGAATCGACGCCCAGCGCATAGGCTGCGTTGAGCAGGTTGCCCATGGCGAGCGAGCCGTCTTCCAGGTGCGTGGGCACACTGCGGTCGACGAGCACCACCACAACGGTTTTGGCGCCGTAGAAGGGATCTCCCTCGCTGCCCATAACTTGGGCGTTGAGCTGCGAGAGGCGCTCGACGGTTGCGGGGTCGGTAACGGCGACGAACGTGACCGGCTGACGTCCCATGCCGCTGGGCGCGTACTGGCCTGCCTCGATAATGCGTGCGAGCTTTTCTGCCTCGACGGGGCGATCGCTGTAGTTACGGCAGCTGCGGCGATGGATGAGCGCTTCGATGGTCTCCATGTGTCCTCCTGACGTTGGTTTCGATGCCTCGTTCTTACCCGCCGAACCAAAACCGTAATCGCGCCGTCGGCCTCAAACAATGCAAGCTACCAAGTGGAAAAGTTGGTTTGCATAAAACTTCAGCCAGAATGTGACAAACCGGTGGGATGATTAAACGTTTTATCCCGTCTACCCTGCGGTTTTTTACCACTTGCCTAAATGATGCGCGCATAAGCTCTGATAAAGGTTTTACTAAAGGAGTACCAACGTTTATCAGCGCGCCATGGTGGCGCCGGGCCAGGAGGTAACATCATGTTCCAGGCTGGAGATGTCGTCGAGACCGACTTCGAAGGATTTCTGAAGCTGCTGCGTTCCAAGACGCGCGCTTTCGTGTCGATCAACGATCACGAGTACTACATCACGCACACCGATGGCTATTGGCGTGTTCAGGATTGCGAGGCCCTCAACGATAAGGGCCACTTTACTGACTGCTCCGAGCTGGTCAACACGGTCTGCGAGGTCGTCGAACTGCCGTGGATCTGTGGCAAGAGCCTGCACGACAGCTTCTCGGGCGCCACGGTCTACGAGGCCGTCGCTGCGTAACAGCCAACAATCGATATTCTCTCGCAACCGCCGGCGCCGCCCCCGCGCCGGCGGTCTTTTTTGTCGACATGCCTATGTAGAGCTGACCATATATAACGAGCTTATTGACGATAGTCAAAACTCGGACTAATGTAGAGATGTAAATTGGTCAAAACTCGGACAATCGAATGGTGGGATAGATGAATAGTGCGGTTACGCTGGTCGATTTCGACCGGTTGCTCAATGGACTCGACCATATTTATTCGGAGTTCTCGCGCGCCTGCGGTCTTTCGGATTGCGCCTATTGGATGCTCGTCGACACGAGTGCAGCGGGTGGAAGCGTTGCCGTGAGTCGGCTGACGAGTGAATGGTTCTACAGCAAGCAGACCATCAATTCGGCAATCAAGACGCTTAGGGCGCGAGGGCTTGCGACGTTGGAGTTTGCCGAGGGCAGTCGTAAGAACAAGGTTGTGCGACTGACCGCAGAAGGTATGCAGTTTGCCAAGCGCTACGCGTTGCCGGCGCAAAAGGCCGAGCAGCAGGCATTCGAGGCGCTCGAGCCGTGGGAACAGCGCGAGATCATGCGCTTGGTCGGTAAGTTCTCCCATGTTCTTAACGAAGAGTGCGAGGCATTTAAACGGCAAGTTGCCGCCGAGAACGAGGCTGACGATAAGGGCGAGGGGGAGACATGCGACTCTTAATGAGGTTTATGAGGCCGTATCGCGGGCTGATTGCGGTGACGATGTTTGTGCTGCTGATAGATAACGTCGGCACGCTGTTGGTGCCTACAATGTTGGCGAATATGGTCAATACCGGTATCACGACGGGTGATGTCGACTACATCCTGCGCAACGGCCTGTACATGTTTATCGCGACCGGCATGGCCAGCGGTGGTGCGGTGCTGGGCTGTTATCTTTCGGCCCGCCTGGCGGCCAACGTGGCCTGCGATATCCGCAACGCCGTGTACGACAAATCGCTCGAGCTGTCCGCCAGCGACTTTGAGCGCTTTGGCACGGGTTCGATGATCACGCGCTCGCTCAACGACATCAACGTGATCCAGCAAGCGATCCTGCAGACGATTCAGCTGGTGCTGCCGGTACCGTTCTTGGCCGTGGCGGGCATCATCTTTGCCTGGTTTATCGATCCTGCCATGGGCACGCTGCTGGGCGTGGTCGTTGCGATCGTGCTGGTGGCGGCGGTCTTTACCGTTGCCAACGCCGCGCCGATCTTTATGCGCCTGCAGAGCTTTATCGACCGCATGAACGTGGTGCTGCGCGAGAACATCGTGGGCGTGCGCGTCATCCGCGCATTTAACAAGGAGCGCCACGAGGAGCAGCGCCTGGACGAGGTGTTTAGCGATTACGCGGCCAATGCCATCAAGGTCAACCACCTGTTTGTGGGTCTCGACAGCTCCAGCTTCTTTTTGATGAACATCGCCGAGGTGGCGGTGCTGTGGGTGGGCGGCAACCGCGTGGGCGTCCATGCCATGCAAATCGGCAGCATCTCGGCCGTGCTGGAGTACGCGATCCTGATCCTGTTCTTTGTGATGATGGCGCAGATGGTGGTGCTGACGCTCCCGCGCGCCGCGGCGTGTCTCAACCGCGCGCAGCAGGTGCTCGAAATCGAGCCGAGCATTGTGGACGGCAAGGCTACGCTGGGCGACGGGGCGCCTGAGTCCGCAGACGGCGCCGACGCGGTGGCCGTGTTCGACCACATGTCGTTCCGTTTTGACGATGCCGACGAGGACACCCTGTGCAACCTGAGTTTTGCCTGCCGCCGTGGACAGACGACCGCGATCGTGGGCTCAACGGGCTCGGGCAAGTCAACGGTGGCCAAGCTCTTGCTTCGCTTCCACGATGCCACGAAGGGCGCCATTCGCCTGAACGGCGTCGACCTGCGCGACCTTTCGCAAGACGACATCCGCGGGCGTATCGCCTATGTGCCGCAGAAGGCATGGCTGTTCTCGGGTACCGTGGCGAGCAACCTGCGCTTTGGTAACGAGGGTGCGACCGAGGCTGACATGCTCCATGCGCTCCAGGTTGCCCAGAGCACCTTTGTACTCGATCAACCGCAGGGGCTCGACACTCCGGTGGCGCAGGGCGGTACGAACTTTTCGGGCGGCCAGCGCCAGCGTTTGGCAATCGCCCGCGCACTCATGAAGCGCGCCGACCTGTATATCTTCGACGACAGTTTTTCGGCCCTGGACTTTAAGACCGATGCGGCACTGCGCCATGCGCTGCAGGACGAGACGTGCGATGCCGCGGTGCTCATCATCGCCCAGCGCATCTCGACTATTTTGCATGCCGATCAGATCGTGGTGCTCAAGGACGGCGAGGTCGTGGGCCTGGGCACGCACGACGAGCTCATGGAAACCTGCGAGGTCTACCGCGCTATCGCGGAATCGCAGATGAAGGGAGGTGAGTAGCATGACCGAGGAGCTCAAGAAGCAGGGCATCACCGATGACGCCGCGGTTGCAGAGACAGTCGAGGAGGCGGGCGCCACGCCCGGCCTGGACGAAGCCGCCAAGGCGGCGGAGCGCGAGGCTCGCCGCCAGGCGCTCTACGAGGAAAACGAGCGCGCCGAGGACGAGCGCGCCCGCGCCGAGGCAGAGCGCATGCGCGACGTTGACGACGAGGACGAGGACGAGACGCCCCGCGACACCTGGGCGACGGTGCGCCGCCTGTGGAGCGAGGCCGCCGGCGACCATTGGCGTTTCTATATCGTGTTCGCGAGCATCGTGTTCTATGCCATCTTTAACACCGCGGCGCCGGCCTACAGCGCCCGCGTGATCGATGAACTGTGGGGGCACATGAAGGTGGCGTTTGCCAACAACACTACCTTCAGCATTACCTGGGAGAACTGCGGCAGGACCATCTTCATCTACTTTATGATCTGGACCGCCGCCGCCTCGTTCTACGCACTCCAGAGCTTTTTGATGTCGAGCGTTGCCGAGCGTCTCAACCTGCGTCTACGCAACCGCATCGCACAAAAGCTCAACCGTCTGCCGCTTGCCTACTTTGACGCGCATCGTCCCGGCGAGGTCGTCAGCCGTGCGACCAACGACTTGGACAAGATGTCCGAGAGCATGCAGCGCGGACTGCTGCAGTTGCTGGTGTCGATCGGTACCGTGGTGGGCGCCGTGAGCGTGATGTTCGTGTTTAGCGTGCCGCTCACGCTCGTCTTTTTGTTCTTTACGGCGCTTTCGCTGCTGGTGACGAAGGTCGTGTCGCGCCGCACGCACGATGTGACGGGCGAGCGCCAGGAGTGGGTGTCCAAGATTACGAGCGCGGTCGAGGAAGGCTACTCGGGCCGTCTGGTGATCCGTGCGTTTAACCGCGAGCGCCAGAGCTCTGCCGAGGTACACGAGGCTTCGAAGGAGCTGGCGCGCGTGAGCACCAAGGCCGACTTTATGATTAACGCCGTCGGCCCTGCGGTGCGCTTTATCGGCCGTTTGGCGCAGATCGTGATTGCGCTGGTGGGCTGCAGCATGCTGGTTGCCGGGCATATGACCGTCGGCGTGTTCCAGGCGTTCTTCCAGTTTATCTACGAGGCGTCCGAACCCATGACGCAGTTGTCGTTTACCTTTAACTCGCTGCAGAGCGCGCTGGCGAGTGCGGAGCGCGTGTTCGACCTGCTCGATGAGCCCGAGATGGAGGCCGATCCGCAGCCGGGCGAGGCCGCCAAGCTGCCGGGTCGCGTGGAGGGCCGCGTCTCCTTTGAGCACGTGCGCTTTGGCTATTCGCCCGACAAGCCGCTCATGCGCGACGTGTCGTTTACCGCCGAGCCGGGCCAGAAGATTGCCGTGGTGGGAACCACGGGCGCAGGCAAGACGACGCTCATCAACCTGCTCATGCGCTTTTACGAGATCGACGGCGGCCGCATTACGCTTGACGGTGTGGATACGCGCCTCATGGATCGCGGCGAGCTACGGCAGCAGTTTGGCATGGTGCTACAGGATGCCTGGCTGTTCGACGGCACGATTGCCGAGAACATCGCCTACGGCTGCCCCGAGGCAACGCGCGAGGAGATTGTTGCGGCCGCTCGCGCCGCCCAGGTCGACTTCTTTGTGCGCACCATGCCTCAGGGCTACGACACGCGCGTAGCCAACGATGCCGAAAGCATCAGCCAGGGCCAGCGTCAGCTGCTAACCATCGCACGCGTGCTGCTCAACAACCCGGCGATTCTCATCCTGGACGAGGCGACGTCGAGCGTGGATACGCGCACCGAGCTTGCCATCGGCCGCGCCATGGACGCACTTATGCGTGGGCGCACAAGCTTTGTGATCGCGCATCGCCTGTCGACGATCGTGGATGCCGACCTGATTCTGGTCATGGATCACGGCAATATCATCGAGCAGGGCACGCATAAGGAGCTGCTGGCAGTCGAGGGCGCCTACGCCGACCTCTATCTGAGCCAGTTCGCATAACGCGACAAAGGGGCAGTCCCGCATGTCACATCGAAAAGAAGGCGCGCCGGGGGCGGATTCCCTGGCGCGCCTTTTGTGCTGGCGTTAATGCTGTGGCGGTTGCCCGCGGCCCTAGCGCTCGTCCACGAGCTTGGTGACGACGGCCTTGAGCTCGGCCACCTCTCGCTCGAGTTCCTTGACGCGGCGGGCATTCTCGGTGATGCCCTGGCGGTTGAGGGCGCTTTGCTCGGCGGCATCGTCGGGCATGTATTCGCGGTGCTGCTTGGCGTCGAAGCTTTCCTCGAATACGCGGCAGCCGTTGCGCTTGATGACGCGGCCCGGCACGCCCACGACGGTGCAGTTGTCGGGTACGTCCTTGACGACGACCGAGTTGCCGCCGATTTTGACGTTGTTGCCAATGCGAATGTTGCCGAGCACCTTGGCGCCTGTGCCCACGGTGACGTTGTTGCCCAGGGTGGGGTGGCGCTTGCCGGTCTCGTTGCCGGTGCCGCCAAGTGTGACGCCCTGATAGAGCACGCAGTTGTCGCCCACAATGGCGGTTTCGCCGATGACAACGCCCATGGCGTGGTCGATAAAGAAATGCTTGCCGATCTGTGCGGCAGGATGAATCTCGACGCCAGTGATATGGCGGGTGATTTGCGAGAGCACGCGGGCGAGCGAGCGATGTCCATGTTCCCACAGCCAGTGCTCGGGCACGTGGTTCCACTTGGCGTGCAGGCCGGGGTAAGAAAGGAAGATGACTAGGCCGTTTTGCGCGGCGGGGTCCTGTGCCTGGACGGTCTTGATGTCCTCGCGAATGGTATTGATAAAGCTCACTGGCCGCCCTCCCTCAGCGCCGTGACAATGCGATTCAATAAAGTATAGCGATTCGCTAGGGATTAAGGAGGGCGATCTTGCTTTGCTTTGGGCGACAAGTGTCAGTTATGCAAACTTGCTGGTAATGGAGTCATGCTTTTGTGGGGTTGCGCACGAGGGGGCACCGCAACCGTATACTGGTCAACTTGGACGTATCCGCGCCCACAACTGAGAGGTCTTACTTCATGGGTTTCATCAATTTCATTGCCGAGCTGCTTAAGGATCCGCGCACTGCGATCGCCAGCTGGATCGCCGCCGGCCCGCTTATGGCCTACGGCTGCGTGTTCCTGATCATCTTTATCGAGACGGGCGTGGTGTTCTTCCCGTTCCTTCCCGGCGACTCGCTGCTGTTTGCCTCGGGTTTCTTTGCCCACAACGGCGACTTTAACATCGTGGCTCTGCTGGCCGTCGCATGGACGGCTGCCATCTTGGGCGATCAGTGCAACTTTATGATCGGTCATTTCTTTGGCCAAAAGATCATCGCCTCGGGCAAGGTGAAGGCCATGACGCCCGAGCGAATCAAAAAGTCCGAGGACTTCCTGGACAAGTGGGGTCACCTGGCCATCTTCCTGGGTCGCTTCTTCCCGTTTATCCGCACCTTTGTGCCTTTCATCGCCGGCATGGGCGGCATGCACTGGCGCAACTTTGTCATCTTTAACGTGCTGGGCGGCATTACCTGGTCGACGGTCTTCACTCTGCTGGGCTACTTCTTTGGCGGCATCCCCTTTGTGCAGGAGCACTTTGAGCTGCTGATTATCGGCATCGTCGCCGTGTCGATCATCCCGACCGTGGTCGGTCTGGTTAAGGCTAAGCTGGGCAAAAAGAACGCGTAGCTCGAGCCAGCGCGCAAACCGTGCCGTTGAGGCCCGTCACCCTTTACGGTGGCGGGCCTTTCTGCTTCGGTCAAATGAAAATACTTTACTTAGTTAAAGAAAAGCGTTTTATCAGACGCGTACGGGGAGTACAATCTCGTGCATGCGAATCGACGTGCCATCGGCTTTGATGCCGTTCGCGTGTCCCGTCCGGCTCTACGCTCCGGGCGTGCGACGTTGCGACGCGGTCGGCCTCGGTCCTTGCGTGCGGGTTCGCGAGTATGCAACTGTGTATGTAAGGAGCGACATATGACTGTCGAGAAGAAGGATATCGATTGGGGTAGCCTCGGCTTTGGCTACATGAAGACCGATTACAGTTACGAGGCCCATTGGAAGGATGGCGAGTGGGACGAGGGCGGCCTGACCACCGACCACACCCTGCATGTCTCCGAGTGCGGTGGCATCTTCCATTACTGCCAGGAGGTCTTTGAGGGCCTGAAGGCCTACACCGCCGAGGATGGCAGCATCGTCTGCTTCCGTCCCGACATGAACGCCGAGCGTATGTACAACTCTGCGCAGCGCCTCGAGATGCCCCCGTTCCCCAAGGACAAGTTCGTTGAGGCCGTCAAGCAGGTCGTTTCTGCCAACGCCGCCTGGGTTCCGCCCTTCGGTTCCGGCGCGACCCTGTACGTGCGTCCGTTTATGATCGGCTCCGGTGACGTGATCGGCGTGGCTCCCGCTCCTGAGTACACGTTCCGCATTCTCGTGACCCCGGTCGGTCCGTACTTTAAGGGTGGCCTCAAGCCCGTCAAGCTGCGCGTTTCCGAGTATGACCGCGCTGCACCGCACGGCACCGGTAACATCAAGGCCGGCCTGAACTACGCCATGTCCCTTAAACCCACGATGGAGGCCCATCGCGAGGGTTATGCCGAGAACCTGTATCTCGACTCCGAGTCCCGCACCTATGTCGAGGAGACCGGCGGCGCCAACGTGCTGTTCGTGAAGGAGGACGGCACCCTCGTCGTTCCGCAGTCGCACACCGACTCCATCCTGCCCTCTATCACCCGTCGTTCGCTCGTTCAGGTTGCTCAGGACCTGGGCATTACCGTTGACCAGCGTCCCGTCGAGTGGGCCGAGGTCAAGGCCGGTACCTTTGTCGAGTGCGGCCTGTGCGGCACCGCTGCCGTTATCTCCCCGGTCGGCGAGATCGACAACAAGGTTTACGGCGCCGACGAGACCGTGACCTTCCCGGCTGGCTACACCGAGATCGGCCCTGTGATGAAGAAGCTCCGCGAGACCCTGACTGGTATCCAGTCTGGTGCTGTTGAAGATAAGCACAACTGGGTCTATACCGTGGCGTAAGCTGCCATAGCTGTTCGGCCCGAGGGCAACCTTCTTTTCCGGCGCGTCCTCGGACATGAAAGAACCTCCGCTGCGCACTTCGTGCGGCGGAGGTTCTTTCGTCCTGCGGAGTGCGCCGGAAAGGAAGGTCGCCCTTTTGTTTTGCTTCGCGCCATGTGGGGGTGATGGCGACGTGCATTTTTGCGAGTATTCTGCAACCGAAGGCCCCTGCATACCGACCTCGGGCAAAAAATCGGGATTTCTCGATGTTTTC
>JAHYYN010000107.1:0-1926 GCA_019424945.1 Collinsella sp. | reverse complement strand
CGAAGGCCCCTGCATACCGACCTCGGGCAAAAAATCGGGATTTCTCGATGTTTTCTACGAATGATGGGCGGGGTTATGGGCTGACAGCGTTTGATTTGCAGGGATATTCGCGGTCTTTGGCATTTATCGTAGCGCCCGAAGCCCTTGGTTATGTTGAATACTCCTAAAAATGCACGGCGCTTAGAGGGGGACCTTCGCGAAAAAGGAAACCGCCCCGTCGAAGTATGCATTCGACGGGGCTGTTTATGCATATAGCCGATTTAGGATGCGCTGCCAAACTACTAGAACTTGACGGTCGGGGCCTGGCGGGCTGCTTCGGCGGCCTCGAAGCCCTGGCGCTCCTTAAACTGGAAGATGCCGGCAAAGATGACAGCCGGGAACGTCTGAATGGCGTTGTTGTAGCTGAGCACGCAGTCGTTGTAGCTCTGGCGTGCATAGCTAATCTTGTTCTCGGTATCCTCGAGTGATGCCTGCAGCTGCGTAAAGTTGGTGTTTGCCTTAAGATCGGGATAGGCCTCGGCTACGGCAAAGAGCTGGCGCAGCGCACCGGTCAGCACGTTGTCGGCTTCCATCTTGGCCTCGGGCGTGGTGGCCTTGACGGCGGTGTTACGCGCGCTGATCACGGCGGAGAGCGTCTCTTGCTCGTGCTTGGCGTAGCCCTTGACGGTCTCGACCAGGTTGGGGATCAGGTCGTTGCGGCGCTGCAGCTGCGTATCGATGTTCTGCCAGGCGTTATCGATGCGGTTACGCTTGGTGACCATGTTGTTGTAGATGCCGGCGATGGCGCAGACAATCACAATGACAACAACGATGCCGATGATGACGGTAATCATGATGTCTCCGTTTCGAATGGCCGCGGCGGCATGCGCCAGCTGCCGTTGGTATAACGCTACTAGTATACCCGCAACGTTTTGCCGTGCCGAACTTTCCGGTAAGCGTTATGTTTTCGGTGGGGTTGGCACCGGGGCAAAGCGCGCGAGGTACAGGTGTAAGATATGCGACAGATTGACGAGTGTTGTCTTTGCCCTGAGGATGGCGATACCAGTGGACCTTCGCATCAAGAAAACCTACCGCGCCCTGTTCGATGCCTTTACCGAGCTTCTCGAGGAGCATCGTTTTGAGGACCTGACGGTTGCCATGCTGTGCGACCGCGCCATGATTCGCCGCACGACGTTCTACAAGCACTTTCGCGACAAGAACGACTACTTTGCCTTTTATATCGATGAGCTTATGTCCGGCTTGCCGCAAAAACAGCCCGATGAGGCCGGCACAGTGTCTGCCGAGGACGTGCGCGCGCTTCGGCACGCGATTTTGGACGATGCCATGGATTTGATTCTGGCGCACGAGCGGCTCATGGATAACATTTTGGCAAGCAGCATGTCGGGCATGTTGACCAACGTTATTTGCGACCGTATTGCCCGCTCCATCCGCGAGCGTGTGATGAACGTGCTTGCCGAGGATGCCCTGGCCCCCGTGTCACTCGAGACGACGTCTGAGTTTGTCGCCGGCGGTATTATTCGACTTTTCACGATATGGTGGGAATCGGGCCACGATCTTGAGCGTCGACCCGAGATGGCCGACGTGGTCGATGCGCTGTTTGAGCGGACCATGACACCGGTGCATCACTAGAAGTGGCGGAGAGAGGGGGATTCGAACCCCCGGAACGCTCTCGCGCTCAACGGTTTTCAAGACCGCCGCATTCAACCGCTCTGCCATCTCTCCGTGAGTCGTAATGATAGCATCGTTTTGAATTTGCAACAGGGAAGGCGAACGATGACGATCACCGAAATCGACGAGAAGTTCATGCGCGAGGCGTTGGCGGAGGCGCGAGCCGCCGCGGCGGTGGGCGAGGTGCCCATCGGAGCCGTAGTGGTGCGCGACGGCGAGATCGTCGCGAGGGCGCACAATCGGCGCGAGCTCGACCAG
>JAHYYN010000106.1:0-2135 GCA_019424945.1 Collinsella sp. | reverse complement strand
ACCACGCCGACCTTCCAGCCCTTGCTGTGCGCCGAGCGCACAAGCTCCAGCGCGCCGGGAGTAAACGTCACGCGCTCAAAGGTGCGCTCGAACACGCTCTCATCCAAGCCGGCAAGCAGCCCCACGCGCTCCTCGAGCGCCTGCTTAAAGTCAAGCTCGCCGCGCATGGCGCGTTCGGTGATCTGTGCAACTTGCTCTCCCACGCCGGCTTCCTCGCCCAACAGGTCGATGACTTCCTGGTTGATGAGCGTGGAGTCGATATCCATAACGATGAGGCGTGCAGTCATGGCGGGCCTTTCCGAGTGCTGTTTTATTGGGGCATATTGTCGCACGTGACGAGCGCGGGCGGGTGTCGCGGCGCGTCAATTGTTTCGTCTCCGTCAAGTCTTTGGGCAGGAGCCACTTTTTCGCGGCACATCGACGCGAGTGCGATAAGATAGAACGCCATGTCTGGCTGCGCGGTTTACGCAGGCTGGGCAAATCTGTACGACGCCGCCCGGAACGACACGGGGCGGCACAGATCCATAAAGGAGGATCACTGGTATGAGCCAGACCCGTCCCATCGATGAGCATTCCATGCACACCCGTACCTGCGGCGAGCTTCGCTTCGAGAACGTGGGCGAAGAGGTCACCCTCACCGGTTGGGTGAGCCGTCGCCGCGACCACGGCGGCCTTATCTTCTGCGACCTTCGCGACCGCGAGGGCATTACGCAGCTCACCTTCGACCCCGAGCACTCCGATGGCGATGCCTTTAAGATCGCCGAGACCATGCGTCCCGAGTGGCCCATCAAGATTCACGGCGTCGTGCGCGCCCGTGGCGAGGAGACCACCAACACCAAGCTCGCGACCGGCGAGATCGAGGTCCTGACCGACCACGCCGAGGTGCTCAACACGTCCGTCACCCCGCCGTTCCAGATCGAGGACGGCATCGAGACCAGCGAGGACACTCGCCTGCGCTATCGCTATCTGGACCTCCGCCGTCCCGAGATGATGGCCAACCTCAAGCTGCGCTCCGACTTCACCTTTGCCATTCGCGAGGCGCTGCACAACCGTGAGTTCATGGAGGTCGAGACGCCCTCCCTGTTCAAGTCTACGCCCGAGGGCGCCCGCGACTTCATCGTCCCCAGCCGCATCCAGCCGGGCAACTTCTACGCCCTGCCGCAGTCCCCGCAGCTTCTGAAGCAGCTGCTCATGGTCGGTGGCGTCGAGCGCTACTACCAGGTTGCCAAGTGCTTCCGCGACGAGGACCTGCGCGCCGACCGTCAGCCCGAGTTCACCCAGGTCGATATCGAGATGTCCTTCGTGGACCAGAACGATGTCATGAGCGCACTCGAGGAGGTTCTTGCCGATGCCTTCGGTCGCATGGGTGTCGAGATGCCCACGCCGCTGCGTCGCATGAACTACTGGGAGGCCATGGACACCTATGGCTCCGACAAGCCCGATACCCGCTATGGCATGCACCTGGTCGACCTGACCGACATCTTCGCCAACTCCAAGTTCAAGGTCTTTGCGACTGCCGCGAACGAGGAGGGCTCTGTCGTCAAGGCCATCAACGCCAAGGGCGCCGGTGCCTGGGCGCGTGCCAAGATCGATAAGCTCGCCGGCGTGGCCTCCACGTTTGGCGCCAAGGGCCTGGCCTGGATCGCCTTCCGCGAGGACGGTTCCATCAACAGCCCCATCGTCAAGTTCTTCTCGGACGAGGAGATGGCGGCTCTGCGCGAGCGCATGGACGTCGAGCCCGGCGACCTTGTGATGTTCGCCGCCGGCCCGCGCCTGCTCTCCGACGAGATCCTGGGCGGTATGCGTTCGCACATGGCCAATGCGCTCGAGATCAAGCGCGAGGGTCACGACTTCCTGTGGGTCGTCAACTTCCCGCTGTTCCATTGGGACGAGGATCGCAAGGCCTATGCTGCCGAGCATCAGCCCTTTACCCTGCCGACCGAGACCGACATCGCCAAGATCGAGGCCGATCCGCTGGCAGCCGGTTCGTGCACCTACGACTTTGTCATGGACGGCTTTGAGGCCGGCGGCGGCGGTATGCGTATCCACAACGCCGAGATGCAGATGTCCATGCTCAAGCTCCTGGGCTTTACCGAGGAGCGCGCCGAGTCTCAGTTTGGCTTCCTCATGGAGGC
>JAHYYN010000105.1:0-4805 GCA_019424945.1 Collinsella sp. | reverse complement strand
GTTGCCCGCACCAAGGAGCTCATGGAGGAGTTTGGCTCCGTCAACAAGGCGTAAGTAGCGGTTTAACTTTCCCGCCGGAGGCCCCGTTTCCCCTACGCTGTTTCCCTCGCGCTCACCTGGCTTCGCCAGAAGTCGCGCGACGGAATCAGCTCCGGGGAAACGGGGCCTCCTTTGTTAACTCGCTACAGGGTTACTGGGCTGAATTAAAATGGCTACTGGCTTCGCAGGAAGTCGCGCCAAGGAAACAGCTCCGGGGGACGGGGCTTCCTTCGTTTAACGCCGCAGGGTTACTGGGCTGAATTCATTTTTTATAGGCACCGTTTATCAGTGTTGGGGGCTCCTTAATTGGGGCTTTCTTTTTTATCTCGCTACAATGGGCTTCAAGCGTTCTAGTGACTTGGAGTTTTGGTATGGCTGTTATTAATGTGCTGCCTTCGGATGGGAAGGTTATTGACGAGGGGCCTGTTGGTTGCTCTGTTGATGTTTGCTGTGATGACTTTCGTCATCTCGATGTTGGACTGCCGCCCGAGATTCTTCGTCTTAAGGATGCCGGGTATTTGACGCAGGCTGTTGCTGTCTGCGATCGCCTTTTGGAGCAGAACCCTGAGCCTTCGCTGGCTGCTTGTGTTCGTGCGGAGCGGTATCGCATGCTCGAGACGCCGCTTCATTTTTCGGTGTCGCGTGATCGGGCCATTGCGATGATTCGCGAGGAGTGGCCAGAGTTTACCGAAGAGCAGTTCGATGACCTGATTGATCGTAAGCGTATTGACTGGCGCTTTATCGATGGCAAGCTGTTCGTTCTCGACAACTTCCTCGATTCGCTTCGCGTATATCCCAAAGAGGTCCCCGGCATGCGACCCGATTCTACGGACGGCATAGCGCTGCGTAACGAGATGCTCAAGGAGATGGAGTCACAAAACGGATTGGCTCGCGTCATCACGCTTAAGGCATCCGTGTCTGTCCCCGGGGTTCTGGAGGGAGAGACTGTTCGCGCGTGGCTACCCGTTGCCGCCGCCTGTCGTCAGCAGTCTCATATCGAGGTTCTCGATATGACGCCGGAGGGTACCGTTGCCCCTGAAAACGTTTCGGCTCGTACCGCCTCTTGGACATCTTCGACTGAACATTCATTCTCGGTGACCTATCGCTATCACATCGATGCCGCCTATTGCGATATCTATGGTGGCGCGCCCCCATCGCATGCGTGCATGGACACGCCGCTGCCCGAGGACACTTCCGAGGACCGTCCGCACATTGTGTTTACGCCGTACCTGCGACAGTTGACGGAGCGTGTTGTTGACGGGCTCGATGATCTGCTCGATTGTGCCCGTGCTATCTATGATTACCTGACACAGCATGTCGACTATCGCTATCAGCCACCGTACCTGCTTTTGGGATCTATTGCCGATGACTGTGCGCACTCGCTCCGCGGCGATTGCGGCATTATGGCGCTCACGTTTATCACCATGTGCCGCATCGCGGGCGTGCCTGCCCGTTGGCAGAGCGGCCTGTATGTTGCGCCCGATTCGGTGGGGCCGCACGACTGGGCAGAGTTCTATACGCCACAGACCGGTTGGCTTAACGCCGATGTTTCGTTTGGTTCCTCTGCGCGCAGAATGAGGGAGGAGTGGCGCCGTCGTCACTACTTCGGCAATCTCGACCCGTGGCGCATGGTGGCCAACGATCGATTCCAGGCTGAATTTGTGCCTGCTTTCGATGGCATGCGCGAGGATCCCTATGACAACCAGATGGGCGAAGCCTCGGCTAACGGACGCGGATGCCGTCGGCACGAGATGCTCCGCACGGTCGAACTTGTCGAAATGCTCGAAGTACCATTTTCGGACTAATCACAAGAAAGCTGTGATAAACTAACTCACGCATTACGTGCCCGAGTGGCGGAATTGGCAGACGCAGTGGACTCAAAATCCACCGTTGGCAACAACGTGCGAGTTCGAGTCTCGCCTCGGGCACCATACATGCAAGTGAGCGTTCAAGGGGGTCAAGGCCCCCTTTTTCGTGCCGAACTCGCGTGAGCGCGCGGAGCGTTAGGCAAACAGGCCTGTGGCCTGTTTGTAGCGGAGCGTGGCGAGGGCGCCGTGCGCCCGAAGCCCGGGGCTTCGCGAAGCGAAGGCCCTTCGAGTCTCGCCTCGGGCACCATACATGCACCTGCGCTTCAAGGGGGCCAAGGCTCCCTTTTTCGTGTACGTAATGTGATAACGCGCGGTACGTGTTATTATTCGCAAGGCGTTGTTCCCGCAATGCCCTAAAGAGGAACCCGAGGGTTCCCACCTTTTGGCGCCAATGAGCAGCTGACTGGTCATACAACTTAGATTTATTTCCTCAAATCGAGGATGTCTATGTGTACGACCTGGTTGCAAAGAAGCGCCGGGTTATTTTTTTATGAATGGAGGTAGGGAAAATAGCTAAGTCTGATGACACCCGCATCAACGACGAGATCACCGCATCTTCGTGCCGTTTGATTGGCGTCGATGGCTCTCAGCTCGGCCTGTTCGCCATCCGCGATGCCCAGCGCGTCGCCGACGATCAGGGTCTCGACCTGGTCGAGATCGCTCCTAACGCGGAGCCGCCGGTCTGCAAGGTCATGGACTACGGTAAGTTCAAGTACCAGCAGGCCATGAAGGCCAAGGCCGCTCGTAAGAACCAGTCCAAGGTCGAGGTCAAGGAAATGAAGTTCCGACCCAAGATTGACGTTGGCGATTACGAGACCAAGAAGGGCCACGTTCTGCGTTTCCTCAAGAAGGGCGCACGCGTTAAGATCACCATCATGTTCCGCGGCCGTGAGATGGCTCATCCGGAGCAGGGTCTTAACGTTCTCGAGCGTCTCGCCGAGGATCTCAAGCCTTACGCTACGGTCGAGTCCAAGCCTAAGATGGAAGGCCGTAACATGCTTATGCTGCTCGCCCCGATTAAGGGCGCCTTCGATGAGGATAAAGCGGCAAGCGATACCAAGTAACTAGTGTTCTGTAACCGATTAAGGAGTATTTCATGCCTAAGATGAAGTCCCACAGCGGCACCAAGAAGCGTTTCCGCAAGACTGGTACCGGCAAGCTTATGCGCGCCAAGGCTTTCAAGAGCCACATCCTGAGCAAGAAGTCCACCAAGCGTAAGCGTGGCTTCCGTCAGGAGACCGAGATCGCCGCTGCCGACCGCAAGGTCATCAAGTCGCGTCTCGCCTAAGTTCGCGTTCCCGTTTTTTCGTTTTACCGTCTAGGAGTTGATAGAACATGGCACGTATTAAGCGCGCTGTTGCCGCCAAGAAGAAGCGCCGTACCGTTATGCACCGTGCGAAGGGTTACTACGGTGCCGCTTCGCGTACTTACAAGCATGCTAAAGAGCAGGTCCAGCACTCCCTGCAGTATCAGTATCGTGATCGCCGCAACAAGAAGCGCGAGATCCGTTCTCTCTGGATCACCCGTATCAACGCTGCTGCTCGCCTGAACGACATCTCTTACTCTCAGTTCATGCACGGCCTGAAGGTTGCCGGCATCGAGCTCGACCGCAAGGTCCTGGCTCAGATGGCTTACGAGGACATCGAGTCCTTCAACGAGCTGGCTGCCATTGCCAAGAAGGCTCTCGAGGCTTAATTGCTTCTTGCATCTTAAAGGGGCGCTCCCAATCCGGAAGTGCCCCTTTTTGATTGATTAGGGATGTGATCGATTTGGGACGTAGCCAAACCGATCAATTCGATAGCGTCCGAGTTGCAAGAAAGAGCAGGTAGCGTATGTGTCAAAGATTTTTGACACTCTAATCTGCGCGCAGCCATCCGTATGGGTTTGATTTTGGGATTACGCTTTGCTTGCCGGCTTCTGTTGTGTAGCCGCCCAATAAGAGTTGAGATGCATTCGAAGGGAACGCCATGCAGCTGCCAAAACACCTTAAACAGTATCGACTCGATGCTGGTTTGTCCCAGGAGGATCTTGCAAGGCGCATTTTTGTAACACGTCAGACCATCAGTAATTGGGAGCGCGGTAAAACGTACCCCGACATCCAGAGTCTCCTACTGCTGTCTGAACAACTGGATGTAACGATTGACGAGCTTGTTAAAGGCGACATTTCAATAATTAGAGAAAGGGTTGAACGCGATAGGGGCACGCTCTATCGCTTGGGTGCGGGGATGTTGGCTGGGGTTCTTGCGTTTACCGTCTCTATGGCCTGGCTCATGTGGCAACAAAACCACGGGTGGGGGATGGTCCAGTGCGTTCCGACGATGGTGTTGGCAGGCGTCTTTGGTGCTGGCGCAATGTGCTGCGCGCTTGCAGCGGAACATATCAAGAAGAAGAATGATTTGGTGACGTATCAAGAGATATCCGACTTCTTGGACGGAAAGAAGGCGGACAGCGAAGAGACGAGGACGGGCTGGGCTTATGAGCATCCACAGCTTGCGAATGCCATCAAGTTTGCCGCAGCGGCTCTTATTGGACTAATCGTTTTAGAACTCATTAACGCTGCTATGTCCCATTTCTACTGGGTATACAGCCATTAATGCGGCCGAAGCTTAACCGTTGGAAAACCGAAGGGCCGCTCTAATAGGGGAGCCGCGGCCCTGTTCTTTCTAGGCTCTCACAGAGAGGGCCCCATCCTCATTTGTGTAGGAAATGTGTACGCCCAGATTCCCGCCCCCGGCGCCCCTCCGGTCTGGCAATATATCTCCTTGCCGCGCGGCCCGGTCGGACCGGATGAGCCGCAAAGCGTGCACCTTGAGAACCGGATACTGCGAGGATGGACACATTCAGTGTCGCATCCGGGCAGACATCGAACCATTTGAAATGGTCTAACTTGGATTTGTT
>JAHYYN010000104.1:0-3348 GCA_019424945.1 Collinsella sp. | reverse complement strand
GCGTGTAGAAGGGAATCACCATGGCACAGGAATTCACTTTTACCGTTAACGGCGTCGAGCGCACGACGACCCAAAACAAACCGTTGCTGCGCTACCTGCGCGACGACCTGCACATTCACTCCGCCAAGGACGGCTGCTCCGAGGGCGCGTGCGGTACCTGCACCATCCACGTGGACGGTGCGGCCGTCAAGGCGTGCGTGCTGACCACCGCCCTTGCCGCCGGCCGCAACATCGTGACCGTCGAGGGCCTGCCCGAGGACGTGCGCGAGGCCTTTGTGTACGCCTTTGGCGCCGTGGGTGCCGTGCAGTGCGGTTTTTGCATCCCCGGCATGGTCATGGCGGGTGCCGCGCTCATAGCCGAGGATCCCGAGCCCACCGAGGAGCAGATCAAGTACGCCATCCGCGGCAACGTCTGCCGCTGCACCGGCTACAAGAAGATTATCGAGGGCATTTCGCTGGCCGCTGCGGTGCTCCGCGGCGAAAAGCAGATCGACGAGGACCTGGAGCGCGGCGACGACTACGGCGTGGGCAAGCGCGCCTTCCGTATCGACGTGCGCAAGAAGGTGCTCGGCGAGGGCAAGTATCCCGATGACATCGACGAGCTCGATCAGCCGGGTCTGACCTACGCCAGCGCCGTGCGCTCCAAGTATCCGCGCGCCCGCGTGCTCTCCATCGATACCTCCAAGGCCGAGGCCCTGCCCGGCGTGGTGGGGATCCTGCGCGCCGAGGACGTGCCGGTCAACCAAGTCGGCCACCTTATCCAGGACTGGGACGTCATGATCGCCCAGGGCGATATCACCCGCTGCGTGGGTGACGCCATCGTGCTGGTGGTTGCCGAGGACGAGGCGACGCTCGAGAAGGCCAAGAAGCTCGTAAAGATCGATTACGAGCCGCTGAAGCCCGTGCGCAACATTGTCGAGGCCAGGGCTGCCGACGCCCCGCGTCTGCACGACAGCTTCTTTGCCTTTGGCAACACGGTGGAGCTCAAGGACAACGTGTGCCAGAGCCGCCATGTGACGCGCGGCGACGCCGCCAAGGCGCTGGCAGAGAGCGCGTTCACCGTGACGCAGCGCTTTACCACGCCCTTTACCGAGCATGCCTTCTTGGAGCCCGAGTGCGCCGTTGCCTTCCCGTACAAGAACGGCGTCAAGGTGCAGTCGACCGACCAGGGTGCCTACGACACACGCAAAGAGTGCGCCCACATGTTTGGCTGGGACAACGAGCCCGAGCGCGTGGTCGTCGAGACCATGCTCGTGGGTGGCGGCTTTGGCGGCAAGGAGGACGTGTCCATCCAGCACTTGGCCGCGCTCGCCGCCTATAAGTTCCAGCGTCCTGTGAAGTGCAAGCTCACACGTGCCGAGTCGCTCGCTTTCCATCCCAAGCGCCACGCCATGGACGGCACCTTTACGCTGGGCTGCGACGCCGAGGGCAACTTTACCGGCCTGGACTGCGAGATCAACTTTGACACCGGCGCCTACGCGTCGCTGTGCGGCCCGGTGCTCGAGCGCGCCTGCACGCATGCCGTCGGCCCCTACAAGTACCAGAACACCGACATTCGCGGTTTTGGCTACTACACCAACAACCCGCCCGCCGGTGCGTACCGCGGCTTTGGCGTTTGCCAATCCGAGTTTGCGCTCGAGAGCTTGATCGACTTGCTGGCAGAGAAGGTCGGCCTGGACCCGTGGGAGATTCGTTACAGAAACGCCATCGAGCCGGGCGAGGTTTTGCCCAACGGCCAGATTGCCGATTGCTCCACGGCGCTTAAGGAGACGCTGCTCGAGGTCAAGGATGCCTACTATGCGCATCCCGGACACGCCGGTATCGCCTGCGCCATGAAGAACGCCGGCGTGGGCGTGGGCCTGCCCGATGCCGGCCGCTGCAAGATTCGCGTCGAGGATGGCGTGGCCGTGGTCTATGCCGCCACGTCCGACATCGGCCAGGGCTGCAACACCGTCTTTTTGCAGGACGTTGCCGAGGCCTGCGGTCTGCCGCTGAGCTGCATCGCCAACGGCGAGTGCTCTACCGAGAACGCTCCCGACTCCGGCACCACGTCTGGCTCGCGTCAGACGGTCGTGACCGGCGAGGCTGTGCGCGGCGCCGCTTTCCTGCTGCGCGATGCCATGGTTGGCATCGAGGCCGGCAAGCCTGCGCCCGCCGCTCCCGTGAGCGCGCATGGCGACGGCGTCAAGATCGAGTACGACGACGGTCGCGCCTATCAGCTGCGCGCGCAGGAGCTCGTCGCTGGTCAGGGTATGCATCCTCAGGACCCCGCGACCGCCATCAAGGCGCTCGAGGGATGCGAGTTTGGCTACGTGTATCTGGAGCCGACCGACAAACTGGGCGCCGACGTCCCCAACCCCAAGAGCCACATCTGCTACGGCTTTGCCACGCATGTGGTCATTCTGGATGATGACGGCCGCGTGAGCGAGGTCTATGCCGCGCACGATTCCGGCAAGGTGGTCAACCCCATCTCCATCCAGGGTCAGATCGAAGGCGGCGTGCTCATGGGTATGGGCTATGCGCTTACCGAGGATTGGCCGCTCAAGGACTGCGTGCCCCAGGCAAGGTACGGCACGCTCGGGCTGTTCCGTGCGCCCGAGATTCCGGATATCCACGCCATCTACGTGGAGAAGGACGAGCTACTGCCCGTGGCATACGGCGGCAAGGGCATCGGCGAGATCGCAACGATCCCCACAGCGCCCGCCGTACAGAATGCCTATCGCGCATTTGACGGCAAGCTGCGTCCGGATCTGCCCATGGTGGATACGCCGTACAGCCGCGCCCGTCACCGCGGGTAGGGTAGAGCGCGGATGGCATTTCTGACGGGCTGTTCGCGCTCACCATCAACTGCATATGCTGTGCCTTTGGCCCCGGCTCCATCGCGAGCCGGGGCCTTTTGTTTGGAGCGGAAACTGTGTCCCGGAATAGGCGCTCAGAATGGGATGCGCTTTCCCCTTGGAGCCCTCGGCGGAGATTGCATCCCAGAATCCGCGCCTGGAATGGGACACACGATTGTCCGTGCCCGCATCCCACCATATTCGGGATGCGGGTTTCTGCGCTTTTGTGCATCAGGCAAGCAGCTGCTTTTGGCGGCTCTCCCGGGCTGCGCATCGCTTGTGATGTCGATGCGACCGACCAGAGAGTCGGCGCATTGGTCAATCGCATTACAAAAGACAGGTTTATTGAGATTGGTGAACTGACGGCCATGGCCCATACCATTGTGGTTGCCTAGATTGAAAGCTGAGATGGAAAGTGCTTTCGGACAGGAGGGCAATATCAAGCCCCACGTTCCCTGTGAACTGCCTCCCATTTCTTGGACATGAGAAATGGGAGGCTTTCTTTATGCGC
>JAHYYN010000103.1:0-78312 GCA_019424945.1 Collinsella sp. | reverse complement strand
TGTCCTCGAGACGGCCGTGAAAGACGCGGGCTACTACGTCATGACGCTGTAAGCGCCGCCCTGGATGCGCTTCCTTGGCTAGGCTCGTCCGCGCAGTTCGATGTCTTGGATGTCGTCGAAGTCGATGGCGATGTCTTTGAGCTTGAGGAGCTTGAAGGCAGGGAGTACCTCGTCGAGGATGCCGGTGCGGGAGCGATAGCCGTACGTATCGTAATAGGTGACACGAACCAAGTCGCCACGTTTGAGACCCTCGAGCTTTTTAGAAAGTACGAGGGCTTTTTCTTCCGTGAGCTCACGTTTTGGCTCGACGGTGATTTCCTGCTTGCGCACGAGTTCGTAGTATCCCGTGAGGGCGGCAAAGGGCATAAACTGTGCGGCGCGGTTGGCGCGCACGGCACCGTTGGCAGTGAGCTTTGGGTCGGCGGAGCGACGTCTTCCCTCGGGGTCTGCTAGGCGTTCAAAAGGTGTCGGTGGCCGCATCGGCTGTTGTTGGGACTTAGGCACGGTGCCCTCCAACTTGGTCGTTGCGTTCGCGCGCGGTGGCGCCGGCGGTAAAGCTTAATCCCTTGACGAGCGCGTTTTTGCCGTACTTGCCTTTCACGGCCAGGACGGCGCGCGCCAGGTCGCGCTCGCGCTCATCGGCCTCGATATCGCTGAACAGATCGATGGTGGCAAATTCCTCGGGCATGAGGTTGCCAAATCCCAGATTGATACGCTTGACCGGTCGCTTGGGGTCGACCGTTTGTGCCCAAAGGTCATCGAAATACCCCATGATCTTCTTAAACGAATTGGTGCGCTCGGGCAGCTTGCGCGAGGCGTTGGAGTGCGCAAAGAGTGAGGCATAGCCGTCACGCGGTTTGCCGCCATGCTCTCCCACAAAGATGCCATCGATTGCCTGCGCTTCGCGTACCAGGCGGCGCCTTTCGTCATCGCACTGGACGGGCTTGGGAGCACGGGGCGCGAGCTCGGGGCCGGCGGTTGCGGTGGGTTCGATACTCGATGTGCTCGAGCGCAGGTGGCCGCATCCGTCCACATATTGCGCTGTACCGCTGGCGTCGAGGCGGCGTATGTCAGCGCGCTCGCTCGCGTAGCCCACAAAGAGCGAGATGCTGTCGCAGACCACGTGCTTATCGACCAAGTCCAACACGGCACTGTCGACCATCTCGCGCAAGACGGTGTAGGCCTGCTCGTAGGCATAGCCCTTCGAGAGCACCTGTCCTGTGGTGGTCGAGGTCGCTTGCGGGCGATAGGCTTGGATATCGGCGATGGTTGTCGGCTCGCGCCCGAAGGCGTGGTCGATGAGATATTCGGCGTTGACGCCGAGTTCGTCGTAGAGCAGGTTCTCGTCGAGTGCGGCGACGCCCATCAGGTCGTAGACGCCGTATTTCTCGAGACGGGCCGCCACGCCGGGGCCGATGCCCCAGATGTCGGTGATGGGGCGATGGGGCCAGATCTCCTTGCGAAAGATCTCGTCGTCGAGTACGCCAATGCGGCTGGCTACGTGCTTGGCGGTGATGTCGAGCGCCACCTTGGCCTGGAATAGGTTGGGGCCGATACCGACCGTCGCCGTGATGCCGGTGCGCCCCAAGACCTCGTCGCGCAACATGCAGGCGAACCCTTCGGCATCGGTGTGATAAAGGTCCAGATAGGGCGTCACGTCGATAAAGCACTCATCGATGGAGTAGACGTGCACGTCCTGGGGGCTGACGTATTCCAGATAGACGCCGTAGATTTGCGCCGACACCTCCATGTAGTGTTGCATGCGCGGCACTGCTTTGATGTAGTCGATGCCGTCGGGAATCTCGAATAGACGGCAGCGGTTGTGTATCCCGAGGTCCTTCATGGTCTGCGTGATAGCGAGACAGATGGTCGTGCGTCCGCGCGATTCGTCGGCAACGACCAGGTTGGTGGTGAGCGGATCGAGCCCACGGTCGACGCACTCGACGCTGGCATAAAACGTCTTGAGGTCGATGCAGATGTAGATGTGCTGCTCGTGCTCCATCCGAGCCTCCCATCAAACACATGTTCTTATCGAATACCTGTTCGATAATACCTGCTCGACCGGACACCGTCAAAACCTGCCCCTTTTTGGCAGGTATGGTCGTGCGGCTGCATCGGGTTTTTAACGCAGCCCTAAAGAGTGCGTAACAGCTCGGAAAAGCTCGCTTCGTAGCATGAGGCTAACGATTGATACCACCATAAAGCACGGAAGGGTTGTGGGGATAATGGTCAACTATGGGTTTGGTATGCCGACGCGCTTGGTTGCGGATGGGGATGTGGCTCGCTGGTGCGGGCGATTGGTTGCCCACTATGGCGGCACCAAGGCACTGGTCGTGCTGGGAGGCGACAAGCGCACGCGTGATGAGCTCGTTTCGGCGGCGCTGGGCTCGGTTGAAGGCGACGGAGGAGACGAGCTGATCGACGAAGCCGTGGCCCTGGCGACCGACGAAGGCGTGGACTTTGTCTTGGCGATTGGCGATGCCGATACTGCCGGCTTTGCGCGCGAGCTCGCCCGTCGCATGGCGGCGCTCGATGTCGGCGAAGAGGGTTTTGTCCCTTATGGATGTATCGTCTCGGAGGGCAAGGTGCCTGCCGTCGTGGGGGCCGGCGAGGTTCCCGTTTTTGCCATCATCGCGCCCGAACTGCTGGAGGGCATCGGGTCTCCTCTGCGTGAGTTGCTCGGTAGCGTCTGCGCTGCGGCCTAATATTTGGCATAAAGGGATAGGTTATTTTTGATTGGTAAAGCGTTTGACCTGCCAAATTAAACCTGTCCCTTTTTGGTCGGTTGCCGTTTGGGGGCCGATTGGCAACGCTCGCTGATTATAGTCTTGACCTGCGCTAGAATAGTGGCATCTGAATGTCCGGGCGCATGGAGGCGTGCGCCCGTATGCTGAGGAGGACTCTATGGCAACTGTTGCCGCACCTATCGATGCTACGTCGACTGCCGCTTGGAAGGCGCTCGAGGCCCATCAGGAGAAGCTCGAGGCCGAGGGTATCGACCTCAAGGCCTGGTTCGCCGCCGATGCCGAGCGCGTGAACAAGCTGAGCTTTGACGCCGGTGACCTGCACTTCGACCTGTCCAAGAACCTGGTGACTGATGAGACCGTCAAGCTGCTGTGCGATCTTGCCCGCGAGGTGAAGCTCGAGGAGCGCCGCGACGCCATGTTCTCCGGCGAGCACATCAACACCACCGAGGACCGCGCCGTCCTGCACACCGCGCTGCGCCGCCCGGCAAGCGAGAAGGGCCAGCTCATCGTCGACGGCCAGGACGTCGTCGCCGACGTGCACGAGGTTCTCGACCGCATGTATGCCTTCGCCGAGCGCGTGCGCTCCGGTGAGTGGAAGGGTGTTACCGGCAAAAAGATCGAGCACCTGGTGTCCATCGGCATCGGCGGCTCCGATCTGGGCCCGGTCATGGCCTACGAGGCCCTGCGTCCCTACGCCGACGCCGGTATTGACTGCCGCTACATCTCCAACATCGACCCCAACGATCAGGCAGAGAAGCTCAAGGGCCTCGATCCCGAGACCACGCTCGTGATTATCGTCTCCAAGACTTTCACCACGCTCGAGACCCTCACCAACGCTCGTGAGGTCAAGACCTGGATGCTCGAGCAGCTCAAGGCTCAGGGTGCCATCGACGGCTCCGATGAGCAGAACGCCGAGGCCGTGGCCAAGCACTTTGTCGCCGTTTCCACCGCACTCGAGAAGGTCGAGGCCTTCGGCATCGACCCCGCCAACGCTTTTGGTTTCTGGAACTGGGTCGGCGGCCGCTACTCTGTCGACTCCGCCGTGGGCCTGTCGCTGATCGTCGTGCTCGGCCCCGAGCGCTTCCAGCAGTTCCTTGAGGGCTTCCACGCCATCGACGAGTACTTCTGCAACACCCCGCTCGAGAACAACGCCGTCGCGCTGATGGGCCTGCTCAACGTCTGGTACGTCAACTTCTTCGGTTCCAAGAGCCACGCCGTGCTGCCGTACTGCCAGTATCTGCACCGCTTCCCGGCCTACCTGCAACAGCTCACCATGGAGTCCAACGGCAAGCACGTCCGCTGGGACGGCAGCGCTGTGACCTCCGATACCGGTGAGATCTTCTGGGGCGAGCCCGGTACCAACGGTCAGCACGCCTTCTACCAGCTGCTGCACCAGGGCACCGTGGTGGTCCCGGCCGACTTTATCGCTTTCGCCAACACTGCCAACCCCGCAACCGACAGCGGCCAGGACGTCCACGAGCTGTTCCTGGGCAACTTCCTGGCCCAGACCAAGGCGCTCGCCTTTGGTAAGACGGCCGACGAGGTTCGTGCCGAGGGCACGCCCGAGCAGATCGTCCCGGCCCGCTGCTTTGAGGGCAACCGTCCGACGACCTCGATCTTCGGCGACACGCTGACCCCGTTCGCACTCGGCGAGCTCATCGCCCTGTACGAGCACATCACGTTTGTCGAGGGCACGGTCTGGGGCATCGACTCCTACGACCAGTGGGGCGTCGAGCTGGGCAAGCATCTTGCCAAGCAGATCACCCCGGCCTTCCACGACGACGCCGCCAAGGCCGAGCAGGACGCTTCGACCCAGGCGCTCATCGAGTTCTATCGCGCTCATCGCAAGTAGTCTTTACGGCTGAGTTGGCTTATGGCTGAAAGGGGCCCGTATCCGTTGGGATACGGGCCCCTTGCTATTTGGATAGGATGGAATGTATCGGGAGGCGCCTCGACGGGCATCGCAATCGTCGAAGGCGCGCCGTTCATGTTTGGGACAATATGACATTTTTCCCGTTGCAAACAGCGCCGCCGTGGGTGTTCTGTATGATGGCTCAGACAAGGTTGTTCAATGACAGGGAGGCATATATGGCAATCAAAGCCATCGCAATGGATATCGACGGTACGCTCACCAACGACCAAAAGGTCATCAGCCCGCGTACGTGCGAGAAGCTGCTCGCTGCGCAGGAGTCGGGCATTAAGCTCATCTTGGCTTCGGGTCGTCCTGCATGGGGGCTGCACGCCTTGGCGCAGGAGCTCGACCTTCAAAACCATGATGGTCTGCTAGTTGCCTTTAATGGCGCGCACGTGGTCGACGCTCAGACCGATGAGGTCCTTTTTGACCAGGCCATGCCGGCTGACGAGCTGCACCGTCTGATTGATCATCTGCGCAATTTCGACGTGATCCCTATGATTTCGCTCGGTCGCGATTTGCACGTCGAGGACTCGTACCATTGCATGATCACGCTGCCTGACGGCTTGCAGAAGAATATCGTCAAGTATGAGCGCGATGCGTGCGATCTTAAGATTCGCGAGGTCGAGAGCTTGCATGAGGTCGTGGACACTTATCCCGTGGACAAGCTGCTGACGGCGGGTGATCCGACCTACCTGCAGGCGCATTACGAGGAGATGTATGCGCCCTTTACCCAGACGCTTTCGGGCATGTTTACGGCCGACTGGTACTTTGAGTACACGGCGCCCGGTATCGACAAAGCCCGTGCGCTCGAGGGTGCCCTGCCCAAGCTCGGTATCGATGCCAGCGAGGTCGTCTCGTTTGGCGACGGCCAGAACGACAAGTCCATGATTGAGTGGGCCGGCACCGGTGTTGCCATGGGCAACGCCGTCGATGAGGTTAAGGCAGTTGCCCAGATGGTAACCGCCAATAACAACGAAGACGGTATTGCAGTGGCGCTGGATAAGCTGCTGGGTTAGAATCGCCGATTAATGCATGGTTTGGGCGCCTGCTTGCGGGCGCCCTTTTGTTAGGGAGGGTGCCGTGTCCGCATTTCCGTTCGACGCCGTTATCTTTGACATGGACGGTGTCATTGTCGATACCGAGTATTACTACCTGGGCGAGACTGCCGCGTTTGCCAAGGAGCTTGGGCTTAACCTGACTCAAGAGGAGTTGAATGGGCAAGTCGGTACCTCGCATCAGTTCTTCCTGCATATGCTGGTCGATTGGTTTGAGCGCGCCGGTAAGGGGCATTTCACTGGCGAGGAAGCGTTGGCCCGTTGGGACGAGTGGGCGCATAAGCGTCCGCGCGACTATCAGGCTTTGATTAACCCAGGCGCCGTGGATACGATTCGAGAGCTGCCACGCCGTGGCGTTCGCGTGGCGCTTGCCAGCTCGTCTCCCATGGATAGCATCGAGGAAGTGCTCAACGCGTGCGGGCTGTCGGATGCCTTTGAGTATGTGGTGAGCGGCGAGCAGTTTAAGGAGAGTAAGCCCGAGCCCGACATCTACCTGCATGCGCTGGACCTGCTGGGGCTGCCCGCGAATCGCTGCTGCTGCGTTGAGGATTCGGTGCCTGGCATCACTGCCGGCAAGCGCGCCGGTCTGACAGTCATCGCCAAGCGCGAGGAGCGCTTTGGCTTTAGTCAGGACGCCGCGGATAAGATTATCGATCAGCTGCCGGACCTGCTGGAACTCGCGTAAGAGCGCGTTAGTTGCGCGTTTTTCGGGTCCGATGAGTAAATACCCGACATTTTGGTGCGACACCTAGCATACTTTAAGCTAATGCGGGCTTAAGGACTTGTTGAATGCCCTTAAGCCCGTTTTAGACGTAATTGCGCTGGGAGAGGGTATATGCCACCGACTGAAGGGCTAACTGACGGTAAAGCAGCGATACCGCTGTACCAACAGGTCATTGATATCATTAAAAACGAAATCAACTCCGGTGCCTACAAGGCAGGTGCGCGGATACCCAACGAATTCGAATTGGCTGAGAGCTATAAAGTTGGCCGCGTTACCGTGCGACGCGCTATTGAGGAGCTCGTCCAACAGGGCTATCTAACGAAGCGACAGGGGAAAGGCACGTTTGTCAATGCCCCCAAGCTCAAGCGCAAGATTCGCCAGAAGGATGACGTCCAGAGTTTTTCGGACGCATGCCGCGCTAACGGAATGGAACCGGGGGCGTGTGTCATTTCGAGAAAGATACTGCCGGCGGATTCCACCGAAGCACAGTTCTTTGGTGTTCCCGTTGGAACTGACTTGATTTGCGTTGAGCGCGTGCGTACTGCCGATGGCGTCCCTGTCATGCTTGAGAACAACATATACGTTTACGAGGACAACGCCTATCTATCAACGGCGCCTCTATCTAACCAATCCATTTTTGAGTTCGTGCGCAACCGGACGGGGCGGACGCCTGCGTTTACCGACCCGTGCACGCTCGAGATCGCGTGCGCATCGCCCGAGGTCGCTCGGTTGCTGGCGGTTCCCGTTGGCGAACCCTTGTTTTATATGGAAGCCTTCTTCTTTGATGAGCAGCGGCGGCCGTTTATCATCGGTCGTCAGCGGATCGTTGGGTCTCGCTACGTTTTTGACATCTAGGACATTGCGAATGGAGACGCCCGGTGGATCATCTCACCGGGCGTTTCCATACCGTTCACGGCGCAAACGCAACCGTTCAACCGCGTTGCGGCAATCAGTTTGAAATTATCTTGATGACGAGAAAAGCTGCTGGTAATCTATAGAACGTCATAGAACGTTTGCCTTGTGCAGACGTTGAAGCGAGATGCGATGCAGTCTCGAGTTCTTTGGAGGTATCTATGTCAGATACGAAGGCGAAGAAGACAAACAGACGTTTTAAGTTCAAATTACCGCATGTCTATACGATCATGTTCTTGCTGATCGTTGTCTTTGCGGTCCTGACTTGGATCGTTCCCTCTGGTCAGTATCAGCGCAAGACGATTTCGACAGCGGCGGGCGAGCGTGAAGTCGCCGTTGCTGGAACCTATGAACAGGTCGATAAGAACTACACCGATTCCGAGACCGGCGAGACCATCAATCTGGGTCAGGATATCTTCGCGGTCCTGCAAGCGCCCACTAAGGGCATCCAAGAGGCTGCCGACGTCGTTGCGTTCGTCTTATTGATTGGCGGATCGTTCGCAATCATCACCAAGACCAACGCTTTGAATGCCGGCATGAGCCGTGTGATTAAAAAGCTCAAGAACAAGGACATCCTCATCATTCCCATCACGATGACGTTGCTGTCCATTTGCGGCACTACGTTTGGTATGTCTGAGGAAGCCCTGCCGTTCTATGCCATCTTCATTCCCATCATGATGGGTATCGGTTATGACTCGATGACGGCATTCATCATCTGCTTCCTTGGTCCTAACCTGGGATATTGTGCTTCGACCATCGACCCGTTTAACGTCTTGATCGCACAGGGCATTATCGGCATCGAGGGCAATCCGCAACTGTGGCTGCGCGCCGTTTCTTGGGCCATCTTCACTGCCGTCGGTATCGCATGGGCCATGCGCTACGCCATGCGCGTCAAGAAAAACCCCGAGTCGTCCATTACGTACGAGGACGATAAGCTCAAGCGTATCGAGTTTTCCGTGACCGATGCCTCCATCGAGGAAGAGTTCACTATCCGTCAGAAGCTCGTGCTTATCGATTTTGCTTGCGGTATGGGCATTATCGTCTGGGGTCTTGTTACCCAGGGTTGGTACATGAATGAGATTTCCGCCGTGTTCCTTGGCATGGGCTTGCTTGCCGGTATCCTGGGCGGTCTTGACCAGCAGACGATTGCTGAGGAGTTCGTTAAAGGTCTCGCCGACTTTGCGTACGCCGCCATCGTTATTGGTATCGCTCGCGGTATTCTGGTCATCGCCGAGGGCGGCATGATCATCGACACCATTCTCCAGGCGCTCGCTACTGCGCTCGCCGGTGCACCCGCCGCCGTCTACACCACGTTTATGTATATCGTCCTTGGCCTGCTCTCTTTGCTGGTTCCCTCGAGTTCTGGCCTGGCGGCGCTCACCATGCCTGTTATGGGCCCCCTGACCGAGCTTATGGGCCTCAATCCCGAGGCAGCCGTTACCGCGCTCCAGTTTGCTAATCAGACCATCAACACCATCAGTCCCGTGGCGGGCATGACGGTCGCCGGCCTTGCCGTGGCAAAGATCTCGTTTGGCCAATGGTGGAAGACCATTTGGAAGTTCTTCATTTTCATGGTCGTCTTTGGCCTGATCGTAACGGCAATCTCTGGCATGCTTCCGGTGTAGGTGGTTGTGATGTCTGATCGTTTGACGGTCCTGACGTCTAAGAGCGTCTTTACCGGTACGGGGGACCTGCCGTTTGAAGGTTTCGTAGCGGTCCGTGGCAATCGAATTGAGGCTGTTGGCACCAAGTGTGAGGTAGCTTCGTATTTGACCCAAGCGGACGAGGTAGTTGACCTGGGCGACCGCACCGTCATGCCTGGCCTGATCGATGTGCATACCTTCTATACGGGCTGGGCGCTGCGGACGTTGGGGTCTGATCTGTCCGGCGTCGCCGATGCCAAAGAGGCCGTGTCGCTCTTGCGTGCATGGAAAGAAGATCATCCGGATTGCGCGGCGGCTTTTGGCCACAACCTACCCGAAACGCTGGCATCGGATGCCGAGAACGCAAATACGGCGGCTGTGTTTGACGATTGTTTTGGCGATATCCCTGTCGTCTGCTTTACACCGGGTGCGGAGACCTGCGTTCTCAATGCTGCCGCCAGTGCGCGATACGGCTTTACACCGCAGGCGTGCTATGCCGAGAAGATCTGGCGCATGATGAGCGATTTCCTCGCGCTGCCCGAGGTACGTGCGGGGTATTCGGACTACATGAGCATGCTTAACGAGCGCGGCGTTACCGCCATCAAGGAGATGGCGTTTGATGACTACTACGGCTTTGCCGACGAAATGGCTCGCCGTGAGGAATCTGGTGAGCTGACGGTTCGCGTCTCTATGATGTCGCAGCCGGTGGGCGCTGGTGCAAATCTGGCATATGCCCGCGAGGCACGAGAGCGCTTCCGGGGACCGTTCGTTCGTTTTTCTGGCTTCAACCGTATGAGCGATCGCGGCGTATGGGCGGGGCTTGCCGAGATGATTGACCCCTATGAGGACACGGCCGATGCGGGAGCCGCCGGCAAGACGGTCGTCGAGGAGCCCGAGTGGGATCTGATTGAGAACGAGCTACGTGCAATTGATGCTGACGGCTTCCGATATTCCTTGCATTGCCAGGGAGATGGCGCCGTTCGTCGCACCGTGGCGCTCTATGCCTCGCTGCCTCGAGACGAACATGGACGGATGCTTCGCCGCCATGCGATTACCGATCTCGAGAACTCTGACCCGACCGATCTTATCGAGTTTGGCAAGTTAGGTGGAATTTGCGAGGTCTATCCGCAGATTCTGACGCTGGACCGGCGCGAGGATTGCCTATCGATGATGCGTCGACAAATTGGCGAGACGCGACTTTTACACAGCTGGAATCGCCGCGGCATGGAAGATTCCGGATGCACGGTGTGCTGTGGTACGGATTTGCCGCTGCTGATTCCGAGCCTGGGCGAGTCAATCTACAGCGCGTGCGGCGGATACTTCGACGATGGACTGCCCGTGAATGAGGCCAACGTGCTGACGCTTGTCGAGCTCTTGCGCGCTTGGACTGCCGGGGGCGCGTACGATCTGATGCGCGAAGACGAGCTGGGTACGCTTGAGGTTGGCAAGCTTGCCGATATCTGCGTGCTCGATCGGGATGTGTTCGACCTCGATTATCGCGACGCACGCGATCTTGCGGTTGATATGACGATGTCGGACGGACAAATCGTGTTCGATCGAAATAAGGAGGCATAAGGTGTCTGAATCCAAACCGACGCTGCGCCGCGAACAGATTGCGGGCATGAATATCCACTACATCATGTGGTCGCTCGATTACTTCCTTGACGCGCAGCAGCGTTTGGGCTTTGAGTCCATTGAGCTGTGGTGTGCGGAGCCGCATGTGACGCTCGACCACACGGGCTACTTTGAGGCTGAGGTCCTGGCGAAAAAGGCTGCAGACCGTGGGCTTAGGTATCGTACTCTGTGCCCCGAGAATGTTGTCTATCCTTGGCAATACTGCGCACGCAAGCCGCTGCATGAACAGCGCAGCCTGGCGTACTTTAAGCACGGCATTGAGCTTGCCGAGGTACTTGGGTGCGACCGTATGTCCGTCAACTCGGGCTGGGGCGACTGGGACGAGGATCGCGAGGAAGCCTGGAAGCGCAGCCGCGAGCACTTGTCCATTCTAGCGGAGTATGCCGGCGAGCACGGTCTGGTGCTTACGATGGAAAGCCTGCGTCCCGAGGAGAGCAACCTTGTGACGACGGTTTCCGATGCGAAGCGCATGATTGACGAGGTCGCGAGCCCGTACTTACAGCCCATGGTTGATACAACCGCGATGGGCGTTGCAGGCGAGACGCTCGAGGACTGGTTTGCCGCCTTTGGTGATGGGGCAATTCACGAGATGCACTTTATCGACGGTGACCCGTATGGCCATCTGGTGTGGGGCGATGGCAAGCACGATATGGACGCCTTCGTCGCCACGCTCAACGCCCATGGTTTTGACGGCATGCTGGGCCAGGAAATCACGGACGGTCGTTACTACGATGACCCGGCGGCGGCAGATGCCAAGAACATGGCCGCATTCGAGAAATATCTGATTGACTAAAACAACTATCGGCCACGCAGCCAATCTCATTGATTGCGGACCAAACAAGAAAGGAACTGGATATGAACGCACACGATCTGATCAAAGAGGCAATTGCCGAGAAGGGCAAGTTCGACAGCGTCTACTGGATTGCTTGCGGTGGCTCCATGATCGATTTGATCCCGGCTCATGAGCTTCTGCAGCGCGAGGCAACCACCTTCACTTCGTATATCTATACCGCGCGTGAATTCGACATTATGCGTCCGCGTCGTCTGGGCGAGAAGTCCCTGGTCATCGCTTGTAGCCACAGTGGCAACACCCCCGAGGTCGTCGAGGGCTGCGAGATTGCCCTTGCTGCCGGCGCTACGGTGATCGCCCAGACCGACAACGCTGGATCTAAGATCGACTCCGGCAAGTGGACCACGTGGGTCTACCCGTGGGGCGAGGGTGTGCCGCAGGCCGAGGTCCCCGCTGGTATTTCGCTGTCGCTTGCGGCAGAGCTGCTCGATCAGCAGGAGGGCTACGCCGATCTTGCCGATATGTATGCCGGTATCGCCGAGATGGATAAGATTCTTCCCCCGGCACGCGAGAAGGTAAATGCCGAGCTGGGCGATCGCTTTGCCAAGCTTTGCCAGGAGCACGAGTTCTTCTATATTCTGGGCAGCGGTCCCAACTTTAGCCAGACCTACGGTTTCGCTATCTGCTCTCTTATGGAGATGCAGTGGCAGCACTGCAGCTACATCCACTCTGCCGAGTACTTCCATGGCCCCTTCGAGGCTACTCAGGATGGCGTTTTTTACTTCCTGCAGATGGGCTCCAGCGAGTGCCGTGCTATGGACGAGCGCGCCCTGGCGTTCCTTAAGACGCATACCGATACGCTGATGGTGCTCGATGCCAAGGAGTACGGTATGGAAGCCGTGCCGGCGAGCGTCCGTGCCTATCTGGACCCGGTGCTGTTCTATGCCATGAACTGCGAGCTGCGTGCTGCACGCGGCAAGGTGTTTGATCACGATCCCGATTTCCGTCGCTATATGGGTGTTGTCGAGTACTAGAAGGGACAAAGGCCATGGCATTTAACGTTAACGCGCTCGGATTTGGCGACAACGTCGTCGATCGCTACGAGCATATCCATACCATGTATCCTGGCGGCAATGCGGTGAACTTCGCCGTTTATGCCAAGAAATGCGGTGCCGCACGCTCCGCATACATGGGCATTTTTGGCAATGACGCCGCTGCCGAGCATGTCATTGCAAGCCTCGAGGATGAGGGTATCGAGCTTGACAAGTGCGAGCAGATGATTGGCGAGAACGGAGCGGCTCGCGTCACCGTCGTTGACGGTGACCGTGTCTTCCTTGGCTCCAACGAGGGCGGTATCCGTGGCGATGCGCGCTATGTCCTCGATCGCTTTGACCTTTCGTACATGAAGCAGTTCGATGTGGTTCATTCGGGCAACTATTGCTTTACCGAGCGCGAGCTGCCCAAGCTGAAGGCTGCGGGCGTCACGGTCTCTTTTGACTTTTCGGACGACTCCACCGACGAGTACTACGAGCAGATTGCGCCCTACGTCGATTTCGCTTTCTTTAGTGCGGCGGATGCCGCGAGTGAGGACGAGATTCGCGAGCGTCTGGCATGGGTGAAGGGCTTGGGTCCGCGTTTTGTGTCGGCTACGGCGGGCGCCGAGGGCTGCATTGCTTACGACGGCGAGCGTTATTACCGCCAGCTGGCTAAACCGGTAACGGACATGAAGGACACCATGGGGGCGGGCGACTCGTTCCTCACCTCGTTTTTGATGTGCTATCTCGATTCCGCCAAGCGTGGTGAAGATGGCGCCGAGGCCATCGAGCGTGCGCTCGACTTTGCTGCCGGGTTTGCCTCGACCGTGTGCGGCATGGAAGGTTCTTGGGGCCACGGAGCACCAATCGTCGAATAGCTTAAGAAAGCGTACGGCGGTCTGGCTATGAGGCTTTGGACGGCCGATGCAAAACAATAAGCGAAACGCGAAAAGGGGGCTCGCCATGTGGTGGGTCCCCTTTTGAACATTGGAGAAGACCATGGGTATTAAAGCGTGCGCGGCTGGTTTTTGCTGTGCGGACGTCTATCAAAACATCGGCGTGTTCTATCCGACTGGTAATGGCATTGACTGGGGTATCCATCTTGCACGAATGGGAGTTTCGGTATCCGCCGTGTCGGTTGTCGGCAAGGACGAGTACGGAGACAAGATGAGAGAGGCGCTGGCCGCTGAGGGGTTCGATATCTCACATCTGCGGGTGGAGGATGGCGACACCTCGGTGATGCTCATGGCATTGAAAGACGGCGTCGATCGCGTGCATCTCGAGGCAATCGATGGTGTTATGGAGACATATCGACCGAATGAAGATGACCGGGCGTTTATCCTAGAGCATGACATCATTCATACCGACCTGTTTGGCAATTGTTTGGACCTCCTGCCCGAATGGCATGATGCGGGCAAGACGGTGGTTATGGACTTCTCGGTGTTCAGCCAGGATCCCGAATATGCCTGCGAGGCTCATTTTCCTTACGTAGACTATGCGTTTATGTCGTTTGAAGAGGACACTCCGGAGCTGCGTGATTGGGTACGTCACGTACAGAAGTTGGGGCCGCGGGTGGCAGTTGCCACGCTTGGCGAGAAGGGAAGCATTGCCTTTGACGGCGAACGCTTCTATGAGTGCGGGATCGTACCGGCGGAGAAGGTCGTTAACACCGTGGGCGCCGGAGACTCGTATATCGCCGGGTTTACCAAGGGCGTGATTGATGGCCTTGATATTCCGGCGTGTATGAAGGCGGGCGCCGAGCTTTCGTCCCGCGTCATCGGCTCTTTTGAGCCGTACTAGGGTCAAATGCTTGGAAAGGAGTGCGAAATGGTTATCGACATGTTGGTCCAGCCCATGCTCTACGGCGAGATCTATACGCCGGGTGATGAGCCTGATGGATTCGGTTTTTGGTCACGAGAATTTGGTATGGGGCATATGGGCCCCATGGATTGGGATGAGCTTCAAGTCGAGATGGACGTCTGCGATGTGCAGAAGAGCGTGCTCATGCCGCTCGATGTAACCACGGCATGCGGAGGGCATTTTGGCACCAATGACCAGATTGCCATGCTGGTTGCCGCGCATCCCGATCGTCTGTGGGGATTTGCGAGCGTAGATCCGCAGGTGAGCGGTGCCGCAGACGAATTGGGGCGCGCCTTTACCGAGTTGGGGGCAAAGGGGCTTTGCCTGCATCCGGCAAAGCAGGGTTTTGCTCCCGATGATGCCGTGGCCGAGCCGCTTTACGAGCTGTGCGAGCGCTATAACAAGCCGGTGGTTTTCCATGCCGGTATGTCTTGGGAGCCGGGCGCAGAGCTCTCGCGCAGTAATCCGCTTGTATTTGAGCACACAATCGCAACGCATCCAAATGTGCGTTTTAGTTTGACCCACTTTGGCTGGCCCTGGGTGCGCGAGACCGTGGCGATGCTGCTCAAGTATCCCAACTGCTACACGGACACCTCTATCACTTACATCGATTCGCCCGAGGAGATGATGCAGCGTCTTTTCACGGTCGATATGGGGCCGCTGTGGTATGAGCGCGCGCTATCGCATCAAGTGATGTTCGCCAGCAATACGCCGCGCTTCCGTGCGTTCAAACTCAAACGGGCGCTCGATACCGTGTCCATGCGCGATGATGCGCGAGAAAGGCTCTACTGGGGTAATGCCCTGCGTTTTCTTGAAGGGGATGAGTGAACATGGTGGCGCTCGAGACATTGAGCTATCTATCGACTGCTCCGGACCAGTTCATCGATATTACCGAAGACGTGCACGCTGCCATTGAACGCAGCTCGGTGACGAATGGCTTGGCAGCGATTATTTTGTCGCATACGACCTGTGGAATCGTGGTAAACGAGGGGCTGCCCTGCGTGGAGACGGATCTACTGGAGACGCTTGATCGCATCGCCCCGCTAGATGCCCCCTATGCGCATGCACACTTCCTGCCGAGCTATGGAGCCACCGGCAACAACTCCTGTGGGCATATCAAGAGCATGATTTGTGGAAACAGCTGCTTCTTTCCCGTCCAAGATGGCCACATCGTGTGTGGAGGTGCCCAGAACATCTATCTTGCGGAGTTTGACGGTCCGCAGAAGCGAAAAGTGTACGTCGAGGTGCTGGGGGAGTAACGTCCCCGCGATAACCCTATGAAGGAGCACGTCATGTCGTTTCTAACTTCGATGTTCAAGACCGAAAAGCCGGTTATCGGAATGCTGCACCTGCGTCCTCTGCCGGGCGATCCACTGTATTACCCGGGCGGAAGCGTGTCGCAGGTCGTGGAAGCCGCCAAGCGCGATCTCGAAGCGTTGCAACGGGGCGGTGTCGATGGCATTTTGATTACCAATGAGCTCTCGATGCCCTATGAGCAGCACGTTTCTCCCTCAACCCTTGCATCGATGGGCTATGTAATCGGGGCTCTGTCCCATGATTTGTCGACCCCTTGGGGAGCTGAAGCTATTTACGATGGTGATGCCACAATCGAGCTGTGCGCTGCCGTCGATGCGCAGTTCACGCGCTGCAATTTTTGCGGTGTCTGGGCCGGTGATCTCGGGCTGATTAACCGAGATTTCGCTCACACCATGCGTCGCAAGACGGCGCTGCGCCTGGACGACCTCAAGCTTTTTCACTTCATCACGAGCGAGGGGGAGGTTTATCTCAACGACCGCACGACTGCGGACATTGCCGATTCACTTCTCTTTAATTGCCTTCCAGATGCGATGGTCATCGGCGGTTCGGCTGCCGGTCGTGGTGCTTCGGGCGAGCTTGCCGATGAGGTCCGCGAGCGTGTTGGCGAAGTGCCTGTGGTATGTGGCACCGGTTGTCGCGAAAATACCGTGGCTGACGTATTTGCTCACTACGATGGCGCGTTTGTCGGCACCTGCTTAAAGCGCGACGGAAAGCTGGATGCCCCGGTTGATGTTGAGCGGGTAGTTCGTTTTATGGCTGCCGCTCGTACGGCGCGAGGGGAGTAGGCACCTATGGCGTTCTATCTGGGTATTGATATTGGGACAAGCGCCTCTAAAGGCGTTTTAATCGATGATCGATGCAACATCGTTTGCCAGGCCTCTTGTGGACACGAGACGGACAACCCGCGTGATGGATGGTACCAGCATGATGCGGAGGCAGTTTGGTGGGGAGATTTTTGCCGCTTGTCGCGCGAGCTGGTGGTGCGATCGGGGGTTAATGCGGCGCAGATTGGATGCGTGGGCCTTTCCGCATTGGGTTGCGACTGCGTACCGGTCGATACCGAGTGCAACGCGCTGGCGCCCGCGATCTTATATGGAGTCGATGCACGTTCGAAGCCGCAGATTGACGAGCTTCTTTCCGAATATGGGCCAGATCGCGCACGCGAGCTTTTCGGGCACGATCCCTGTTCGTCAGATATTGCTCCAAAGATCTTGTGGTTTAAGGAGAATATGCCCGAGGTGCACGAACGTGCCGCGAAGTTCCTGACGGCGTCATCGTTTCTGTGCGCGAAGTTGACGGGGCGTTTTACGGTGGACCGTTATTTGGCGGAGGATTTTCTTCCCCTATACGATCGCTACACTTGGAAGGTTGATGCTCGGGAATGTGATCGTTTCTGCCGGCCTGACCAGATGGCGGAGGTAATGTCGGCTACCGATATTGCCGGGGTGGTTACGCAGCGTGCGGCTGAGGCGACGGGGCTCGTGGCAGGGACACCTGTCTTGGTGGGAACGGGCGACTCTGGTGCCGAGGCCATTTCGACGGGTGTATTCCGTCCCGGCGATATGATGGTTCAGTTGGGGAGCACGGCGTATTTCATCTACTTAGCTGATCATATGGTCGATGATGCTCGCCTGTGGCCAGGGACGTTTATCATTCCCGGAACTTACGGGATCTGCGCGGGGACCAATACAGCGGGTGCACTCACATCGTGGCTGCGCCAAGAGCTGTATCGCGACGCCGTAGAGGCCGAGGGCCACGGTGGCCCCGATGCATATTCGGTTATGGCGCATGATGCCGCCGATGTGGCGCCGGGTGCCGATGGGCTCCTGTGTCTGCCGTACTTTGCGGGGGAGCGTACTCCGCTCAACGATTCCGAGGCGCGTGGCGTCTTCTTTGGCCTGACCGGAAGGCATACGCGAGCCCATATGGTTCGCGCCGCCTTGGAAGGCGTCGCGTATACCGTTGCATCCCATGTCGACATTATCGAGCGAGAGCATGGACTGCCAATTGGGCGCATTATGCTTGTCGGAGGTGGAACCAAGAATCCAATTTGGATGCAAGCTATCGCCGACGTATGCGGGCGCGAGGTCTCGGTTGCCAAGGTTACGGTGGGCGCATGCTTCGGTGATGCCATTATGGCAGCTCTCGCAGGTGGCGCCTATGCATCATGGGATGAACTCGCCCGAGTCCTTGGCGTTGCGCAAACAATCGTGCCCGATATGACTGCCCACGAGCTATATGCGTCGCGCCGTCATATCTTTGACGAATTGTATACACGCAACCGTGATCTCATGCACGAATTGGTGTAATGCCGCCGAACTGTACCGCCTTCCAATAGGGACTGCGTTGTGCGATTCGCATGTCCCTTGGCATTTTTGCCCACAGGGGTTAGCGAAGGTCAAAAACAGAGCGCGCATTTGCTAAAACTGCCGATTCGATGCGCTTTATGTCACATTTTTTGAGCGAGGCGATGCGTTCTGAGGTCCTTGTGAGCGATCTGATGAGCGATTGCGCGCTTGTTTCTGTGTTTGGCTCGGCCGGCGCATCGGTCTCGAGCAGTAGACGGTCGAGTGGAATCTGTCGTGCGTATTCGCGTCCTCGTTTAGATGCGAGCATCCGCTCGTTCACGGAAAAATAGCAGCCTGCGTTTCGCGCGCGGACGAACTCGTTCGAGGTACCGCTAAACCAGTGGAAGATGATGGCGGGGGAGTCGGGGCTTGGGGCGAGCAATTCATGTGACCCGAGGACGTCCAGCACGGTTCCTGTCGAACGAACGACGTGAATTGATATCACGCGCCCGGCAAGAGGGTGCTGCACGAGTGTATCGCAGAGCCGGTCAAATGCCTGTACTTGTAGCGGCTCGCTTCCGGCAAAACGAGCGGAAAAGTCGAGCCCGACCTCGCCGATCAAGCGTTCTTGTGCAGCGACTTCGCAAAGCAGATTGATTTCAGCGTTGCCACATCGTCCGTCGGCGAGCCACCAGGGATGGAGGCCGATGCCGGCAAAGATATTTGAACGGCCGCAGGCGCGCTTCTTGGCGCGTGCAAAGTCGTGCGGATCGACGCCGCAGTCAAATAGAATCAGGCCCAGCGCCGTTGCCTCATCGGCAACGGCGTCCGGGTGAGCCATTAAATCAAGATGGCAGTGTGCATCAAATAACCGGGGCTCCATCTCGGCGCGCTCCGCTAGTCTAGGCGCTGGCCATCGGAGCGTACGCGTTCGGTGCCGCGCCCACTGATCTGGCGGATAACCTCGCCGGCAATCATCTGACCCATGATGGGCGGCATAAAACTGGCAGTTCCCAGCTCGGTGCGCTCGTGGATGTTGGAAGGGTCGCGGGGCTGTGTCTTAACCGATTCCTCGCAGCTAAACAGTACATGTAGGCTCTTGATTCCGCGCTTCTTACATTCTTTGCGCATAATGCGGCTCATGGGGTCACGTACCGTATCGAAGATGTTGGCAAAGCGCAGGCACTCGGGATGGAGCTTGTTGGCCCCGCCCATGGAACTAACCAAACGAATGCCGTGGTCCTGAGCATATTTGGCAATGGTGAGCTTGGCCGAGATGGTGTCGATGGCGTCGACGACGTAGTCGAGCTTGCCGCCCGTCTGCTCCAAAACGCTCGCGAAGAAATCATCGATGTTGTCGCTCAGCAGGTATTCGGTACGTTTGATAACGGTGGCGGCAGGATTGATATCGTGGATCATGGCTTCCATAACATCGACCTTGCGCTTGCCGATGGTGCTGTGAAAGGCGATGGCCTGGCGATTGATATTGCTGGGCGCGATGATGTCCTTGTCCAGAATTACAAAATGACCAATGCCGCCGCGGGCGAGTGCCTCGCAGCAGTTGGAGCCCACACCTCCGCAGCCGAGTACCAGCACCGTGGCATCGGCGAGCTTGTCGAGTGCCTCGCGGCCCATGATGATCTCGAGCTTGGCATCGCGCGTCTCGTTGGGAGTTGCGGCTGTGGTTTCGGTCATAGACATCCTCCGATGGGGAAGCGAATCGTGTTTTAGCTATCGCCATTATAGGTATTATCGCGATTCCATTTGAGCCCTAGGGGCTTGTTGAAATGAGGCAGTGATTCGCATAAGATGAAGCAGATGGCACCCGTTGCAGCGGGTTGGCCAACTCCCAAACACGTTTGTAGCGTGAGAAGTGGCCGTCTTCGCATTACGCGGGGGCGGCTATTTCATTCGACCTCCAATGTGGATGCCGAGCTCCACAGCCGCGATTACAAGCAACAACAACGTCAGGACATCGTTAATACTCATAGTCCATCTCCTTCTTGGGAAGAGGGAGCTGGCCCATCTGCTTCTGGACCCATTGTATCTAAAAACGAACGAATGTTCTATACATAACATTGCTATTAGATAATTAGACAAACATCTAAATATCGAGTATAGTGTGCACGTCGCGAGAGATAGCGAGAGGAGGTTCTATGCCGGGAGAGGGTTTTAAGGCGCTGGCCGATCCTACGCGGCGGCGCATTTTGGAACTGCTGCGCGAGGGCAATTGCACGGCGGGGGAGCTTGCCAAGCATTTCGATATCAGTAAGCCGTCGCTGAGCCATCACTTGGCGACGCTTAAAAACGCCGGGTTGGTGACCGACGAGCGCCATGGCCAAAACATCGTATACAGCTTAAACACCACCGTCATGCAGGATTTAATTGGCTGGTTTATGGGTTTTACAAACAATGAAGGTGATAAGGATGAATAACGAAAACAAGGGCATTCACCCCACAGGGGTATCGTCGCGCGTGTGGATTGCGCTGGTCGCTCTGTGCGTCGCCAATGTCGTAGCGCACCTCATGGTGATGCCGAGCTTGCCTGCGCAGATTCCCACGCACTGGGGCGCGAACGGCGCTGTCGACGGTTGGGGTCCTAGCTGGATGGCCTCCGCGCTCGGCGTGCTGCCTCTGGCGCTTCTCGCAATGTTCTGCGTGGTGCCGCGCATCGATCCCAAAGGTGAGGCATATCGAACCTCGGGTAAGTTCTATCAGGGCTTCGTAATTGCCTTCACCTTGTTCATGTGCGCCATAAGCTGGCTGGGAGAGCTTACGGTCTGGGGCGTGGTGCCGGCGGTCGGTTCGGTCAACGTGCTGATTTCCGGTGCTGTCGGTTTGCTGTTCATTGGTGTGGGTAACTACTTGCCGCGTGTGAAGCAGAACTATACGCTCGGTATCAAGACGCCCTGGGCGCTTGCCGATCCCGAGAACTGGCGCCGTACGCAGCGTTTTGGCGGTGCCTGCTTTATGGTGCTGGGTATTGGCCTGATTGTGATGGGCGTGGCGGGTAGCGTGCTTTCGAGTGAAGTCGTCGCCGCGGTGATTGCGGTGCTGGCGTTTGGTTCAGCTGGCGCTGCCTACGTCTATTCGTATCTGCTGTGGCGCAAATCGCAGCGAGCCGTTCGCTAAGGTTGCGGAAAACTAGCGTACGCAGTTCATAGTGTGTTCCGGGGGACTTTTCCCAGGTAGTATTAGGGGGTGTGGGCAACCATGCCCCTTTTTCGTTAAATTTCAGAGCTGGTTACCTCATTTCGTTTCCACTAAAACGAAAACAAGAATAGGGAAACAGCAGGTAGAAAGGATAAAACAGGCAAATGGCGGAGTTTATCTACCAGATGTATCAGGCTCGTAAGGCCCATGGCGACAAGGTGATTCTTGACGACGTGACCCTGAGCTTCTACCCCGGTGCCAAGATCGGCGTCGTGGGTCCTAACGGCATGGGTAAGTCGACCCTGCTCAAGATCATGGCTGGCATCGAGGAGGTCTCCAACGGCGATGCCAGGCTCACCCCCGGCTACACCGTGGGCATCCTGCAGCAGGAGCCGCCGCTCGATGACGACAAGACCGTTATCGAGAACGTGCGCATGGCGTTTGGCGACATGATCGCCAAGGTCGATCGCTTCAATAAGATCGGCGAGGAGATGTGCGACCCGGATTGCGACATGGACGCCCTCATGGCCGAGATGGGCAAGCTCCAGGACGAGGTCGACGCCGCCGACGGCTGGGATATCGATTCCAAGCTCGGCCAGGCCATGGACGCCCTGCAGCTGCCCGATTCCGACATGCCGGTTAACGTGCTTTCCGGCGGCGAGCGCCGTCGCGTGGCCCTGTGCAAGCTGCTACTCGAGGCTCCCGACCTGCTGCTGCTCGACGAGCCCACGAACCACCTGGACGCTGAGTCGATCCTGTGGCTCGAGCACTTCCTGCATAACTATCAGGGCGCGGTGCTTGCCGTCACACACGATCGCTACTTCCTGGATAACGTTGCCGAGTGGATCTGCGAGGTCGACCGCGGTCACCTTTATCCCTACAAGGGCAACTACTCCACGTATCTGGAGACCAAGGCCGCCCGTATCGAGGCTCAGGGTAACCGCGATGCCAAGCTTGCCAAGCGCATGGAGGCCGAGCTCGAGTGGGTGCGCAGCTCGCCCAAGGCCCGTCAGGCCAAGAACAAGGCCCGTCTGGCTCGCTACGAGGAGATGGAGGCCGAGGCCCGCGCAAGCCAGAAGCTCGACTGGACCGACATCCGCATCCCTGTGGGCCCGCGTCTGGGCAGCAAGGTGCTCGAGGCCCATCATCTGCACAAGGAGTTCGATGGCCGCGTGCTCATCGATGACCTTTCGTTCACCCTGCCGCGCAACGGCATCGTGGGCGTCATCGGTCCCAACGGCGTCGGTAAGACCACGCTGTTCAAGACGATTGTGGGCTTGGAGCCGCTGACTTCGGGCGAGCTCGAGGTGGGCGAGACCGTCAAGATTTCTTACGTCGATCAGAACCGTTCCGGCATCGACCCCGACAAGAACCTGTGGGAGGTCGTTTCGGACGGCCTGGACCACATGATGGTCGGCGAGACCGAGGTCCCGAGCCGCGCTTATGTGGCGAGCTTTGGCTTTAAGGGCCAGGACCAGCAGAAGCGCGCTGGCGTACTCTCCGGTGGCGAGCGCAACCGTCTGAACTTGGCGCTTACGCTCAAGCAGGGCGGCAACCTGCTGCTCCTCGACGAGCCCACGAACGACCTCGACGTCGAGACGCTGTCCTCGCTTGAGGCGGCGCTGCTCGAGTTCCCGGGCTGCTCGGTGGTCATTAGCCACGACCGTATGTTCCTGGACCGCGTCGCCACGCACATTCTGGCATGGGAGGGCACCGACGAGAATCCGGGCAACTGGTATTGGTTCGAGGGCAACTTTGAGGCCTACCAGGAGAACCGCATCGCCCGCCTGGGCGAGGACGCAGCCCAGCCGCATCGTATTCACCGCAAGCTCACGCGTGACTAGTAGCAAGTAGAAAGGCCGCCAGCAAGGGCGGCCTTTCTTGTAGCAATTGCACTGCAGCTATGCCCTGGCTGCTGGTTTGATTCATAAGCAAAGTCATCTCTCTGGGATTAAAGCCCGTTTTTGCTATGAGTGATTTTCTAATTCCGTTTAAAACGTAAAGATGTATTGGGTTACAAGGACATAAGCAAATCGAATTGAAATATAACCAGTGCTGTAACGTTACAAAAAAGGTTATAGAATAGGAGTATCTTATAAGTCGCTCCTCTAGAAAGAAGAACATATGCTTTCGCGTCGTCGTTTTCTGCAACTTGTCGCGTCTTCAATTGTCGCCTTAGCCGCACGTCCGAAAGAGGTTTTTGCTTCGACGGGCAATATTGATGGTGAGCAGATACAATTTACTTCAGAAATTGCGCAAGAGCTTGCCGATAAATATATAAAGGGACTCCTCGGCTCTTCGTATACGCCTTCTGACCCTATTCCTTTTGTAGACGTTGATGGGTCCCCGCTTGGCTACATTGTTCCGGTTGTGACATTCAATAGAGCCGCGGGCTATTTGGTTTTAGATGCTTCAGATGATGAAATACTTACGGGATATCGTTTTGGAGACGGCTTAGTCAGCCCTATGGATCGGGGAGGAGATCTTGGTGTTGAGTCTTGTTCTTTCAATAACCCAGTCGTAATGATCAATCCATTTGAATTCGGTGTGCAATCTTTGGACGGTTCAATAACAACAAATTGCGGAAGAACAATCCCGGCTGTTTCCATAGAAGGACGGCCTGTCGTTTTATCGAATAAACCTTCAAGCTGGAACGATGTCGTAATTTACGCAACTCAAATGCAGGATTACACAGTATCTGGATTTCGTTCCATTTCTCAGTTTATGTCATATGATGAAAGCGAGATTAAGAGGCTTACTGCCCACTATGCTTGTATGGTGACAGCTTTTTCGAACGTTGCGGAACTGTATGGCATTGCCAATTTATATAGCGACCCTTCGCAATATATGCAGATATGGAATTACACCAATACCCATGCTCTTTCCGATGAAGAACAGACTGTTCCCGGCGTTGTTTTGGGCGGAACGCCGATATCAACCTGTGCAACGGGGTTTACAAATTACTGCGCAAGCAGAGGAAGTACTCTTATCGCCCGCACTGTCTCCTCTCCGGCTATCGCGAGCATTCAAAATGAGATTAACTCTAATAGACCGAATGTTTTACATGCGAGTTTGTACAACGGATCAGCCCATTCTGTAACAGCGGAGGCTTACGCCACACTTACTGGTAAGAAAACTGGAGAGACAAGGCAGATGATTGGCATAGCGGACGGCTGGAATTCATCTTTATCCTTCCTGAAGTATGATCAGAGCTATTATGCGTGGACTTATGGAACGACTTTTTCGAAGTAGGGCGATTCGTCTAGCTCTGTCTTTGGTGCTGATGGCTTCATTGGTGGGCTGTTCAACAAAGGAAGAGATATCGCGCGGAGGTTCCGGAGAAGTGACTGCGACAGACTCAGGTTCATTAGAAATAGCTGGCGGGCATGCCGATGTGATGTTACAAGGAAAAGGCGTGCTTAGGTCGATTGATGCTGAAGACGCTGTCTGCTCAATAGAGGATTTGAAGACAGGTGAAACTGCATCGTACCGAGTTTCGGATAATGCTGCGAATATGATTGAGTCGATACCGACTGGAGCGCAGGTTTCTTTTAGATACTTTGCTCCGCAACTTGAGGATGAGCTTGCTTCTCTGGTGTCTATATGCGCCGATGACAACTAAAAGGCCTGAATTCAAACGGCCTCGGATGGTCAATTGGCTATCCGAGGCCGTTTTTTACTCGACCGGGGCTTCGACCTTGTCGATGGCCCAGGTGGCTCCGAGGCCGCCGGTGGTGTTGCGGCGAATGCGTACGGTGACTTCGTGGCGCTCGCCGGCCTGCGTGTAGCGCAGGGGGAAGCTTGCGCGGTTTCGCGCGGCCTCGATGGTACCGCGCTCGCGGGCGATCCAGTAGTACTCGCCGACGATGCCGAGCGTGTCGGCGCCGTAGGGGAGATAGGTCGACAGCTGGTGCAGAAGCGGGCCGGGGCAGAAGACCTCGGTTGCGAAATCGACGGGGAAGTCCTCGGGGATGGCGGGCGCTGCGGGTGCGGGGGCCGGTGCTGCAGCGGGGACCGGAGCCGGTGCGGGAATCTGGTCATAGACAGGTTCGGATGCGGACTCGATGACGGGTGCAGACTCAGGCACCGGTTCCGGCTTAACTGCGGAATCTGTCGGTTCCACGGAGACGGATGTGTCTTCAGTCTCGGTTTTGGCATCGGCTTGCGGGGCGTCCTCTGCCTCGACAGGCAGCTTTGCTTCGACCGGCGTGGATGCCATGGTGGTGATGCCGGCGTTTGCGTTCTCGGGGTCATAGACGACCGTAAGCGAGATGGCGGGCTGCGGTGTCTCGGGCTCCGGCGCCGACTCGGTAGCGTCTTGATCGGCGGGTTCGTCGGACTGATCGTCCTCGGCCTCGTCGCCAAAGACATCGCTGTTTTGGAACGCAGGCGTCTCGGATTGGTCAGCGGCTTCTTCGGTTGTCGACTTGGGAGCCTCGTTGAGCTCCGCAGCGGCTTCCTGTTCTGACATGACTTCGGGATCGGTCATGGCGGCGATTTCGGTTTCGGTTTCTACTGCTACCTCAATAGCGACTTCGATCTCTGCCTCGGGCCCGGGCTTCGGCACAGCTTCAACCACGGGCTCGGGCTCGGGACGCTTAACGTGCTTGGGGCGTACAGCCTTGAGGTCTTTCTCGCCGCGCTTTTTCTTTTTGTAGGACTGCTTGGCACCCTTGGCAGCCCTGGGCTTGTCCTCGCCTTTGGCAAGGGCGGTATCCCAGGCCTCGTTGGCGATGACGGTGGCATACAGGCGACCGCCCTTAAAGACGGTCAGCTTAATGCAGTCGTCAAGCTCTTCGAGCAGCTCGCGCGTGGATTCGAAGCCCAGGTCATAAGCGGTCATGTCGCCAGCGGTGAGCGCCTCCTCGACCTGTGTCATAAACGTTTGCTTGCCACACCCAATCGCATCGCGCAGCAGGCGATACAGATAGATGTGGTTGCCCAGCGATAGTGTGGGCCTAACTATTGTCTTGCTCATGGCAAATCTCCTCTTTACACACCAAAGCATCTTACCATCGCATGGGGCTTGCCACCTCGGCGCCCAAAGCAAACGGGCGCGACCGTTGCCGGTTCGCGCCCGTTATGCAGGTCGGTTATCTATGAGAGGCAAACGTGCTTAGTTGCCCGATGTCGTGCCTTGGCTCGAGCTGTCAGATGCCGTGCCGGACGCGGTTCCGCTCGAGCTGTTGGTGTTGCTGTTGTCGGTAGATCCCGTACTCGGTGTATTGCCATTCGCCTGGTCGCCCGTGCTCGGTTGAGAGCCGTCAGTCGTTTGGCTTGAGTCAGTCGTGCCGGATTGCGTGCCGCTGTTGTTCGCAGAGGAATCGACGCCCTGCGATTGGTTTTGGGTGTTCGAGGACGAATTGGCAGAGGTAGAACTGTCTTGCGTATCGTCCGTCTGTGCCTGCTGATCCTGCGACTGGGTGTTGCCATTTGCATCGCTCTCGGTCGTGCGCGACGACAGGATTGGCTCGGGACGCTCGCCCAGACCCTCACCGGCGGTGGTGATAAGGATGGCACCGGTGCAGGTGATGACCGCGACGATGGCGATGACGATCGAGAAGACAATGACCTTCTTTTGCGTCTGGCTGCGCTCTGCCGCCGCCTTGGCGCGCAGGCTGTTGGGGGCGACGCGCGCCGTGGTCGCGCGCCCCGCAATCTGGCGCATCTCCTGCGTAGTCGCGGCGCCGCCCAGGTGCTCCTCGGCATCAAACTCAACGGGCTCATAGGCGCCGGCGGGGTAGTCGACGGCGGCGTGCGTACCTTTGAGGGCTTCGGCGCTGGCAGAGATAAAGTGGCGGTAGATCTGCGAGGAGACAACGGTGATGACCGAGCTCACGGCGGCGCCGATCACCGATCCGGCGATACCGATCTTGGAGGCAAGCGCAACGCTCGTGGCGGCAGCTGCGGCGCCGGCGACGATCTGGGGAATGGAGATGTCGTCGAACAGGCCCTTTTTGGGCGCGATGGCCATGGTCTGTCCGATGGAATGGTTTTCGTGAACGCCGTTGTTGAGCGCGGCCGGTGTCATGACGCGCGTGCGCGGCGCGTCGGTGTACTTGGTTGTCATACGGGGTCCTCCCGGTGTAAATCTGCTTCGTTTCGTGTAGCCATCAGGGTACCCACCAGATGTGAATCGTACGTGACATTTAACAGATACCATCAACTCATCAAGGGGGCTTGCTGTCTTTGGTGCGATAGCTTGATGCTAAACTGGATTTACGATTGCGAGGTGGTTTACGTGATGTACCCGTATATGACATTCGAAGACGGTACCGAGGTCATTCATTCTGACCTGATTGAAGATGGCGATATCGAAAAGGTTATCGTGCATTTTGAACGACCGACGGCAGAGGGCTTCGACTCCGCTCGCTGTGAATTGCCTTCCTGTTCGTGGACTGACTGGGAAGGGCATTTTACTCAGAGTGAAAAACGAGCTTTCGAAGAGTGTCTGAGCAAATAATTTAGATTAGTTCGAGTTTAGTTCGAATAAAGAAACTGAATGCGATGACCTAAAGCGTATGCATTTTTAGTATTAGATGCGTATGAAATGGAGGATGTGAATGGATGAGCTAATAGACTTTAAAAAACGATTTCTCAAGAATGGCGAGCTGGTTTCAATTCCAAAAAAGGAAAGCTATAAAAGAATCATGCTGCTATGGGCCGTCTCTTTCTTTGAATTAAATACAAGTTATACGGAGCTTCAGGTTAATCGTGTGCTGTCACAGCTCTATCCTGATTATGCCGTGTTGAGGCGGTACTTGGTTGATTATGGATTCCTATTAAGGGATGAACGAGGCCTGAAATACGAGGTTAATCGTGATGTTCACGGTATTGAGAACTAGCCGTCCGGTTCGGGTCCTATATATTGCTAGAGGGATAAGCGAAATAGGCAATTGGTGTGCGAATATTGCTTTGCCAATGCTGATTTACGAGGTAACTCACGATGTTTCTGCAACTGCTTTGATGGTCTGCTGCAGATTTGCCCCCTCTCTGTTTTCAGTTGCGCTCGCGCAGCTGCCTCAGAAGATGGGTATCGGGACACTGCAGGCCATGAGATTGGCAGACTTAATTCGCGCGGGATTATTCGTTTGCTATATTTTTGTTGATAGTAAATGGAGTATGTTTGCTATTACGTGCGCGGTATCGCTTTGCCGAACGGTAGAAATGCCCTGCTTTTACTCGTTGCTAAGAGCCAATACGAATAGTATCAATCGCGACGTAATTAATAATTCGTTTGGGTTCCTGCAGAATTTGATGATGGTTCTGGGGCCAGTTGCCGGCGGTTTTGTTGTCGCTCAATTTGGGGCGGAGGCTGTTCTTGCATTAGACGCGCTTTCTTTTGCCGCGTCGTTCTGGTTGCTGCGAGATGTTCCGTCGGTTATCGAGGTTAATGATAAAGAGGGAATAAGCAAAAATGAAAAAAACAGGACTGCATTTAGTGATCTTAGCGCGAAGCACTTGGCAATTGGTTTCCTATTAATCGATATTTCTAGTGGCGTGGCATTCGGCTCTCTGAATTCTCTTTTGCCAGCTATAGCGCAATTGCAATTTGACTCGTCATCTATACAATACGGATTCCTTCAGAGTAGTCTTACAATCGGACTGTTGTTCGGAAATACAATATATGGTCGTTTAATCAGTGGTTCCGATTGCGTTAAATCATATTGTTTTGTGACGTATCTTGCGCTAGGTGCGTATCTGGCGTTTGGCTATCGCTATGCGTCTGGGATATCGTTTATTTTCCTTTTTATCGTCGGTGCCGGAAACGCCATTCAAGATGTGCTTCTCATAACATCGCTGCAGGATTTGGCGAGAGACGGATCTGAATCGATAAGCCTGTTTTCAATTAGGGAATCTTTGCAATCGGTTGCTGTTGTTATTTCAACACTTCTTGTTTCGCTGTTCACGAGCATCGCGATGTTCTCAATTCTCGTTACAGGACTTGGTGTATTTTCAATTATGATGGTAGTTGTGTTTCAATTGAATTATTTGCGAAAGATGTGACGTTGATATGCCTAAAACGCTTTTAGTATTTCCCCCAGGATGGAGCCCAGTGGGGCCGTATCTTGCCTTGCCTGTTTTGAAGTCATATCTTCAAGAGGTTGAACAATACAAAGTTGACATTGTTGACTTAAACGTGGAATTTTACGATGACCTCCTATCTTTTAGACATGTCGAAGAGTGCTGTAAAAGGTATCGGGAATCAAAGGATTCGTTTAGTTCGAATGTTCAATTAACAATCGAGTTGATACAAAAGTCGGCACTTAATGTTGACGAGGCAAAAGATATTTTCAGATCGAAGAGATACTTTAATCTAAAAGAAAGACAATATGCTGAAAACATTTTTAGAAATGCACTCTATATCATAAATCACGTCTCATATGGAGTTAAATACACGTTCAACTCCATAGATCTGCCCTATGATTATTATTCGACACCAGAAATAATGAAATCGCTTGCGGATACCTTGCATAATCCGTTTATTTCCTTCTATGAAACTGCCTTTCTTAAGCGTATTCAGAGGGAAAAAATCGAGTTTATTGGGATTTCGGTGAGCGGCTGTTTCCAATTGATTTCTGCAGTTACGTTAGCGAAACTGATTAAAGAAGAATGTCCATCTGTTAAACACGTCTCATTGGGCGGCAATTACATTACTCGTTTAGCAGATGACTGCATGAAAGAATGGCATCCCCTTTTTTGAATACATTGATTCGATAATGATGTATGACGGCGAAGAGCCGCTTGCACGTCTTCTTGAGGCTCTTGACTCTGGTGATGACAATCTCGACTGTGTTCCAAACCTTTGCCATGCTAAAGGTGGAAAGATATATAAAAACCATCGGATTGAGCAAACATTTATCAACGATACAGTTCCCGATTTCGATGGCTTCGCCCTTTCTAAATACTTCATGCCTGAGCTAATATTGCCGGTTTATTCCTCTAGGCAGTGTTTTAATCATTGCGCCTTCTGCACCATTCCCGGTGCTACCGGTGGTTGTTACCGAAAGATGCCTATATCGAGAGTATTTGAAATAATGTGTCGGTTAAATGAAAAATACGGCACGAGAGTTTTCTCTTTTGTGGATGAAACATTCGAAGGCAAAAGAATGGAGCAACTCGCGGATGAAATAAACGCATCGGGAAAAACGTTTTTCTGGCATGGAGAAACGAGGTTCTCTCCAACCCTAAGTACAGACGTTTTTAACAAGATATACCAAAGTGGATGTAGGCAGATTCAGTTTGGCCTCGAGTCATACAACCAAAGAGTTCTTGATCTAATGAAGAAGAACACGAGAGTTGATTGGATTGATCGCAATATCCATGATTGTCTCAATGCGGGTATTCCTGTTCATCTATTTTTTATGATTGGCTTTCCGACCGAAACTAAAGAAGAGGCTCTGAACACCTTAGCTTATACAGAGAATGTTTTGAATTATTCAAAACAGGTATGTGGTGTTCCATATTCCACGAGAGGATTTACGAATTTTGGTCTCGTTATGGGGTCGGATGTTTGGAATCATCCCGATAAGTATGGTGTCTCTGTAATGCCGAAGTCCCAATATGAGGATTTGCGCCTCGAAGTGGATTATGTTTCAGGCACTGGTTTAACTTTAAATGAAGCAAAATCCTTATCTGATGAGCATCATATTGATTTTTATATGCAAGAGGTCATAAACGGTAGCGACACAATTGACTTGCCCCAGCGGCTTCATATTTCAGAGGTGACCTGGATCCTAGATTCTATTCACGCTGTCAGGTATAAGGGACATTTGACCAAAGTAAAGCGACGGCTAACTAGTCTAAATCCAGCTGATCGAATCTGGCTGGATTCCAAGACCTCTGTAGTGCTCGTTGAGCCATTTGCCTACTTCTATAATTCTGAATACCATCATGTCTATGCTGTTTCCCAGTTGGTATACCTTAAGTTGGCCCGTTTATTGGAGGCCGACTGTAGCATTTCTCTTATTCTTGATCAGGGCGACCTCGAGCTGACGAGGGCGATAGAAGAGCTGTTGCATTATGGATTGCTGAATACAAATATCGATGCCGATTATGTAATGCACGATAATGGTTTTCAATTGGTTAAAAGTTCGTTTGTTAAAGAAGTCGGACGCTCAAAAGAGGGGTTAAGAGTACTGCTGAGTTGTGCCACCCATAGAATGTGTGCGGTTAATGATTTTTCGTTCGCTTTGCTTTCGTTGTTTGAAAAGCCGATTACTAAGAACGAGGTGCGCGACATTTTGAAAAAAGAGGGACTATCGGCAAACGAGGAGCAATTAAACAAGTTGGTTGATAATTGCATGAAAGCAGATATACTACAACTGATTAGATAGAGGAGGTTTCTACATGGACGTTATTAACAAAGATCTCTTGGAGCAACTGAAAGAGTCTCAGGAAGAGGGCGTCGTGGTAGAAGTGTTCGACTTTGAGGACTACATGGATAAATTCTGCCATTAGTTTCGGAATTTACTTGCCTCGCTTAAAGGAGAAGTCGATTATCGATTTCTCCTTTTTTAATTAAAGATATTTTTGGAATACATGCTCTTAGCACAGGTTGGCGTCTCAGTAAACTGGGAGGTTGCTTTGGCTAGTTAGAGATATGTGAACGTCCGTTAGACTGAATCTCAGGGTAGAAGGGGCCTCCAGTGTCCAGATCAACAAGGCAATGCTGCGTTTCGGCTAATAAGAACGACGGCTTTCTGCGGGTCGCGGCGGCGTCGCCGCGGATTCGCGTGGCCGATGTCGAGGGCAATGCCGAGGTTGCGCTGGCGGCTGTTCGCGAGGCTGCCGAGCGCGGCGTTCGCGCGTTGGTGTTGCCCGAGCTTAATCTGTGCGGCTATACCGCGGCCGATCTGTTCCATAACCGCACGCTGCTGCATGCCTGCGAGGCGGCACTTGTGCACATCCTCGATGAAACCCGTGAGCTGCCGATTGTCTTTACCATCGGTCTTCCCGTTGCAGTTGCCGAGAATATCTACAACTGCGTCGCCGTGTGCTGCGCGGGCGAGCTTTTGGGCCTCACGGCCAAGAAGTATCTGCCCAACTATGGCGAGTTCTATGAGCGCCGTTGGTTTGCTCCGGCACCTACCGATCCCGTTTGGCTTGAATTTGCCGGTCAGGGTCCGGTCCCGCTGGGTTCGGGGCTTGTCTACCGCTGCTGCGATGAGGACGCCAAGGATTTGGTACTCGGTATTGAGGTTTGCGAGGACCTGTGGGTGCCAGCGCCTCCTTCGACCGAGATGGCGCTTGCCGGTGCCACGGTGATTCTCAACCCCTCCGCTTCCGACGAGATCATCGGTAAGGCAGATTACCGCCGCAGCCTTATCTCTAACCAAAGCGCGCGCCTGTACTGCGCCTATGCCTACGCGGATGCGAGCGAGGGCGAGTCCACGACCGATATGGTCTTTGCGGGCGAGAACCTTATCTACGAGAACGGCTCCAAGCTTGCCGCGACCAAGCTCCTCACCTGCGATATGGCGGTGGCCGATGTCGACCTCGACCGTCTGGTTGCCGAGCGCCGCCGCTCGACGACGTGGACGCGCGCCGACGATGCGCCGGAGGCCACGACCGTTGAGTTTTCGTTTGAGGGCGTGTTGGCCGAAGAACCTGTCCTGCGCGATGCCTGCGATATCGACCGCGTTTTTCCGCGCGCGCCCTTTGTGCCGGCCGATCATGGCGACCTGGCCGAGCGCTGCGAGACCATCCTCGACCTGCAGACCGCGGGCCTCAAGACACGCCTTGCCCACACGGGCACCAAGGCGGCTGTTATCGGCCTTTCGGGCGGCTTGGACTCCACGCTGGCGCTGCTTGTGACTGTGCGTGCTTTCGATGCACTGGGGCTGCCGCGCACGGGTATCACGGCGGTCTCCATGCCCGGCTTTGGCACGACGCACCGCACCAAGTCCAATGCCGAGTCGCTCGCCCGCGACCTGGGTGTCTCCTTTCGCGAGGTTTCGATTCATGCGGCCGTGGAGCAGCACTTTAAGGACATCGAGCACGATCCGGCCGTACAGGACGTGACCTACGAGAACAGCCAGGCGCGCGAGCGTACGCAGATTCTCATGGACCTAGCCAACCAGGCTGGCGGCTTTGTCATCGGTACGGGCGATCTGTCGGAGCTGACGCTCGGCTGGGCTACCTATAACGGCGACCACATGAGCATGTACGCCGTCAACGCGAGCGTGCCCAAGACGCTTGTGCGCCATCTGGTGCGCTATGCGGCTGATGTCTTTGGCGGACGTATTGCCGAAACGCTGCTCGATATTCTCGATACGCCGGTGTCGCCCGAGCTTCTGCCGCCCACGGGCGACGGCGAGATTGCGCAGAAGACTGAGGATTTGGTGGGCCCGTACGAGCTGCACGACTACTTCCTCTACTACCTGCTGCGTTTTGGCTTTGAGCCCGGCAAGATCTACCGCATGGCGCTCAAGAGCTTCGAGGGCGCCTACGACGCCAAGACCGTCCACACGTGGCTGCGTACGTTCTATCGTCGCTTCTTTGCCCAGCAGTTTAAGCGCAGCTGCCTGCCCGATGGTCCCAAGGTGGGCTCGGTGACGCTCAGCCCGCGCGGCGATTGGCGTATGCCGAGTGACGCCAGCTCGCATCTGTGGCTTGCGCAGATCGACGCACTCAATCCAATTGACTAAGGTTGGCTAAATTGAACCAATACGGGGTTTGCAAGCGTTACACTTTTGCAATCTGATGGCCCGTATCGCGCGGCGCTCTTGTCGGAGCGCCGCGTTTTTTATATCGAAAGGTGGCACCATGCAGGCATCGCAGCGTCTCGACCGCTTTGGCGCGGAGGTCTTCGCCTCGCTCAACAACAAGCTGCTCGCGCTGAAGGCTCAGGGTAAGACCATTTACAACATGAGCGTGGGAACGCCCGACTTTAAGCCGTACGGCCACGTGGTCGAGGCACTCACGCAAGCAGCCCAAGATCCCGAGATGTGGAAGTATGCCCTGCGCGACCTGCCCGAGCTCAAGCAAGCCGTATGCGATTACTATGAGCGTCGCTTTGGCGTTTCGGGCATTACGCCGTCCATGGTGCAGTCGTGCAACGGCACGCAGGAGGGCGTGGGCCATTTGGGCTTGGCCCTGCTCGATCCGGGTGACACCATTCTGGTTCCCGATCCGTGCTATCCGGTCTTTGAGGCGGGTGCCAAGATCGCCGATGCCAAGCTCGAGTACTATCCGTTGGTCGCCGAGCATAATTACCTGCCCTATGTGGCGGGCATCGATCCCGAGGTGGCCGATCGTGCCAAGTACATGATCGTGTCGCTGCCCGCCAACCCGGTGGGCTCGGTGGGCACGCCCGAGGTCTACGAGGAGATTATCGCTTTCGCCCGTGAGCACGACCTGCTCATCGTCCATGACAACGCGTATTCCGATATCGTGTTTGACGGCGAGCCGGGCGGAAGCTTTTTGCAGTATCCCGGCGCGCTCGAGGTGGGCGTGGAGTTCTTCTCGCTCTCCAAGTCGTTTAACGTCACCGGTGCGCGTATCGGCTTTTTGGTCGGCCGCGAGGACGTGGTCTCTGCCTTTGCCAAGCTGCGCGGCCAGATCGACTTTGGTATGTTCTTCCCGATCCAGAAGGCTGCTATCGCCTGCCTGAACGGCCCGCGCGATGAGGTCGAGGCGCAGCGTCTGAAGTACCAGGAGCGTCGCGATGCCCTGTGCGACGGTCTTGAGGGACTGGGCTGGGAGCGTCCCAACGCGCATGGCTCTATGTTTGTGTGGGCCAAGCTTCCCGGCGGTCGCACCGATTCCATGGCGTTTTGCGAGGAGCTCATGGAGAAGGCCGGCGTTGTGGTGACGCCGGGTGCGAGCTTTGGCCCTTCGGGCGAGGGGCACGTGCGCATGGCGCTGGTCCTGCCGCCCGATCAGATCGCTCTGGCCGTCGAGGCTATTAGCGAGGCGGGTCTGTATTAAAAAGACATTTAGACGCGTCAATAGTTCGAAACCGATTTCGGGCAGTTAACTTACGAATTCTGCAAACAATTTCGGTAAACGGTCGATTTTTGGCTGCGAATAGGCGCATAATCAAAGTCCCGATTGGCTATATTGGGATTACGGCAAGCCGCTTGGGTCGTTCCCGGGCGGCTTGTTTGTGGAGAGAGATGGGAGAAAGTAATGGTTAACGAGAAGAAGGTCGCTATTGTCGGCTGTGGTTTCGTCGGTTCGTCTTCGGCGTTCGCGCTGATGCAGAGCGGTCTGTTCTCCGAGATGGTCCTCATCGACGTGGACAAGAACCGCGCCGAGGGTGAGGCCCTGGATATCGCGCACGGCATGACGTTTGCCGAGCCGATGAAGATCTATGCCGGCGATTATTCCGATGTCGCCGACGCCGCTATGATTGTCGTCACCGCTGGCGCTGCCCAGAAGCCCGGCGAGACCCGCCTGGACTTGGTCAACAAGAACGTCAACATCTTCAAGTCCATTATTCCCGAGATTAAGAAGTCTGGCTTCGACGGCATTCTGCTCATCGTCTCCAACCCGGTCGATGTTCTGACCTATGCCGCCATCAAGATGTCCGGCCTGCCCGAGGGCCATGTCATCGGCTCCGGCACCGTGCTCGACACCGGTCGTCTGCAGCAGATGCTCGGCGCCCACGTCGAGGTCGATCCGCGCGACGTTCAGGCCTACGTCATGGGTGAGCACGGCGACTCCGAGTTTGTCGCTTGGTCCAGCGCTCAGGTTGCCGGCGTTCCGCTGAACACCTTCTGCGAGCTTCACGGCCACCTGGAGCACGAGGCCGCCGAGAAGCGCATCGCTGAGGACGTCAAGAACTCCGCCTACACCATCATCGAGAAGAAACACGCCACCTACTACGGTGTCGCCATGGCAGTTAAGCGCATCTGCACCGCCGTCATGCGCGATGAGCAGACCGTTCTGCCCGTCTCCTCGCTCATGGTGGGCGAGTACGGCCTGTCCGATCTTGCCATCTCCATGCCGACCGTCGTTGGCCGCGACGGCGTTGTCTGCCGCGTCCCCGTGCCGCTGAACGATGACGAGCAGCATGAGCTCACCGCCTCCGCCAAGGCCCTCAAGGACATCATCGACAGCGTCGACTTCTCCTGCTAAATTCGGCTCGTTTGGGCAACAGGCTACAATGAAAGGCGTCCGGTCCACACGGTCCGGGCGCCTTTTGGTGCAAAGTAACCCTACCCCAATGCGCCATAGTTGATGGGAGAGTCATGTCGGATTCACCTAACTTTTTGACCTATGTCCAGACGGCGTTTGATCCGTTTGAGGAACGGTCGTTCTGCGCGGTGGATAGCCTGGTCTTTGCGTGGCTGTCCTATTTGCGTTTGCCGGGTGATATGGCGGAGCTGACGAACTGGCAGGGCCTGGACGTACGCGAGCTGCTGCGCGCCGAGTGCTACCGGGACATGATTGGCGACCTGTGGGATCCGGAGGGGAGCAGGGCCTTGTTGGAGGCCGTGGCAGCAAGCCCTCGCTACCGTGGCGTGCACGTTTGCGGCTATCGTACCGTGAGTGATGCCGAGACGACGGAGCAGTTTGCGGCTATGACGTTCCGATTTCCGGCGGGGTTTAGCTATCTTTCCTTCCGGGGGACCGACAGCACGATTGTGGGCTGGAAAGAGGACTTTAACATGGCGTTCCGGTGTCCTGTGCCGGCCCAGGAATCCGCGGCGCGTTATGTGGACGAGGCGGCGGATGCGATTGACGGGCCGCTTTTGTGCGGAGGTCATTCCAAGGGTGGAAACCTTGCGGTGTACGGTGCGGCGATGTGCTCCGATGTCGCCCGTGAGCGAATCGAACGGGCGTATTCCCATGATGGTCCGGGCTTCGTCGAGGAGTTTCTGAACGGCAACGCTTTCGCTGATCTATCCAGCCGAATCGACAAGACGCTACCTCGGTCGTCGATTTTTGGCATGATGTTCGAGACGCAGGAGGACTATGCCATCGTTGAGAGCACCGAGTTCAGCCTGCTGCAGCACAATCCCTTTAGCTGGGTGGTTGATGGTCGCGACTTCGTGTACTGTGAGCGCCTGTCCGCCGGTGCTCGATACGTTGATGGCTCCATTCGCGAGATGCTGCTTGCAGTGGGGCCTAGCGAGCGCGAGCGTTTTGTAGATGCGTTGTTCTCCGTGTTTGAGGCTACGGGTGCTGAGCGGTTTGCGGATATCGCTGGGAATCTGCGCGAGAGCCTGCCCGTGATGCTCCAGGCTGCGCAAGGTTTCGACAAGGATACGCGACGCTTTGTCTCGCAGACCATCGTGGCAATCCTTAAATGCGCGCTGCTGCCCAAACGACCCCAGATCGACATGCCCGCTGCCGGCAAGAGTTTGGCAGAACAGCTCGAGGCTTGGCAGTCCGAGCTCCTGCGTTAGCCATTGGTGCAAAGCGACCTGTCCCCGATGCACCAATCTTCGATGCGCTTGGGGCGGGCTCGACCGCTATACTGGTTCGTGCCGAAATCGATCTAGAACGGAATGCCGTATATGAAAATCAATCACGCGATTCTGCATATCCTGGACTTTGACTCTGCCGTCAACGTCATGAGCCAGCGAGAGCTGGATATCGAGAGCCGCACCGTGCGCAACTTTGTGACCACACATTTGCGCCGTGCCCGTACATCGGCCGATAACAAGCGCGCCACGTTTGCCGAGAACTCTGCGTTTGGTGGCGAGCTCAAGGGTTACTTCTTTGGCGAGCGCGAGTTCGTGGACCTGTCGCAGCAGATTGCGGAGTTTATCTCCTCCGAGCTCACCAAAGCCGAGAAAGCCGAGTCCACCGACGTGCTCGTGGCCGATTTTGACGACGATGAGGATGCCCGCTGGTTTGCCGTCATGCTCCTGGGCTCCAAGCAGGCCTTTATGCACGAGGTAGGCCGCGAGGAGGGGGAGGTGCGCAACGACATTGCGCGCCACTACGCCATTCTGCCGAACCCCTCGCAAAAGGTGCCGAGCTATGCCATCGTGCGCGCGAGCACCATGGAGATCGGCTACGTGGACAAGAAGCGCAAGATTGCCGGCGAGGACCGTATGCTTATCCCCGATGGCCTGCTGCAGTGCGACACGGGCGTATCGGGCAAGGAGGTCATCGACACCGTGACGCGCGTGGTCGAGGAGGTCGCCGAGGAGCACGGTGCCAACACGGCCGTCGCGCTCGCCAAGGTCAAGGCCGCCGTCGCCGAGAAGGTCGAAGACGACGAGGAGCTGCCGCCCTGGGATATCGTGGACGAGGTCTTTGAGGACGAGCCGGTCATCAAGGAGAGCGTACGCGCGGCGCTGACCGAGGAGAAAGTGCCCGAGCGCGTGCCCGTGGAGCGCAAGCAGGTCGAGCGAGCGGCCGTGCGCAACCACAAGATCCGTACCGACACGGGTATCGAGATCAGCTTCCCGGCCGAGATGGGCTCGAACTCCGAGTACATCGAGTTTGTCAATGAGCCCAACGGCCTCATTTCCATCGAGCTCAAAAACATCGGCAGCATCGAGAATCGATAAATTGCGTTACGCCTGCAGCGAGAAAGCGAAGGCCGAAGCCCCCTTGGAGCTTCGGCCTTTTTGTTTAGGGCTGAATTGCCCTACAGGTTGAGCATACGTCAGCGAAAACGCCCCTAGGCGAGCAAGGTGACGTGAAAGAGGAGGGAAGCGTACTTCGGTATGCGACCGACGATTGAACGTCAGATTGCCGCCTAGGGGCGTTTGCAGCTTCGAGCCGTTACGCGGTTTGTCAAAACCGCGTAACCCTACAGCTGGCGCAGGCCTTCTTCGAGGCCAGTCTTGCTGTCGGTCTGGGCGTCGCGCATCTTGATGACGCGGGCGGGGACACCGGCCACGACGGCACCGGCGGGGACGTCCTCGACGCATACGGCACCGGCGGCCACGACGGCGCCCTTGCCCACGCGCACGCCCTCCAGGACCACGGCGTTGGCGCCGATCATGACATCGTCCTCGACGATGACGGGCGTGGCACTGGCGGGCTCCACGACGCCTGCCAGTACGGTGCCGGCGCCGATGTGGCAGTTCTTGCCCACGGTGGCGCGGCCGCCCAGCACAGCGCCCATATCAATCATGGAGCCTTCGCCAATGACGGAGCCGATGTTGATGATGGCGCCCATCATGATGACGGCGCGATCGCCGATCTCGACGCGGTCACGGATGATCGCGCCCGGCTCGATGCGGGCGTTGATACCCTTGAGGTCGAGCATGGGCACGGCGGAGTTGCGGCAATCGTTCTCTACGTCGTAGTAGTCGATGGAGTCGGCGTTAGCGTCGAGGATTGCCTTGAGCTCATCCCAGTCGCCAAAGACGGTCTTGCCGCGACGGCCGCCGTAGACGTGCGCATCGCCCCAGGCAACCTTCATGCCGGGCTTCTCGCGCACATACAGCTTGACGGGCGTCTTTTTAGGCGCGGTGGCGATGTAATTGATGATCTCCTGGGCATTCATCTCGGCTGCGTTACTCATATGCTGTTTCTCCTTTGCGTGGGTACGGTAGATAGTTGGTTAGGCAAACATGACCTGGTCGAACGTATAGAAGCCGTGCTCGCGGGTGACGAGCTTCTGCGCGGCTGCCAGGGCGCCGTTGACAAAGATCTGACGGCTCGTGGCGCGATGCGCGAGCGTGACCTCCTCGTCCTGACCAAAGAAGCTCACCTCGTGAACGCCGGCAACGGTGCCACCGCGCAGCGAGTGCATGCCGATCTCCTTGGGGTCGCGCGCGCCACACATGCCCTCGCGGCCATAGACGGGGTGGTAGCCTGCCTCGGGTTCAGCTTCGACGACGGCGTCGAGCAACAACTTGGCGGTGCCGCTGGGGGCGTCGACCTTTTGGTTGTGGTGCGTCTCGACAATCTCGCAGTCAAAGCCGGGCAGCTCACGCGTGGCCTGGGCCACTAGGTGACGCAGGGCGGCGATGCCGATAGAGTAGTTGCCCGAGTGCACGATGCGGGCATTCTGGCCCAGCTCGCGCAGGCGGTCCATCTGCTCGGGCGTATAGCCCGTGGTGCCGGAAACGAGTGCGGCGCCCGTGCGCTCGACATAGGCGACAACGGCGTCAAAGGTCGCGACGTTCGAGAAGTCGATGATGACGTCGGCTGCCGGGGCGCTCTCGAGCTCGGACAGATCAAAACCGATCTGGGCGACGATGTCAAAAACGGCCTCTCCAGCGGCGTTGACAATGCCCTCGGCGGTAGTGCGGATCAGCGAGCCCATGCGGCCCGTTCCCATTATGACGGTCTTAATCAAGCAGACCAGCTCCCTTCAGAGCATCGGTAAGTGTGGCACGTGTGTCGTTGGCCATGGGGCACAGCGGCATACGGTAGTTTGCCTCGATCATACCCATCTGAGCGAGCGCTTCTTTAACGGGGATGGGATTGACCTCGCTAAAGAGGGCATTGATGAGCGGCTGGCCGGCAATCTGGATATCGCGGGCGCGCGCTACGTCACCGTCCAGATAGGCGCGGCACATGTCATGCACGAGCTGCGGCTGAACGTCGGCCCACACGCTGATGGTGCCCGAGGCGCCCAGGCTCATGAGTGGCACGGTGAGCGCGTCCTCGCCCGAGTACATGCGGAAGTCATCGGACAGCAGGTGGGCGATCTTGGCCGCGTAGGCGACGTTGCCCGAGGCCTCCTTGATGCCCATGATGTTGGGGTGCGCGGCCAAGCGCTCCACGTTGCGCTCGCTGATGCCGCAGCCGCAGCGGCCGGGGATGTTGTACAGGATGCAGGGGATGTCCACCGCGTCGGCAACGGTCTTAAAGTGCTGATAGATGCCCTCTTCGTTGGACTTGTTGTAGTAGGGAGTAATGAGCAGCAGGCCGTCGGCGCCCAGGCCCTGATAGGTGAGCGACTTGGTGAGCATGGTTTGCGTGGAGTTGGAGCCCGAGCCGGCGATGACGGGGACGCGGCCTGCAACCTGCTTGACTACCGCGGCGACAACGGAGTTGTCCTCGTCGTCGGTCATCGTGGCGCTTTCGCCGGTGGTACCCAGGGTGAGGATGGCGTCGGTGCCGTTTTGCAGGTGGAAATCGATAAGGCGCTCGAGCGCGTCAAAGTCGACACTGCCGTCCTTTTTAAACGGCGTAACCAGGGCGACGATTGAGCCCTCGAGATTGCGGATGTCCATGTTCTTCTCCTTCGCGTCCGTGATCTGGATGCGTTTGTTCCATTGGGCGGCGACTGCCAGGCGCTCGTCTTGGGCACGACGGCGAGCGCTTTCGGCGCGCGACTTGGCCAGCAGCTCTCGGCCGCACGACAGCACGTCGAGCGTGGCAAAATAATCGCCCGGACGCTCGGCACGGCGGATGAGGTCGGCCGAGCCATCGGGGCGCAGCAGGACCTCGGCGGAGCGAAGACGTCCATTGTAGTTGTAGCCCATGGAGTAGCCATGCGCGCCGGTATCGTGGATCACAAGCAGGTCGCCCATGTCGATATGCGGCAGCTCGCGATCGATGGCGAACTTGTCGTTGTTTTCGCATAGGTTGCCCGTGATGTCGTAGGTGTTCGTGACGGGCGCTGTGGTCTTGTCGTCGCCACCCGGCTGGCCCATTACCGAAATGTGGTGGTAAGCGCCATACATGGCAGGGCGGATCAGATCGACGGCGCTTGCATCGACACCGATATAGTCCTTGTAGATCTGCTTTTCGTGGATGGCCTTGGTGACCAGACAGCCGTAGGGGCCCATCATAAAGCGGCCCATCTCGGTGCAGATGGCCACATCGCCCATGCCGGCGGGAACCAGGATCTCGTCGTATGCCGCGTGCACTCCCTCGCCGATGGCGTGAATGTCGTTCGCCTGCTGCTCGGGCAGATAGGGAATGCCGACGCCGCCGGACAGATTGATAAAGGCGACGTGTGCGCCGGTCTCGCGCTCCAGGCGTACGGCAAGCTCAAAGAGGATGCGCGCGAGCTTGGGGTAGTAGTCGTTGGTGACGGTGTTGCTGGCAAGGAATGCGTGGATGCCAAAGTCTTCGGCGCCCTTGGCCTTGAGTATGCGGAAGGCCTCGAAGAGCTGCTCGGTGGTCATGCCATATTTTGAGTCGCCTGGGTTGTCCATGATGCCGTTGGAGAGCTGAAACAGTCCGCCCGGATTAAAGCGGCAGCTGACCGTCTTGGGGATGGGCCCCGCAACACGCTCAAAGAACTCAATGTGGCTGATGTCGTCAAAGTTGACGATGGCGCCCAGCTTGTCGGCGAGCTCAAAGTCCGCTGCCGGCGTGTCGTTGGACGAGAACATGATGTCGTGTCCCGTGATGCCCAGCGAGCGGGCGATCATGAGCTCGGTATAGCTCGAGCAATCGCAGCCGCAGCCGTATTCGTTGAGAATGGAGATGAGCGCCGGGTTGGGATTGGCCTTGACGGCAAAGTATTCCTTAAAGCCCGGGTTCCATGCAAAGGCGTCGCGCACTTCTTGCATGTTGCGGCGGATGCCCGCCTCGTCGTATAGATGAAACGGCGTAGGGAACTGCTCGACGATATGCTCGAGCGTCTCCTTGTCCACAAACGGCCGCTTGGCCGCATATGCCTCGTTGGGGGTCAATGCCATGTCCCGTAAACCTCGCTATCCAGACGGCGCCATCGGCGCATCGAATCCGCATAGCGTGGACCCCATGTCCGGATAGCGCTCCCGCATTGCTGCAGACAGTCCTGCGGGTGTTTCCCACAGGCCCACCAGGCTTTTCGTGCCTGAAAAACCCAGTTCGGCGGGTTTCGCCTCCCCACGGGGTCAAAGCCTGCCGGCTCGCCCGCGGCTCTTCGTGCCCGCGCCTCTATCAAGTGGTAAAGACCCTACCACGTTGCACTTTACCAAACAAGAGTATTCGTATATAACGTTTAAAAAATGCAGGGATATGCTGGAAACAAGGGCGTCATAATTCTGCATCAAAATAGTGTGTGAATGGATATGCCCCATGAAAGGATCCTTTATGACCGAGCTCCAAGAACTTCGTCGCTATCGTCGCGACCTGCATCGCATTCCGGAGCTCGATTTCGATCTTCCTCAAACCATAGCCTATATCGAGGGCGTGCTCGCCTCGCTTGCCTGTGAAGTGACCCATCCCTGTCCCAGCTGTGTTTGTGCTTTCTTCGACGCTGGCACAGGCGCCGCGCATGCCACGGCGATTCGCGCCGATATGGACGCGCTGCCCATCGCGGAGGCGACGGGAGCGGCCTTTGCCTCGACGCATCCCGGCAAGATGCATGCTTGCGGCCACGATGGACACATGGCCATGGCGCTTGCCGCCGCGACGTATGTCGACCGTACGATTCGCGAACAGCCGGGCGCCATTAGGCGCAATGTTCTCTTTGTGTTCCAGCCGGCCGAGGAAACGACCGGTGGTGCCAAGACGGTATGCGAGAGTGGTGTATTCGAGCGCTATGGGGCCGACCGCATTTTTGGCTTCCATGTGTGGCCCGATCTGCCTGCCGGCACGTTGGCGAGTTGTTCCGGTCCGCTGCTGGCGCGTTCGAGCGAGACGCATATCCATATTCACGGTACGAGCATCCACATCGCTAAGACCTATGGTGTGCCGGTTGGGGAGTCGCACGATGCCGCGTTGGCGGCAGCAAAGTTTTTGGTTGCCGAGCGCGAGCTGATGGACGAGCTGGGCACCGACGAGCCCTGTATCGGTAAGTTTGGTCTGCTGCAGGCCGGTACGGTTTGTAACGCGGTAGCGGGGGAGGCCCATGTGGCCGGAAGCCTGCGTGTGTTTACGGACGACATGTTCGACCGGGCGCGCGAAGGCGTGCGTCGTGTGCTGGACGATGCCTGTGCCGCAACGGGCTGCACGTACGATCTCGACTTTGCCGAGGGCTATCCGCCGGTCGACAACGACCCCGAGTTGTTTGCTCGAATCGCGCCTGCTCTGCCCGACTTACAGCTCGTGGACGAGCCGCTGCTGATTGCCGAGGACTTTGCCTTCTATCAGCGCCATCTGCCGGGCGTGTTTTTCCTGCTGGGCACGGGCGCGCCTGCCGGCCAAGATAACCCGAGCGATTCGGATGGCTGTCCCGCCTATGCCACGAGCGCCCTTCACACTGATACCATGCTCTTTGACGAGGAAATCCTGCTCAAAGGCCTCGATGTCTACAAACGATTACTTTCGCTTGACTAAGGCGTGAAGGACTATTTGTTCTAGAAAACACGAACAAACGTACGATATAATAGAGATATAAGTCTATAGAAACGTTTGACGTTACTAACGTAAGGCGATACTATGATTGCATCGTATAAAGATGAGGATACCGAACGCTTTGCCATGGGTGTGCGGGTCAGGAGGTTCGTGCCCTTTGAGCGCGTTGCGCTGAGGAAGATTCGCCAACTGCAGGTTTGTGCTTCGCTTGATGATCTTCGCGTTCCGCCGGGCAACCGCCTGGAAGCTTTGAAGGGCGATCGTGCCGGTCAATATAGCATCCGTGTTAACGAGCGCTATCGGGTCTGTTTTGAGTGGAGACAGGAGATGGCTTGGAATGTCGAAATCGTCGATTATCACAAGTGATGAGACCTCGTCCGATTTGCTGTCGCCAGTGACTCCTGGTGAGCTTCTCAAAGAGGAGTTTCTTGTTCCCATGGGCATTTCTCAATATCGCCTTGCGAAAGAGACCGGGATTCCGGCTCAGCGTATCGGGCAGATTGTCTTGGGAAAACGTCGCGTGACGGCCGACACCGACCTCCGTCTTTGCCGTTATTTTGGCCTGACGGATGGTTATTGGCTGCGCGCTCAGGTGGCGTTTGACCTTGAGGCCGAGAAAAGGCGGATCGAACCGGAACTCGATAAGATCGTTCCTGTTCAGCAGGCCATTGCGCTGTAGTGCTCAGAGATGATGGGGGTGGCGTGACGATGGAACGACGCCGACAGTCTGCCGTATATAGTCCGGGTGGATGCGGATGCGGTTTGCTGCTGCTTCCGGTCATCGCTGTGAGCATTGGCGTGATGTTTGTGTTTGCTGGGCTGGCTGCGGCGGCACTCGTACTGTTTATCACTGCCATCGGCGTGACGATTTGGCTCTGCCGCAATCGCGGGCAACGCCGTGCCGACGGTAAAACCAATGTCGGCTGGGTCGTATTCCTGATCATTGCGTACCCGCTGAGTGTCAGCTACCTGGTGTTCTTTGCCCTGTTGATGATCAGTGCCTTTACCGGGGAATCCATCACGGTGGGTTGATGCACTGCCAGCAGACGGTCGCGCAAAGTGCGTTTGCTCGGCGTTTGGATAACTGCATTGGCCGTTTATCGCAACCTTAGCTCTCAGCTAATGAATTCAAGTTCAATCCTTTCTACGATGTGCTGTGTGCCGGCACGGTAGCCGGATCGTAGGAAGGATGAATAATGGCAAAAGAGGGAAAGAAGCCGATCGGCAAGATTGTCCTGGGCATCATCGTGGTGCTGGTTATCGTCGGTGCCGTGGGCTCTATGGGCGGCAATTCAACCGATTCGTCTGCGAGCGATTCGGCAAAGTCTGCCGAGGCGACACAGCAGGCTGAGGAGCAAAAAGAACCGCAAGAACCGTATACCATTGCTGACGAGGCTGAAGACACCTCCAATCAGTTTGCCTATAAGATCACGGGCACGCTGACCAATAACACGGACAAGGAAAAGAGCTACATTCAGATTGAATATGTTCTGTATGATGCCGATGGCAACCAGGTTGGAACGGCTCTTGCAAACACCAATCATCTGAAGGCGGGCGGCTCCTGGAAGTTCGAGGCGCTGGGTACGGTGTCTCCCGACCAGGTTGCTAGCTGGGAGCGTTCGGACGTAAGCGGTTTCTAGCATGTTGCATGCACTGGGGGAGGTGAAGTCGTATGCCCGATAAAAAGCTGACCGAGGAGTTGCTCAATGAGCTTCTCGATGCGCCGAACATCGATGGCTATATCAGGGAGCACGACTTTGCCGCCCCGTCGCTTTCGGACTACCTGAAGCAGCTGCTGCAGGAAAAGGGCTTGGAGCGCTCGCGCGTGGTTCGTATGGCCGATCTCAATGAGACCTTTGGCTATCAGATCTTTACCGGTGCGCGTCATCCGAGTCGCAATAAAGTGCTGCAGATTGCCTTTGCGATGGCGCTGACGCTCAAAGAGACCAACCGTGCGCTGACGTCTGCCGGGGTAAGCGTCCTTAACTGCAAGGACCGACGCGATGCGATTATCATCTTTTGCATCGATCGCGGGTGTAGTCTCCAAAAGGTCAACGAGGAGCTGTATCGCTTTGGCGAGGAGACGGTGAGTTAGCGGCTGATATCTGAGCCGGCGGAGCTGCCGAACAACGATGCAAACGAACGGGGCGCGGATGCCATGGGGTGTCTGCGCCCTGCGCTATGATGGAGGCTATGGATACTCAGACCCCAACATATTCCGATGACGAGCTGACCGCAGCGCTTGCCGAGCACCTGGCGTCGCTCGATCGTGACGACAGCTATCGCGTGGAGCGAGTACTTAAGCGCTCGTCCGTTGAAACAACCGAGCTCGTGCACTTTGAAGGGACCGGCGGTGGTTCGCTCGGCCCCTTTGTTCGTAAACGCATCGATGCTTCGGCTCAAATCGGTGGGGGATACGAGCGTCTGTTTGCCGCTCAGCGGGCAGGCAGGCGTTTTGAGCACCTGCCCAGAATCGTCGATTGTCGTCGTGTGGGCGACGAGCTCAACGTGGTTATGGAATACATCGAAGGGGAGACGCTCGGGGCGCTGGTGGACCGTCTTGGAGCCACCCCCGATTATGCACGTGAATTGTATCCTGCCCTATGCGATGCCGTGGGCGAGCTCCACGCCGGTTTTGCAATGGCGGGGGAGACGTCTGCGCCGGTGATCCATCGCGACCTCAAGCCGTCGAATATCATCGTGACAGGTGCCAACTATACGCCTGATGACGGCCTGACGTTTTCGTCGCTGGTGATTATCGACTTGGGGATCGCGCGCGTGTGGCGCGATGGCGCCGATGCAGACACCGTCAAGTTCGGCACGCGACCCTATGCGCCACCCGAGCAGTATGGGTTTGGGCAGACGAGTGTACGCAGCGACGTCTACGCACTTGGCGCCCTGTTGTTCTTCTGCTTGACGGGAGTCGACCCTAAACCAGGGCTCGACATGCGCGAGCAATGCGAGGCGCGTGGCATTCCCACTCCACTTGCCGATGCCGTCTGCATGTCGATGGCGCTCGACCCGGCCAAGCGTTTTGCGAGTGCGGAAGCGTTGGGACGGGCGACGCGCTCGGCATACGATCTGAGCCGCCCCGTGCGGCCTCCTACACCTGCGCCTGTCCGTACTCCGGCCTCGGAGACGGTGTTGACGCTCCAAGGGCTCCAGAACCCCGCGGGGCTTCCTAGGCCTGCCGCCTCCGCTGCATGCGGTCTGCTCTCTCGCGTTCCGGAGTCTCTGGGGCGCATTTGGAATGCGCTCGTCTGCTTCTCGCTACTTGTGTTCTTTGCCGGAAGTCACTTTGCCGTCTTTCACCCCACGGGAGCAAACCAAAGCTACCCGACGTGGCTTCTCATAATCGAGTATTTTTTCTTTGTCGATGGCCTTATGGTGCTTATGCATTTTGCGCTGCTCGATAAGCGCCGTCTTCGTCGGCGATTCGCACTGCTCGACAGCCATCGCGGCAAGAAACTCGCGAAACTCTGGCTCAAGGCATTGGGTGTGCTGCTCCTATGCATGATCGTCATAGTCGCGATTGCCAATGCGACCGGCGTCGTCGATACCTCCGCTACCTAAAAGAAAAGGGCCCCATTGGGGCCCTTTGCAGTTGCGCTTAGATGCGGTTCATCTGAGCGGCGACTTTGTTGTACCAGTCCTGCCACGTGGGCGGGCAGTACTTTTTGGCCGCTGCCGGGGTAAGGGTGGAGCCGTAGTTGGCGCCCAGATAGGCAACGTGAGCGGAGATGCCCTCGCCCCAGCTGCCAAAGCTGCGCCAACCGCCGCCACGGGCACTCCAGCCCCAGGCGTTGTAAGAATTGGCGCAATAAGCACCCTTGGTGCTCTCGATGCAGGCGATGGCGGGAGACCAACGGGGGTCGACACCGGTATTCCAAGCGGCGACGGCAAAGTTATAGCCCTGGCCTGCCATGGGGGAGCCGGCGAGATAATTGTCGATGCGGCTCGTCCACTCATTAATGAACGAATCGTAATCGGAGCTACCGGTATTGGCGTTGTTCACCGTGGTGTCGATGGTGGTGTTGGTGTTGGTGGCCTGGCTGCTGGAATTGCTGCCGCTTACGCCCTCGCCCGAGATTTTCTCGGCGGCAGCGGCCTTATCGGCCTCAAGCTTGGCAAGCTCGGCGGCATTTTCCTGCTCGGCTTTTGCCTGCGCCTCGCTGCGGAGCTGCTGGGCCTGAGCCAACGCATCCTCGGCGTTTTTCTGCTCTGCCTCAAGCTGAGACTTGGCCTGCTGGAGCTCAGCCTTGTTCTGCTCGAGTTCGGTTTGCATGTTATTGAGCTGTTCGATCTCGTCGACGCTCGAGCTCGTGATCTGGTTGGTGTATTTGCAGGTCGTGATGAACTCACCCAGGCTCTGCGCGTTGACCAGGAAGCTCACGATGGGGTTGGTGCCCTTCTGATACTTGTACAGATCGCGCATGGCGGAGCTTGCCTTGGCCTGCTGCTCGGGAAGCTTGGCCTCGATTTCCTCGATGCTTGCCTCATTGGAGTCAATCTGCTTTTGCAGGTCATCGAGTTTGGTGCGGGCGTCGTTGTAGGCGCTCGTGGCGGCTTCGATCTTCTGCTGGGCTGCGGAAAGCTGGTCCTGCGTTGCCTGCGAGGCGGCATACGCCGCAACGGGGGAGAGCATCGGCGTGGCCGTCAGCGCAACGGCGAGCGCGGCGCTCGTGATGATACGAGCCGGCTTCGACGCAATGAGCGCTGCGGCGCGATGATTCGAATGCTGCATCCAGTCCCTCTGCAATCAATCGTAGGTTATGGTTCGAACGGTATTCTACTACTGCTTTCGACCTCAACTTGAACCTTAAAGGTTCCAAAGGGTCAAGTTGAACTTGAGGCTTTGGCTTTGACCTGCAGTTATGATGAATTGTTGAGAAACCATAGAGTTCAACTTTAACGTTACAGAGCCCTGTTTGAGAGGTGTTTTGGGCTGTAAAAGCTATCTCAACGTGGGGTTTTACAACTACAGGGTCCCATCACGGCGAGGGCGGATTTCATGCTGGACGATTACGTCGATTGCCATAGATACGGTGGAGCTTTGGGCGCCGGCGGCTTGGCACGCTAGAATAAATCAGTTGCGCAAAGACCGCCCCGTTGTGTGGGCAGTTCATGATAGGAAGTTTCCATGGCATTGCAGTTTACAGAGCGCGAGTTCATTCCCGTGCTGCTCGGTGGCGACATCAACGCCTATTCGGTGGCGCGCGCCTTCTATGAGGAGTACCAGGTCAAGAGTCTGGTCTTTGGCAAGTATCAGACGGGTCCCGCGTACCGCAGCCAGATTATCGACTACACGCCCAACGTGGATATCGATACCATGCCCGTGATGCTCAGGACCGTCAACGGCATTGCCCAAGCGCATGCCGATAAGACGATTGTCCTTGTGGGCTGTGGCGATAACTATGTTGCCCTCGTGGCTCAGGCCAAGGATGCCCATGAGTTGGCGGATAACATCGTCGCGCCTTACGCTCCCTATAGCATGCTTGAGCAGTGTCAGAAGAAGGAGATCTTCTACGAGCTGTGCGAGAAGCATGGCGTGCCCTATCCGCATACCTTTACCTTCACCATGGCGATGCTGAACGCCCAAGGCGAGGCGCCTGCCGAAGTGCTCGACCAGATCGATTTTCCCTACCCGATGATTCTGAAGCCTTCTGACGGCATCATGTGGTGGCAGCACGAGTTCGAGGGCCAGAAAAAGGCCTATGAGATTGCCGACCGTGCCGAGCTGGAACAGGTCATTCGTGACTCGTATGCCAGCGGCTACACCGACGACCTGATCTTGCAGGATCGCGTGCCCGGCAATGACGAGTACATGCGCGTGCTCACCAGTTATTCCGACCGCAACGGCAAGGTGCGCATGATGTGCCTGGGTCACGTGCTGCTCGAGGAGCATCAGCCTCACGGTGTCGGCAACCACGCCTGTATCATCACCGAGCCCAATGACGAGCTCATGGGCGGCGTGCGCAAGTTGCTCGAGGACCTTCACTTTGTGGGCTATTCCAACTTTGACGTTAAGTACGACGAGCGCGACGGCTCGTTTAAGTTCTTCGATTTCAACACGCGCCAAGGTCGCAGCAACTACTACGTCACTAACAGCGGCTTTAACGTTGCCAAGTATGTGGTGGACGAGTATGTGTTCAACCGTCCGTTTGAGCCGGAGTTTGTGACGGCGCAGGACGAGGCGCTGTGGATGGTCGTCCCCATGGGCGTCGTCGACAAGTACGTCAAGGATCCCGAGCTGCGCGCTAAGGTGCATCGCCTGGACAAGGAAGGCAAGGGCGCCGACCCTTCGTTTATGAAGGGCGACTTTGTCTTTAACCGCTGGCTGCGCATGTGGCACACCAAGCTGCGCCACTTTAAGCTGTTCAAGACGTATTACAAGTAGATGAGTGCGGCGCCCGTCCGGTTTACATCGGGCGGGCGCGGGTATGATACGCGCAATTGCGCAAGCGTCACCAAGGAGGCGGCGATGGAAAAGCTGGGAGTTATCGGCGGCATGGGCGCCGAGGCCACGTCGTATTACTACGACCAGGTAGTGCGTCATACGGCTGCTGCCTGCGATCAGGATCATATCGACATGGTGGTGCTCTCCAAGTCGACCATGCCCGACCGCACGCTTGCCATTAAGACCGGCGAGCATGCCAAGCTGCTGGCGACCATGAAAGAGTGTGCCCAGGCACTCGAGTCGCTGGGCTGTGCGCACATTGCCATTCCCTGCAACACGTCACACTACTTCTACGACCAGATCCAGTCGTTTACGAAGGTGCCGATTATCCACATGCCGCGTGAGTCGGTGCGCTATGCCCTTGCGGGTGCGGTGATGGGGGAGTGCGAGTTCGACCCCAACCTGAGCATGCCGGCCGAGCCGGTGCGCAAGATTGGCATCATGGGCACCGACGGAACCGTGGGCGCGGGCGTCTACGGCCGCGAATGCGAGGCTGCGGGTGTTGAGGTCGTCTATCCCAGCGAGAAACGTCAGAACGATGTGATGTCGCTTATCTACGATGATGTGAAGGCCGGACGTGAGCCCGATATGGATAAGTTCGACCGCGTGATGTGGGAGTTCGCCCGTAGCGGCTGCGACCGTGTCATTCTGGCCTGCACCGAGCTATCGGTGCTGCAGAAGTATCGAGAGATGCCCGAGATCACCCTCGATGCCATGGATGTCCTGGTGCGCGAATCCATCATCCGCAGCGGCGCTCCCTACCGCCTCTAGCTTCCGACCTGCCAAAAAAGGGACAGGTTAATTTTGGTAGGTTTTATCTGGTGAAACAGTAAAGGCCTCGGCTCGTTTGGTGCGAACCGAGGCCTTTTGCGTTGGGTGGTTGCTGTCGGTGGTGAACTAGAACAGGAAGCCGATGGCGATGAGGGCGATGCTGACGATGAGCACGGCGATGTCCAGGCCCTTGATGGGGTAGCGCTTGTACGAGCTGGCGCGTGTACGCAGATAGAAGCCGCGCTGTTCTGCCGCCAAGGCTGTGGCATCGGTCTTGCCCACGCTCGAGATGAGCAGTGGCACGCACAGTGGCAGCATGAGCTTAAGCTTCTTGATGGGGTTCTTGGTGTCGTACTCGACGCCGCGTGCGGTCTGCGCTTCCATGATGGCGTTCATCTCCTGACCAAACACCGGCACAAAGCGTAGCGCCGTGGTAAAGGTGAAGGCATAGCGATACGGCACGTGCAGCACCTCGACGCAGGCGTTGGCAAGGTCGTTGAGCTTGGTCACCATGAGCATGAGGATGAGTGGTAACGCCACGCCCAGCAGGCGCAGGCAGGCCTTCGATCCCGTGGTGAGGCCCGTGTCGGTGATAAAGCCCCACACCACGTTGCCATCGCGCATAAAGGCTAGCTGGAGCACCAGCATGATAAGCGCGAGCGGAATCAGCAACTTGAGCAACGAGAACAGACGGTCGACGACGCCGGCATAGGCACCCAGCGCAAGGGTGAGTGCCAAAAAGCCCAGCAGCGCCACGTAGGTGTCGGACAAGAAGATGCCGACGATGATGGCAGCGGCGAGGCCCAGTTTGACGACGGGGTTCAAACGATGCAGTAGCGTATCGCCCGGCATGTAGTCGATGACGTTAACCACGGTGGACCATCTCCTTGGTAATTCGAACGACATCGGTGACCTCGCTCACCTGCGCAAAAGCGGGCGAGACGGAAGGTGCCAGACGGCGCGAGAGTTCAATAACCTGGGGAGGCTCCACGTAGGCACGCCGCATGAGATCGATGTTCGAGAATAGCTCGTGCGTGCGGCCGCGGTCGAGGATGCGACCGTCGGCCATTACTACGATACGCTCGGCAAAGTCGGAAACGACTTCCATGTCGTGACAGACCATAATCACGGCGCAGCCGCGCTCGGCCATGGTGCGCACCGTTTCCATGACGGTCATGCACTCGCGGTAATCAAGGCCGCTCGTGGGCTCGTCGAGCACGACGATCTTGGGCTCAACAACTACGACGGAGGCAAGCGCCACCATTTGTCGCTGGCCGCGCGAAAGCGAGAAAGGTGCCTCATCGGCAGGCAGGCCAAAGCGGTCGATAACGAGTCGAGCGCGACGCAGAGCCTCGGCACGGTCGATGCCGGCAAGCTCCAGGCCAAAAGCGACCTCGTCGAGTACGGTATCCTTGCAGATCTGGCGGTCGGGGTTTTGGAAGAGGGTTGCGACTTCGCGGGCGATGCGGCTCGTGGGAACGGCTGCGGTGTCCAGCCCCGTAACGCGCACGCTGCCCGAGGCGGGCTTGAGCAGGCCTGTGAGCAGCTTGGTGAGCGTGGTCTTGCCGGCACCGTTTTGGCCGACGATGCCCACGAGCTCGCCGGGATAGAGCGTCAGGTTGAGGTCGTGTACGGCGGCGCCGCCATTGGGATAGGCAAACTCAACATGGTCGAAGGTGAGTACGGGTTCGGCGTCCTTGGCATGAGGGCGCAACGACGGTGCGTGCGGTGAGCCGGCGGGTGCCTGAATGTCGCTGCTTGCGTGTGCGGGGTCGACAATGCCCGAAATCAGGCGCTCGGCCTCATCGACATCCAAGCAAGGGGTACCGCTTGCCAGGCCATCGGCCTTGAGGCTATTGAAGATACGCGTGACGCGAGGGCAGTCGACGCCGATGGCACGGAGCTCGTCGGTATGCGCGAAGACCTCGTGTGGTTCGCCCTGCAGCGCGATTTCGCCATGGTTGAGCACGAGCACGCGGTTGCAGTACTCCGAGAGCAGGGCGACCTTTTGCTCAACGACGACGATGGTGATTCCAAGTGCGCGGTTTGCCTCACGCAGCGTCTCGAAGACCAACGTGGAGCTGGCGGGGTCGAGTGCCGCGGTGGGCTCGTCGAGAACCAAGACGCGCGGACGCATGGCGAGGATGGCGGCGATGGCTACCTTTTGCTTCTGTCCGCCCGAGAGGGTGGCGATCTCGCGGTCGCGCAGGTCGCTGATGCCGACGGTCTCGAGCGTTTCGCTCACGCGCTGCTCGATCTGGTCGTGGGGAACGCCAAAGTTCTCGAGGCCAAAGAGCATCTCGTCCTCGACGACCGAGGCGACCATCTGCGTGTCGATATCCTGCAGCACGCTGCCGACGATTTGCGACACGTCGGTGAGCGAGGCTTCGCAGGTGTCGTGGCCGTCAACCATGACGGACCCAAAGAACGTGCCGGTGTAGTGGTGGGGCACGGCACCCGACAGGCAGGCGGCAAGCGTGGACTTGCCGGCGCCCGAGGGCCCGATGATGCCGATGAAATCTCCCTTGTTCACGCTGAGCGAGATGTGGCTGAGCGCCTGCTCGGTCTGCGTGCCATAGGAGAACGAGACATCGTCGACGTTGATGATCGTTTCCATGGATACCTTTCATAGTCATTGGGGACAGTTTTAAATGACCAGTTGTTTAAGAACGTCCCCAAAAGCTAGTCGTTTGGGACAGTCTTTGTTGGTGAAGCACGGAGACGGCTTTACGAGGGGCCCCAGGTTGGCGCGAAAGAGGAGCGAAGCGTACTTGGGTACGCGAGCGACGAATGAACGCCAAGATGGGGTGGCTCGTAAAGCCGAGCGGGTTAATTGAGCCTAAGGGCCTTCTGGATGGGCAGGTAGAGGGCGCCGACCAGAATGGCGTTAAAGACGGCGGTCATGGCGACGACGGGCAACATGGCGGCGGCGAGCTCGCCTACCACGCCGAGCATGGCCATCTTGATGACCATGAAGATGACGCCCGAGACAAAGGTGGTCACGAACGTTGCGACGATGGCGATGGCGGGCTTGACCTGACCGTTCTTGCCGGCGGCGTTGACGATGCCGGCCATGAGCATGGCGGCGATGCCCTCGGCGGCAAAATCGACGAACGGCGAAGTAGTGGTGATCTGGATTACGGCAGCCGAGATGAGGCCAATGACGAGCGCCTGGCCGATGTTGGGGCGAACGACCAGGATGGTGAGGCAGAAGGCCGAGATGATGAACTCGGGGCTGATCATGCCGCCCGAGATGCCTGAGATTGCCTTGCCGACGGTGAAGTTGAGGATGAAGCCGGCGGCGAGCAGGATGGCGAGCAGGACGAGGGCGCGGACATCGAGTTTGCCGCGATCGGCGGTCTGGACGGTGCGGGGCTGGGTGGCGGTGGTGTTCTGAGACATGGTGAAAATCCTTTCGGAAGGGGATTGCAAGAGAAAAGCGGAGGCGCGTGATGCGAATGCGATCGGGCTCGAGATAGAAAAAGGCCCCCGGTCGAAACCGGAGGCCTTCCAATCACCTAGAGCGCAAAAACAGGCGTGAGGGACTCACTGTCGACCGATCGTATTCGCATCACGCCACCACCAGTTGTTGAGAGACTTCATTGTGTTCTTCATGTTGGTGGCTCCTTTCGTGATGCCGTGGCGCGGTCGCACCTAGTTGCTGTTGCGCTGCACTATAGCACAGCGAAGTGTGTGCGGGGAAATCTTTTTTGAAAAGATTTCAGGCGGGTTTCCCGCCGGTCAAAAGAGCGGGCTAAGCGGGCGAGGCTGCCATTGCTGCCTTGTCCGCTCAGCTAAGACATGAGGGCCTTAGGCCTTCTTGCGACGATAGATCACGTAGGCGCAGACACCGATGATGACGGCGGCGCCAACGGCCATGGCGGCCATGTTGTTGCCCTCGGACTTCTCCTCGGTGACCTCTTCCTCTTCGGCCTCGGGCTCGGCCACGTCCTCATCGGAAAGGGCCTCGTCGGCGTAGGTGATGGACTCGACCAGGCAGTCGTTGTCAGCATCGTAGTCACTCGGGACGAACTCCTCGGAGAAATCGCCCTCCTGGAGGTAGTCGCGCATCTCCTCGAGCATGGCCTTGCACTTAACATAGGTGTTCTTGGTTGCAGCCTTGCCGGCCTTGTTGGCCAGGGCGGTGCGGGCTTCGGTGCCTTCTTCGGCCTGCATGGCCTCGTCGACGGTCAGGTTCTGCTCGATGAGCTCCTTCTGCAGGGCGTCGAGATAGGCGCGGACGCCGGTGGCGCAGTGGTCGCGGTTCTCATAGGCGAGCGTGTTGATGTCCATGAGGACGTAGTTGATGGAGTTCTTGGGCTCCTCGTTGTTCACGACGTCTTCCTCTTCGCAGTGATCGAAGGAGACATCCTGATCGCTGAAGTAGGGGCTGACCTCGGTGAGCAGTGCGGAATAGAGGGGGATAGCGACGGAGAACTCGGCGTTGGAGAGCATCTCCCACTGGATGGTCGCGATCTCGGGGTCCATGCCGTGACGGATCTGGAAGGTGTGGATTTCGGTGTTGCGGTTGGAGCCGATGGCATACGCGCCGTCGGTGTTGGCGTTGAGGCCGGCGACATTCTCGCCGCGAGCGGCGAAGGAACGAATCATCTCAAAGGTGTTCCAGTCGGACTTGCCGGGCGTAAAGAACAGCGGCTGCATTTCGTGGACCAGGGCGCCGGTCGTCGCGCGAGCGTCTTCGCGCTCGTCCTTGACGATCTTGTAGTCGGTGCCCTCAGCAAGCGGAGCCATGAAGTAATCGCGGCCCTGGATATAGCGCGACCACTGGTGCATGCCGGCCTCGCCAATCTCCTCGCCGTAGGTCTTGGCGACGTCGAACTTGCCGTCGGTGTACTCGGCAAAGCCCTTCTCCTTAGGCATAGACTCGATGCCCTCGGAGTGGAGGCAGTTCTCGGTGTCGTCGAGGTCGACGTCATAGGTGAGGTTGCCGATGTTGGGGTTGAGCGAGGCGATATCGTCAGTGAGCCTCATGGCGATCCACTGATGGCCGGAAAGCGCTGCAAACAACCAGGTCTCGTTGTTGTCGGCAATGATGATCTGGTCGTTGGAGCAGACGCCCTGCTCGTCAATCAGGCTGCCGAGGAGCTCGACACCCTCGCGGGCCGTGGCACTCTCGCCCAGAATGACGCTGGCGTAGTTGTATTCGCCAATGCCAGTCTCCTCGGTGATGGGGTCGGCCTCTTCGGCCTTCTCGTTATAGGAGGTGCTCAACGTGGCAGAGCAGGAGACACCCTTCTCGTTGATGCCTGCCTCGGAATATGCGTCGTAGCGATCTTCCCACTGCGAGGGGTTGTCGCGAACGAAGGTGTAGCGGTAGGTTGCGCCCTTGGACTTGTACTCAAAACCGGACTCGACCGAGGTGTACTCGTTGCCGTCCTTGTGTGCGGGCTCAATGCCAAAGTGCTTGATGTAGCGCGGACCGAAGTCCTCGGAACGGCCGTAGTACGTGTTGCCGTCTGCCGTGAGCTTGCTGCCCATGTAGATCTGGGTGCAGGCGAGTGCCGAAGTCGGCATGGCCATGATAGCCGCTGCTCCAAACGCAAGGCCGCAGCCGAGCTTCTTGAGCGTGTTGACAGGATGAGTAAACCTCATAATCCCTCCCAACTGTTGAAACCCCGCGAAACCGTACGGAGTTTCAGCTAATAAATACATCTACTAGCCTAAAGGAAGTGTAAAGAGTATTCACTCGACAACAGCCTTTGCTCGATGAGCGTGAAGAAATATACGATGAACGGATAATAATACTCATTTTATGGCTTTAGTTAAATAAAGGCACCCTGCATTTACTGTAGCTGAATAAAGCATTAGACGGCGGTCAAAAAGAAAACTCTCCCGCTGTTTAGGATTTGCATAAACAGCGGGAGAGTCGATAACTGGATGAATATCATACCAATGTGGATTTACTTCTTTCGGCGGTGAATCACGTTGATGGCGTAACCGACGAGCATGGCCAAGACGATGACAATAAAGCCGATCAGGGGATTGTCGTTCATGGGGTCCTCCTATTTTCCGAGTGGGGAGAATTCGTCGACGATGAGGTCGAGGCATTGCGGAAGTGCGCGGGCTCCAAAGACGCCCGAGTTGCTGGAGATGATTTCGCCATCGAACTGCATGCCCAGCGACGGGGTGCAGGTGATCTTGGCTTCTTTGGTCTGGATGATCTTGAACTGCGGACGGCCGAGCACCTTGCCGGCGGGGTCAAGCGCAGCGGTGATCACAGTAGGCAGCAGCTGAACGGTGCGCACGGGTTCGATGACCGCGATGTCGACCATGCCGTCGTTCATGCGGCAATCGGGGAACAGGTTGATGTCGTTTTGGATAACCGAGGTGTTGCCGGCCATGCAGCAGATGCCATCGAGCTCCTCGACAATGCCGTCATGTTCAATCGTAAAGTGCGCCACCGTGGGGTTGGGTGTGGCGAGCGCCGACAGGAAATAGGCGATCTCGCCGATATCGTTTTTGGTGGGGGCGGCCTTCATCATGATCTCGGCGTCGAAGCCCGAGCCGGCGATGATGATAAAGCCGTGGCGCTTCTCGTTGCCGTTCCCGTCGAGCCAAAAGAGTTCGCCCATGTCCACTTTGACCGTGCGACCGGCGCGGCAAGCCTTGGCAAGCGCCGCTGCCTCGGGGGCATTACCGATGTTGTTAAAGAACAGGCAGGCCGTGCCGGAGGGGAAGACGAGCGTGGGGACACCGCATCCGCGCATCTGGTCGAGCACGTTGGAGACGGTACCGTCGCCGCCCGAAATCACCACGCGATCAAACTCGCGCACGTCTGCCACGGCGTCCTCGGGCTCCATGCCATCGCCGATAAAACGCATCACGACCTCGTCGCCGCCTTGCGCGAGGGCGTGCGTGAACGCGTAGATTTCATCTGAGCTGGGGCCCGATGCCGGGTTGTGGATGATAAGGCAGCGCATACTTACGTTCCCGTTCTGTGACTAACCGAGTATAGTTGTAAGGCAATGCCGATATCCTACCCGTGTTTTTCGGGCCTAACCTTATTCGATGGGTTGATATGTACATTTCCACACATCAGGCTCTACTCGACTTTTGTCAGCGCGCCCGTGAGTTTGACGCGATTGCCGTCGATACCGAGTTTTTGCGCGAGCGCACGTTCCATCCGCGCCTGTGCCTGGTCCAGATTGCCACTCCTGCCGAGAGCGTCGCGGTTGATCCGCTGGTGATCGACGACCTGTCTCCCTTGGCCGAACTCATGGCCGACGAGAGCGTGACCAAGGTGTTCCATGCTTGCTCGCAGGACATGGAAGTTATGCTTCATACCGTAGGCGTGCTGCCGCGTCCGATTTTTGACACGCAGGTGGCCGCCGCCTTTTTGGGCGAGCGCCAGCAGATTTCCTACGGCGCGCTCGTGCAGACGTTTTGCGGCGTCTCGCTGCCCAAGACCGAGTCGCTGACCGACTGGTCGCGTCGCCCGCTGACCGATAAGCAGATTGAGTACGCGATCGATGACGTCAAGTACCTGATCGTCGCCTATACCGAGATGATGAGCCGCCTGCGCGAGCTGGGCCGCGTGGACTGGGTGCTCGACGAGCTTCGCCCGCTGGCTGACGAGTCGCACTATCGCGCCGATCGCCACGAGGCGTTCCGTAAGGTCAAACGCATCAATTCGTGCAGCCGTCACCAGTTGGGCATCGCGCGCGAGCTCGCCGCCTGGCGCGAGGATCGCGCCGAGCGCCGTAACATCCCGCGCAAGTGGGTCATGTCCGATGACACGCTGCTTGCACTCGTTAAGCGCAATCCCGTGCGCGTTGAGGAGTTCCGTAGCATTCGCGGTACCGATCAGCTGGGGGAGCGCGACGTGGACGGTGCGCTCATGGCCATCAAGCGCGGTGCGAGCTGCCCGCACGATCGCCTGCCGCTCATGTTGCGTGGGCATCGCCAGATTTCGCCGGAGCTGGAGAGCGTGACCGACCTCATGTACGCGCTCATCCGCCTGGTTGCCGAACGCTCGGGAGTGGCGACCTCGGTCATTGCCTCGCGCGATGACCTGGCTGACTACATTGAGCATCCCGAGCAGAGCCCCCTGCGTGAAGGCTGGCGTTTTGAGCTTGTGGGCTCGCGTCTGGACGATCTGCTTTCCGGCAATATGGGGCTCACCGTGAAGGACGGAAAGATTGAGTTGTTATAGGTATATAGTTACGCGGTTTTACCAAACCGCGTAACAGCTCGACGCTGCAAACGGCCGAGAGCGGCAATCTGACGTTCAATCGTCGCTCGCGTACCAAAGTACGCGTCGCTTCTCTTTCACGTCACCTTGCTCGCTCTCGGCCGTTTTCGCTGACATTGCCAAAACATCGATGTTGATTTGCCTGCTGGGCGAGTGGGTAGAATGCCTCCAACGTGTAACTCGATTTGGAGGAATTCGCATGCCCTATTACTATGGATATGGCTTTGGCATCGACCCGCTGTACCTGCTGGTTGTTCTTGTCTGCACGGTGCTTGGCCTTGCTGCGCAGAGCTATATCAATTCGACGTACAAGACGTGGTCCAAGGTTCGCTCGGACGGCGACACGGGTGCCACGGTCGCTCGCCGCATGCTCGACGCCAACGGCTGCAATGCCGTGGGTATCAAGGGCGTCGCTGGTGAGCTTACCGACCATTACAACCCGCAGGACAATAACCTGTATCTGTCGGATTCCAACCGTTCGGGCGGCTCGGTCGCAAGCGTTGCTGTCGCTTGTCACGAGGCAGGCCATGCCGCGCAGCGTCAAAGCGGCTATGCCATGATGAAGGTACGCACCGCCCTCGTGCCGGTCGTCAACTTTACCCAGAACACTTGGACCATCGTGCTGCTCATGGGCCTGTTTATGAACATCGCGGGACTCACGACCCTCGCACTGATCTTCTTCTCGTTTAGCGTGCTGTTCCAACTGGTTACGCTACCGGTCGAGATTGATGCTAGTCGGCGCGCCGTGGCGTATATTGAGCAGTCGGGCATGAGCTCCAAGCAGGTCAACGGTGCCAAGAAGGTCTTGACGGCAGCCGCGCTTACCTACGTGGCGGCGGCGCTCACCTCGATTATTCAGCTGCTCTATCTGATGGCTCGCTACAGCAGAAACTCCGACCGATAACAAATTGGACCGACAGGCGCCGCGGGGATTAGTGTCCCCGCGGCGCTGTACTATGTGTTGGACTTGAATTTGCGCAGGGCCAGAGCCTTTGTGCACGATGACGAAAGGAGGCTGCGTGGCAGGCTGGAATCTAACCGGCAATGCCGTTTCCGCCGAGTTCGACGGTTCGGACGAGCAAGAGCGTAAAGAGCTCAGCGTGAGCCAGGCGGTAGAGATCGCCGCCGGTGCGCTCGATGCTATTCCGCAACTGACCGTCCTGGGCGAGGTCACGGGTTTCCGTGGTCCCAATGCCCGAAGCGGCCACTGCTACTTCCAGATTAAAGACGACTCGGCCGCCGTCGACTGCATCATCTGGAAGGGCGCCTATCTCAAGCGTACCTTCGATCTGCGTGACGGCATGCAGGTGAGCTTTAAGGGCAGCTTCAATCTCTATAAGGCCACGGGCCGCATGAGCTTTGTCGCTCGCTCGTTTTCGCTGGCGGGGGAGGGTCTGCTGCGTCAACAGGTGGCGCAGTTGGCCGAAAAGCTACGCCGCGAGGGACTGATGGACGAGTCCCGCAAACGCCGCATCCCGGTGTTTTGCTCACGCGTGGCGGTCGTCACCTCGCTTTCCGGTGCGGTAATCGACGACGTCAAGCGTACGCTGCGCCGTCGCAACCCGCTCGTCGAGCTTGTCTGCGTGGGCGCCAAGGTTCAAGGCGAGGGTGCGCCGGCCGAGCTCATTGATGGCTTGCGCCGCGCCGCTTCCATTACGCCGGCGCCCGACTGTATTTTGCTGGTGCGCGGCGGCGGCTCCTTTGAGGACCTCATGACCTTTAATGACGAGGAGCTTGCCCGCGCGGTGGCGGCTTGTCCTGTGCCCGTGGTGACCGGCATTGGCCATGAGCCCGATACCTCGATTTGCGACATGGTGAGCGACCGACGCGCCTCCACGCCCACGGCGGCGGCAGAATCGGTGGCGCCGGCTATGACGGAGTTGGCCGATGTGCTCGAGGCGCGCCATCAGCGTCTGGGTGCCGCGATGGCATCGATGATTGGGTCGGCCCAGGTCGACCTGGAGATGCTCGATCAGCGCGGTCGCCGTGCCTGGGATACCTATACGGCTCGCTTGGGTGATGCGCTCGATGCCGCTGCGTGTCGCCCGTGCCTCAACGACCCCACATTTATGGTCGAGCGTCGCGAATCGGAGCTTGCGCTGACTGCCGATCGCCTGTCGGGCGCCATAGTACGCTCGGTCGGGACATTCCGCTCCAACTTTGAGCGCTTGCCCGAGCGTCTGATTACAAGCACCTCGGGGCTCGGTGGTAAGCGCCATGCGCTCACGCTTGCGAGTTCCCGCCTAGAGCATCAAGGGCGCACGATGCTCAGCAAGCCAGCGTCCGACCTCAGCCGTGCGGCAGCGTCGCTCGATGCCCTGTCGCCGCTCAAAGTGCTTGCTCGCGGCTATTCCATCGCGTACAGCGATGATGGTGTGGCTACGAGTGCCAAGACCTTTAAGCCTGGCGACGCCATTCGCGTGCGCATGGCAGACGGCAACGTGGCAGCAACGGTCGATACGGTCGAGTAGACCGCGTTTCGCAGTGATAGACCCTTAGGAAAGGAAACAGATATGGCAGAGAAGACCCCGGTCGAGCAGCTTACGTACAAGCAGGCCTCGCAGGAGCTGGAGCTCATCATCCGCAGCCTGGAGTCGGGCGATATGGAGCTTGAGGAGTCGCTCGAGAGCTACACCCGCGGCGTCGAGCTCCTCAAAAGCCTGCGCACCCGCCTGTCCGATGCCGAGCAGAAGGTCTCGGTGCTCCTTAAGGACGTCGACGGCAACGACGTGCTCGCCGACGGCGAGGCCGCCAACACCGATGATAACCTTTCGTTCTAAGCATCTTGACCAAATATAATTACCTTGGTCTGTAAGAAAGGAACCAGCTATGTGCGATTGCATCTTCTGTAAAATTGCCAACCACGAGATCCCCTCGACCGTTGTCTATGAGGACGACCAGGTCATCGCCTTCGACGACCTCAACCCGCAGGCGCCGGTCCACACGCTCGTGATCCCTAAGAAGCACTACAGCGACATCGCCGACAACGTGCCGGCCGAGACCATGGGCGCCATAGCCCACGCCATCCACGAGGTTGCCAAGGCCAAGGGCTTGGAGGACGGTTTCCGCGTCATCTCCAACAAGGGCGTCAACGCCGGCCAGACCGTCATGCACTTCCACATGCACGTCCTCGGCGGCAAAAACCTGGGCGAGAACCTCATCTGAGGGCGCTTGGCCCGTCGACTTGGCTGCCTTTGGAGTAATCTATGCAGCTTTCTCAACTCGAATACCTTCAAGCGGTAGCGAACTATGGCGGCGTGCGCAAAGCAGCTCGCGCCGTTCATGTGAGTCCGCAGGCCGTTTCGTCGGCAATCAAAAAGCTGGAATCTGAGTATCAGATTGTTTTGCTCGACCGATCGGCGGGGGAGGCTGTTTTGTCTCCGGCGGGCAGAGAATTTGCGCGTCGTGCGCGCGTGATCCTGGCGCAAGTCGACGATCTCAAAAAGTACGCTCAATCGAGGGGCGACGGCGTTTCGCCCGATGGCCACTTTCGTCTTTACGCCCCCTGCCTTCATGGGCGGGGGCGCCTTTTTGCCGAAAGCTGGTATGACTCGTTTGAACGCTCGCACCCTCAGATTCACCTTGATGTGTGGCATCAGCCAACGGCCACATGCTTTGAATCACTTGTGCTTGGCATTTCGGATGCGGCTATCTCATTCGAGGAACCACGGGACAGCGTCCTTTCTTCAAAATATTTGGGTGAAAAGGAGCTCAAGGTTCTTTCATGCCCAGCGGGTCATCAATCTGTGGGAGCCATGACCATTCGCGAGTTACTGGGCGGCAGGCTCGCTGTTCCCATTAATTTGTCACCCTGTCTCAATGCAATCAATCAATGTCCCGAAGCCCAGCTCGTCAATTTTCGCTTCCGTGATGTTGAATACGGAAACAGGGCGCAGACTGAGTTTCTTCAAGCCGGGGGATTGATATTGAGTTTTTCTGGCTCTTCTCTCGCATCAGATGTATTGGAAGTGAGCGAGTGCTCCATTGAAGGTTCGCGTGACGTAGCCTTGCCCATCTACTTTTGCTATCGACAAAATGCCTGGACTGATCGACACCAGACGGTTTTTCTGCACCTATTGCGTCATCTTGCTTCGTGAGATTAATTGGCTTCGAGGCATCAAGTGATTATTGACGCCTTGTAACACATAGCTGACAGCTTTGCCCTCATGCTTTTCCAAGATTCCGATTTAGATTGCTGACTCTTGGAGGGTGGAGCATGAAAAACCGTACGGTCTTGCTTTATATGACGTTCGTTTTTCTGTCGAACTTCAGCACCATCTTGTATTTTCTAACTGTCTACCTTGAGTTCGTCGGACTTTCGATGGTATCGATTTCTAGCATGATGATTGCATATCAAGTGAGCAAGTTCATCCTTGAAGTTCCCACTGGCTATATTGCTGATAGGTTTGGACGAAAGACAAGCGGTCTCGTTGGCGTCGTGGGAATGCTTGGATACTACGCCGCCCTGCTTCTCGTCCGTTCTCCCCTGCTTTTAATCGGTGCGTTCGCTCTTAAAGGTTTTGCCGTTGCATGTGTGAGCGGATCCATAGAAGCGATTTACATTGACAGCGTCTCTCAGGACCAGCTCGTAAGGCTTAATGTCGTTGAGCGATTTGTTTTCTATGCCTCTTATGCCATTTCCGCTTGTGTGGGCGGCTTCATTTCGTCTGTCGGTGCATATCTCATTGGTCTTTCGGCGGATGTCATCGCAATGGTGTTGACGTTGGTTGTCGTTATCTGCATTCCTGAGATGCGAAGAGGGGGCACTGCGGCGATACCTGAGCGTGGAATGAGCCCGAAGATGATCGGTGCCGCTATTGCCTGTAATGGCGTTCTTCGGTCAGCGTTCATCATGGACTGTTCTCAGGCATTTGCCTTCGTCGCCCTGGAAGACTTCTTCTCACTGTTGCTTGCAGGCCGCGGAATGAATGCCGTCGCTTCGGGCGTGACCATTGCGGTCCAGCTCCTTGTCTCCGCCTCCATAGGGTTTATTGTGCCCAGCGCGATTACTCGTGTCGACAAGGGCCGTTTTGCGCGTATTTGCGGCATCATTCGCTTAGTATTGACAGCTTTGTTTTTGATTCCCCTTACTCCGGTTAATTTGCTGCCCGTGTTCTATGTGCTGCAGACGGTTGCGTACTCGTTGTTTGCCCCAATCAAATACTCAATTTTTCAAAATGCTGCCGATTCTTCGATGCGCTGTTCACTGATTTCGGTTCAAAGCCAGATGGTGGCGGTGGGTGCCGTTCTTTTCTATCTGCTCAACGCTGTGTTGAGTAGCGTTGCGGGCATTCGAGTCGTATTGCTCGTTGCGCTCGGGATTTCTTCCCTGGTGTATATCCCCGAGCTATTTCGTCTTACAAGTCAAAGGCCGTGAGTATTTGGGCATCGATAACTTATATATCAACGCAATAAACCCGAGCGCGAGGGCGTTTGGGTTTATTATTGAAGCGTATGTAACCTGGCGGCGCCACACCGCCTGTTAGTAGGGAGACACATGAACGTTCTGGTCGTCAACGCAGGATCTTCGACCCTTAAGTATCAGGTCATCGATACCAAGTTCCACAAGGTGTCCGCAAAGGGCTCCTGCGAGCGCGTCTGCTTTACCGGCGGTACCTTCACCCACGCTGCCAACGGCTCCAAGAAGGTGACCGAGAACATCGAGTTCCCCGACCACAAGGTCGCCATCAAGGTCGTCCTGAAGGACCTCGAGGCCAACGGCGTCAAGATCGAGGGCATTGGCCACCGTATCGTTCAGGGCGGTTGGTACTTTGGCGATTCCTCTCTCGTCGACGAGGACGTCCTCGCCAAGATCCGCGAGGTCGCTCCGCTCGCCCCGCTGCACAACAACCCCGAGGCCAACGTTATCGAGTACTGCCTGGAGCAGTATCCCGACCTGCCCAACGTCACGGTCTACGACACCGCTTTCCACTTCAACATGCCCGAGGTCGCCAAGACCTACGCCCTGCCCAAGGACGTCTGCGACAAGCTGCACATCCGTAAGTACGGCGCCCACGGCACCAGCTACCGCTACATCTCCAAGAAGGTTGCCGAGATGACCAACGGCGAGGCTCGCAAGGTCGTCGTGTGCCACATCGGTTCCGGCGCTTCCCTGTGCGCCATCGAGGACGGCAAGTGCATGGACACCACCATGGGCTTGACGCCTCTCGACGGTGTCATGATGGGCACCCGCTGCGGCTCCATCGACCCGGCCACCGTGTGCTACCTGCAGCGCGAAGGCGGCTACACCTTCGACGAGGTCGACGAGATGATGAACAAGAAGTCCGGTCTTTTGGCTGTGACCGGTGGCAAGACCAACGACTGCCGCAACGTTGAGGAGCTCGCCGCCGCCGGCGACCCCGAGGCCCAGCTCGCCTTCGATATGTTCGTCTACAAGATTGCCGCCAAGGCCGCCGAGATGGCCACTTCCATGTGCGGCATGGACACCCTGGTCTTTACCGCCGGCATCGGCGAGCACGCTCCGGCCGTCCGCGCTGGCGTGGCCGACCGTCTGGCCTTTATGGGCGTCAAGATGGACCATGCCCGCAACGCTCTGCGCGGCGACGGCGCTTGGTGCCTGTCAGCCAAGGATTCCAAGGTCAAGATTTTCGTCATCCCCACGGACGAGGAGTTCATGATCGCTTCCGACGTCGAGCGCATTGTCAACGGCAAGTAATTGATGCAAGGGGAGGGGACTGGATGGCCTTGTGCCGTTCAGCCCCCTTTTACGCTCTTTGAGCGAAGAGTTTAATAGCTATTTATTGGATTCTGATAACTTCTTATTAAGGGTACGGCCGCCTTATAGGTTTGCCGACCGTACTGTAATCACGAAGGAGTCTCATGAACGTACTTGTTGTCAACGCCGGCAGCTCGAGCCTTAAATATCAGCTTTTGGATACCGATACCCGCGAGGTTTTCGCCAAGGGCAACTGCGAGCGTATCGGCTCGGAGATGGGCATCTTTGGCCACTCCGAGAACGGTGGTGCCAAGCTGACCGAGGAGATTCCTTTTCCCGATCATCGCTGCGCCATTGCGCGCGTGCTCGAGGAGCTCGAGAAGACCGACTTTACGATCGATGGCATCGGCCACCGTATCGTTCAGGGTGGCTGGCACTTCGATGATTCCGCGGTCGTCGACGATGAGGTCATGGCTAAGATTCTTGAGGTGGCACCGCTCGCCCCGCTGCACAATTACGGCGAGGCCGCGGCAATCGAATATTGCCGCGAGAAGTATCCGGAGCTGCCCAACGTGGCCGTCTTCGACACCTCGTTCCACATGACCATGCCCGAGGTTGCCTACACCTATGCGCTGCCCAAGGACGTGTGCGACAAGTACCACGTGCGCAAGTACGGCGCCCACGGTACGAGCCACCGCTACGAGTGGATGATGGCCAAGGAGATTCTGGGCTCGCGCTGCCACCGCCTGCTCTCGTGCCATTTGGGCAACGGCGCCTCGCTTGCCGCCATCGAGGATGGTGTGTGCCGCGACACCACGATGGGTCTCACACCGCTCGACGGCCTGATGATGGGTACCCGTTGCGGTTCCATCGACCCGGCCACTGTGTGCTATCTGCAGCGCGAGGGCGGCTACAGTTACCAGGAAGTCGACGACATGATGAACAAGCAGTCCGGTCTGCTTGCCATCTCGGGTATCTCCAACGATGCCCGTGACATTCGTACGCGCGCTTCCGAGGGTGACGAGCGCTGCCTGCTCGCCTTCGATATGTTCGCATACAAGGCCATGCAGCAGGCTGGTTCCATGATTGCCTCCATGGCGGGCGTGGACACCATTACCTTTACCGCCGGCATCGGCGAGAATGACTGGTCGATCCGCAAGGCCTTCTGCGACTGCTTTGAGTGGCTGGGCGTGCGCATCGACAACAACAAGAACCGCGAGGCCGTGGGCAACGGCCCACAGGTCATCAGCGCCGCCGGTTCCGCCGTCACGGTCATGGTCATCCCCACCGACGAGGAATACATGATCGCCCACGACGTCGAGCGTCTGACCGCGAATAACTAGTGCACCCGTTTGCATGTAAACGAAAGGCCTCCCGAGCAACAGCTCGCGAGGCCTTTTTGCTGGCAGGCGGAAATTTCAGTCCCAAAGTTATCATTACCAGTAACGCCTGCGCTCCCAGCAACGACACCCATCCATTCAGATCCTCAGCTCCAGCTCGTAGCCAAGCCGCCGTCCACTCCAGATGCCCTGAATGCTTCGTAGCGGCAGGGACCCTACAGGGTAAAGCTCTGAAAACATTCCGCAGGACGGAGGAAGCCCCCGCCGCACGTAGTGCGCAGCGGGGGCTTCCGACATGTCCGAGGACGTTTTCAGAGCTTTACCCTGTAGGGTTCCGAGGGGGTATGTCCGCTACTCAGCCATCTGAGCCTGGACGGCGGTGATGGCCACGACACCCACGATGTCGTCGGCAGAGCAGCCGCGCGACAGGTCGTTGACCGGCTTGGCGATGCCCTGCAGGATGGGGCCGTAGGCGTCAGCGCCAGCGAAGCGCTGGACCAGCTTGTAGCCGATGTTGCCTGCCTCGAGGTCGGGGAACACGAGCACGTTGGCCTTACCGGCGACGGAGGAGCCGGGAGCCTTGAGCTGGGCGACGGTGGGGACGATAGCGGCATCGAGCTGCAGGTCGCCGTCGATGGCGAGCTCGGGAGCCTTCTCCTTGCAGAACTTCACGGCCTCCTGGACCTTCTTGGCGACCTCGCCACCGGCGGAGCCCATGGTGGAGTAGGAGAGCATGGCCACGTGCGGCTCAACATTGCCCATGAAGGTGGACCAGGAGTGGGCCGAGGCGATGGCGATCTCGGAGAGCTCGTCGGAGGACGGGTTGATGTTGAGACCGCAGTCGGCGAAGATCAGCGTACCGTCGGTGCCGAACTGCGGGGTGTCGGTGCACATCACGAAGAAGGCCGAGACCAGCTTGGTACCCGGGGCGGTCTTGAGGATCTGCAGCGCGGGGCGCAGGGTGTCGGCGGTGGAGTGGCAGGCACCGGAGACCAGGCCGTCGGCGTCGCCCATCTTGACCATCATGGTGCCAAAGTAGGTGGCGTCCATCACCTGGGCGCGAGCCTGTTCGATGGTAACGCCCTTCTTGGCGCGGAGCTCGGCAAACTTCTGCGCGTACTCCTCGTGCTTCTCGGCGTTGCGCGGATCGATGACGGTGGCGCCGGGGACGTTGATCTCGTTGGGATCGCCCAGGATGACGATGTTGGCCAGGCCCTCCTCGATGATTTTGTTTGCCGCGACGATGGTACGCGGATCCTCGCCCTCGGGCAGGACGATGGTCTTAAGGTCGGCCTTGGCGGCAGACTTCATACGGTTTAGGAAATCGCTCATGATACTCCTTACAAGCGTTTCGCTAAGCTCCAGGCCCTCGGCTGTACACGAATAAACCCGCTGCTAGCGGGTTTACCTTACAATTATGTACGCCGCGGTGCTTGAGCTTTCCTTGTGTGGCAAGCTCATTATAGGACGCATTAGCGCTATAATCGCTCTGATAAATATGTCTCGACGTATGTTCGAGAAAAAGCCCAGTTAAAAAGCGTGTGGCTTTTGACAAGGAGTATCGATGCAGATTACCTCAGGCCTGCCTGAAGGCTTTAATGCCGGTGCGTATGACATGATCGTTGTCGGCGCCGGTTATGCCGGTGCCGTTTGCGCCCGCCGTCTTGCCGAAACTATCGGCTATCGTGTTGCCGTTTTGGAGCGTCGCGGCCACATCGCGGGTAATGCCTACGACTGCGCTGACGAGGCCGGAATCCTGGTCCACGAGTACGGTCCGCATATCTATCACACTTTTAACGAGCGCGTCCATAACTTCCTGTCGCGCTTTACCAAGTGGACGGACTACCAGCACAAGGTGCTCGCCAACATCAACGGCACCCTTATGCCCGTGCCCTTTAACCACGCGAGCCTCAAGCTCGCCTTTGGCGATGAGTGCGGCGAGGAGCTGTACCAAAAGCTCGTGGAGACTTTTGGCAAGGACGTCAAGGTGCCCATTATGGAGCTGCGCAAGAAGAACGACCCGGATCTTGCCGAGGTCGCCGATTATGTCTACGAGAATGTCTTTTTGCATTACACCATGAAGCAGTGGGGCCAGACGCCCGACCAGATCGACCCCTCGATCACCGGCCGCGTTCCCGTCTTTGTGGGCGATGACGATCGCTACTTCCCGCAGGCTCCTTTCCAGGGCATGCCGCAGGACGGCTATACCGCGCTGTTCGAGCATATGCTCGATCACGATCTGATCGACGTATTCTGTGACGTAGACGCCCGTGACCTCTTTGAAATCGACGAGACCACCGTCAAGATCGACGGCAAGGTCTATGGTGGCGAGATCGTCTACACCGGTCCACTCGACGAGCTGTTCAACCTCGACCTGGGCGCTCTGCCGTACCGCACGCTCGATATGAAGTTCGAGACGCTCGATATGGACCAGTTCCAGCCCGTGGGCACCGTCAACTACACCACGAGCGAGGACTATACGCGCATCACCGAGTTCAAGAACATGACCGGTCAGGTTTTGCCCGGCAAGACCACCATCATGAAGGAGTACTCCAAGGCATATACGCCCGGCTCGGGCGAGACGCCGTACTACGCCATCCTGGAGCCCGAGAACCGTGAGCTCTACGAGCGCTATCTTGAGCGCGTTCAGAACCTGACGAACTTCCACCCAGTGGGTCGTCTGGCCGAGTATCGTTACTACGATATGGACGCCGTGACCAATTCTGCCCTCGATCTTTCGGATGAGATTATCGCCTGCCATGCATAAAGTCATAACATTCGGTATTCCCTCGTATAACGCCGCCAAGGATATGGACCATTGCATCACCTCCATCTTGGAGGGGAGCAATTACGCCACCGATATCGAGATTATCGTGGTGGACGACGGCTCCAAGGACGAGACGGCCGCCAAGGCCGACGAGTGGGAGGCCCGTTATCCTGGAATCATCCGCGCGGTACACCAGGAGAATGGCGGCCACGGTATCGCCGTCCTCTCGGGCCTGCGTGAGGCGCATGGTACGTACTATAAGGTCGTTGACTCGGACGACTGGCTCGACGGTGCGGCGCTTTCGACCATGCTGTCGATTCTGCGTGGCTTTGAGGAGCGCGACCAGCGCGTCGACCTGTTTATCTCGAACTACGTGTACGAGAAGGTTTACGAGGGCACGCATACCGCTATTGGCTACAAGTTTGCCCTGCCGCGCAAAAAGATTTTCTCTTGGGACCAGATCGGACACTTCCGTCCCGATCAGAACCTGCTTATGCACAGCCTGTGCTATCGCACCGATGTGCTGCGTGAGTCCAATCTGCCTATGCCGGCACACACGTTCTACGTGGATAATATCTACGCATACGTGCCGCTGCCGCGCTGCAAGACCATGTACTACGCCGACATCGACCTCTATCGCTACTTTATCGGTCGCGAGGGCCAGAGCGTCAATGAGGCCACGATGGTCAAGCGCCTGGGTCAGCAGTTCCACGTAACGCGCATCATGATGGAATCGTTCCACCTGTACCAGGACGTTGAGTCCTCGCGTCTGCGTTCGTACATGATGGGCTACTTCACCATGATGATGGCGATTTGCTCGGTGCTCACCAAGCTTTCCGAGGAAGATTGTGCCGATGAGCGCCTGAAGACGCTGTGGAAGGACCTGAAGGAGTACGATGAGCGCATGTATCGTCGTGCTCGCTACGGCGTGGTCGGCTTCTTCACTAACCTCCGCGGTCGTGCCGGAGACAAAACCACACTCGGCCTATACCGTCTTGCCTCAAAGATCTTCAAATTCAACTAGCTGTTGAGTAATCGCTGCTGATAGGTTGACTGGGCCCCTTGGCCTTTAGTTTGCTACTGCGAACAGTCCTGCTCGCACGGAAAGCACATTAAGTGCTTTCCGGCTCGTGCGGAACTTGTATCAAACTAAAGGCCAAGGGGCCTCTGCTATAAGAATCGATTGTCAGGTTATTTGAATATGAAAATCTTAGACGCGCGGTACACAGGGGCCTGGGCTGAAAAGATTTTGGTTGGTAGTCGGCCGGAGGCAGGCGGGCGTTACGTTTGTCGCGAGTTCCGCATGCAAAGAAGGCCACTTAATGTGGCCTTCGTTTTGCATAGGACTGTAGAGCAGCAAACGTAATGCCCGCCCGCCTCCGGCCGACGGACGAGTGAGATTACTTCGCGGCGCCGGGGATGCCGTGGGAGGTTTTGGCGGTTTTGGCTCCGTTTACGATGGCGGTCTGTAGGGCCCTTACGGCGAGCATGCCCAGCAGGTCTAGGGGAACGGCGGCGCTTGCCTGGGCGTCTAGTTTGCCGCTGGCGAGGGTGTAGATGGTGTCGCCGTCGTTGGTGGTGTGCGTGGGGCGGATGGCGTGCGCATAGGCGTCTGCGGCCATTTGGGACACCTTGGTGGCCTGAGCCTTGGTGAGCTCAACGTTGGTGACGATGCAGCTGATGGTGGTGTTGGTGCGGTCGAGCGGCATCTGCATGGATCCGGCGGCGGCAAAGGCTGCGAGCTCCATGTCGATAATCTGGTCGCTATCGGCGGAGGCGCGCATGCCGGCGACCCACTCGCCGGTGAAGGGGTCGACCACGTTGCCGCAGGCGTTGACCGAAACCACGGCGCCTACCTTAACGGGACCGAGCGCCACGGCGGCAGTGCCAAGGCCGGCCTTCATGCAGGTGGCAGGGCCCATGAGCTTTCCTACGGTAGCACCCGTGCCGGCACCCACATTACCCTGCTCGAGCGTGGTGGGGGTGTTGTCGAGCGCCTCACGTACGGCGGCGATGCCGGCTTCGATGTCGGGGCGCACGGTGGGGTCGCCAAAAGCGAGGTCAAAGATGCAGCTGGAGCACACGATAGGCACCTGCGTGGGGCCGACGGGAAGGCCGATGCCGCGGCTCTCAAGCTCGCGAGCGACGCCGCTTGCAGCCTCGAGGCCAAAGGCCGATCCACCCGAAAGGCAGACGGCGTGGACCTTGTCGACGGTGTTCTCGGGTCGCAGCAGGTCGGTTTCGCGCGATGCTGGGGCACCGCCGCGAACGTCAACGCCGCCGGTGGCGCCCTCGGGTGCCACGATTACGGTGCAACCGGTGCCGGCCTCCTCGTCCGTGTAGTTTCCAAAGCAAAAGCCATCGACATCGCAAACGTCAATGGCCTCAAGCAGTGTATCCATGTTTTACTCCTATCGGTTTTCCGCCGGGCCTTATGCCCGGTCGGGATCCGTACGGTACGCCGAAATTGTAGGCGCTGGGGGATACCCAGCGCCAGATGCAATTACGATAGTTTTTGAATCGCGCGTGCGACGCGAGCGATGGGCAGGCCCACCACGTTGTAGAAGTCGCCCGAAATATTATGCACGAGCATGCGCCCGCCGACGCCCTGGATGCCGTAGGCGCCGGCCTTGTCCATGGGCTCGCCTGAGGCGACGTAGCGCTCAATCTGCTCGTCGGTGAGCTCATAGAACGTCACGTCGGTCACATCGACAAACGACAGGCTCTCGGCGGCGTGCGGGGCTGTGGCGTCTCCGGCTCTAACGATGCAGACGCCGGTTGCGACCTGATGCGTGCGGCCCGAAAGCTCGCGGAGCATGGTGCGCGCCTCGTCCCCGTCTGCCGGCTTGCCCATAATTTGGCCGTCAAAGGTGACAATAGTATCGGCCGCGACGGTCAGTTCGTTGGGCTCGGCATGCTCGGCGGCAACGGCGGCGGCTTTGGCACGCGCCAAGCGCTCGACGAGTGTAAGCGGAGCTTCGCCATCAAAAGGCGTTTCGTCGATATCTGCGGGAATCACGCGAATGTCATAGCCCGCCTCGCGCATCAACTCGATGCGGCGCGGTGATTGCGAAGCCAAAATCATAGCTGAATGCCCTCGGCGACCTTCTCGACGGCCTTGTCGCCGGCGAGAGCGCGCAGCAGCTCAAGCGCAAAGGGGAGCGACTGGGCCATGCCGCTGGCGGTGATGATGTTGCCGTCTTGCGTAACCTTCTCGCCGGTATAGGCGCCTTCGGGGAAGCTTTTCTCAAAGCCAGGGAAGCACGTGGCGTGGCGCCCCTCGAGTAGGTCGAGCTCGCCCAGGATAAACGGGGCGGCGCAGATGGCGGCAACGTGCTTGGTCGCGGCGAACTCGCAGACCACGTCGCAGACGCGCTGATCGGCACGCAGGTTGGTGGCACCGGGCAAGCCGCCGGGCAGCACGACGCAGTCGTACTCGTCAAAGTTGATCTCATCAAAGAGCGCATCGCAGGTCACGGGGATCTGCAGCGAGCTTACGACCTCACGTGTGGGCATAATCGAGACGAGCGTGGCACGCACACCGCCGCGACGCATGACATCGACCATGGTCAAGCATTCAATAGTTTCAAAGCCATCGGCGGCGAGAACGGCAACGCTGGGCATGAGGGTTCCTTTCATAGGCGGCATACAATTAGCCGTCTTATACCCCGAAGACCTCCGCTTGCCACGCTCGATTTCCCAATGATTTTTCTGAGCAATGATTAAGTGACTAGTTGCGCTTGAGGTGGACGACGGTTTCGCAGTGGAAGGTTTGCGGGAACAGGTCGACTGGCGTGATCTTTACGGGGGAGAAGGTGCCTTCTTCGACAAAGCGTTTGAGATCGCGCGCCAGGGTGGCCGGGTCGCAGCTCACGTAGGCGACATCGCGAGCACTCGTGCTGGCGATAAGGTCGATCGCCTCGGGGGCGAGGCCTGCGCGCGGCGGGTCGACCACCAAGACGTCGGCATCCTGGTCGGGGAACTCGCGCACCGCGTCTCCGCCAATGACGTCGACGTTATCAAGCTTGTTGATCTCCAGGTTACGGCGCAGGTCGCGCACGGCCGGGCCGTAGGCCTCGACGGCGGCGACGAAGTCGCAGCGGCGGGCGAGCGGCAGGGTAAAGGTTCCGGCGCCGCAGTACAGGTCCACGGCAAGCTCGTCTTCTTGCGGGTCGAGGGCGTCCATAACGAGATCAATCAAAATCTCGGCGCCCTTGGTGTTGACTTGGAAAAACGACGGGGCAGACAAGCGCATCTGGCCCTCGGCGATGTTCTCGGTCCACGAGCCCTCGCCGGCGAGCATTTCGACCTTGGAGACACGGCGGGCCTTCTTTTCGCCCCTGCTCATCACGCGCACGATGCTCGTGGGATGAGCGGCGTCCGCCAGCACGCGGGAGACCTGCGAGCGCGGAAAAGAGCCCGTAGGCGTCCAGAGTGCGACCTCGAGCGCCTTGGTGCGGCGCGATGCGCGAATGCCCACGCGTTCGAGCCCCAAGTCATGGCTGCCGCTTAGATAGTTGAGTGCGCCGACGACCGATTTGAGCGCCTTCGGGAAGCGCTTATCGAACAGCGGGCACGCATCGACGGTCACGATTTTGCTGGGGTCGACACCGTGCATGCCAAGGCGCACGCGACCGTTGACGACGGTCGGTTCGAGCTCGATTTTATTGCGGTAGCCCCAGTCGTCCTTGGTGTGGCAGATGGGCTGTACCAACTTATCGACCTGCTCAGGAGCGAACTTGCCGATGCGCTCGAGCGTGGAGCGCAGGTTTTGCTCCTTGGCGGCAAGCTGTGCCGTGCGTGAGAGATTGCCCCACGAACAACCGCCGCAGATGCCAACGAAGGGGCAGGGTGGCTGAATGCGATCGGGGCTCGGCTCCAGAATCTCGGTCGTGCGGGCGCGCATGAACGACTTGCCGTCCTGTACGACCTCGGCCTCGACGGTGTCGCCTGCCACGGCGCCCTGCACAAAGACGGCCTTGCCGTTGTCGGCGTGCGCCAGCCCATCGGCGCCGTAGGTCATCGATTCTATAGTGAGCTTCATATCCCTGCCTGTCATTCGTGTTGTTGTTCGCACCATGGTAGCAGGGAAAAGCGCCCCGCATCCGAGGCTTTCCTCAAATGCGGGGCGCTTCTACAAACTGCTTCTACAAACGACTATTTCGTCTTGCCGGTAATGAGCGTCTTAAGACCCAGGCCGATCAGGCCCAGGCCCATGCGCACGCGACCGGGGCGATGGCGCTCGATGGCCTTGGTCTTGCCGGCGGGCTTATCGCGACGGGCGCTCGTCTCGGGTGCGGGCTTGGAGACCTGCGGCTCGGGCTGAGGTACAGGTGCGGGCTCGGGCTCAATGACGGTCGCCTGGACCTTTTGGACCTTGGGTGTGGCCGGCTGCGGCTCAGGAGCGGGGGCGGGCTTTGCCTCAATGACGGGCTCGGGCGCGGCCTCGGCGTTGCGATAGGCACGCTCCAGCAGGGCTTCCTGCGAGTTGAAGGGTTTCTCACCCTCTGCACGCTCCACGGGGACCCAAGTGCCGTCGCTCGTGAGGCTGCGGGCCTTCACGTTGTCGCGCAGCTGCATGCCCATGTACTCGTGCACCAGGGCGCGGCAGGTGGAGTCGAGCACGGGGAAGGCGATCTCCACGCGGTGCTCGGTGTTGCGTGTCATCATGTCTGCCGAGCTCAGGTAAATCATGTCCGAGTCCACGCCAAAAGCGTAAACACGGGCGTGCTCCAGAAAGCGTCCGACGATGGAGCGGACATGCACGTTCTCGGTCTTGCCAGGAACGCCCGGCTTGAGGCACGAGATGCCGCGGATGATCATGTCCACGCGGACTCCAGCGCACGATGCCTCGGCGATCTTGTCGATAACCTCGCGGTCGGTGAGCGAGTTGAGTTTAAAGAACACGCGGGCGGGCTCGCCAGCGAGAGCGCGCTGAATCTCGCGATCCAGACCGCGCATGATGAGCGGCTTCAGGCCGACCGGCGCCACGCCCAGGAAGCGGTAATCGCCGCGCAGATTGCCCAGCGACAGGTTGCGGAAGAACAGGTTGGCGTCCTCGCCGATGCCGGGGTGGGCGGTCATGAGCATAAAGTCGCTGTAGAGTTTGGCCGTCTTCTCGTTAAAGTTGCCGGTGCCCAGCAGCGTCAGACGCGTTAGCGCCATGCCTTCGCGATAGGTGAGCTGGCAGATCTTGGAGTGGCACTTAAAGCCCTCAGAGCCGTAGATGACGGTGCAGCCGGCCTCTTCCAGGCGCTCGGCCCACTCGATGTTGTTCTGCTCGTCGAAGCGGGCGCGGAGCTCCATGAGCACCGTGACCTCTTTGCCGTTCTCGGCGACATCGATCAGCGACTCGCACAGGCGGCTCTGCTTGGCCACGCGGTAGAGCGTGATGCGCAGTGAGATGCACTCGGGGTCGTAGGCGGCCTCGTGCACCAGATCCAGGAAGGGGTTCATAGCCTCATAGGGATAAAAGAGCAGCTTGTCGTGCTGAAGTACCTGCTCGCGGATGGAGCGGGTCATATCGATGGTGGGGTTGGGCTGCGGCTTAAACGGCGTAAAGAGCAGCTCGTTGCGCAGGTGCTCGGGAATCTTGCCCTCGATGCCAAAGACATAGCCCAGGTTGAGCGGGATATCGCAGGTAAAGACCGAGCGACGCGGGAGCTCGAGCGCCTTGCGGATAGTCTTGAGCGTTGCCTTCTCGAGCGAGCCCGATACGGCGAGCACCACCGGCTGCAGGCGCAGGCGCTTCTTGAGGATGCGCTTCATATGCTGGCGGTAGTCCTCTTCCTCTTCGACGCCCTCGCCGTCCGGATCGATGTCGGCGTTGCGGGTGACGCGGATGAGCGCGCGGTCGAGCGGCTTATAGGAGCCAAAGCAGCTGTCCAGGCAGGCGAGGATGACGTCCTCGAGCAGAATGTAGGAGTAGGTGCCGGTGGGCGAGGGGATCTCGACCACGCGGTTCATCGAGGCGGGAATTTCGATCAGGCCCAGCAGACTTTCCTCGTCGGTGACGCCGTCCAAGCCGCAGGCCAGGTAGAGCGCGCCGTTGCGCAGGTTGGGGAAGGGGTGGCGCGGGTCGATCACCAGCGGCGAGATGACCGGCGACACGTAGGCCTGGAAGTAGCGGGTGACAAAGGTGCGCTCCTCGGGCGTAAGCGAATCGATGCGAGCGCGGTGAACGCCTAGGGTGTCGAGCTTGCCCTCGATGCTCTTAAAGATGGACTCCCATCGGGTAAGGAGCCCGGGCATTTCGGTCATGACAGCATCGACCTGTTCGGAGGCGGTCATATTGCTCTTGTTGTCGACAGGCTGTTTTTTGAGCTCCGCCAGATCGGACAGGCCGCCCACGCGCACCATGAGAAACTCGTCGAGGTTAGACTCGAAAATCGACACGAACTTTAGACGCTCGAACAGCGGAACGGTCTCGTCGAAGGCTTCGTCAAGCACGCGGTTGTCAAAGCGCAGCCAGCTAAGCTCTCGGTTTTGCGTGTACGAGAAGTCGCGCGGCGGCTTGCGCAGCTTTGCGGCCTTTTGTTTCTTTTCGATTTTGCTCGGCATATGCATCTGTCCGTTCAGTCCCCGCAGGGGACGGTTGCCTAACACTATTCACTATTGTCTCAATTTAGTCGACTTGTGGCACGGACGTATTGTGCGAACGGTATCTTAACCTACTTCTTACGCTGTCAAGCCATAGAGCTGACGCCCGTCGCGTTGCGAAAAACGGTCTAGATCCTCACTCAACTGCTGAGTATGTGTGAATAAGAATGATAGATAGCTGAATATCATCGAATACAGGCAGAAACGTAAACAAGCGTCATTTATATACATAAAACCGTTGTAGATATGCAATTCTTAATCGAAAGATTGGAGTTGTAATTGCGAATGATTTTTGAGAAAAAAGAGCGTTT
>JAHYYN010000102.1:0-3574 GCA_019424945.1 Collinsella sp. | reverse complement strand
TTTTCTTGTGCCTCCGATGCGAAATAAATCGCTCAGATATTACTGATAATCGACGACGTCGATCCAGTTCTTCAGGAACTCATCGTTCACGTTGCGCTTACGAGCGAGCTCGGAAGCGGCGACGATGCTCGTCCACTGACGCACGACCTGCATGGGCATGTCGGCGCGGTCGCAGTAGAGCTCCAGGTAGGCCTCAGCCTGGTCCTTGCTGTTGAGGGCGAAGAGCAGGTAGGTGGTGGCAACGTCGGCAGCAGGGGAGCCCTGGGTGGCGTGTGCCCAGTCGCACACATAGAGCTGGCCGTCGTCGCCGACGATGACGTTGGAGGGGTTGAAGTCGCCGTGGCAGACCTTGAACTCCTTGGTCATGCCGTCCAGACGCTCCTGAAGGTTGTAGCGCGTGGTGGCATTGAGCTGATCAAGGCTGTCGATCATGCGGGCGAACTTGTCGCGCTGACGGTTGAGCAGCGGGGAGGTGTAGCCGTGGATCTCGATCTGGAGGTCGACGAACATCTCGAGATACTCACCAAAGCGCTGAGGCTCGGCAGTCATCTTCTCGGCAAGGGTGGTGCCCGGAACCTTCTCGGTCAAGAGCGCCCAGCCGTTGGCGTTCTCGAGCTGGGAAACCTCGAGAGCCTTGGGGCTGCGGATGCCGCACTCATTGATGCGGGCAAGATTCAAAGCCTCGTTGAACACGTCGGAGACGGGCTTGGTCTCGTTAAAGACCTTGACGATCTTGTCGCCCAGGTCGTAAACGACCTTGTTGCCACGGCGGACGAGCTCGGTCTTGGAATCGGGTAGCAGCATGGTTGCATCCTTTCAACGATGCGATAGAAGCGACGGCGGGGGTGTGTGAAACACCCGTGCACCCCCGCCGTTAAAAACCGTGCTAAAACTAGCAGACGGCGTAGTCCTGAGGCTCTCGGCCGTAGTAGGCGTCCAGGTAGAGCTCCTTGATCTCGCTCATGAGCGGGTAGCGCGGGTTGGCGCCGGTACACTGGTCGTTGAATGCCTGCTCGGTCATCTCGTCGAGGGTGTCGAGGAAGTACTGCTCGTCAACACCGTAGTCGGCGATGGTCTTCTTGACGCCGATGAAGTCCTTGAGCTCCTCGAGCTTCGTGATGAAGTTCTCGAAGACCTCCTTGTCGTCCTTGCCCTCGATGCCGCAGTACTTGGCCATCTCGGCGTAGTTGTGCAGCGCGTTGGGGTAAGGATACTGGGAGAAGGTACCCATCTTGACGGGAGCCTCGGCGGCGTTGTAGCGCATGACGCGGGTCAGGATGACGGCGTTGGCGAGGCCGTGGGGCAGGTGGTGGAAAGCGCCGAGCTTGTGGGCCATGGAGTGGTTGAGGCCCAGGAAGGCGTTGGCGAAGGCCATACCGGCCATGCAGGAGGCGTTGTGCATCTCCTCGCGGGCATGCGGGTCCTTGGCGCCGTTCGTGAAGCTGGAGGGCAGGTTCTCGAAGACGAGCTTAGCAGCGCGCTCGGAGAGGCCCTTGGTGTAGTCGGAAGCCATGATGGAGACGTAGGACTCGATGGCGTGGGTCATGACGTCGATGCCGGAGGCAGCGGTCAGACCGCGCGGGGCGGTCATGCAGTTGTCGGCGTCGACGATAGCCATGTTGGGGAGCAGCGCGTAGTCGGCGAGCGGCCACTTGATGCCGGTCTCCTTGTCGGTGATGATGGCGAACGGCGTGCACTCGGAGCCGGTACCCGAAGAGGTCGGGACGGCGACGAAGTAGGCCTTCTTGCCCATCTCGGGGAAGGTGAAGATACGCTTGCGGATGTCCATGAAGTCCATGGCCATGTCCTCAAACTTGCACTCGGGGTGCTCGTACATCATCCACATGATCTTGCCGGCGTCCATAGCGGAGCCACCGCCGACGGCGATGATGACGTCCGGCTCAAAGAGAGCCATCTGCTTGGCGCCGCGACGTGCGCACTGCAGCGACGGATCGGGCTCGACGTCGTAGAAGCAGTCGTGGGCGATGCCCATCTCGTCGAGCTTGGCCTCGATGGCGCGGGTGTTGCCATTCTTGAAGAGGAACTGGTCGGTGACGATGAAGGCGCGCTTCTTGCCCATGACGTTGCCCAGCTCGTCGAGGGCGACGGGCGTGGAACCCTTCTTGAAGTAGACCTTCTCGGGAGCGCGGAACCACAGCATGTTCTCACGGCGCTCGGCCACAGTCTTAACGTTGATCAAGTGCTTCACCCCAACGTTCTCGGAGACGGAGTTGCCGCCCCAGGAGCCGCAGCCCAGGGTCAGAGACGGCTTCATGCCAAAGTTGTACAGGTCACCGATGCCGCCGTGCGAGGACGGGGTATTGATGACGATACGGCAGGCCTTCATGACGTGCTCGAACAGGCTGATCTTCTCGGCCTGGGCGGGGTGCACGTACAGAGAGGCGGTGTGGCCCGGGCCACCGGCGAGCACCAGGTGCTCGGCCTTGTCGACGGCCTCCTGGAAGTCCTTGGCGTGGTACATGGCCAGGACCGGGGAGAGCTTCTCGTGGGAGAACTCCTCCTTGGCGGGGTCGGTGGAGGTGACCTCGGCGATCAGGATCTTGGTCTTGGCGGGAACCTCGATGCCTGCGAGCTCGGCGATCTTGGCGGCAGCCATGCCGGGGATGCGGTGGTCGAGAGCGCCGTTCTTGAACATGGCGGCACGCAGGGCCTCCATCTCGGCACCCTGCTTGACGAAGTAGCAGCCGCGCTTCTGGAACTCGGCCTTAACCTGGTCATAGATGGTGTCGATGACGGTCACGGACTGCTCGGAAGCGCAGATCATGCCGTTGTCGAAGGTCTTGGAGTGGATGATGGAGTTGACGGCGAGCAGCACGTCGGCGGTGTCGTCGATGATGACCGGGGTGTTACCGGCGCCAACGCCCAGGGCGGGCTTGCCCGAGGAGTAGGCGGCCTTGACCATGCCCGGGCCACCGGTGGCGAGGATGATGTCGACGTCGCGCATGACCATGTTGGTCAGCTCGATGGAGGGGACATCGACCCAGCCGATGATGCCCTCGGGGGCGCCGGCCTTGACGGCGGCGTCGAGCACGAGCTTGGCGGCGGCGATGGTGCACTTGGCGGCTGCCGGGTGCGGGGAGATGATGATGCCGTTGCGGGTCTTCAGGCTGATCAGCGTCTTGAAGATCGCAGTGGAGGTGGGGTTGGTCGTCGGGATGACGGCGCCCACGATGCCGATGGGCTCGGCGATCTTGGTGATGCCGTAGGCCTCGTCGCGCTCCAGGACACCACAGGTCTTGGTGTTCTTGTAAGCGTTGTAGATGTACTCTGCGGCGTAGTGGTTCTTGATGACCTTGTCCTCAAGAACGCCGCGGCCGGTCTCCTCGATGGCCATCTTCGCCAACGGGATACGAGCCTTGTTGGCGGCCATGGCGGCCTCATAGAAGATCTTGTCGACCTGCTCCTGCGTGTACGTAGCAAAAAGCGCCTGGGCCTCTCGCATCTGAGCGAGCTTAGCCTCAAGCGCCTCTACGTTGTCCACAATTGCGGGAGTAGTGTTTTCCGGTGACTTTTTCACCATTTGTGTCTCCTTGCGATCGGAGATTTACCCTAC
>JAHYYN010000101.1:0-2814 GCA_019424945.1 Collinsella sp. | reverse complement strand
ATTTGAGATTAAAGCTCCCGGCAACGGGGGCTTTTCTTTTACGTAAACACCGCATGGATTCGAACCTCGGTCGAGGCGCGGGCGTAAAGCGGACGATTTCCTGTCGACTCGTGTAAGATTCCGAGTAGATGTCGCGACTAATTCGCGACCACTCCTTCTTCAAGCGACCGATCAGGGTGATACTTCGTGGCAGAGCGTCCGACATACAAGCTCAGGTTTCTCGATCCCAAAAAGCGCTTTCCGGCGATGCCCGAGCAGCCTGCGGGACGTTCATATGGCGTGGTCTGGAAACTCTTTGGCGAGGATCAGCATGAATCTTGCTATGTCGTCGAATTCGTTGGCAAAAGCCATGTGTCGCTTTTGGGCTATGTAAGCGTTTCGGGCGAGGTGTACAAGGTGGACCGCCCCGTTAGCGAGACTCCGCTGCCCAACGATCCCGACATGGAACTGGTCCTTGACGAGTCGGACTCCGGTATTGGTGAGATTGTGGTTCGGGGAGCCAACGGCACAATGCGCGCGTGCGCGCGAACCGTCGGCTCTCCCGAAGGCCCCATGCGCGAGCAGTCCGACCACGAGACATGGAATTCGACCCGCTCCCTTCCTTACGGCGAGTTCATGGCATCGATGTTCCTGCGCTACGTGATATTCGCTGACTCCGAAAATGCCATTGCGAGCACGGCGGACGCCGGCGGACTCGACGAGGGTATGCAAAATGTTATCGACAAGATCAAGCTCGTAAAGTTGCCCGAGCCGGTCGAGGTGTTTTTGGGCTTTAACACGGCACCGCTCCCTGATGCTATCGAGACGCTGCTTTACCGCGTTGACCATGCCGAGAATCCGAGCGGTATCGAGCGCTATGCCGCCGCCCTTATGAGTGAAATTGACTTGCCCCGCTTGCGCACCATCGCCGCTAAGTCCGAGATGAGCCTGGCTCGCATCGATCGCTCAAAGCTTTTCTATCTCAATTTTGATCGCAGCCTGCTGGACCAGGACGAGATTGACATGCTGCTTGCCATCGAGTGCCGTCTTAACCGTCTCTCCGGCATCCTTGAGCACATCGGGGCCGGATTGGTCCCTGCGGCATCCTCGCCGAGCCTTGAGGGCTGCGCGCTCTTTGATGCGTGGCATATCGCCAAGACGACCAACGATGTTCCCCGACTGCTCGATACGGCCTCGAGCGATAACCCGTGGGGCAAACCGGGTACGGTGGCTTGCCAGCCGGGCGGTGAGTGGGATGTGCGTACCCGCTTCGCGCGTATTGTCGAGGCGCTTAACGTGGCCACGCGGCTCGACTATACCTATCGGGCAAACGTTGCCGAGGGGATCATGCTCGTTCGGTTTGGGCAGTCTGTCGTTGATGCTATGCCACAACGTGAATACGACGCTCAAGATGACGCCTGGCGCGAGTTGGACGAGGACACGCGCGCGATCTGGGCCGCGGAGCACGATGCGCGCGTGGCGCTCACGCTTGCGGCAGCGTGTTTTGCCGCGGGCACCTGCATCACGCGCTGCTATGTGCAGATTGCTGCTCCCGACAGTGAGCAGGGCGAGTGCGTTGTCGCAACGTATTTCTTTGGGCGCGCGGCCTATCTGGCCGATTGCGTGCCTGTCGCCAAGGATCTTGAGAGCATGGACATGGACGATATGCCGTGCAAGCGTGTGCTTGAGGCATATGAGTCAACCGCTCCGGAGACGATTGAACCTGCGGAGGTTCATGCTCGTCCGCGTGATGACCATCGCACGCTGCCGCCGGCGCTGCGCGATCTGCTGCTTGCCGATACGGCTGACGAGTTGGAGGTCATGGAAGAGGACGACGACCCATACGTGGCCCGTGTTGTTGAATTGCGCGAGCAGGCAATAGTCGACCGTACAGGTGCTTTTGAAGGCTTTTCCCGTCTTGTCGAGGAGTTGGAGGCTAAGTGCGCCGTCGCCGAGCTTTTGGCGACAGGTCCGGTTCAAACGCAGTTTTGCGATAACCAGCTGGTGCGCATGGTGCTACCGGTGTTGGAAGAAGACCGCTCTGTGCGAATCCTTCGTGCGCCCGATGCGCTGTACTTTGCCCAGCACGAGATCTGCAGCTTTTACGCCGAGCAAGAGGACTTTGAACGAGCACTGCCCGAGGTGCGCCATCTTTACGATCTGGCGCGCTCGTCCATGCAGTCGCACTTTGCGCTCATCAACGTGCTTGCGCGTCTGGAGCGCTTTGACGAGATTATCGAGGTGGCGCGCCACGGCCTACGTATTGCCAGCGATCGTTCTGCAATCGGCTACCTGTTCTATCGCTTGGCGTTTGCCTATTGGAATTGCGATCAGCTCGACCTGGCGCTGGCTTGTTACCGTCTGGTGCCGCGCGGCGAGGAGTCGGGCAGCAGCGCGCTGGAAGAAATGCAGGGCCTTATGAACGAGATGGGCGTCAGCGAGCCTCCGACGTTCGAGGAAGCGGTCGAGACCATCCACAGGGCTGGACTAGAGCTGCCGCCAGTGTCCGCCGTGACGAATCAGCTGGCAGATGCCGCTGTGCAACTGGTCGACAACGGTTTCTTTTTCCTGGCGCGCGGTTGTATCTTCCAAATGTGGCGCACCATGGGCAACGACGAGCTCGGCTCCCTCAACCGCTCGCTGGGGTAGGCGAAGCTTTCAAGAAGGAAAGGCTGCTAGGCAATTAGAAAATTTCCTCTTGCTCATCCTTGGCTGTTTGGTTACTATAGAACGGCTGTTACGGAGAGCTGACCGAGAGGCCGAAGGTGCTCGCCTGCTAAGCGAGTATGCCCCAAAAGGGCATCTGGGGTTCGAATCCCCAGCTCTCCGCCAGTA
>JAHYYN010000100.1:2533-81911 GCA_019424945.1 Collinsella sp. | reverse complement strand
GTTCAACAGTAGAACGTCAGGGGGCCAGCGTCGAAACCACCGGTCCGGCTTTTTGGCGTTCGGCGAGCTCGAAGATAAACGGGGCGTTTGATCTAACGAACTCGGTCAAAAATCCAGGTCGTCACTAGAAAAACCTTCGACATTGAACCAATTAACCGCAGGCAAGAAGCATTCCGCATGGCCAAAGCCAAGGTCAACCGGACGCTCGACGGCTACGCGAACTGTACCGTCATCTCTTGTCTCTGAGTAAGCAAACTGAGTGCCGTCATCTAGCTGAACATAGCTCCAAAGCATTGCTACCTCGTTTACAACTTTTTGAGTTAAAAGCCTGCCCCTAACGCGGGATGAATCGCACTAGTTACCCGATCCAAATACGTCATCTACAAGATCAGGCAAGTCTGTCCATACTTGATAGGCGACAACGTTGTCCGGATTCATTTCTCTTGCACGACGTTTATCATCCGTATTGTGCTTTGCGGCATTGGTCAAAGCCTGGCCCTTGTTGCCGTCAATCATTTCGAGATTTACCGACTTGAACTTTGACGCGGAGGACCTGTTGGGGTCAGTAGATTTTAGAACGCCAAGGTCGCGCGCTCTTTTCTCACATTGTGGCGTCGATGCAAAAGTTTCCGGGCATTGTGAGATATGATCGATAAGCCATACTTCAAAACATGGATTAGAGATTGCGAGCCTAACTCCCTTTGTCTTTGCTTCTCGTTCTGCTGCGGCTAGGTTTCTGAACTCATCTGAATCGACCACGATCCATGCGGAACTCAATGCTTCGATTTCGCCTGCTTTAACGGCCTTTTTATCTGAATCGAGCTCTCGCGAAAGCTGCTTGGCCACCTTCAAAGGGTCTCCGTCAATATGCCGATACAGCACGCTTCCGCGAACGTCCATTTCAGTAATAAGGAAGTTAAAATATTCGGTTTCGGTCACCTTTCCATTGGACACAATTAGGTGGCGCGTTCGCTTGGCTCTTGTCTGCTTTTTGCGGCCGCGAGCAAGCCCTCTCCTTTCTGCCTTAGCCATTTATGTCAGCGCCTTCCTTCATGAGTTGGGCCACAAGTTGATGAAAACTTGGGTTGGGCAGCGGCACATAGACACCGTTTAAGTAATTGCGCCCCAGATTCTCATTTGCACGAGGCGAATACTCCATCGCAGCAATTAATTGCGAAGCACCTTCAGAGTCCTTTTCCACAAACCAGACCTGGTCACGTTCAAGCACCTCTTCCATAGGGCTGGTTCGCGTCATCAAGGTGACATCATGGGTCGAGAAGATTAGCTGCGCGCCCTTTGGATTTGTGTCGGGATCGGCGAACAGTGAGACGAAGTCGCGCAGGAGCGTAGGATGAAGGCTCGAATCAAGCTCGTCAATTACTGTTGTGGCCCCACTGCTTAAAGAACGTAAGGCTACCGAGAAAAACGCCAGCGCAGCTTTTGTGCCCTCCGATTCATGGGCGGAGCCCAGCCAAAAGCCATCTCCCGAGCCTTTATGGTGGAAGAACAGGTCATAAGCGAACGACAATTTAAAGTCTTCTGCAATTTTATTACGTGCCTCTTCCGGAATCTCATCGAGTCCAATGAGTGAGTCTTTTAAACCCATGACGCCTTCCGATTGACGGACATCTATGCCGTCAATTCCGATATCAGCATATTTAATGAGCTGAGATAGCATCTGAGCTCGAGCGTCATCGTTGATAAACAGCTTTTTTATGGTGGCGAGTTCTGCTAGATAATGCGTTGCATCATAGAGATTGATGTCATTGGCAAGAGCTGTGAATGCGGGTTGAATTACATCACTTCCAGCCGCCGCTGCGGCAGATAAGAACAAAGAATTATTGCGCGTGATATCCCAAAGTTGTTTTTTTGCACCTGTAAAGGTACTACCAAATTTAATTGACTGTTCCCCGTTTATCGAAGAGCGGTCATAGAGAAGGGACGGCTGTTTTGATCGATACACAGTGAGGTTCTCATATGTAACCTCATTTTTGTTCACACCAAATGAAAACTCATACTTTAAGTTGCTAGCGATAAAATCTATCGAGAATTCTGTGTCACTTGATCGGGATTCCGAGTCAAGTAAAAAGGGGACGATGGGTATTTGAGAATTCGCATCGCCTGCCGCATAACCTGTACGAACAAAGTAAGAGACAAAGTAAAGAGCATTTAGGAAATTTGATTTGCCCGACGCGTTTGCACCGTAAATCGCGGCTACCCGCACGGGTCCAAATTTCTTTTTGCTCGAAATCGGTTCAAACGAGAACTGCTGAGCATCTCGAAAGCTCTGGAAGTTCTTAAAAGAAAAATTGAGAATCATCGTCAGAATCCTTTTCACAAAAGCCGACGCCCATGACATCCTTTAATTACAACGACAATTATATTGTTTTAAAACCAATATTTGTTAGTTATGAACAAATATCCGCTTTAAATCGAGACATAAAACAAGAGTTTCAATCGGTCTTGTAGATAGGGGCGTTAATGCGCGTTGGTACAGTTGCCTGAGATGGGTGGCGAATCCGAGCAAAGCGAATGCTCAGTCTTTCTTTAGCGAATCGAAGTCAATCAGCTCTAGCTGCTCGACGAACTTCTCGAGATACGAGGCGACTTGCTCGTTGTTCACGAATAAAGGTCTGTCCTGCGTCAGCTTGCCCGACTTGTAGGACGGATATCGGAGGCTGATGCCGTTGTCGTCGATGTTGGCAATGCTGTTCACGAATGCCCCCATATTCTTGATGACCTGTCGGTCCTCGCGCCCCCTTTGTTCCGGGAACCGCGAGAGCAGGGAGTTCCAGAGTCCTGAGAGGCCGTGGTTCCCCTTCGGCTCACGGCCGCACTTCCTAATCGCCCGCTTGATAGCGAGTTCCATACAGTGCCTCGTGAGAAATAGCACAGGAATCGCGTAGGAATGATTTAGTATCACGTACATGCTTGGCCTATCGATAGCCGTCCTGCCGGCTGCGGCCAACACCTTGGCAGCATTGAGGAATGAGCGGATGAACTCGTCTTCGAACATCTGGTCCTTGAGCTCAGGCTTCATAAGAGCAGACAAGTCAAGCAGCGAGAAGCTGTTGAGCGTCGGGTCTTCCAGGCCCTTCATCTGCGGCTTCATCGCGCGGCTCTTTTCGTATTTGGGGAAGACATGGTTCTTGAACGCGTCGCCCATCTAGAGCACCTCCCCGGTGGTCGCTACCATCTTCGCCTCCCGACCGTCGGTCAATGAACACGGTCACGAGCTCGCCCTTGGTCTTCGTGACGATAGTCATGAATCACATGTCTATTTTATTTGCTACAAAGGACTATGATTCGGATTAATTTGAACAGCTTGTTTCCTGCTCTTGGTCCGCTTCGGCGGCTTGGGGTGGTGCTGCACTGTCTATCTCAGAGTCCAATAATCACACACTAGTGATTGAGGTCTGCATCAGCAAAAATAATAAACCCCGTTAGCAAGCTCGTTCCATTTTTGCTTAAGAAAGGCCTCATTGTAACAACCCATTCAGAAGCCAACTTCATTTTCTTGGAATTGATGTTTCCGGTGATCACTTTACCTGAGGGTATTTCAAGAACAACTTCTTTTTGCTGATATTGAGCATGTAGGTGAGGCTTGTTGTGGCCGTTTTCGGAAGTGTGAATTATAAATTTAATCTCATTTTCCTCCCCAACACGTCCTCGCTTCGAGATGTAGTCGAATATGCATTGCCATTCGCGCATTTCTGGAGCTTGAAAGTGTAACCAAACGGCCATTGTCTCCCCTTCATGTTCGGCATGTTGCTTTGCAGTCATGTTAGACGGATGAAGTCAACGTCACATTATTAGGCTATTTCATTTAAGATATTAACGAAGTCAGCTCTACGGTTTGCGTTGCTTTTGCTGCACTCGAGTGGCGAGCCATAGGTTCAATGGCAATCTTGCGTTCAAGAATTCAACCCGTCAATCAATGCTCTCATCGTGGAGTCCAGTATTTTGAGTGGTCAATTCGCGATGAGCGGCGAGTAGCAAGTAATGAATGCTCGGGCACTGTGCTCTTTTGAAAACGAGCGCCTCAGCAGCGATGTACGGCGCACAAAAGTGCTGATCCCAGCAGGAATAGCGCTAAGGAGGCAGCGATCCAGTTGCTGTCGCCGGTCTTGGGGAGCATCGGCGTCGTAGCCGTTGCGGATTTGGGCATGGTCTTCTTGGTGGCTGTGGTCTTGGTCACCGTCGTCTTGGTTGTCGTGCTTGTCTTGGGAGTCGCGGCTGCCGGCTTCACCGCGGAGTCCGTCGCCGGTTCCGCACTAGGTTGCCCCGCAGCGGGATCAGCGCCATCAGCAGTCTCACCCGTCCCGCCGCCCGGCACGTTGCTTCCATCGGTCTCCCCCGCCGGTGGCGTGGCGACATCGGGCTCAACCACCACATGCGGTGCCATCGCACCAGAGGCATTCACCACGCCACCAGCGCCAAAAGCCCCGCCAGCAGGCGTCACAAACCGCGCGGACACAAGCGACCCGCCCGTGCACGCAACGCCACCGTCGGCACCGGCCGCATCGAGCCACGAGGCGTCGACAGAAAGCCGACAGCCAATCGCCCCATCGCCAAGGCCTAAGTCCTGCAGATACACGCCGTAGGCGCGCACGCCCGCTCCGGACCCAGCGCCCGCGGCAACGATGCGCCCGCCGCCGCGCACGGTCATGTCGCCCGCGATCACGCCGGCAACCGCCTCGTCCATAATATCGGCCCCGTCTGCTCGGGCATCGACGGTGCATCCGTCCACCACGAGCGCCCGCGAAACGTGGATCCCGCACTGCGAGCCCGTCGCCGTCAGGGTCCCGGTACCGCGAAGCGTCAGGTTGCCCCACACCTCCATGCCGCACAGCGTGATGTCCGCATCGGGCGCATGCGACTCCGTCACGGAGTTTTGCCCGGCAAGCGTCAGCACCAGGTCGCCTTCGGCGCCGATGGCCTCGCCCGCGTAGCCGTTAAGCTCAAGGTGGTCGGCATCGGTCCAGGCCCAGCCGGGGCCCGATACGCCCGGCTCGCAGTACGTCGCGCCCGCGATGATGAGGCTCTCCGCGCCCGCGGCATAAGAAGGCCCGCCCAGCAAAACGCATAGGCAGGCCATGGCAACAATCGCAATGTAATGACGGCTGGTGTAGGACTCGGCAGCAAACATACCCGCTCGATCTTCGCAGGAGCCAATAGAATGTGCACCAGAAAATGCCCTGTTAGCAGCAGCTATTAGTTTAGCGAGATCAATGCTGGAGCAAAGAGAAATCGCGTAAGCGATGTCCACAATTAGGTGTAAATCGTTTTGTCAGTCGGTGAAAGGAAGGATAAAATTACGAATGCGAGCGCCACGTCCTCCACAAGTTCTAGAATTTCAGAGACAAAGTCGAAGGGACATGTTAAGGTGCAGTCAGTAAACCTGCCCGGCCTCTGCTTATCATGCACACTGGCGGGTCTTTTTTCAAGTTCTAGGAGCCGAGATAAGTTGGCGGCGGAACGCTTGTTAATCGGCTTCTCCGGATGCTTGCCGATTCGATCGCTCAGGAAGTAGCTCTTAGGGATCCCCGGGTCGTGCGGTCCGTTGCCAAGGTCGCAGTTGATGACTATGCCCAAAGAGGGACACGAGCACGTCGGTCAGAATGCGTTCGGTGGCCAACTTGGCGAAACCCGTCTACGGGCATGGAAACAAAACAAGCGACGCTGCTAATTAGTAGCGCCGCTTGTATCAAACGTCATTGCTCCGGTGAGCTTGGTGGATACTCATAGGTAAGCGAGTCGAGGCGTCCAAGTCTTATGAAAATGACAGTCTAACTCTTGGCCAAGCCAGAGACATATCCCAACGCGTCGGGAAACGACGAGCTCACGGCATCCAGCAGCACGAAGAGCTTGATGCAAGTCTTGCGTCGGACCGGCTTGTACATCATACCGTGCTGGAGGAAGTTTCGGTTAAGCTCGCCCTCTCGCTCGCGGTTGAAGTCATCTCCCGACCTAAAGAAGTAGTCCACGGCATCGCATATGTTGGCAAAGTCGATTAACGAAATGTCCATTGCGGGGAGCTCACCGTTACTTCCATCCGAAAGCGAACGGTTCAGTTTTTCATCTCGCGAGACCAAGACCTTTGTTTATGATTGTCCCTCTCATCTCGCCTAGGCCCACAGCATACGCGAAACAGCTCTCGGTCAATAAGCGAGCAAAGCATCATGGCACAGGGCTTATAGTGCCTCTCGCGGAAGAGCGCGACGGCCTCGAGAAAGTCAACTTTCTTGGTAACACTGCTCTCAAGGCCAGCAATAAGGGCGTCAACATCGAGGAATGAGAGGTAGACGGCATCGGCTTCCCCCAGCGTCGAGGGGCAGTGCGGCGGGGAGTTGTAGGTGAACTGGTTGTTCGTGATTGCCCAGCCATACGAGCCCCAACGCCTCGAATCCTCAAGGATGGCCTCTCAGTCGAGCGAAGCGCCTATCTCCGCTAACTGCTTCATCAAGGAGGCTAGGTTCGAGCAGATGGACTCTCGTAACTCGTCAAGAACACCGAACCAGGAGCTCAGTTGCAAGCTAAGCTGGTCGGCAAAGCTAAAGAGGCCTTCGAGGTTCTTGGTGAATTGCTCGGTCATGGCGCGCACGGAGTCCTGGATCTGTGCAAGGCCTTTGAGGTGCGTGGCGCACGCGGCACAGATGGCGTCCGAAGTGCTAGGAGGAAGCTTTACGATGGCGCCAGAGCCGGCGGCGGTATCGGCAAGCTTTATTCGCTTGACTCTGAGCAAACACCGCCCTGCTGTTCATTAGACAAAGTTAGCTCCTAACACGCGATATCCGAACGAGCCAAACTCGGAAAAACAAAGGGGCTCCGAAGATGATACTCCGGAGCCCCGAATGCTTGTGCTACGCGATTGTTCAAAGGACTTGAGAAACCTCTAACATGCCACTTCTTGCGCAAGGGCAAGAGCTGAGCCTATTGCAAGCCGTATTGTTTGAGAGACGAGTTCGTAGCACCTTCAGCCGTCGCCGTAATGAATGCGAAAGAAATCGTCCTAACGGTCTTTGCAACGAGAGGTTGCCCCCTGTCCCTGGCCGCCTTCTTAATCTTGCCCCACCTCGAATCGTCCTGAATCCTGTCGAGGAAGTCATGGCCTTTCCAGCTCAGCGAGCCGACGCTGAAAGTCCAAATTTCGTCATCCGCGTATTGAACGCTGTAGTGACCAAGGCAAAACTGCTTCGAAAGCGAGTTTGCTGGTATAAGCTATAGCTTCGGCAGAATATCCATCAATCTTGAGATTGATGGGGGCCGAACAGTCATAGTCGTCTAATTTCATGCCAGGATATTGGGGTTTCGTGGCATAAAGATACGGAAAGTGCAGTTTTCGGGGTTCCAAAAACCCTGCAACATCAGCCTATTCCAGGTCGCTCTTTTTGAATGAAGTAGATAGCATCATGAGCAGAACGTCGTTCACTAACCTGCCTCGGAAATTGCAAAGCGCGGTAAATGCGGTTTTGCTAAGGAGCCCCATCTCATCATCGTCGATTCGGCCCTTTTCCGGCGGGCAGTGAACGATAAGGCCGCATCGAGAGCTCTTGCTGTTGATAATCTCTCTAAAGTCATCTTTGTTTAAATATCCGTAAACCACAATCAGCAGGAGCGCATCCTTTACCTTGGATATATGTTAATCCGAAACGCGTTGTATGTTCTTCCTCTTGATCAGACCAGAGTCGGAAAGATCCTCTTCGAGATCGTGGTAGTCCTCGTCATTCGCAACAATCATTATCTTCTTGCCGTACAGCGCAAAGCCAAAGCGCCACGCCGCTTTACCGAGACGCGTGAAGGCTCCGATAACCATTGCGATGACCGACAGGAATCCGATGAATTCGAGCACGAGAGATATGGTTCCTTCAACAGAAAGAATGCCAGAGATTACGTTGTTGATATCCATCGATTAACACCTACTCAACATTGATGAAGAACGGGTTGCTCCAACGGACGCAATAGCCCCTTCGAATTACAAAACATTGAACATAGTGTTTTCCCGTATACGCCGTCTCCTCGCGACGGGAAGTCTTTTCTATGTTTGGGAGCTCGAAACCACCCCTAGGGCAAACCTTCATAGCTTCATCGCCGGTATTCGTGACCTGCCACTTTACCTTGCCATCTTTTACCGGCCCACAGTTCACTCTGTACATGATAGTGGAGCCCTTCGGTATGGGCGCGCCATCGTTTTCGAGTACTCGTATTTCTCCTGAAGGCAATTTGACCGTTGCCGTAATTGTTGCATTTGGCTTACGAGCCTGCATGGGGAAGCCTAACGGTTGCCTGTGCTGAACAGACAATGCGTACTGTTGATTTTTTGACTTAGCTGATGACGTGGTTCCGCACGAAGGGCCTCCCGATGGGAAGTTGTTTCCAAGTATTTGCTTCCAGACGCTGTTGCCGGTTCCCTCATCCGCAAGATGCGAGAGGTGCTCGTTGAGTTTGTCCACGAACTGGGCGAAATCGTTATAGCAGTACTTTCCGGCAAGGTTGTTTCCCTCTATGGCTGGATCCTCAATGAAGGGAACCTGGTACGAGTCGAGTTCATCAGCGTATGCAACCGCAAGGTTTGCCATTACCTGCATAACGCAATCCTCGATTGACAACCCTGCTTCAGGGAGGTTGTCGGCGATCATCTTCTCAAGGGTGATGCCCTTAGGGAACTTCACCAAACTTGGGCAGTTCTCCCTTCTCCACCACTTCATTATCTTCACTAGAGGCTTGTAATCCCCGTTGAACTCTTTGTTAACCTCAGTCGACCAAGTGAGATGCTCTTTTGGATTCGTCTGCCTCCATTCGCTATCGTCTTTCGAACCGATGTAGAGAAGGCCGTCTTCATCATTGACCAAAGGGACAACATCGAGATGGAAGTTTGCCATGTCAATGCCGATGGAATGCGTTTGCACTCTGACGTTCTTGTAGCACTCGCGCTCACGTATCGCATCCTCGAGCTCGAGCAAGACGCAAAACGGGGAATCGTTGATGGAGTGGTTTGTCTCAACGATGACGTCAATATCGCAGCTGTCAGAATCTTTCTTCGGTCGTATGAAGGTCTGCTTGGCGTATGAACCCGAGAGGTATGTGTCCTTGCATATAGCCCCATAGGTCTCACTTGCCTTAAGATGGTCCCTGAGATTTCGGTGAAGTCGACTCGCTTCATCAATGGTGCTCTTGCTGGGATTGATGTCCTTCAAGAATGATTCAAAGTCTGCGCTATTTGTCATATAACCGCCTTTCCAAACAGATGTTCTAGTGTCTGACATTATAACAACCGTGCTTTAAAAATGTGGTTTTTAGAGCCATTGCTAGGCACAAGATGTTGCGGTCTCATTCCATCCGTACGATTCAGGAGCTGTCTGGCAAGCAGGAGGACAGAATGGAGCCTCAAAGCCTCCTTGAAGTCATTGAGATTCTTGTCGATTTTCGAAACATTTGCGCGCGACGATCGGCTTTGCTGTGCAAGGCCGCGCGGGCGCGATTTAAGCAATATGCTCCACTCGCTCGAGAGGGTTTTGCCCACAAGCGAGATGCCGGAACTCGTCAATGAGCTCGACTCTGTACTACTGAAGCATCCTACATGTCTACAGCAGAATCACGCTGGAAATCGCAAAAACAATGGTGGCTTTTTTAAGGCCGCTATGAGCCAAAGCTGCCAAAGAGCAACAAACTAACTACAAACCATTGGCCTGCAAAAGCCCCGTGCATTGCAGCCAGCAGCGGTCTGCAATGCACGGGCCTGCCGTTGTGCTATGTACGTGAGATTCATACAGTGGTCTACTGCCCCTGTGCCCTGTACATGCCCTCGGTTGCCTCATGGGTGCCGCCCGGACGGGTCCGCCCCCGAGAAGCCGCATGAAGGCGAAGAGGAAGGCGAGCAGAATGGCCTTCCTGCTGCACCTGATTGGAATGGGCATGGGGCTGTGCACGCTCGTCGTCTACGCTTGCATCAAGGTTGGGGCTGAAAGCGAAGCGGCTGACTATGCGGGCTGATCAGTGAGCGTCAAACTGTTCGGAACCGAATGGAAAAAGAGAGGCCCTTTGCAAAAAGGACCTCTCTGCTGAAAGCATTCTAGAGAGCAGCCTTGGATTACCTTAAGGTAACTGTAGCGAAATCTTTTCCTTGACTTTGGTTGCCATGGCGTAGGACTTAGCGGTTTTGGATGTTCCGCCAAGGGCCAGATAAACATCCAAAACCATGTCCGCAACTTCTTGAATAATTTCATCCGACAGCTTGTCAAGGTCGAGTTTCTCTATGTCACCGAACGTCAGGTTATCTTTTTTGGACAAGATGGAAGCAACGCCCATTATCACGTAAAATCGTATGTCGCTTATTTGGGACCCTTCTAAGTCTCTCTTAATTTGCGGAAACCTCAAGCAAACCTGTTTTCCAAGGCTAGCGGCTCTGTAGTAAGCCTCAAGGTTGCCATCCTGCCCAAATATTTTCTTATACTGAGCCTCGTCAGACAAAAGCGTCGACGGTCTTGCTCTTGCCTGATCCGGTCTGCCGAGAAGTATCGACATCATGCATTGCGCAAGAAAGGAGAGGGTTACGATCTCCTCCCTCTTCCTCCCCTGGTTTTTGTAATAGTTCTTCCGCCTTTCGTAATACAACCCATTTCTTTTCATGTAGAGTTCGATTTGAATATGGATTTGGTCAGTAGCGCGAAGCGATGTCTTTTTCACCTGAGTTTGGTTGTTCGTCGCCAGTATCACTCTGTTTCTGGTCTCATCGCTTCCGGGCACAAGGATTTTTACCATCACATTTCTGGAATCTTCGGCGTCTTCCGTACGAGACTCCATAAATTTGTATATTTCATATGACGTTTGAAGTCCATTAACGATGCGAGGCTCTTCCATTTTCACTTCTGCTCCTGCTATTTGATAGGCTTCAGAAGCCAGTATCGTTACTCCGTTGTTGAGCCACCAGAAATCGTCTTCGCTAGGATGCTCCAACGTTTCCCTGATTCCTTTGTTGACTGAAACATTTCCTTCGTAATCTCTGACGTTCGCCTCGAAAAGATAGCTACGGAGCTGCCCCTGGTCGTCAGTGAGGAAGCGGTAGTAATCCGACAAAGACACCAGGCCAAAGACGTCCGTTCTCTGAGGAACCGACGCATAGGACCCCGAAAAACGCATAACAAGCCCGCTCTCTGCGGGAGGCGACCAGATGCGCATCAATTCGTCTGCTCCAACTAAAACGCACGAAGAGCTAAATCGGCTTACGCCGACGATTTCGTCAATGGCGGCCGGAAGCTGCTCTTTCTGAATCTTAACGCCGTCCGATGGTGAATCCGCATTCGCGATGTACACGAACTTCATTCGGATTTCGTTTCCGGCCATCGCTGCTGCTTGAATCGCTTCTCTTATTCTTCTAAAAGTATCGATAACACGTTCGGAATATTTATCATTGAATTCATTTAAATTTATACCGAATGTTAGAAGGTCATTACAGGTGTCCTTCCACTTCAAGAACACGTCTTCTTTGAATGATTTTGAAACCTTGGTCTGAAGAATAACTATTTCAACCCTTGATCCACGATTGATGTAGTCTTTAATCTGGACGTCCTCACTCAAGAAATTATTGTTGGCAAAGATGTAGATCGCATCGCAGCCCCCGTCTCGCGACCCTCCAATGAGCCCTTCCGCTATCTCACCGTCGTCAAGGTCGTATGGAGCCATGTATCGAGAAGAGGCCAACAGTTCAAAGTAGTCCCCTTTAGAACTATACTCAGCCTGCTTAGAGAATTCGTCCGAAATGAATCCGTCTATCAGAATCTGGCTGTTAGTTGGCATTCTTCCTCCATCCAAAGATGAATAAACTAATGAAATGATATGACTTTTATGATTTTAGTGTAAACACCAAAACAGCCGCGTCTTAACACCCTGATAAGCTTTGGGCAAAATTATCGCAACGCCTTATTCAACAGGAGGTTGCGATGACGCGGGCAAACATAGAACACAGGAACATGTGGGCAGATCACATCGAACGCTGCCTCTCGTCCAGTATGTGTGTGGGACTGGTGTAGGCTCAACCACGTAAGCAGGCCCTGCCTTTACAGGTGGCTGGCCAAGTTCAGGGATGAGGGGCCCGGGCGCTTCCCATGCAGGAATGCCGCCACGATGGATTGGCTCGAGATCGCCAGTTACGGCCTGGCGGATGCAAAGGGCATCGTGCCAGTGGTGAGCAGCGCTTCGGATAGCGCGGTAGCCTCGGCTGCCAAGTGCGGCGATGTCGTTGTGAACTCGTTCACCACCCCCGACCGTGTGCTCATGTCACGACATTCCACCGACATGCGTGCCAGCATTCAGCGCCTTGCTGTCTGTGGTAGCGGAAAACTGAACACTTCGGCTTGACCATTTAGGGCACAAAGGCAGGCACGCCAACCATCACAATCGACTACCTTGGTTGCTGCCTAGAAATATCAACCAGGGAGGTCGGAAAGGTGTGATCAGCATGTCCACGGTTCATTCTATACGGCTGATGAGGAAGCGGGTCGACTCGATATCCGAGAATGCCTGAAAAACGGGCGTGTCGCGTAACACGGTGTACACCAAGCTGAAGAGCCCGACCTCACGCCACCCATCCTGGTGCGCAGGCGGGGCGACAGGTTGCTCAACGCCTACCGGGGTGTGTTTTGCGCACGGCTAGACGAGGGCTCGAGGCAGTGGCGTAAGCATCGCCACACCGCGCGCAGGATATGGCTCGCCTCTGCCCTCGAGGTGGACCGCATGAGCGCGAGCCAAGTGTCGAGGATCTGCGAGTTGTCCGACGCGATCGTTGAGGACATGCAGACCAGGGGCCTCTCTGATACGGCCTTTCCCTACGTCTGGCACGATGCGATCCGCATTAAATGCAGAGATCCGGGCCACGCCTCCTCGTGCGCGATCGTCACCGCCATCGGCGCCTGCTTAGATGGCGGTGACGATCGCTCGGGCTCGATGCCGTTGACACGGAGTCCTATGCCGGATGGTTGACGTTTCTGCGCTCGTTGCGCGAGCGGGGTGTTGAAGGAGTCGTCTGCGTAACCTCCATATCACTCCTTCTCGCACACAGCGCAGATTACCAGGGTGCGCTCATCAACCCAGCTGGAGAGCACCTTGCGGCTCGGGTATCCCATGGCCCCTATCGTGCGCGCCAGACTTTTCCCGTGCCCCGAGTAGTGATCGACCGCATTCCGCTTCTCCTCATCGGAATACCTCGGCCTGCGATGCTCCCCTTCCAGGAACTCATCGCCGCCGAGCTGGTATTCCTTCCGCCGGTTGTGGGGTGTGACACGGCTGGGTTAGCCGAGCTCTGCTATGGTGTCGGCCGTGCTGCATCCGAAACCGGCGAACGTCTCGATGGCTTTCGCCTTTTGTTCTGCGCTGTAAATCCGTATGATCCTGCCGGTCCTCTTTTGGTCCAGGATTTCCTCCGCAGTTCCAAGGGGCTAGATGGATAAATCAGGCAGGGCCATTACAGCGCTACGTGTTGAAAACTAGGCCAGCGAAGAGAACTTTGTGAAACGTTTTGTGAAGCGCGGCAGGACGAAGCTACCCCTCGGCAGAGGCGTCTCAACCGCCGGCGGGAACGTCGACACAGCTTTCAAGGTAGCTCTTCATGATGTCTTCCAATGTGGGCACGCGCCCTTCGGCCAATATGCCCAAGGCATCCAGCACATCGAATACGGCGGTTGCGTCATCGGCCCCGAGAAGGTCTTTGTTGCACTGGTTCAACCTCGCATCGAGCACAGTATGCCCGCGCCGCGCGGCCACCCTTGCAAGGGCATCGCCATCGGCAATCAGTGGGTGCCTTTGGATTTCGAAAACCAGCCCATACTCTTCGCCGGGCTTTCTGGAATCGAGATCAAACGCGAGTCCGATCTCTTGGACAACGAGCCATGTTTCGGCATATAGCTTCCCCGCCTCATCCAAGAATAGCCTCGTCATAGCGGGCACGAAATCCCCATACCCAAGAAATTTCCCGCAAAGAAGCGTTTTCGACAGGGAAGAGACCTTCGGATAGCGAGACAGCCACGCCCTGCCCTCTCGAGTTTTAAGCAAGGGGCAAACCTCTTCGGGATTTCCAAGCATTTCCGTAAGTATGTAGAACCTGGCACAGAAGGCGGCGGCGGTCCTGTTAATCCGAATGCCGGGCGCGTAATGGCCCATCGGAGTCTCGAAGCCGGCGGCCCTTTCATATGCGACCCTGCACTCCGCACGCATACCAAGCAAGGCGTAGCACAGGCTCATCTCGAAATAGGGATATCCGAGGGACGGTTGCTTATTGAGCGCGGCGAGGCGCTCTTCGGCAATCGAGAGCTGCAATTTCGCCACCTCGGGTTTGTCGTACAGTGTCAGCCGGGCAAGCTGCCATCGACACTCGAGCGCCGCCATAACCTGCAGGCTTCTCTCAAGGAGGCCTATAGCCTCATCAGTGTACGACACGGCGCGCTCAACGCTCTCTCCAACCATTAAGGCTAGGGCAGCGCGTTCTCGCAGCACTTGGGAGCGCCGCAGAATCGCCTCGGGAGGAAGGCCATCCTCCATCACATCCAAGTCATGCTCCGCGTCCCCATCCTTGAAATACCGCATTACGCTCTCAGCCAAAGTATTTGGGAAGCGGTCATTCACTGCCAAGCCCGAAAGCATCGCACTCAGGTTCTTATGGGCATAGTAGCGTGCATCGGGGTCGCTTACGCACAAAAACCGATCGCATCGAGCGAAGAAATTGAGCACGGGTGCGGGATCGAGCCCGTCGGACCACGCGATTCTGCCCAGGCTCGCCATAGCGACGACGCGCTGTTGCTCGGAAAGGGAGGCATTGCTGAGGGTGTTTTTGACCTCGACCAAATACAGCTTGTTCCTGTCCTCGATACTTGTCCCTATCTGCCTCATGAAAAGAAGCCGCAGATTGAAGAGCTGCCCAAAATCGTTGGGGCCAATCGGAGCAAGCGCCTTTTCGCATTCCTCAATCAACCCCCACCCTTCTTTAACGCCGCCATCAGGCAAGCCGATTTTCGTTTTATTCAATGCTGCGTTCTCAAACAGCAGCAAGAGGAACGACTTATTCCGAACGCCCAGACGCTTAGCTTCGCGATACGTCTTCTTGAACTCGTCGTCGGCGACTTTGAACTGACCGTTCACGACATAGCTAATCGCGCGGTTGTGCCAAAGCTGGACCGTGATGAAAGGGTCTGTCTTGTCGGTTTTCTCGGCCAAGGCGCTTTCGAGCTCCGCTTGCGACCCAGCACGATCGCAAGCGGCGTCCGCGATAATATGGAGGGCGAAATGCCTGAAAGCCGGCTCTAAGTTTTCGTTCTCAAGCATTCTTTTCGCAACGCCGTTGTTTCCCAAGTAGATGTTGCAGAAAATCCTATCCTTGTCGAGGCAGGTGAGCTGCATTCTGGACAGTCGATCACGGTCAACCGAGTTCATCAGCCTGAAGGCAGCTACATAGTCGCATTCGGGAAGAGAGGGATCCGCCTTGTCCACTATGTCATCGAGCTGCTGCGCACACCAAAAATAGTTGACGAGAAGAGCGAACAGACTCAACGCGAGAAAGGGCGATGCCACACCCGCCAACCATAAAAGGCTAAGCTTTACCGATGCAAACAATGCATCGGACGCCAGTGCTGCAACATAGATACCGGCCTTGTAAAACCGCGCCAAAGCCTGCTTACGCAACCACAGCAAAAACAGCCCGACGACAATCGAAAACGCCAGGATAGAATGGGCCGGGTCAGGCCCCGTGACGATATCAATCGCAGCAAGGATATCTTGGAACGCCATAATCCTCCGCTAGACTCGAGTCCAATACTCGTTTGCTATTGTAGCTTGCATTCTGCATTGATCTTCCTTCATGTAGTTTCAAATCGAACACATGTTTTGTTTTTAGGAACAGAGTTACATCAAAGGAGGCCGTATCAGCCAACGCTGATACGGCCTCCCTCTAGATTCGATTTTTGTATATCACCAGATCCTGGGAGTACACCTCTCCCCTAGTCCCTCTTAAACAGATCCCTCGTGTACACCTTGTCCGCAACGTCCGCGAGCTCGTCGCTCCAGCGGTTGGCCACGATCACGTCGCAGCCGGCCTTGAAGGCCTCCAGGTCGTGGGTCACCTCGGAGCCGAAGAACTCCGGCGCGTCCAGCGTGGGCTCGTAGACCACCACGGGCACGCCCTTGGCCTTCACGCGTTTCATGACGCCCTGGATGGAGCTAGCGCGGAAGTTGTCGGAGTTGGACTTCGTCGTCAGGCGGTTGACGTCCGCGACTGGCTTCGGCTTGCCGGCATGCTTGAGATTATTAGTGAGTCCTAGGCCCTTTCGACACCACCTATATTGCGCATCGGCACCGCCGTCCACCCAGCCGAATATTGCCGTTCGGCACCGCCAATAAACGTCCCCGGCCATCCCCGTTACGCTCGGGCTGCCATGCAGTCCAGAGAACGAGGAGGTTCCAAATGGCGAGAAGGATAGGACCAGGGAGGTCCTGAGGCTGAGGTCGGTGAACGGTCTGCCGCAGAACGCGATCGCCCGCACCGCCCGCGTCTCGAAGCACAGTGTCCAGAACGTACTGGTGGCCACGAGGGGGCGAGTGGCTGCTGGACAAGCCGGACACATAGTTCAGGTCGATGCTGCTGGAGCTGATGGAGCTGAGGTACGGCACCGCCTCGACCGTCTTCTGCACGCAGCTCAAGAAGAAGGACTGGCACCCGAGGCTCGGTGGCGGGGTGCATGCCGACGCCATCATGGACAGGATCGTGCACAACGCGGTCTGGGTCGACATGGGCGAGACCAACATGCGGCAGCGCCGCGGATAGGCCGATAGCAATAAAAAGGCACCGGGGGCAGTGTCGGCCCCGGTGCCCAGGCGCGATATCGGCGGTGCCGTTTCGCGATATTCAGCAGTGCTCAAGCGAGCAAATACTCATATTAGAGTTAAATATAGCCTTGCTCTCAACTAGCTATTCGAGTTGTGCGGCTATACCGATGGATGCGATTCTTGGTAAAGCGCAACAACTTCAAGTTGATAAACAGGCTTGCCACTAATCTCCATTATCGCCACTGAATCACATTTAAGTGGTCCAGAATTTAAGGCTGCCACTGACTTTATAAGCGCCTCTTTGCTGGCGGTGTCCATTATTTTGGTAAATACAGTATTTTTCATTAATTGGGTTCCGTCTGGAAACACTCGTTTGATTTGTGCCAAACAGGTCAGATCAATATCTATAATATCCTGCCGAATAGCTTGATATAGATTTTGGTCGGTTATCGTACCAATTACGGCATAAGCTTCGTTTTCCGAAACTATCTCTTCTGCGGAAAATAACTCTTTGGTGACAGCTCCGATTTTTTTCAATGAAGCTGAATTAGCATTGTTTGATCCCTTGAGCTTAGTCCCGCCTACCTCTTGCATTTTTTGGCTGAGCTCAGTTATTTCAATCGCTTCATCAACGAGACCTTTAATGGAATTGATCTTAAGATTGACCGGAATGCAGACATAGTCTCCAGGTTGAGACATCAAAATCTCTTTTAAGAACTTATGTTGGGACAGCTGCTCGACCACCATGCTCAACATTGAAGTTGTGGTCTGGACCAACTTTGATTCCTTAGAACTCGAATTTCCAGAATTCTTATTAAGCTCCGCTTCGGCTGTTATCCCAAGTTTAAAAATCTTAAAACCAACTCCAGCGCCCCCTCTTTTTGAGGAAGATTTTCCTGAAGACGATTCTTCTTTAATCTCTTCGTATTCAGAAAAGCCCCTATTTAGAATTGCGTAAATATCCAACAGTCTATTTTGGTTTACATAGTATGGGAAAAATACCGAATCTGTTACAGGTAAAGGTTTCTCGTCCATATTCCAAATCCCTTCCGGACGATAATCAAATTGACCTCTTGTAGAACAGAAAGACTACAAGAGGTCAATTAAACAATTATATATAGCTTGTTAACACTGGAAGAAAACCAGGCAGGTTACATATGCCGCACCAAATGTCGGCTGTTCTATAAGCTTTTCCTCCACACCATCTTGTCCACAACGCCGGTGTAGCTCTGGATGATCTTAACCACCTTGGTGGACACGGTCTCGTCGGCGTAGTCGGGAACGGGCGCCTCGGGGAGCGACCCCTCCGCGTCGAGCTCGACGGCCGTATGGACAGCTTGCAGAAGGCCCCTCTCGGAGATGCCTGCAAGCGTGAAGCACGCCTTGTCCAGCGCCTCCGGGCGCTCGGTGGAGGTACGGATGCACACCGCCGGGAACGGGCGGCCGACGCTCGCGAAGAAGCTGGACTCCTCGGGCAGGGTGCCGGAGTCGGAGACCACCGCGAAGGCGTTCATCTGCAGGCAGTTGTAGTCGTGGAACCCCATGGGCTCGTGCATGCGCACGCGCGGGTCCAGCTGGAAGCCGGTGGCCTCCAGGCGCTTGCGGGAGCGCGGGTGGCAGGAGTACAGGATCGGCATGTCGTATTTCTCGGCCAGCGCGTTGACCGCGGTGAACAGGCTCGTGAAGTTCGCCTCGGTGTCGATGTCCTCCTCGCGGTGTGCCGACAGCAACATGTAGCGCCTGGGCTCCAGTCCGAGCTCGGAGAGGATATCGGACGCCTCGATTTTATCAAGGTTGGCGCGCAACACCTCAGCCATGGGCGAGCCCGTGACGTAGGTGCGCTCGGGTGCGCAGCCGGTGTCCTTGAGGTAGCGGCGTGCGTGCTCGGAGTAGGCAAGGTCGACGTCGGAGATCACGTCGACGATGCGTCGGTTGGTCTCCTCGGGCAGGCACTCGTCCTTGCAGCGGTTGCCCGCCTCCATGTGGAAGATGGGGATGTGGAGCCTCTTGGCCGCGATGGCGGAAAGGCAGCTGTTGGTGTCGCCCAGGATGAGAAGCGCGTCGGGCTTCACCTCAACCATGAGCTTATAGCTCGCGGCGATGATGTTGCCCACGGTCTCGCCCAGGTCGGCGCCCACGGCGTCCAGCGACAAGTCGCGGAAGAAGATGCCGTTGAGCGTGTAGTCGTAGTTCTACCCGGTGTGCGCCAGCAGGCAGTCGAAGTGGCGGCGGCACTTCTTGATGACCTCGGACAGGCGGATGACCTCGGGGCGGGTGCCCACGACGATCAGCAGCTTCAGGCGGCCATCATTTTTGAAATGAATATTCTTTTCAATTATCTCCTTTCAGCTAATCGCGTTTAAATAAGTCCCTTGTATAAACCATTTCTGAAACATCTGCGAGCTCGTCGCTCCTGCGGTTGGCGACGATCGCATTGCAGCCGGCCTTGAAGGACTCAAGGCCGTGGTCACCTCGGAGCCGAAGAACTCCGGCACGCCCAGCGTGGGCCCGTAGACCACCACGGGCACGCCCTTGGCCTTCACGCACTTCATGGCGCCCTAGATGGAGCTCGCGTGAGGAATAATGTGGTTTGATTAATCGTAAGACAGTAGGCACTCGCGACCGAGAATTAATCAGAAGCGTCTTAGCTTATGGAGTGGCTGCAAATTGCTTTATATAGAGGAAGGAGCGCATTACATTTAACCAGCGCACTCATTCCTGATGATTATTTAAACAGCTAAAATTGAGTTTTCGCCAAAGATTCTGCACGCTCTCACCAGACATTATTGAACGTCCCAGGGGAATACATAGCACGCAGCGAAATTTTGTCAGCTGAAAAGCTGAAGCCCTGATTACCTTACAAACTCTAAGTACTTTACGCTCTCGCCGCGTTCGAATGCGCCTATAACTTCACAGGTGGCTTTGGTGATATCGCGATCAATGCCGCCTTCGCGGCGAAGTGCCTCTTCACCTGTGATTCCCTTTTCGACATCGGCGATCATTCTTAGGAAAGAAACCCATTCAAAGCGAATACCTTCCCCGTCTAGCTGATAGAAATAACGTCTGTTATCGGCTGGGTTCTCGTAACGGATTTCGAAATAATCAGTCTTCCACCAGGGCGCAGGAACATATATGTAGCCCTTTGTGCCCGATACAACTAGACTGCCCTCAGACTTAGCGCCTGAGCCGACCTTTGCTGTTGCCACGGCGTTTGGAAACTCAACGTCAAGCCTCGAGAACTCATCGAAAGTCTTGTCGTGTTTCTCGCACAAGGACGAAATGCGCACCGAGTTGGGTTTAGTACCTAGTATCTGGAAGATTGGCAATAAGGCCGTCGGCCCCCATGCCGTCATGCTGCTCCAAGCAGTGTCGCGACGCGTATCAAAAGGAGCGCGATTGGTCTTAAGATTGGTTATAGTGGCATCGACCGAAACGACCTCGCCAATACGTCCACCGGTGACCAACAACAGCATGCGTGCGTAGGCAGTTGAGTATGCCGTGCGCAGCGAGTCCATCAGCACAAGGCCTCGCTCGTCGGCTAATGCGAAAAGCTCACTGCATTCCTTAGCGCTCTTTGCGATAGGCGCTTCGCACATCACATGCTTGTCGGCATTTAAGGCTCGCTTCACCTGATCGTAATGTCGATCAGGATGCGAGTGAATATATACAATATCGACTGCATCCAGTAACTTATCGTATTCATCCGTTACAAGCTCAGCTCCGAGTGGACCTTCATCTAGCAAGCTGCGATCTTCAACACAAATGCCGGCAACCTCGAGACCATTTACCAAACCGCATTCAGCAAAAACGCGATTCATATAGTCGGTATATCCAACTAAACCGCAGCGAAGTTTAACCGAACTTCGGATTTCCGTAGAAGAGACACCACTGGTGCGCTCGAGGTACACAACCTTGCAGTACTCATTCAGATAATCGAATTGGCCCTCCCAATCCGATCCCACAGTAAAGATATCGACTCCATAGCGCTTGATGTCGTCGATTTTCTGGCCTTCGTACTCTTCGACGACAATCTTGTCCGCAAGCCCGGTTGAACGCACTGCTGCAATACGCTCTTCAAGCGATTGTTGAACGTTAATCTTGCCGCGTTGCTTGTCAAAGTCATCCGACGTAACGCCAACAATTAGATAGTCGCCCAGGGCCTTGGCGCGCTCCAACAGGCGGACATGCCCGCGATGGAGATGGTCGTAGGTGCCGTAGGTTATGACCTTAGTCATGTTTAGGCCTTATCCAGCTCAATCAGCGCTTCCATAAATCGCTCCATCGAAAGCTTAGGACCAGTGGTAACCCTCAGACAGCTGCCGAAAGCGCCAATACCGTCATACTCTTTAATGAGGATGCCCTTCTCGGCCTTCATACGGCGAACGATTTCAGAAGCATCGCCAAACGGCTTAATGAACATAAAAATGCCTTCGCTGCTTCGATATTCATGGCCATTACTGTCAAGTTGCTCGACGAGCCACTGTTTGCCGGCGAGCTGATTCTCGATCATGGAATCGAGCATGCCTTCGGTTTCCATGATTTTCTTTGCGAAGAGCATGGCAAACATATTTACATTGTGGGGAGTATTCAGCTTCTGTACGAGGGCAACTCCCTCAGGCCATCCTGCTACATAGCCTAAACGAGCTCCAGCAAGCGAGAATAGCTTCGAGAAAGTACGAGTTACAAATACATGTTCATGGGTAAGGGCGTAATTAATGGAAGTCTCGGGGCAGAAATAATGGTATGCCTCGTCAACGAGGACGGTAATCTGACGGCGTTCCGCTTCCTCGAAAAAGCGCGTCATCTCGGTCTCGCTCCAAGCATTGCCCATGGGGTTATTCGGATTAACAAGAATTAGCAGCTGCGTGTCATCGCTGATTTTGGAAATCACATCATCAACCGTGATGGTTAGGTCATCCCTGTAAGGAACCGGCACAAAATTGCGCCCATACATCTTCGAATACACTTCGAACATCGCATAAGAGGGCGATACACAAACGATCTCGCCGCTAGGTGCAGTGAAGGCCTCAATGATGTTGCGAATGCCCTCGGAAGACCCGTTAACAAGCGACAGATGCTCGATGTCCGTACCAAGTCTTCCAGCAAGGAATTCAGTAAACTCAAGTGTCTCCGGGTACTGGGCTACCATTTCAGGCGTCACCCCCGAAAGAACCCCGTCGATGAACTTTTGAGATAGTCCCTCGGGGTTCTCGTTCAGATCAAGTCTGAGGTAACCCTCGCGCTTGTTCTGGTCAAAGATGCGATGAAGTTCACGAGCCTCTCGTTAACGTAGTACACACTTACTCCTTTGTTTTAAGGTCATGAATTTTAAAGCTTCAAGAAAACCCATTGAAATCGTACGCTCAATAAAATCTGCACATACTGGCCAAGACGGGCAAGGAAGGGAATCACTCCAGATCATCCGCAGCCAGAATCCATCCTTTGAACAACCTCAGATCCTCGGCCGTCGTGATCTTGATGTTCGCGGTCGAGCCCTTGGAGAACCATATGCGCTCCCCCATCGCGAACATCAGACTCGTGGTGTGCGGCTCCACCTTGTCCAGAAGACCGCGGCGGGCACCCTCCTCGTAGACCCACTTGGCGTATCCGTAGCGCAGCGCCTGCGGGGAGTTCAGGCACATGACCTCGTCGCGGTCCACGAACTCGCTCGTTCCCTCGCCGTCGCCCGGGGTCGCGGCCAGGTACACCTGGCTGTGCGCGGGGCTGGCGTTGCCGTGCAGTCCGCATACGCGTATCGCGTCGGAGATGACCTCGTCGGACACGAACGGGCTGGCGCCGTAGTGGACGAGCACCTGGTCGTCGTCGGAGATCTCGCCCTCGAGGTTCCTGAGGCCGCTGATGACGGAGTCCTGGAACTCCCTGCCGCCCTCGGCCACCCAGCGGACCTTGTCGAAGCCGCCGGCGTCGCAGATGGCGCGCAGTTCGTCCTCGTAGCCCTTGCGGCAGACCACCTCTATCGCGTCCACCTCGGGGTGGTTCTGGAACCTCTCGATTGTGTAGGACAGCACGGGGCGCCCCAGGACCTCTATGAACTGCTTGGGCACGTCGGCGCCCACCCGGGTACCGCGGCCGCCGGCTAGTATTATCGCTACGTTCATCTCTAATTATCTCCATACATCTCGAGCGCAAGCGGGAGGTAGAGGTTGAGGGCGCGCCAGCTCCGCAGCATGAAGAAGCCGTCCTCGCCCAGCGTGTCCTTGAACAGGCACCAGCACATCCAGTACCAGGAGCACAGCGCGAACACGCCGTAGGCGTGGCGCCTCTCCCCGGGGCTGGGCTCGCGCCCGAAGTACAGCGCCAGGATCTCGTCGCCCTTCTCGCGCGAGAGCCCGTCGCGCACCACCATGGTCGCCAGGTCGTTCATCGGGTCGTTCATGCCCGCGTACTCCCAGTCGATCATGCACAGGCCCTCGTCGCCGACGATCCAGTTGACCGCGTACGTGTCGTTGTGGCAGAGCACCTTCGGCCAATCGTCGAGCTCCACGTGGTGCCATGCTCGGCCCAGGCGGCGCCTCAGGCCGGCGAGGTGCCCCACGGCCTCGCCCTTCCTCGGGGAGGCGAGCTCGAGCAGGCGGTCGCCCTCGGAGAGGAGGTCGACCGCGAGCGCGCAGGAGGCGCCGCTCTCGTGGAACGCGCGGATTTGCCCCACGCCCGCCGCGAGGTCCGCTGGGTTCTCGTAGTCGAAGGAGCACGACGAGGGCACGAAGCGCGAGAGCTTCCAGCCCTCGGGGCTAATGTCGATGACGGAGGGGTCGATGCCCAGCTCCATCGCCGTGCGCTCGGCAACCACCTCGGCGTCGCGGTCGACCAGGGCGGAAGAACTCACGCCCGGGTGCCTGTATACGTACTTCTCGTGCCTGAGGTGGAACGAGAACGAGACGTTCGTCAGGCCCGCGTTCAGCGGCTTGATGTGGGTTATCTCCTCGGGCGCGCACGAGAGAAGGCGGCAGATGTTGGCGATTGCGGCGGGGCTAACGTTCGCGAGCACGCCGTCCTCGCCGAGCTCCTCCATGCTGTCGAACTCGAGCATGCCTTCGGGGGCGGCGACGGCGAAGAGCGGCAGCTCGTCGGCATGCCGGCCCCAGAACTGCTCCCACAGGAGGCCCTTGACGCCGATGTACCCGCGCTCGCGATCGTAGAGCCCGAAGAACCGCTCCGCCCACTCGGGCGCGATATAGGCCGCGCCCACCATGCAAGTGCCCGAGGGGGCTCCGCAGCGGAGGTTCGCCAGCCGCCCGTCGGCGCAGACGTCCGCGACGAGCTCGCGCGTGGCGTCCCCCTGCTCGCGCACCATGCGCACGGAGCGGTCCCCGCCGCCGAAGCCGACGAACGGGTTCTCCGCGTACCAGTGGTCGGCGCAGCACAGGAAGGAGCCGCCCATGCGGTCGCGAACGAGGTCCAGGCTCGAGAGGTTCGACTCGTCTGCCCAGCGGGTGCTCACCACCAGGTCGACGCCGAACTCGTCTTCGAGGTAGAAGAAGCGCTCCTTCTCGTAGCCCACAACCACGGCGATGTCCTCGACGCCAGCCTCGCGAAGCTGACGGATCTGCCGCTCGATGAGCACCTCGCCCTTGTATTCGAAAAGCCCCTTGGGCTTGTCGTACAGCGGCGGGAAGAACTGGGAAGACTTGCCGGCGGCAAGGATAATGGACTTGTTGACCTTAACCACGACCAATCACCTCTTCGACGGTCACACCCGGGGTAGCCAAGCAATTAATGATTTTGGCAATTGCCTCGTCGCCGCGCCCGTCGTCCTCTAGACCGATCATCTCCGAAAATCGCTCAACATCACGCTTGTGCTCGTCTTCGCTATACCCCAAGATTTCCGAAAGAAGCTCCTCTTCATTTTGAGCAACGGGGAAAGGGCGATCCTGCAGCGAGTAATAGAAGCCTCTGTCATCGCTATAAGAAGCAACATCAGGGGCATAAATGAATCCAGGCCTGCCCGTAAGCATAAAATCCTCCATGATAGATGAGTAATCGGTTAGAAGCACATCCGTAGCTGAAAGAAGCTCCTGGGCGTCTTTATAGAAGCTGGCATCTGCATACTTTTGCAAGAAATCGGGCCTGTGCAATTTTGCAATATTCGGATGCAAGCGATAAGCAAATGTAAACTTACGTCCGAACCTTTCGCCTAGCGCATGAATTAAAGCATCATAGTCAAAGCGGTAGGCATCCATCTCTTCGTTACGCCTGAAAGTGGGAGCATAGACGCAAAGTAATTCATCCTCAGGAATTCCTAGAATATTACGGACTTTTCTTCGAGCTACGTCATCGCCTAGAACCAAAGGCCTGTTCCTAGGATTACCGCACCTAACAATAGGCCCGCTGTACCAAAACGCCCTTCGATAGACATCCTCATAGAGGCGATTGTCTGCGAACATCAGGTCCGTATCATTTCCATCTCGCTTGGCATCGCGAACATATTCATAGGGAAGGTGCTCGGCAACGTCCCCCTCAACGCGTTTAGGCGAAAGATAAGCATGCCAGGTCTGAATGTAGATTTGATCTTTCCGCTTTGGAACGTTCTTCGATCGACGGCAATTGTCTATCCAGAATCTTGCAGTCGACAACTCGTAACGAGCTTGATGGCTCCCGTAGGCAACTTGGCGAACGTAAGAAGGGATATCGTCTTGAGGTTCGTTCAACAGAAGAACGAGGTCGAATTTACCAGGATAAAGTCTATTCAACGCCTCGGAAATATATTTCGGATTGCATAAGTAGCCACGGCCCATGTTGCATATAAGAACTACTTTTCGATAATCGATCTCAGCCTTGCGAGAAAGTAGAACTCCATCGAGCCGTTTTGGTGCCTCGGGAATATCTTTAATACTAAACCAAATTGGCTTAGCCGTATTTTTTATGACTTCAGTTAAAGGCATTACGATCACCTAACTCCTTTTATCGAAAACAACTTCTTCGTCACACCGACAAGGTCCTTCGCGTAGAGAACCACGACGACGATAAAAAGTGCGGACAAGAGCGCATACATACCTATCTCATCAGTAACTAAAAGAAGGGTGAGGGACTGAGCTATCAAAAGAGCGTAAGTGGCGACATCACGCACAAGATTGATGCGGATCCTCACATAGCGCTTGGCACGAACGAGTCTGAGAATCCAAACTTCCACATAGCAAATCGTTGTGGAAATAGCGGCTGCCATAGGACCAAAGAAAGGAACGAAAATGAGGTTCAGCACAAGATTGGTGATCGCTCCGGCAGCAGAAGATGTTGCAAAGCTCTTGGTGTCTTTCACGGCGGTGAAAAAACCGCCGAGATAGTTTGAGAGAGCGCCGAAGATAATCGCAATCGTCAGCCAGGGGACGTACTGCCAAGCAACGAAAAAATCGTTCGCATAAAGAAAGCGAGCAAACACCTTATCTAAAACGATGATCGCAGAACAGACAATGGTGAGCATGCAGTTGTAAATTGAATAGGTCTGGGCAAAGAACCCATTGCTGTCATCAGGGTCGTAGTCTTTTACGACCGAGAGGGTCCAGGCTTGACTGAAGATATTTTGTAAGATGCTCAGAATCGAAGGGATCTTGGAGGCGACTGAGTAGATACCATTTGCCGCCAAGCCACAGAAGAATATGACAACGTAGCGGTCAGAGACGCTCGTCACCCACCAGGCAATGCTGTTGGCGGCAAGTGGGAGCGAATAGACAATAAGCTCTTTAGTCTCTACTTTATATGCAGAAAAGAGCCGTATATGTTTTAGGATTCCCGTCTTGATAACTAGGAAAATTAATTGACTAAGTGGGCCAAGGATATTGGCGAGAAAATAGCCATCAAGCCCCATGTTAAGGGGAACGAGCAAGACGACGTTAAGCACAATCGTAATGAACGATCCGAGGACACCAGAGATGGATAAATCGGCTATTTTATCAAGTCCTCGCGCATAAAAGAGCAATAGTCCCGAAAAGGCCTGCGACGCGAACATCAATAGAAAGTAAAAAGAATACAAAGGGGTGAGCTCAAATAGATCAGTCCGGCTCACGATTAAGAGCCCCACCATTACAAGAGCGGTTCCTAAGAGGGTGCACCTGAATCCAACCGTAGCAACGCCATCTCTGTCATAGTCCCTTTCCAAAGAGAATCTAAGCACGCCCTCTTGAATATTTAAAGTAACAATTGGCAGTAGAACCCCGACAGTCGTATAGAAGACGTCATAGGTACCGTACTCACCAGTCGTGAGGACGCTTGTATATAACGGAACCAGGAAGAAACTCAGCAATTTGGTAGCAAAATTGCTGATTGTAAGAAGCCCAACGTTTTTTAACAGATATTTATACCGTCCCATTTTCGCCCCCCTCTTCTAAAGAGGAGTGTGATTTCACCCAAATAACCATGGGGATTGCGGCGAACAAGAGCTGCGACCCGTAATAAATATCGACGTTGTCCGTAAAAAATAGGACGAACATGAATAAGGTGATCAGAACATACGCGTTGAAGGTTTCCTCGCCGCACACCTTGTGAATCCAAGCCGGGAGATAGACAAGAAAATATCCGAGCCAGCAAAGAAATCCGAAAAAACCAATTTCATAGTAATACTTAAGGATGTCGCAATGGACTCCTCCGACATGCAGGTAAGAATAAGTTGTCGTAAATAAATGCGTAAGCGAGTTGACACCCGCACCGATATAGAGAGGGCTAAACACACTATTGTCAACGGTGACCTGCCAATAGTAGTTTCTACCCATTACATTTAGAGAGTGACCCGACATCCAGCTAGAGATGAAGCCGTTATACAACAGCACGACAAAGACGAAACAGCAGACTGCCAGTAAAAACAAACCAGCCGAGTAAATCTGCGCCCCGGCTTTCTTCCCTAAATGACTATGAATAACGTGGACCACAACAACCACGACGATCGCAAGAAGGACAATTCGCTTAAAACCCATGAAGCACATTGTAAGAGACGCAATTGTTTTGATTCCCCTCCCCCGTTCGCAATCGATCAAGAGGTAATAAACCGACAAGAAGGCAGCAGTGAAGGTAAACTGATGCGTTTCGAATGGGTTGAACGCCAAAGAATTAAACATAGCTTCAATGGGTGCGACTAGACAACCAATACCCGCAATCATGCACGTATACGGAACAACAAAAAGAAACGAGACGAGGCATGAATAAAAGACAAGATCGATGGTCTTTTTGCCATATAGATAAACAGACGCGATTGGGAGTGCAACAGCAATGAACTGATTGAAACCCCCTGGGTGCCCCGAGGATGATAGGCCCGTAACAAATAGAAAGTAGGAATACAGCAGAATCAGCATTTTTGGCAGTGCGAACCTTATTCCAAGTGGCTTAAGCCCTCGGTTGAGAGGGCCGCTAGTAGAAACGGTCCTTGATAAAGCAACGACGATCCAAAAAACGGATATCCCGTATACGACAACATTCGGGATGTCGTAACCCGCTACCTGAGTGTTAAGCGCGATGCCCATGCTGACGATGAATGCGAATTCATCGACGGTCAGACGGACACTCATTTTCTGCACCGATTTATCTATTGACATTTCATCCTTTCTGAAAGCGCGGGATGATCGTGCTTTATTTACAGTCATCGATGAAGTCGTTGTAATCCTCGTATTGTTTAGCGTTCTTCATCCACTTTAGGCTCTCATCCCACGTCCCCATCAAGCTCGCCTGCGACTCATGCACACCGCAGAGATGCTCGGGGTCTGCGAATAGCGGGAAGTACTCACGAATCTCCTCGGGCTTGGGATTGCGGCCCCACCTTGAACGGAATCTCCGCACGTATTCCTTGGCTTCCTCGACCTGCGCTGCGGCTCTCTTCTCCCTATAGTGCTCCAATGAGCAGATTCGACGAGCGGGCACCCCCCCCCAAACAGAATTGCCCTCGACATGACCGCTCACCACAGCATGGGCGCCGATAATGACGTTGTCCTCGATAGTCGTGCCGCAAAGGATGGTGGCGCCCCACCCGACGAAGACGTTGTTGCCGATGGTGACCGGTTTCTCGTTGCCCAGAATTTCGCCCGTCTTGCCCTTGACTACTGACCAGCCGTAGTCATGGGTAAGGATAGTAATGGGCCCCGTGAGGTTAACGTGGTCGCCGATTGTCAGAAGGTGCGGGTCGGTGATGTCGACGTGCGTGTCGCCGGGGCAATGGAACGTGACGTCCTCACCAATAGTGACACCGCGTGAACGCAGGTACTTCAAGTACCCCTCGTTGTTCACGAGGAGCTTGTTGTAAACCTTCCTCACCACGTCTCTCAAAGCCATGTTCGCGTCTCCAATCTAGATGACCCCCTTAACCGCAGCCATGTAGAGAACGTTTGCGGCCTGGTGCCTCAGCAACTGCACGAAGACCTTCTGCTTAAAGCGGAGTCTCTCGCATGGGTAGTCATTAATCACTTTCATCAGGCGTTCGTCGCCCGCCATATTGTGAATGGCGCGGCAGGCGTCGCGGCGGCTCTTACCGCTTACGCGAGGCACTTCCTGCGAGATGCACATCTTCATATTGATAAATAAGGTCTTTTTTAATCTCAAAACGCATTCCGATTCCGAGGGCGAGTCCGCCACGAGTCGAAGAGCGTAGTCGTAGAAATAAAGACTGGCGTCGAAGCGATCTGGTCTATACGAAGTGGTAAGTGACGAAAGGTTCGTGCGGTACGAATACCCCACGTTGCTCGTCGTCACTACCTTGTTGCTAGTCCTGAGGTACTTGTATTTAAAGACGAAGTCTTCGCTGATTACCTCGCGCTCCGAGGGAAAGCGCAGGATATGTTCGTTTATGTTCCTTGTTGCGAAAATAGACGAACATACCGACATTGGAATCGAATCGGACATCTCGGGGGAGCTGCCGCATACGCGGGGTATAAACCTCTTTGCTAGCTCGTCGCCCTCCCACACGGCATCCTCGAGTTTGAACTCAAACTGGGGACTTCCTTTATCATCTCTCTTGGTGAAACCGCCCAGAACACAATCCGCCCCGGTGTCCTCAATGGCTCGGGCTAACGTCTCAACCATGTCGGATTCGAGCCAGTCATCCGAGTCCACGAACATTACGTGCGTTGACTCAGGGCACAGGTTGTCAAGCCCCGTGTTGCGCGCGAAACCCAACCCCGCGTTCTCCTTATGCACTGTCCGCACGCAATCGTTCTCAGAGGAGAGTCGATCACACAGTTCGCCCGACCCGTCGGTCGACCCGTCGTCGACGAGCAACACCTCGAAAATTGAATACGACTGTTCAAGAATTGAGCGGACGCACTGCTCGAGGTAGCGCCTAACGTTATACACGGGCACGATAAGGGTTATGTTCAGCTTTTGATCCACGTTTAAGAATGCTTCCTAGTCGTATCTCTATACCAATCGAGCGGGCGCACCGGCGTACAGCGCGCCCGACTCGGTAAGGTCGCACGTGACAACAGGGTTCTCCGAGACGAGAGGGCGGCACGCAATCGAGGAACCGCGCTTAACGACCGCATTGGCGCAAAGGCAACAATGCTGACCAATCGAAACCGGCGCGTAGGTTAACTTTGAGCTAACCCCTCTGCAGTCGAATTCGTGGTCGCGGTCGTAAATCTGGACATTAGGACCAAAGAGCGTGTTTGCACCGATGAGGGCGGATTGGACTGCCGTCACGCGGCAGCCCTCGTTCATGTAGACGCCGTCTTCCAGCACTAAAGTTGCGCCTTTATTGACCTGTACGAAGCACTCGGGGCTCAAATAAACGCCCGCACCGATGCTGAGGGATGCGCCCTCGTCCAATATCACCCGTGCGCCCTTGCCCAGGTACAATGGTTTGTCTGAGGCGATCTTGAGCCAATTTCCGGCCACAACGCACATCTTGGCAACCCGTAGGGCGGAAGCGCCCCATTTAAGCGCCTTAGCAATCTTGTTCATCGGTGCTTCCGCTACTTGTAGGGTCGAAGTCGCTGGAAACGCTGACGCGCCAGGCCTTCAACTCATGCGCAATACGCTTGTCGGCAGGCGGAAGTGACATATAGTCCCCGTACATTATCGAGAGATAGCGGTCCGCATCCTCAAAGCCAAAGAACTGTTCGTTTTCGAATTCGTATTCAACCAAGTTGTTAAACAGGCTCGCGGGGAAAACCTCCAGCGACTGGCTGACCGCCCAAGCCAGATTGGCAGCAGTGCCGATAGTTGAAAAGCAACCGTTATCCGTCATCGTTCTTAGCTTGCCGAGAGCCCACTGTTGCAGAGGGGTGTGCCTGGCAAGCGCGCAGAAGACGGTTTTGAAGCAGCCAGCAACTCCTGGCTGTCCCGAGCTCCATCTTGATGCTTGGAACAGGTACTTATATCGAGCTGCTGCATCCCAGGCCTTGCTGGCTTCGGCTTCACTTTCGAAAGAAACAATCGGAAAGATATCGATCCACACATATTCGCGGATTCCCTCTGCAATGAATGCAGATTTTACCTCAATGCTGGTATCCACCAGTTTTTCAAAAGGAATTGCAGCTGAACCTTTAAGGTTCAGCTGACTGGCAAGCCCAACATGGGATTGCTCCGCTCCAGTACGGGAGGCGAAGCCAGCCAGAAACTTCCTGTAGTCCTCAACGGGCATGACGACATCGATATCATCATCCCAGGGAATGAACCCCTTGTGCCTAACCGCACCGAGAAGAGTGCCGGAACCCATTGAATATCGCAGATTGTTCTCTCGACAATAGCAGTCGAAAATGCGAAGGAGCCGCAGCTCGGCAGCTTTCACCTCTTGCATGGATAAATACTCGGTCGTCATATTACGCTCCTTTAGTCATATTCCTATAGCGATCAGAGAGCTGCTCGTAGAGCGACCTCGTGGTGTAACCCGCTTTATCAAGAAACGGAACATAGTCCGCCTCGGCAGTTAGTTCCCTTTTGCCGGCGCAGGTTTCCAGCAAATCAGCCCACTCCTTGTCGGAAAGCGAAAGTGCAGCGCGCTTGAGAAGGCCCGTCAGATCGGCCTCTTGGGTAACCGCGTCAGAGCTGAGGATGGGCAGTCCATTTGCCTGGGCCTCAATGAAGGCAATCGGTAGCCCCTCGTGGAAAGAGGGGGCAAGCAGCGCATCCATGGCGCTGTAGTACCTCCAGATATCGTCAACGGTACCGATGAAAACCGCCGATTCGCTCAGCCCCAATTTAGCCGCCTTCTCCTTCGCAAGGGGAAGTTCCTCGGCTTGGCCGAAGAGCAGAAGGCGAGAATCGGCCTTACTGGAGCGCAGCTGATTGAAGATATCGAGGGCGCGCAGGGTGTTTTTCGCAGGAATGCCTGCCCCGACAAACCCTATGACGGTGGCATTGCCCGGGATCCCAAGCCGATGTCTAACGGCAGCCCGGTCAGAGGACGAGAATCGGAATTTATCGGAATCGACCCCGTTGTGCACCAAGGCATAGCCAGCGCCCTGAAAGAGATATTCACCTGCGACCTCGCTGCATGCCCAGCGCTCACTCGCCGACGGGAGAAACCTCTCTATCATGGCCACGTTGACCATATTCTTCAAACGCGAGGTGCTGCCAAGCGCGCTGTTATGGCAGTGCACGATGCGCGAGGGAACTCCGGCTTTTTTGGCCTCAGAGGCGAAGACGAAGCCGAGTGCGTTGTTCGTGTGAATCTGAACGATGTCGAAACGGTGCTTCGACAGAAAAGCGCCAAGACGCTTCGCCCCCAGAGTGCCAACCAGCAGCGGGCTGTAGCTATCAATTAAAGGACCGTAGAATCGCTCTCCGAACCTGTCCCCTTCGACGCGTCCAACCGAAAGTACGCTCTGCTCGATATCGGGAGCTGGGCAATCAAGCATCGTAGAGACGAAGGTCCTCACCCCGCCCCTGCCGGGTCCTAACTGTTGAATGATGTGCAGGACCCGAATCATCGCGACCTACCTTCCAGCACGTCGCCGATCCGCTCGCTCGCATGACCATCACCGTAGGGGTTCGAGGCATGGCTCATGGCCGCGTACTCCCCCTCATCGGAGAGCAGACGACTGAACTCGCGGTAGATGACGTCTTCCTCGGTGCCGACGAGTTTCAGCGTGCCGGCGGCGACTCCCTCGGGGCGCTCGGTGGTGTCTCGCATGACGAGGACCGGCTTGCCCAGGCTAGGCGCCTCCTCCTGGATGCCGCCCGAGTCGGTGAGGATGAGGTGGCTGGCGGCCATGAAGTTGTGGAAGTCGAGAACCTCGAGCGGGTCGATGATGTGGAGCCTGTCGAAGCCGTCGAGCTCCTCATGGGCGGCCTTGCGGACGATCGGGTTCATGTGGATGGGGTAGATCGCCTTGGTGTCTGGGTGCTCCTCCATCACGCGGCGGATGGCGCGGAACATGCGGTGCATTGGCTCTCCCAGGTTCTCGCGGCGGTGCGCCGTGATGAGGATGAGGCGCGAGCTTTCCGCCCACTCGAGCTCGGGGTGGGAGTAGCCCTCGCGCACGGTGGTGCGCAGGGCGTCGATGCCGGTGTTCCCGGTGACCCAGATCTTGGATTCGGGCTTGCCCTCGTCCAGAAGGTTCTTCTTGCTGGCCTCAGTGGGGGCGAAGTAGTACTCGCTCACGATGTCGACCGCCTGGCGGTTGAACTCCTCCGGCCAGGGGCTGTAGATATCGTGCGTGCGCAGGCCCGCCTCGACGTGGCCCACGGGGATCTGAAGGTAGAAGCACGCGAGCGCCGCGGCGAAGCTGGTCGTGGTGTCTCCGTGGACCAGGACCACGTCGGGCCTCTCGTCCTCGAGGACGGCCCTGAGCTTGAGCAGCACGTCGCACGTCACGTCGAACAGCGTCTGGCCCGGCTTCATGATCGCAAGGTCGTGGTCAGGAGTCACGCCGAAGACACGCAGCACCTGATCGAGCATCTCTCGATGCTGGCCGGTCACGGTCACGACGGTCTCAAACTCATCCGTGCGTGTCTTCAGCTCATTGACGAGCGGGCACATCTTGATTGCCTCCGGGCGGGTGCCGAAGACGAGCATTACTTTCTTCTTAGTCATTGGCCTTGCTCCTCTTTGACTCCTTGCGGAGAAGCATGTAGAAACGGGTGTTGCCGACCACGTAGCGCTTCACCAGGCGCTTGGGCTCCTGCATCATGCGGAAGAGCCACTCCAGGTTCGCGCGCTGCATCCACATCGGGGCGCGCGGGATGTTGCCGGAGACCACGTCGAACGAACCCCCCACGCCCACGAAAGCGCCCTTGGCGCCCAGCTCGCGGAAACGCTCGATCAGGCGTTCCTTCTTGGGCGAGGTGATGCCCACGAACACGATGTCGGGCTCGGCCTGCTCAACCTCGGCGACCACGGCATCGAACTCGTCTTCGCCGAAGTAGCCGTCACGGTAACCCGCAAGGACCATCTTGGGATACCTCTCGGACAGTACCTCGGCGGTCTTTGCGACCACTTCGGCTTTGGCGCCTAGCAGGTAGACGCTGTGCCCCTCACGCTCGGCCAGCCCACACAGCTCCCACATGAGGTCGATGCCGGCCACGCGCTCGGGCAAGTCCACGCCCAGCTTCTTGGCGGCCATGACCATGGACGCGCCATCGGCGTTTACGATCTCGCAGCGGCGCACGCACGCATCCATCTCGGGATCGTCGCGCATCTGAAGCAACTTGTCGGCGTTCACGCCGATCAGATGGGCGAAGCGCCCCTCCTTGATGAGGGCATCGGTCGCCTCGACGGTCTGCTCCATCGTCCAGGGATCGACGGGGGCGCCCAGGACTTCGACTCGTCCGGGAAGATCAACCGTTGAACCGGTGCCTTCGTAATTCCCTATAGTCTCTTTAGCAAGCGCCATTTCCGCTAACAACCTCAATCACTGTGAGTAGGATTATTTTGAAATCGAAGAAAATGCCTCGTTTGGCTATATATTCAAGATCGCGTCGGACCATCCCGTCGAATCCAGTCGAGTTACGCTCAGTGACTTGCCACCAGCCGGTGATGCCAGGCTTCACGGCAAGACGCTGCAGGTCGTACTCGGTGTACTCGGCCACCTCATTCGGAAGTGGCGGGCGCGGGCCGACGACGGACATCTGGCCCAGAAACACGTTCAGGAACTGTGGGAACTCGTCAATGGAGTGCTTGCGGATGAACTTGCCGATCCTGGTAACGCGCGGGTCCTCCTTCATCTTGAACATGGCACCGGCGATCTCGTTCTGCTCCTTGAGATCTGCCAGGCGCTCGTCGGCGTCCTTGTACATGGAGCGGAACTTCCACATGCGGAAGGTGGACAGACTTCCGTCGCGGTGGGTCTGACCCACGCGGATCTGGCTGTAGAAGGGGTTGCCCTCGCTCTCCAGACGGATGGTCGCGGCGAGGACAAGGCTGGGTACGGCGATGACGGACAGCACGCAGCCGCTGAACACGATGTCAAAGGCGCGCTTGACGGTGCGGTAGGCCAAGCGCGAGCGATCCCAGTCCATAATGGTTTGCATGGACCTGTAGCGGTCGGCGCCCTCGCGCCGGTCCATGGCCTGAGCAATCAGTGCCGCTCCCGCGGGCGCATCCGTTGCATATTCTGTTTTATCCGACACGTTCTCTTCCAACACTTCGTCCCCGGGTCGGGGATCCTTCCTGTTCTGAGTAGCGACCGTCTGCAGCTAGGCGATCGCCTTTTTAAGGTTTCGCATTACGCGCTGCTCGGCCGAAAGCACGGCAAGGCCAACGCGCGTAGTTACGCGTCGGCCGCACAGGTTGAGCTCCAAATAAGCAGTGCTCTTGCGTCTGTTAATGGTTTTGATAAGGCCTTCGTGTCCCAGCAGCGGACCAGCCGTAACTACGACCTGGTCGCCGTCTTTTAGGGCCTCGCTCATGGGTACTACGCGGTCTCCCCTATGCGTAAATCCGCCAATAAGCTGAACCTCTTCTTTTGCCAGCGGCACAAACTGACCGTCTTGGGTAAGCACCCGGGCAAAGTCGTCCATGCGTAGCAGATACTGTTGCACGTTACGGGGATCTGCCGTGTCGCAGATAAGATAACCGGGAAAGAGTGGCTTGGTCGTATTGACCCATTCGCCGTGAACTTTAATCTCGGTTTGAAATTGGGGATAAAAGAGCTCCTGCATGGTACCAGCCGGCACGATACGCTCAATGCGCTCGCGCATTACGTCTTCGCGACCGTTAATGACCTGGATCACATACCACACGAGCACCACCCCCTTGCTGTCTTACGTGTGGCTCACGGGGTTTGGGTATGGCTTCGCCAGGGCGCTTGTGCGCGAAGGCGCTCCATATTCAAACCCTGAGCCCAGTTAGACAAGCACGTGGCTCTGCCCCACCGTGAACGGTATGTAAAAGCGCAGTTGCTGGAGACGCGGACGTGTATCGCAAAATGACCGCGACTCCAGCTGGCTGCGTGCGACCCAGTCAAGCGGGTGCAAAACTGGACCGCACGCAAACAGCTGTAGGACTGCTACTCTTTGACACGCAAGCTATTAAATGCATCTTAGAATTAACTCAATGCAAATAACGTCGCATGGCATCTTTATTGGAGCTCGTGGTTTTTCTAACACCGCCGTTACGGCCGGATGTCGATCGACCCTGCGCTTTATGGCTTGCTGGAGCCGTGAGCACAGTTGAACTCATGTAACATTAGATATCCTAGCACAAGCTAGTAGCGAAACTGATTTGGCTTGTGGTGGACAACATATCGTTCATTTAGCGTGCTTAAGGGGGTTGTTTTGGGATGTTGTTCACGTTGATGCAGGTTATTGGGATGCTAACGGTGATTAGGGGCGTTCCTGAAGCCCAAATGGAACGGCGAGCTGCACTGATAATCACGTTTGTCTAACAAACTATGTACAGACATGGGAAATAAATTGTGCAACTTTTTGTTGGAGTGTGCGGGGGTTTATGGTGCGAGGTGTTTTGGCATTAAAAAAGGCCTTCGGAATTCCGAAGGCCTTTGCATTCACGATGGTGGAGACGAGGGGGATCGAACCCCTGACCTCTTGACTGCCAGTCAAGCGCTCTCCCAGCTGAGCTACGCCCCCGTGACGAGGAGATACTATAGGGGAAGTTGACTCGACGTGCAAGGACTTTTTTGAGTGAGACTTTAAATGCCGATTAAGCCTATTGATATAGGTAAGCGATGGCGGTGCCAGTGTGGACTTGGATTTTGGCTGTTGACCTGACGACGTTGCTGATGCCCGTGTCGGCTAACAAGCCTAGCGGAGCGCGATCTAGTTCCCATTCTAGGCCGTGTTCACTTACCTCGGTGTTGGGGGCAATAGCGATGATGGAGAACGTCTTGCCCTCGGCGCCTTCGATGGTCCACGACTCGCCTGCGCGAAGGATGCGGGAAACCACCTTGTCCTCGGCAATCCAGACTGGGGCGTGATCATAGCCTGCAAGCAAGCCCAGCACGGATAGGGCCATATCCGGGCGGCCGCCCGTGGCGCAGGTCGCAACCACTTCGGCGCCCGGCCAGCGACGGCGGACGGAATCGAGCGCCAGCGCCAGATCGGTATAGTCCTTGTACGGGTCGTGGCGCTCAACTTCAAAGTCCTCAGCGGCATCAACAAGAGCGCGACCGGCTTCGCTTACCGTATCGGCGTCCCCTACATACACGTCGCAGCTCAGGCGAGCGCCCAGCAGCGCGTCGAGTCCGCGGTCCACGGCGACAATGTGGTCGCACTCCCCTGCTAGCCTACGCAACAGATCCGCGCTCGCCACCACGGGCGAGCCGCAGACCACTAATACCTTGAAAGCCACGGGCCTCACCTAGCCCTCAAACGAAAGCACACGGTCAAGATCCAGCTCTTCATAGCTGTCGATAAAGATGTCGCAGTTGGCACGCACCTCGTCGCGCTCCATACGGCCGTGCGGGTCATAGATGCCCACGCGCTTAAAGCCGGCGGTGCCAGAGCTCTTAAGGCCAAAGACGGCGTCCTCAAACACCCATGCGCGGTCAAACTTATGCCCATGGCGCTCCTCAAGGCGACGCAGCGCCAACTCGTACACATCGGGGAACTGCTTGGAACGTCCCGTCTCGCCCGTCGTGGTAATAAGCTCCATGTAGGCATCGAGGCCGGCACCAGAGAGCGCAGACTTAACCAGTTCGGCCGGCGTGGACGTGGCAACGCACATGGCAATGCCCGCCGCCTTCGCCTGCTCCAAAAATGCCAGGAGCCCCTCGCGCGGCGGCACCTTGGAGTAACCATCGATCAGGATGTCGCTCAGCTCGCGATACAACTCTTCGCCATTCGCGTCAATGTCCCAGGTGTCGTGGTAGGCCTGGCACTCGTCCTCGAGCGACAAATGCTCAAACTGGGCAAAATCGTCGACCGTCACGTCAACTCCGTGGCGGTGCAATAACTCGGGCTGGGCATAGGCCCAAACGGGGGTGCTATTAACCAGTGTGCCGTCGCAATCGAAAATAAAAGCAACATTGGGAGCGGCGGTCTGGGACATAAATGTACCTTTCGATGTAAAATGGTAAACATCCTGCTAAAAACGTTTTACCAAACGTCAAACCAACAATCAAAAAACCCTTATTGGTAAAACTGTCAAGAGTTTTACCATCGCAATTCTGCCAGTGGTCTAAACATGGCGCTCACCGATTAAACGCCGCCCAAAAACCACTTTCCTTCATAAAAGTAACGTACAGGTGTTATCGTAGTTTCTGCCGAAAGTTCCACCGAGCACGCGAGGTGGAACGAATCATAGAACTATCGCCGTCCCTTCGATTCGTGCAGCCTTGGACCTTTCGCATCTAGTCACCAAGGCAACACGCTGCCGCGTCATGATGGGATCAAACGTGAGCGATACAAAGCTAAAGCCAACGGCTAAAAAGCCCGCAACCCGTAAAGCCGCCCCGCACGCACCGGAGCTCACCAAGGACGATGTCTATCTATTTGGCATCGGCACGTGGGAGCGCAGCTGGGAAAAGATGGGCGCGCACCCCGACACGCAGAACCGTACGCGCGGCTGGCGCTTTTGCGTTTGGGCGCCCGATGTAAAGAGCGTGCATGTCATTGGCGAATTTAACGACTGGGATGAGGAAGCCAACCCTCTGGTGCCCGTGCATACGAGCGCTATTTGGGAAGGCTTTATTCCTGGTGCCGAGCAGGGCCAGCTCTATAAATATCTCATCGAGACCAACGAGGGCGAAAAGCTCTATAAGGCCGATCCGTATGCCTTTAAGGCCGAGTGCCCTCCGGGTACCGCCAGCGTGCTGTGGACCCTCGACGGCTATAAGTGGAACGACGCCGCTTGGCTCAAGCGCCGCGCCGGCCACAACCACATGTCGCAGCCGCTCAACATCTACGAGGTGCATATTGGCTCGTGGAAGCGCCACGGCGACGCGCCGCAGGGCGAGCCGGACGAGTACGGCAACTACCCCGGCCCCATGGATCCCTTCCCCGCGCAGCGCGGTGAGTTTTACACCTACGACGACCTGTCGGTGGAGCTCGTGGACTACGTGCGCGACATGGGCTACACGCATATCGAGGTCATGCCGCTCATGGAGCATCCCTTCGATGGCTCCTGGGGCTACCAGACGACCGGCTACTATGCCGCCACGTCGCGCTATGGCGACCCGCAGCAACTCATGCACTTTATCGATGCATGCCACGAGGCAGGCATCGGCGTGATCATGGACTGGGTGCCCGGCGGTTTTTGCGCCGACTCCCACGGCCTTGCTACCTTTAACGGCCATATGCTGTTTGAGCACGAGATTCACCCCAACTGGGGCACGCACAAGTTCGACTTCGCCCGTGGCGAGGTCCGCTCCTTCCTGGTCTCCAACGTGCTGTACTGGCTCGAGAACTTCCACGTTGACGGCATCCGCATGGATGGCGTGTCCAGCATGCTGTACCTCAATTTTGGCATCGACGATCCGGGCCAAAAGAAGTTCAACAAGTACGGTACCGAGGAGGACCTGGACGCCAGCGCGTTTATCCGCCAGGTCAACTGCGCCGTGGAGGCCCACTACCCCGACGTGATGATGATGGCCGAGGAGTCCACCGCGTGGCCGCTCGTGACCTACCCGCCGCAGGACGGCGGCCTGGGCTTCCACTACAAATGGGACATGGGCTGGATGAACGACACCCTGCACTACATGCAGACCGATTTTCCGTGGCGCCCCGGCAACCACGGGCTGCTCACGTTCTCCATCATGTACGCCTTTACCGAGAACTTTATTTGCCCGCTGAGCCACGACGAGGTCGTCCACGGTAAGTGCTCGCTCATTGGCCGCATGCCGGGCGACTGGTGGCGCCAGTTTGCCGGCCTGCGAACGCTGGCTTTCTACCAGATGACGCACCCCGGTGCCAAGCTCAACTTTATGGGCAACGAGATCGGCCAGTTTATTGAGTGGCGCTACTACGAGTCCATCCAGTGGTTCCTGACCGAGGAGTACGAGACCCACCGTCATCATCAGGCGTTTATCAAGGCGCTTAACCACCTGTATACTGCCGAGCCGGCCCTGTACGAGCGCGGCTACACCGACGACGGCTTTACCTGGATCGATGCGGACAACTCCAAGCAATCCATCGTGAGCTTTGTGCGCCAGGGCGAGGACGTCGACGACGACCTGGTGATCCTGATTAACTTTGACCCGGCGAGCTACGAGAGCTTCCGCGTGGGCGTGCCGCGCGAGGGTGACTGGGAGGTCATCTTCGATTCCGACCGTCCAGAGTTCGGTGGCAGCGGCTATGCCGGCGAGGAACCCTACACTTGCTCGAGCGAGCCCTATCCCTGGAACGGGCAGATGGACTCCATCGTGATTAAGGTGCCCGGCCTGGCAGGCGTGGTGCTCAAGCGCCGCGGTCCCAGCAGCTACAAGCCGCCGGTGGTCGAGGAGCCCAAGGCTGCGCCCAAAAAGCGCACGTCCTCGGTGAAGCCTAAGCCTGCGGCTGCCAAGAAGGCTCCGGCTAAGGCGAAGGCCACGACGACCAAGGCCAAGGCCAAGGCTACCGCAAAGCCCGCTGCTAAGGCCGCAGCCAAGAAACCGGCTGCCAAAAAGGCCGCTACCAAGGCCAAGTCTGCTTCTGCTAAGCCGTCTGCCAAGGATGCGTAACAAAACCGTTACAGCTGTAATTACCCGCCCCGCGAGGGCGTAGGATACATGTCATAACCGTTCCGGGAGAAACATCCCCGGGGGAAAGGAACGTATGAATAAGATCTTCGACAACAAGCAGGAGTTTACCGAGCTCTATCGCGATGCCGTCATGAGCATCAGCGGCAAGAGCGTCGAGGCCGCCAGCGACCTCGACCGCTTTAACGCCCTGGCCAAGCTCGTGGCCGAGAAGGCCCGCACCGTTGCCACCAAGAGTGACGCCCGCGCCACCGCCGAGGGCAAGAAGCGCGTGTACTACTTCTCGATCGAGTTTTTGATCGGCCGCCTGCTCGACAACTACCTGCTCAACTTTGGCGTGCGCGACATGGTCGCCGAGGCACTCGACGACATGGGCTTTGATCTGTCCGTCATCGAGAACCAGGAGCCCGATCCGGCTCTGGGCAACGGTGGCTTGGGCCGCCTGGCCGCATGCTTCCTGGATTCCATGGCAGCCGAGGGCATCGCCGGCTACGGCAACGGCATGCGCTACCGTTACGGTCTGTTTAAGCAGGAGATCGTCAACGGCAGCCAGGTCGAGGCCACCGACGAGTGGCTCACCCACGGCTATCCCTGGGAGGTCCGTCGTCAGGATAAGGCCGTGACCATCAAGTTCGGTGGCCATGTTGAGGGCTTTGAGGAGAACGGCCGCACGTTCTACCGCACGGTGGACACACAGGACATCCTGGCTGTCCCCTACGACATCCCCGTTGTGGGCTATGCCGGCGAGACCGTCAACAAGCTGCGCGTCTGGGCCGCTGAGCCAGTCGAGGAGCACTTTGATCTGGAGGCCTTCAACCGCGGCGACTATGCCCTGGCAGACGCCGAGCGCGCCGAGGCCGAGGCCATCAGCGCCATCCTCTACCCCAATGACGCCGGCGAGCACGGCCGTCTGCTACGCCTGAAGCAGGAGTACCTGTTTGTCTCGGCCGGCATCTACAGCCTGCTCGACACCTTTGAGAAGGAGCACGGCGCTAACTGGGAGCTGCTGCCGCAGTTTGTGGCCATCCACACCAACGATACCCACCCCGCCATGTGCGGCCCCGAGCTCATGCGTATCCTCATCGACGAGAAGAAGCTCGAGTGGGATGACGCCTGGAACATCGTGACGCAGGTCGTGAGCTACACCAACCACACCATCCTGCCCGAGGCTCTAGAGAAGTGGCCCATCGGCACGTTCTCCAAGCTCCTCCCCCGCGTGTACCAGATCATCGACGAGATCAGCCGCCGTTGGCACGAGTCGTTCGACACCACGCAGGAGGGCTGGCAGGAGCGTCTACGCCAGACCGCCATTCTGTGGGACGGCGAGATTCGCATGGCCAACCTGTCTGTGATCTGCAGCCATAGCGTCAACGGCGTGGCCAAGATCCACTCCGACATCATCAAGAACATCGTGCTCAAGGACTTCTATGCCCTGACGCCCGAGAAGTTCAACAACAAGACCAACGGCATCTCGCACCGTCGCTTCTTTGCCGAGGCCAACCCCACCTACGCCAAGCTCGTGACCGAGGCCATTGGCGATGGCTGGCTTAAGGACGCCTTTGAGCTGGAGAAACTCAAGGAGTTTAAGGACGACACCGAGTTCTTGAAGGCCGTGGGTGCCTCTAAGCGCGCCAACAAGGAGCGTCTGGCCGCCTACGTTAAGGCCGAGACCGGTCTGGTCATCGACCCCAACACCGTCTTCGATGTTCAGGTTAAGCGCTTCCACGCCTACAAGCGCCAGCTCATGAACATCATGAAGGTGATGGACATCTACAACCGTCGCATCGCCGATCCCAACTTCCACGTGACGCCGACGACCTTCATCTTTAGTGGCAAGGCCGCCTCGAGCTACACCTTCGCCAAGGAGACCATCCGCCTCATTAACTCCGTCGCCGAGGTCATCAACAACGACGCCCGCGTGAACGAGGTTATGAAGGTCTGCTTTATCCCCAACTTCCGTGTGAGCAACGCCCAGCTCATCTACCCCGCCGCCGAGATCTCGGAGCAGATCTCCACGGCCGGCAAGGAGGCCTCGGGCACGTCCAACATGAAGCTCATGATGAACGGCGCCATTACGCTGGGCACCCTCGACGGCGCCAACATCGAGATCGCCGACCTGGCCGGTCGCGAGAACGAGGCCATCTTTGGCCTGACCGCCCCCGAGGTCGAGCAGCTCTGGGCATCCAACAGCTACTTTGCTTGGGATACGCTCAACGGCGACCGCGAGCGTCTGGGCCGCGTGATGGACGAGCTCAAGGACAACACGTTTGCCGGCCTTTCGGGCAACTTCGAGAGCATCTACAACGAGCTCATGAACAACAACGACCCCGACCTGGTCATGGCCGACTTCCGCAGCTATGTGGATGCATGGGAGGCGCTCACGAACAGCTACGGCGACCAGGAGACCTGGAACCGCAAGGCCTTGCTCAACACCGCCTCCTCCGGCTGGTTCTCGAGCGACCGCACCATTCGCGAGTACCGCGACGAGATCTGGCACGCGTAAAGGCGCGCGAGCTCCCTTTGCCGCACGGCATTACTCGACGGGCGCAACGTTGCGCTGCGCCCGTCGCTAATGGGTTTAGGAACATCGATGACAGAAGGAGAAATCGATGAGTAAGAAAGAATGCATCGCGATGCTCCTCGCAGGAGGACAGGGCAGCCGATTGGGGGCACTCACCCAAAAGATCGCTAAGCCGGCGGTTAGCTTTGGTGGCAAGTTCCGCATTATCGACTTTTCGCTGTCCAACTGCTCCAACTCGGGCATCGACACGGTGGGCGTTCTGACGCAGTACCGCCCCTACCTGCTGCATGCCTACGTGGGCTCCGGCGAGGCGTGGGATCTGGACAGCCGCGACGGCGGCGTGTCGATCCTGCCGCCGTACGAGACGCAGACCGGCGGCGCCTGGTATGCGGGCACGGCCGACGCCATTACGCAGAACCTCGACTACATCAAGGCCAACGACCCCAAGTACGTCCTGATTCTTTCGGGCGATCACCTGTATCGCATGGACTACCGCAAGATGCTCAAGACGCACATTGAGAACAACGCCGACCTCACGGTGAGCGTTATGCCCGTGCCGTGGGAGGAGGCCAGCCGCTTTGGCATCCTGACCACCGACCCCGAGGACGGCCGCATCACCAAGTTCACCGAGAAGCCCGATAAGCCCGATTCGAACCTCGCGTCCATGGGCATCTACATCTTCTCGGCCGACGTGCTGATCGAGGCGCTCGAGGAGGACGCTCTGGACCAGCGCTCGAGCCACGACTTTGGTAAGGACATCATCCCCAAGCTGCTCGGCGAGAACAAACGCCTGTACAGCTACGAGTTCCACGGCTTTTGGAAGGACGTCGGCACCATCGCCAGCTTCCACGAGACCTCGATGGACCTGCTGGGCAACAACCCCGAGTTCGATCTGTTTGACAAGCACTTCCCCATCATGTCCAATATCACCACGCGTCCGCCGCACTACATTGGTCCGGATGGTCGCCTGGACGACTGCCTGGTCTCCAACGGCTGCAAGATCTACGGTACCGCTCGCCACTCGATTCTTTCGACCGATGTCATCATCGAGGAGCGCGCCGTGGTCGAGGACTCCGTGCTGCTGCCGGGTGCGCACGTTAAGAGCGGCGCGCACATCTGCCGCGCTATTTTGGGCGAGAACTCCACGGTCGAAGAGGGCGTGAAGCTCGGCTCTGTCGATACCACCAAGGATACGGCCGTCGTTGGAAATGACGTCGTTATCGGGAAGGGGGAATGATCCGATGATCAATCGCAAGGCCATCGGTTATATCACCGCTAACTACTCTTCGACCTACGGCAGCGTGCTGCTCAAGGACCGCCCCATCGCGTCCGTACCGTTTTTGGGCCGCTACCGCCTTATCGACTTCCCGCTGTCCAACATGATGAATGCCGGCATCAAGACCGTCGGTGTCGTCATGCCGGGCAACTACCGCTCGCTGATCGACCACGTGGGCTCGGGCAAGGACTGGGGCCTGGACCGCAAGAAGGGCGGCCTGTTCATGGTGCCCGGCAACGCGTATGGCACCACCAAGGGCGGCATGCGCTTCCTGCTACGCGACATCATCTCCAACAAGACGCTGTTCCAGCGCTCGGACAAGCCCTATGTCGTGATGATGGGCACCAACATCATCTTTAACATGGACCTCAACACCATCATCGACGCGCACGAGAACTCCGGCGCCCAGATGACCGTGGTGTACTGCAAGGCCACGCGCAACGTCGATGACGAGACCAAGCTCGAGATTAACGAGAACGGCCGCCTGACGGGCGTGAGCGCCGGCGTCGTGTACGGCGACAACGCCTCTATGGACTGCTGCATCGTCAACCGCGAGACGCTGCTCGAGATCATCGACCACTACCAGGCCGCCGACTATCTGGACCTGCTCGAGGCACTCCAGGGCGACTTTGGCAACATCGACGTGTGCAGCTACGAGTACAAGGGCGAGGTCGTGGGCGTGTTTAGCGAGAAGTCGCTGTATCGCCGCAGCATGGACCTGCTCGACCAGACCGTGGCCGACCAGCTCTTTGACCCCGAGCGCCCGATCCTGACCAAGGCTCACGACGTGCCGCCTTCGCGCTATGCGACCGGCAGCCACGCCTGCAACTCGATCATCTCGGCCGGCTGCATCATCAAGGGCACCGTGCGCAACTCGATCCTGTCGCGCGGCGTTGTGGTTGAGGAAGGCGCCTCGGTGACCAACTCGATTATCAACCAGAGCTGCATCATCAAGAGCGGCGCCCGCGTTGAGAACGCCATCCTGGACAAGAACAACGTGGTTCCCACCAACACCGAGCTTCGCGGCACGCCCGAGAACATCCTGGTGCTGGGCAAGGCTCCGTTAACTTCCGACACCACCATCGTACGTTAACGTTGGCACCGCAACATCGCTCGTAACATGTAGAATAGCCGCCCGGTTCGCGCCTGGCGGCTATTCTCGAATTACAACATGGGAGACAATATGGCTGATTCCAGCAAAAAGATGCAGATCGTGTTTGCCTCGGCCGAGTGCGCGCCGTTTGTAAAGACCGGTGGCCTGGGCGACGTGGCAGGCTCGCTGCCTGCGGCGCTTGTACGCGCCGGCGCCGAAGTTATCGTGATGGTGCCCAAGTACGCCACCATCAAGGACGAGTACAAGGCGCAGATGGAGCACTTCTCCGACTTTTACGTGAGCCTGGGCTGGCGCAATGAGTACTGCGGACTCGAGAAGCTCGAGCACGACGGCGTCACCTATATGTTCATCGACAACGAGCGCTACTTTGCGCGCGACTATCCGTACGGCTTCTTTGACGACGGCGAGCGTTTTGCGTTCTTCTCCAAGGCCATCACCGAGAGCTTGCAGCACCTGCCGGCCGGCTTTGAGTGCGACATTCTGCACTGCAACGACTGGCAGACGGCGCTGGCGCCCGTGTTTTTGCGCGAGTTCTACCAGGGCCTGCCGCTGTACGACCGCGTCAAGACCGTGTTCTCGATCCACAACGTGGCGTTCCAGGGCCAGTTTAGCGACACCGTGATGGAGGACATCCTTGGTGTGGCGCATATTCCGGCGGCCGCCTCGCAGCTGCGTTGCGACGCCTGCAGCATCAACTACATGCTGGGCGCCCTGCGCTATGCCGACGCCATTACCACGGTGAGCCCCACCTATGCCAGCGAGATCCAGACGCCCGAATTTGGCGAGGGCCTGGACGGCGTTCTGCGCGAACGTTCGTACGCGCTGCAGGGCATTTTGAATGGCATCGACGTTGCGGGCTTTGACCCGGCGACCGACAAGCGCATTGCCGCCAACTACACCGTGGAGGACCGTTCCGGCAAGGCCGTGTGCAAGGCCAAGCTGCAGGAAGAGCTGGGGCTCGAGGTTCGCGACGACCGTCCGCTTATGGTGATGGTCACGCGCCTGACGCGCCAGAAGGGCCTGGACCTGGTCATGTACGCGCTCGACCGCATCCTGGCCGGCGGCGTGCAGGTGGCGGTGCTGGGCACCGGCGACCGCGACTACGAGGACGGCCTGCGCTACTTCCAGGACAAGTACCCCGGCACCATGGCGGCGCGCATCGAGTTCGATCCGGCGCTGTCACAGCGCATGTATGCTGCCGCCGATATGTTCCTGATGCCTTCGAAGTTTGAGCCCTGCGGCCTGTCGCAGATCATCGCCATGCGCTACGGCACCCTGCCCATCGTGCGCGAGACCGGTGGACTTAAGGACACCGTGATCCCGTACAACGAATTTACCGGCGAGGGCACGGGCTTCTCGTTTACCAACTTTAACGGCGACGAGATGGGCGACGCCGTGTTCCGTGCGGCGCGTCTGTTCTGGGATAACCGCGAGGCCTGGAACCAGCTGGTCACGCAGGCCATGAGCCAGGACTTTAGCTGGACGCGCTCGGCCGACAAGTATCTAGACCTGTACTTCTTTATGCACCCGGAGATTGAGAGGCCGGCGGCGGTTGTCGACGAGCCTGAGGCTGTTGCTGAGCCCGAGGTTGTAGCCGAGCCGGTTGTTGAGGCGCCCGCTGCTGCTGAGGAGCCCAAGGCTGAGGAGAAGCCGGTTGAGGCTGAGCCCGTAAAGGCCGAGCCTGAGGTGAAGCCCGCAGCAAAGCCTGCGGCTAAGAAGACCACGACTCGCAAGACGACCGCTAAGAAGCCCACTGCGACTAAGGCAGCGGCAACCAAGACCACCGTTGCCAAGGCAACGACCACGCGTAAGCGTACCACCGCAGCTGCCAAGAAGGCCGCCGAGGCCGAGGCTGCTCCCGAGGTAAAGGCCGACGCCACCGAGGATAAGCCTGCGGTAAAGACTCCGGCCAAGACCGCTGCTAGGAAGACGGCCGCGACCACCAAGAAGGCAACGGCAGCCAAGAAGAACACGGCAACGAAGTCGACGACCACGAAGGCTACTACGACGAAGGCCGCCGCGAAGACGACCCCGAAGGTAGTCGCAAAGCCGGCCGGCAAAGTCGAGGAGACACCCTCCGAGTCCAAGGCCGAGGCAGCTGTCGAGGCAAAGCCGGCTGCCAAGACTACCACGCGCAAGCGCACTACCACGACGGCCAAAAAGGCCACGACCAAGGCTGCTGCTCCCAAGGCAGAGGCTAAGGCCGAGGACAAGCCCGCAGTAAAGGCCACCGAGGTCAAGACCGCTCCGAAGGCTACGGCAAAGACCGAGCCCGCCAAGGAGGCCCCGGTCTCCCCCGCCTCTAAGACTGAGGAAAAGGCTCCGACCAAGAAGACCTCCGTCCGTAAGGCAACGGCGACCCGCAAGCGCCGCTAATCCGGACGATTAAAACTTAATCCTCAACGCAAAAGAGGGCGCCCCAACCAGGCGCCCTCTTTTGCGTTGAACTTCTCCATTAAAAAGAGGGCCGGTTTACTACGACAAAATGGCTCCGGCCGACCACGGCGGGTAATCTACGAAATTGGCAACGCCTCTACCTGCGGTTTTAATATCACGAAAATGACCGTGGTTGAGATCATTCAATTCGTCGTAGTAAACCGGGGTACTTTTGTTTGGCTACAAATAGTATCGGTATAGACGTTATTAAATATCGCGATAATTTGGGTGGTAAAACGATTTTCTAGGACAACCGTTCGCCGATGGTAAACGGATGTTGTTTATACAGCCTGTGTACAACAGATATACTTACATCCTGTGCGTAAAGCCCATGGCCAGCAGGCCATGATTCTATTGAACTGGACCGTACTATGAGATTGATTCACAACAGCCGTCTACCGCAGTTTCGCACTCCGTTTGGCGCTGTGACCACTGGAACTTCCGTTTCGCTCTCGGTGATTTTGGAGGATGCCGACCCCAACCAGGCAACGCTTACCCTGCGTACCTGGGTCGATGAAATCGGTGAGTCTCTGTATCCCATGACGCACGAGGGCGACGGCATATTTACTGCAGAGCTTGAGTGCACCGAGCCCTGTCTTATCTGGTACAGCTTTATCTGCAACATCGAGGGCCAGCCCGAGGTCCGCTTAGGCGCACCACAGGGTCGCACCGGTGGCGAGGGCGTAACTTACAACTACACTGAGGTCCCGTCGTTCCAGATTACCGTCTACAAGCACCGCGAGAACCGTCCCACCTGGTACGAGCGCGGTATGGTCTACCAGATCTTTCCCGATCGCTACGCCCGCGACGAAAACTGGCGCGAGCGCACGCAGGCCGAAGTCGAAAAACCGCGCAACGGAATCCAGCGCCGCATGGTCGAGGACTGGAACGAGCCGCCCGTGTACGAGCGTGCCGAGGACGGCTCCATCAAAACCTGGGACTTTTATGGCGGATCGCTCAAGGGCATCCAAGAAGACCTGCCTCGCATCGCCGAGCTGGGCTTTACAGCCATCTACCTCAACCCCATCTTTGAGGCCGCAAGCAACCACCGCTACGACACAGCCGATTACACCAAGATCGATCCGATCCTGGGCACCGAGCAGGACTTTACCGAGCTGTGCGAGGCAGCCGAGAAGCTCGGCATTTCCATCATCCTGGATGGCGTCTTCAACCATACGGGCGATGACTCGATCTACTTTAACCGCTACGGCAACTATCCCGGTGTCGGTGCGTGGCAGAGCGAGGACTCGCCGTGGCGCGATGCGTTTTACTTCCACGAGGACGGCTCGTACGACTGCTGGTGGGGCGTGGGCAACATGCCGGCCATCAACGAGAAGTCAGAGCTGGTGCGAGAGAAGCTCCTGGGCAAGGACGGCGTGATCCGCAAATGGTTGCGCGCCGGTGCCCATGGTTGGCGCCTGGACGTCGCCGACGAGCTTTCTGACGACTTCCTGGCCGAGATCAAGAAGGCCGTACTTGCCGAAAAGCCCGACGCACTGTTACTCGGTGAGGTCTGGGAAGACGCCTCCAACAAGATTAGCTACGGCCATCTGCGTCGCTACCTACAGGGCTCCGAGTTGGACTCTGCTATGGATTACCCCTTCCGCGACATGGTCATCGGCTTTTTGATGGGCTACAAGAACGCCTACCAGGCAGCCGAGGATATCGAAACCCTGCGCGAGAATTATCCGCGCGAGGCCCTGTCCTGCGCACTTAATCTGCTGTCGAGCCACGACCGCCCGCGTATCATCTCGGTGCTCGGCGGCGGCCCCGACGAGTCGCAGCTGCCCGAGTGCGAGCGAAGCAAATGGCGCCTGGACGAGAACTCGATGGGCCTGGCCAAGAGCCGTTTTTGGCTCGCCACGCTCATGCAGATGACCTTCCCCGGCGTGCCTTCGATCTACTACGGCGACGAATACGGCCTGGAGGGTCTAACCGATCCAGGCAACCGCCGCACCCTGCCGACCAAGGACCAACTGCACGACTTCGACACGCTGGCTATTGTCAAAAACGCCTCCGCCGTACGCCGCGCACTGCCGTTTATGATCGACGGCGAGATCAAGGCCTTCGCGCTCAACGACGAGGTGCTGGCATACAACCGCACGGGCAAGGATGGCGAGTCCGCGACGGTTATCATTAACCGTAGTCTGCGCAATTCGCACCGCGTGACGATTCCGGCGCTCGACGAATGCGCGAGTGACGTGATCAGCGGACACGAGTGCGAGATCCACAACGGTACGGTCACGCTCGATTTGTATCCACTGGGCTCGTCGATCATCTATCACCATGCCGAGCAGCGCCTGCAGGAGCCGCTCGATCACGGCGCGGGCGTTGTGTGCCATATCACCTCGGTACCGACCGATGACGGCAAGCCCGGCACGATCGGCGCACCCACGCGTCGCTTTATCGACCATCTGGCCGCTATGGGCATGCGCTACTGGCAGGTCCTGCCTGTCAACCCGACGGACTTCTTCCGCTCCCCTTACGCCGGTCCTTCGGCCTTTGCAGGCAATATCGACCTGCTGCCCGAAAGCCACGAGGAGCTGGCGGCCGACTTTGAAACTTGGAAGGCCCGTGGCGGCGAGGATGCCGATCCGCTGTACACCGCGTTTAAACATCGCAATGCCGATTGGCTCGAGAAGTACTGCGTCTACATGGCCGTCAAGAAATACTTTGAGGGCGAGTCGCGCCACGATTGGCCGGCCGATGTCGCGCGCTACAACGAGCATCTGATTGACGACAAGCGTTTCCACGACGAGGCAGAGCTGCAGGCTTACATGCAGTACCGCTTTGACCTGGCCTGGTGCGAGCTCATGAACTATGCACACAAGAAGGGCATCGAGGTCATCGGCGATATTCCTATGTACGTGTCCGACGATTCGGCAGATGCGTGGAGCGAACCCGAGAACTTCTGGCTGTCCGATACCGGTAAGGCAATCGAGATCTCCGGTGCGCCGCCCGATAACTTTGCGCCCGAGGGCCAGGTGTGGGGCAACCCAACGTTCCGCTGGGACCACATGAAGCAGAACGGCTATAACTGGTGGATGGATCGTCTGCGTCGTGCGTTTTCGCTCTACGACCGCGTGCGCCTGGATCACTTTCTGGGCTTCCACAGCTACTTTAGCATTCCCGCGGGTAAGGCCTGCGCCGACGGGCGTTGGCTGGCAGGCCCGGGCAAGGACCTGTTCCAGACCGCCTATGACGAGCTGGGGCCGCTCAACTTTATCGCCGAGGACCTGGGCTATCTGACACCTGGCGTTCGTGCGATGGCCTCGACCTGCGGCTTCCCCGGCATGGACGTGCTGGAGTTTAGCGACTACGACGTTCGCTGCGGAATTCATCCCACACCGGGCAAGATCCTGTACACCTCGACGCACGACACCTCGACGCTTGCCGGCTGGTGCACGCGCTCCTTTGCGGGTGGCGACGAACCGAGCGGCATTGCATTGGCAAGCGAGCTCATGGGCAACGCCCTGACAAGCGACGCTCCCCTGGTGATGATGCCGCTGCAGGACGTGCTGGGGCTTGGCGACGACACGCGCATGAACGTACCGGGCGTGGCCACGGGCAACTGGACCTGGCAGGCTGACGAGGCCGACGTTGCGGCCGCTGAGGGCAAAACCGCACAGCTCCTGCGCAACACGCATAGATTCTGGGGCGAAGCGTGATAAAACGCCCGATATAGGGTACAGTTACAGACGTTTGAATTTTTGCGGGCAGAGCAATCTGCCCGCTTTGTGCTGAAAAGGAAGTATTATGGCGCGCTACGATTACAAGTGCTCGAGCTGCGGCAACGTGTTTGAGGTTGAGCATCCCATGTCCGAGACCCCCGAGGTCGTGTGCCCCAACTGCGGCGCTCCGGCCGCCAAGACGTTCTCGGCCAGCGGCATCAAGTTTGAGGGCAGCGGCTTCTACAACACCGACCAGCGAAGCGGCGGCTCCAGCACCAGCGCCACCAGCGGCTGCTGCGCTAACTGCCCGCATAGCCACTAGTGACAAGTGGCCCCGCGATCAAGCCCGATCGCGGGGTTGAATTTTTTCAGGAATGAACAACGCCCCGGCGACTGGTCTGGGGTTGCGCCACGAAAACGGCCTATCTACTACGTTTGACCCGTATAGTCCGAGCACACCTGCGTTTTTACAAAATCGACGAGCCGTCTACCTGCGGTTTTGAATTCGCTAAATTCGGCATGGTTGGGGGTAATGGGTTTAATGTAGTAGATAGGCCCATTTCATGGCAAGCGGGTCAACCCTCGGGTGCCGTATTAGTTGCGCACCAGCCTGGCGCAGAAGTGGCCATCGTAGGAGTCGGCGTTTACCGGCACGCTTTGGAAGAGGCCTCGGTCGTTTTGGCGTACGCAGACGAGCTTCTTGGCCTGGGCAAACTCGGGCAGTTGCAGAATCTGCGCCTCAGAAAGCGGCGCCACGCTAAAGCCGGCGCCCTCGGAAGAAGCCAGGAAGGCATCCACAACCTGCGCGTTCTCCTCATCAAACACCGAGCATGTTGCATAGATAAGCTCGCCGCCGGCAGCCACGCGCGCAGCGGCTTCCTTGAGCATCGTCACCTGCAGCTTGGGCAACTCAACCGTCACATCCTTTTCGGTCAGGCGCCACGGGATCTCGGGATGACGGCGCATGGTTCCAGTGCCAGAGCACGGCGCATCGATAAAGACTGTGTCGAACATAACCGGCTCGCCAAGCATGGCATCAAACGATGTGAGCACCTGATCAAGCTCGCAAGCATCACCCGAAACCGTACGAACGCCCTGAATACCGGCCTTATGCAGGCGAGCGAGATTTAGATCGCACTTGCGATCATGAAGATCGAGCGCCGTATGCTGACGCTCATAGCCCGCACGCTTGGCCTGGCACATCATCACATAGGTCTTGGTGCCACGACCGGCACCAATCTCAAGGCAGCTACCAGGGCGCGTGGCAGCTGTGGCGATAAGCTGGGCGTTAAGGTCCGAGGCCACGGCAGCAGCACGCTCAAATACGCCCGACGCAACCGTAACCTGGGCATCAACCGGGGCATGGCAGCCCGGGAAGACAGGTGCGACGAGCTGCGAGATATACGGATCGGGCTTGGAAGCAAAAGCGTTCTCATGCAGGGCCAGCGGCGCGGGGGCCAGATTGCCGGCAAAGTTAAGCGCACCCTCTGGCGTGTCAAACGATGCCATAATGCGAGCGCATAGCCAGCGCGGAAGACCCATCAGGCGCGACAGACGAACCAAGCGTCGCTCGGACTCATCCACGTCGGATGCCGTGGCAAAGTCCTCAACGTTGTCCGCAACCTTGTGCAGTACAGCATTGGCCAAGCCGGCGGCGGACTTAGCACCGCAACGAACCAGTTCAACACCCTGACTTACGGCAACACGGCCCGGCGTATGCAGGTAGAGCATCTCGAAGGCAGAAATACGAAGCGCCATGCGAACGCGCGGCGCAACCTTTTTGGGCTTATCGAGAAACTGATCGAGCAGCTCGTCCAAAATACCCTGCGTGGCGGCTACACCCAGCGCCAAGCGGGCGGCAAAAGCGGAATCGCGCTGGTCAATAGCCTTGGCCGATGCGCGAGAGGACAGCACGTCACGCGCATACATACCGCGGCGATCGGCCTCCATCAGCACATCGAGCGCAAGCTTGCGCGCGGGAGACAGCTTGCTCATGACAAAACACCCCACGAAAGATCGGCACCCTGCAGGCCAGCAGCCCAAGCAGAAGCGGCCATAGCACGTTTGCCATCAGGCTTAACCTCGAGCAACTCGACCGAGCCATCGAAAAGGCCCAGGTAAACATGCTTGGCCTGAACGGCGACGAGTCCCTCACCAAGCGACACATCGGCCAGCGCAGCATCAAGCACACGCACGGTCTTGCCGGCAATCACACAACGAGCAGGCGCGGTATCGGACGAGGCAAGCACATGACGCACGCAATCAAGCGCCGCCATGTGCGGATCTAGACGCATCTCCTGCTTGGAAATCTTCGCAGCATGGGTGACAAGCGACTCATCCTGCTCGATCCACACCGCCGTACCATCGGCAAGCGACGGTAGCGTATCGGCCAGCAGCTTACCGCCAAGCTCACCAAGCTCCATCGTCAGCGTCTCGGCATGCTTACCGGCAACTGACGTTGAGGCCTGGGCGCAATAAGCGCCGGTATCCACGCCATGCCCAATACGCATGATAGAAACGCCAGCAATCTCGTCGCCAGCGAGAATCGCACGCTGAATAGGAGCAGCCCCACGCCAACGAGGCAGCAAGGACGCATGAACATTCACAATACCAAGCGGCGCTATATGAAGCACCTCATCAGGCAAAATACAGCCATAAGCAGCCACACAGAAAATATCAGCCTGCGCAGCCTTGAGCACCTCAACAACCTCAGGCGTCATACGATTAGCCTCAACAACAGGCAAACCAAGCTCGAGCGCCTTAGCCTTAACAGGAGACGGCTCAAGCTTCTTACCACGCCCGCGAACAGCATCAGGACGAGTAACAACAAGCGCAATCTCATTCCCAGCCTCAACAAGCGAAGTCAAAGAAGGCACAGCAAAATCAGGCGTACCCATAAACACAATACGCATAAAGATCGTCTCCTCTCAACCAAAGCCGAGACGGCTACAAAGAACAGCGGAAAGCCAAGTCACCAGCCCATCCGCAATAACATTTCAACAAGAACAAATATACCCAAAACCAAAGAAAGAGCCGCAATAAAAGCAGCTCTTTCAGCAAAGCACCTATCAGCGAAGACGCCCATCCCTGGCCCGACGGCACCCGGGCGAACCGAGCCAGAACAACGCAGTCCCCGGTGCTGAGCGCCCACATATCGTCCCGCGCGCAGTTTCGCAGCAAAGCGAGAATGTTTGAGCACGGGATGATATGTGTGGGCCCCATCCCAGGGACGGACAATTAACCTACTCCGTCTCGCCCGGTCGAGCGCCGCGGGCCAGGGCGTCCTGGTACTCCTTGACGGCCTTGATCCTCTGCATCGGCTTCAGTCGCTCGAACATAGTGTTGCCATGCAGGTGATCGATCTCGTGCTGCAGGCACACGCAGAACAGGTCGCCCGTAGCCTCGTAGCGAATCAGGTTTGCGTCCAAGTCGTACGCCTCGACGACGACATGGTCGGGACGCTCGATCTCGCAGCTAATGCCAGGGATGGACAGGCAGCCCTCGCTAAACGGCACCAGATGGTCGCTCTGCTCCACGATCACGGGGTTGATGAGCACGTACGGGTCATAGTCGTTCTTGTCGGTGTAGTCGCAGTCGATGGTGACGAGCTGAATGAGTTCGCCGATCTGCGGGGCAGCCAGACCGCAGCCGCCGTTCTCGAACATCATCTTCTTCATCTTCTCGGCAAGCGCCTCGATCGCCGGGGTAATCTCCTCGATGACGGCGCACTCCTGGCGCAGACGAGGGTCGGGCGACAGTACGATTCCGTTGGCTTCCATGGCCATCCTTTCGGGTTGTTACATCAAATCATAGGCGTCGACGTCAACGCTCACGCTCACGCCGCGCACAGAGCCCACCTCTTTGAGGCAGGCGTCGATATCATCAGAGACATGGTACCCCACGGGCGACTTCACAAGCAGATGGAAGCGGTAACGGTCCTTGGCTCTCTCGATTACACACGAAGCCGGACCCAGCACCTGCGGCATGGCACTCCCCGCCCTCAAAAAGTCGGGCGCGGCGGCATGCCAGCGGCGCTTAAGAAGCTTTGCAATGCGCCCAATGTAGTCCTGCGCGTCATCCGCGTTCGTCGACCACACCAAAATGTTGACCAGGCGCACAAAGGGCGGATACAGCGCGTCGCGCCGCTGGTCAAGGTCGTAGTCGGTAAAGATAGAACGGTCGTGCTCGGCGACGGCGCGAATGACCGGATCCTCGGGCAGATAGGTCTGGATGATGACCTCGCCAGGACGATCGCCGCGGCCGGCGCGGCCCGCCACCTGCTCCAGCAGATCGTAGGCGCGCTCCCCTGCGCGGAAGTCCGGCAGCTTGAGGGCGAAGTCGGCATTGACCACGCCCACGAGCGTGACCTCGGGAAAGTCGAGACCCTTGGCGATCATTTGGGTGCCCAGCAACACGGCGCAATCGGCCGCATCGAACTGCTCGAGCAGCTTTTTGTGCGCATCCTTTCCGCGCGTGGAATCGGCATCCATGCGGATGATGGCGACGTCCTCGGGCAGCATCTGGTGCAGTGCGTCCTCGATCTGCTGCGTGCCCAGCCCCATTTTTGCCAGGTAGCGACTGCCACATTTGGGGCAACGACTCGTGGGCGCGGGATACGGCTGCACGCGCCAGGAGGATCCGCATGTGTGACATTGCAGCGTGTGCGTGCGCTCGTGATACGTAAGCGCGGTGGAGCAGTGGTTGCAGGTGGGAACGCAGCCGCACTCGCGACACATCAGGAACGGCGCAAAGCCACGGCGGTTATGCAGCAGCACGGCCTTCTCGCGGCGCTCGACTACACGCTCCAAGCCCTCCATCAAGGGTTTTGAGAACATGGAGCGGCTGCCGTGAGAAAACTCACGGCGCAGGTCGGCAATGCGGACCGTGGGAAGCACGGCGTGTCCCGGGCGCTCGGGCATCTCGACACGCGTCCAAGTGGCACCGCCGTACGTTCCGCGACGGCAGCGGTCGAGCGCTTCGGCAGAAGGCGTGGCCGAGCCCAGCACGAGTGGGCAGCGGTAGCGCCGCGCCATCTCGGCCGCCACCTCGCGAGCGTGGTAGCGCGGACTGGAGCCCTGCTTGTAGCTGGTCTCGTGCTCCTCGTCGATGATGATAAGGCCCAGATCGCTGAGAGGGCAAAAGAGCGCCGAACGTGCGCCGACGACAACGCGGGCGGAACCGCTGGCAACCATGTCCCACTGGTCCAGGCGCTCGCCGGCCGAAAGCCGCGAATGGAACACGGCGACCGTCTCGCCAAAGCGCGAACGGAAGCGGCCGACGGTCTGGGCCGTCAGCGAAATCTCGGGCACCAGCACGCAGGCCGAGCGACCGGCTGCGAGCACGCGCTCGATGGCGGAGAGGTAAACCTCGGTTTTGCCGGAGCCGGTGACGCCGTCGACCAGCACCACGTCGCCATGAGCGTCCAGACGGGCGCGCTCAATCTGCGCGAGTGCCTGTTGCTGGCCGTTGGTAAGGGAGACCGGCGCCTTGCCGCTTGCCGAGGACAGCGTGGTCTGCTCGCTGCAGCCACGCCAGGCGCGGCGCTCTTCCACCACCACGACGCCGCGTTTTTCGAGCGACTTAATGGTCGCCGACATACTGTTATAGAGAAGGTTGAGGTCGCGCGTCGTGACAGGACCACACTGGAGCGCCTCGATGAGTTGGCGCTGTCGGACCGCGGTCTTGGGTGGCGTGTAGTCAAAGCCTTCGGGCGTAAGCATCACCCAGCGGTTTTGGATGGGTTTGACGGCTGGACGTTCAACCGTCCACACGCCGTCGTCGCCCTTGACCACACGCGGGCTGCCACCCGGAGGCAAGAACAGGCGCAGGCACTCGGAAAGCGTCGCGACATACTCGCGGCTCATCCAACGTGCGATGCGGGCGGCTTCGGCGGTAAAGAGCGGTTTGCTGAGGATGGCCTCGATGGGCTTGATGCGCACGGGGTCGAGGGCGTTGTTACCCTGCAGGTCGCGCAGCTCAGGCGCAATGTCGACGATATAGCCCGCGGCGGCACGGTTACCAAAGTGGACCAGGACCGTGGATCCGATCTGGACCTCGTTGGCAAGGGACTGGGGAATGCAGTAGGCGAATGGCTCGGACAGCGCTCGGGTAGGAATGTCGAGAACCACGCTCGCGTAGGCAGCGATGGGCTCAGGTGCAGGCTTAGGCTGAGCCGAGGCAGCGGCAGGCATGAGCTTCACCAGAGCCTCCTCCGGTTCCGGAGAACCAAACAGCGACAGTTGTTGAGCCATACACCACCTCTAACGAACGGACCTGAAAGGGGTGGGACAAAATAATCAGTAGAGTTTGTCCCATGGCCGATACGAGTGTCGAGCTTGTTGCGTCACTCGAACATGGGACAAACACTACTGATTATTTTGTCCCAGCAACCCACTCATCGGTACAGAAACAAGAGCCCCGCTCGGGGGAACGGGGCTCGGATACATGCGTTTACGCGTCTACTACAGCGCCATCGTGCGGGCGCGGTCGATGCGTGCCAGGCAGTCGTCGCGGCCGACGAGCGCCATGGTCTCGCCCAGCGGGGGGCTCACCATGTTGCCGCAGACGGCGACGCGCACGGCCTGGAATACCACGCGCTTCTTGAGGTCCATCTGCTCGGGCAGCGGCTCAAGCGCGGCGTCGATGGCCTCGGCAGTCCACTCGTCCACGCCCTCGAGCGCGGCCTTGGCGGCGTCCAGAATGGAACCCATACCCTCCTTGGCCAGGCCCTTGTTAACGGATTTCTCGTCATACTCGAGCGTCTCGGCCGTAGCAAAGATGGGAGCGGCGACGGTCACGGCGTCGGCCGGCATCTTGGTGCGCGGCTTGACGATGGCGGCAAGCGCATCAATCCAGTCCTCGCCGTACTCGACGTTGCCCTCGATGAGGCCTGCCTCGTGCAGTTCGGGGACCATGATTTCATCGGCAAACTGCGCGTCGGACATGCCGTTGATGTACTCGGCATTGACCCAATCGAGCTTCTTGGGATCGAAGGTCGCCGGGTTCTTGGAGATGCGGTCGAGCGAGAACTTGCTGGCCAGGACATCGCGCGGGATGATCGTGGTCTCGCCGTCGAGCGACCAGCCAAGCAGCGCCAGGTAGTTGACGAAGGCGTCGGAAAGGTAACCGGCGTCGCGGTACTCCTCCACCGAAGTTGCACCGTGGCGCTTGGAGAGCTTCTTACCGTCGGCGCCCAGGATCATGGAGATGTGGGCGAACGTGGGCACGGGCGCGCCGAGGGCCTCGTAGACCATGACCTGGCGCGGGGTGTTGGACAGGTGGTCGTCGCCGCGGATGACATGGGTGATCTTCATCATGGCGTCGTCGACGACGGTCGCGAAGTTGTACGTGGGCGTGCCATCGGAGCGGAAGATGACAAAGTCGTCGAGCTCCTTGGCGTCGAAGGTCACCTCGCCGTGAACGGCGTCGTGGATGACGACGTCGCCGCGGTCCTCGGGCACCCTGATGCGCAGGACGTAGGACTCGCCGGCCTCGATGCGGCGGCGGGCCTCCTCGGGATCAAGATCGCGGCAACGACGCTGATAGCCCTGGAAGGGGTCCTTGCGCTCCTGCGCGGCCTTGCGGTCGGCGTCGAGCTGCTCCTTGGTGCAGAAGCAGGGATAGGCCTTGCCCTCGTCCCAAAGTTTCTGGGCGGCCTGCTTGTACAGGTCCAGGCGCTCAGTCTGGGCGTAGGGGCCAAAGTCGCCGCCTACCTCGGGACCCTCGTCCCAGTCCAGGCCCAGCCAACGCATGGCGCGCAGGATGATCTGCGTGTTCTCGTCGGTGGAACGGGTGGGGTCGGTGTCGTCGATGCGCAGGATGAACGTGCCGCCGTTTGCACGGGCGAAAGCCCAGTTATAGATAGCGGTGCGGGCGCCGCCGATGTGCAGCTTGCCCGTCGGTGAGGGTGCAAAGCGGACGCGAACGTCTGATGCCATGGAAATCTCCTCGATTGCAGGATGGATGTCTAACCGCATCAGTATAAAGCATCAAAGCAACCTCCGCACAAAGGGCACCGACCCACTCATTGGGGACAGACTTAAATGACTACCCAATGAGCACCCGACTGGTCATTTAAGTCTGTCCCCAATGAGTAGGTGCGGAAAGGGTGTGAATGTTTGATTTACGCGCTATGATGTGCCATTGCATAGAGAGCCCGGCGGAATGGTAACGGTCGCTGGGACACGTTTTTGAAAGGACAATCATGTCAGAAGAACTTCGTTCCATCCCACCCCAACACGGGTCCTTTGTTTTTACGTCGGAGTCGGTGACCGAAGGTCATCCCGATAAGATCGCTGATCAGATCAGTGACGCCGTCCTCGACGCAATCCTCGCCAAAGAAATAGAGCTCCAGGAGCAGGGCTACATCGCGCCCAACGGCGTGCCTGCCAACGTTGAGAACGTCCGTTGCGCCTGTGAGACCCTCGTGACCACCGGCACCGTCATCGTCGCCGGCGAGATTCGCACCCAGGCCTACGTCGACGTACAGGAAATCGCCCGCGGCGTTATCCGCCGCATTGGTTACAACCGTGCCAAGTTCGGCTTTGACTGCGACACCTGCGGCGTTATGAGCCTCATCCACGAGCAGTCGCCCGATATCGCCCAGGGCGTCGACGAGTCATTCGAGACCCAGACCGGCGCCACCACCGACCCGATCGACCTGATCGGCGCCGGCGACCAGGGCATGATGTTCGGTTATGCCTCCAACGAGACCAAGACCCTCATGCCCATGCCGCACTACCTGGCGAGCCGCCTGGCCGAGCGCCTGGCTGCCGTGCGTCACGACGGCACCCTCGCCTATCTGCGTCCCGACGGCAAGACCCAGGTCACGGTGCGCTACGAGGAAGGCAAGCCCGTCGAGGTCACGACCATCGTCATCTCCACGCAGCACGCCGCCGAGATTGAGGACATGGGCAAGATCAAGGCCGACCTCATCGAACACGTCATCACCCCGGTCATGGCCGCCGAGAACATGCCGTGGGACAACGCGGACATCTACGTGAACCCCACCGGTCGCTTTGTCGTGGGCGGCCCCATGGGCGACACGGGCCTCACCGGCCGCAAGATCATCGTCGACACCTACGGCGGCTACGGCCGTCACGGCGGCGGCGCCTTTAGCGGCAAGGACTGCACCAAGGTCGACCGCTCCGCCGCGTATGCCGCGCGCTGGGTCGCCAAGAACGTGGTCGCCGCCGGCCTGGCCGACCGCTGCGAAGTCGAGCTTGCCTACGCCATCGGCGTTTCCAAGCCCCTCTCAATCATGGTCGACACCTTCGGTACCGCGCATGTTGCCGAGGACAAGATCGTCGAGGCCGTCGAGAAGACCTTCGACCTGCGCCCGGGCGCAATCATCCGCGACCTTGACCTGCGTCGCCCCATCTACGAAAAGACGGCAGCCTACGGTCACTTCGGCCGAGAAGACGCCGACTTCACCTGGGAAAAAACCGACCGAGTCAACGAACTCAAAGCAGCCTGCGGCCTGTAGGCTAACGAGAAAACCCACAGCCAAATAACAACGCTCCAAAAGAAGTACCGGCCCCAACCGGTACTTCTTTTTTATTAAACCGGTGGTGAAGATGCTTCGATATGAGCCTACGCTGCGTCACCAGCTAATGAATTTTGCAGCACGGGCACTTCTACCATGTATCCTTAGTCCCGAGGGCGGGGCATAAGGTCGATCGCGAGTTCCGCACGAGCCGGAGAGCACTTAATGTGCTCTCCGTGCGAGCAGGACTGTTCGAGCAGGCGACCTTATGCCCCGCCCCCGGGACGATGGGACAAAACAAAGGAGCACCCATGGCAGGCAAGCCGCAAACACTAGCTACGACCTCGGCATTCGAGATCTTGGGCCCCGTCATGGTCGGCCCCAGTTCATCGCACACCGCCGGCGCCCTGCGCTGCGCCCAAGTTGCCGCCAGCCTGCTGGAAGGCCGCATCACCAAAGTCACCTTTGGCCTGTGGAACTCCTTCGCCCACACCTACCGCGGCCACGGCACCGATCGTGCGCTCGTCGCGGGCATCCTAGGCCTCGACACCGATGACGAAAACATCAAGCAGGCCTTCAACCTCGCACGCGAGCAGGGCCTCGAATATCACTTTGAAATTAAGGGCGACGACGCCTCCATCCACCCCAACACCGTCGACATTGACATGGTCGACGACACGGGCGCTACGGCACAGGTCCGCGGTGAAAGCCTGGGCGGCGGCAAGATGCGCATCAGCCGCATTAACGGCGTCGGCGTCGACATCTCGGGCATGTACTCCACGCTCTTCGTGGCGCACCAGGATGTTCCCGGCGTGCTCGCCGCGCTCACGAACCTGCTCGCCTACGTACACGTGAACATCGCCTTCTGCCGCACCTACCGCACCGAGGTGGGCGGCCAGGCCTACTCCGTCTTTGAGACCGACGGCGCACCCGACGACACCGTCGTCCCTATGCTGCGCAAGCTCGACAATGTCGATTACGCGACCTTTATCGAGCTCCCCGGTTCTGCCTCGTCGCTCTCCCCCGGCGTCTCAGCAAAGGAAATCTTCGACGACGGCGAGCAGCTGCTCGATGCGTGCGAGGAACTGGGACTCAACATCGGCGCCGTCATGGCCGTGCGCGAGGCACGTCTGACCGGCGAGGCCCACGCCGTCGCCGCCATGCGCCGCGTGCTCGACGTCATGCGCGAGGAGACCACGGCCCCTATCGTCAATCCGCAGCGCTCGCTCGGCGGGCTTATCGGCGGCGAGGCCAAGCTTGTCGATGCCACCGGCCGCAACGACCTGAGCTCCAATTTAATGGGCGCCGTCCAGACTGACGCCGTGGCCCGCGCCATGGCCGTGCTCGAGCGCTCGGCCACGATGGGCGTAATCGTCGCAGCTCCGACGGCAGGATCCGCGGGCGTCGTCCCCGGCTGTGTGCTGGCACTCGCCGACCACCTGCAGCTCGACGACGAGCAGGTGATGGACGCGCTCTACTGCGCAGCCGCCATCGGCCTCAACCTCACCACGAGCGCCTGCGTCGCCGGCGCCGAGGGCGGCTGCCAGGCCGAGGTGGGAAGCGCCGCCGCCATGGCTGCCGCCGCGCTGGTGCAGATGCTCGGAGGCACGCCCGAGCAGGCGCTCGACGCCAGTTCCATCGCGCTGAGTAACCTATTGGGACTCGTATGCGATCCCGTAGGAGGCCTTGTGGAGGTGCCCTGCCAAAACCGCAACGCTATCGGCGTGGCCGCGGCCTTCAGCTCGGCGCAGCTCGCCCTCGCCGGCATCAAGAGCCTGGTGCCGTTTGACCAGATGGCACATGTCATGCTCTCGGTGGGCCACGCCCTGCCGGCCACGCTGCGCGAGACGGCAAAGGGCGGCATCGCGCAGGCTCCGGCCGCACTTTCGGCCTGCGCAAAATGCGGTGTGTGCGGATAGCAACAAAGGACGACTCAAAGGTGGGACAAATGTCCCACCTCTTTTGAATGCCACCGTTTCCGTACCACAAACAGCAGGGCAATCGCTATAATGCAAGCCCAGTAAAAACACGATGAGCCGCAAGGCGAAATTCGAAGGATATGCATACGATGTCGCAAAACGATCGAACTCAACTGATTCCCGATCCGCAGCAGCCGAGCAGGCACACCGGTGGCGTTCAGTCGCCGCGTCCTATCGCGCCGAGTCACGGTCAGCAGCGTGGTGCGGCAAACGCTTCCCAACGCCTGAACCAGCAACGTCAGCAGCGACAGGCAAACGGAAATGCGCCCAAGCAGCCCCCCACGCACGCTCGGGGCGATCGCGGCCCCGCGCGCAAACCCGCCGAGAACAATAAGTCGGGCAAAAAGACGACGCTCTTTGTCGTCCTGGGTCTTATCGTCATTGTCTATATCGTAGGCGTCGTAGCGTTTTCCCAGCTAGCCTACCCCAATACCACCATCGCCGGCGTCGACGTCTCGTTCTCCAACGCTTCGTCTGCCGCCACCAAGGTCAACTCGGCATGGAAGCACTATAAGCTCACCGTGACAGGCGATGACTTTAGCTGGACCTATCAGCCCGAGTCCGATGAGCCCATCGTCGACGGCGAAGCTGCCGCAAAAGAGATCATCAGCCACAACGAAGCCTTTGTCTGGCCGGTCCGCCTTGTGGAATCCTTAAGCGGAAAGACCAAAACAACCGCTACCTCCAACGAAGTCGATCTTGATCAAGACGTCGACCTGTCCATGCTCTCCGACACCTTTGACCAAAAGAAGTTTGAGAAGGATCTGGGCGCCGCCATCGACGAGTTTAACGAGGGGCGTTCGGGCACGTTCGAGGCCAATAGCTCCTATGACGAGCAGGCCGGCAAGTTTACCGTCGAGAAGGCGCGCTCCAACGAAAAACTCGACCGCGAGCATGTCATTAAGTATGCCGAGCTCGAGCTTGCCTCGCTGTCCGAGACCGTAGACCTTTCCAAGCTCGGCAACGATGCCTATGAGCCGCTCAATGGAACGCTGACCGATGATCAGATTCAGGCCGCATGCGATGCCGCCAACAACTTCCTGGGCGTCAACGTGACCCTCAAGCTCAACGGCGAGGATGCCGGCAAGGTTGATGGCAGCTCCGTGTTGCAGTGGATCAGCTTTGCCGATCCGGCCAACCCCACACTCGATACGTCGCAGATCAGCAGCTGGGCAGCCGAGCTCGCCAACGGCTTCAATACCGTGGGCTCCACTCGCTGGTGGACGCGCGCCGATGGCAAGCAATGCGCCGTCGAAGGCGGCGACTTTGGTTGGTCCATCGACAGCAGCTCGCTCGCCAAGCAGGTCGAGGACGCCATTAACAACAAGCAGACCGGCGAAATCGAGATCAAGTACTCCCAGAAGGCCGACACCTTTACTGCAAAGGGAGAGCCCGACTGGAAGGCATACGTCGATGTCGATCTGTCCGAGCAGCATGCGCGCTACTACGACGAGAGCGGCAACATCGTGTGGGAGGCCAACTTTATCTCCGGCAAGCCGGGAGAGGACGCCACCCCCGAGGGCGTATGGCAGATCAACAGCAACAATGGCGCCAGCAAGCTTATCGGTGCCAAGGACCCCGAGACCGGCAAGCCCAAATACGAGAGCCCGGTCAGCTATTGGATGCCGTTTGAGGGAAACATGGTCGGTTTCCACGATGCAACGTGGCAAAACGACAAGAGTTTCGACGATCCCAACTCCTACAAGTGGTGCGGCAGCCACGGATGCATCAACCTTCGCCTGGCCGACGCCAAGGCGCTGCACGATTGCATCAAAGTCGGCCTGTGCGTGGTTGTCCACTCGTAGTGCAACGCGCGCATTCATACAACATGCAACTGCTGCGACCAATCTAACAATTCCGAAAGAAACCGTTCTATGCGCCCACCCCAACCGGTGGGCGCATATACTTATCAACGTTCTTTCTATAAAGGAGACGCTATGCCGAATGTCCCCAACATCACCCCGGGCCCGGATGATACCGAGCACACGCCCGAAGGTGCCACCGAAACGCTTCCTCTGATCACAGACGTACATGCCGACAAGGAGAGCGGACGCACGAACGATACGGCCGAGATTTCCGATGAAGAGGCATATGCCAAGCTCAAGGCAAAACGTGCCGAACGTCGACGCAAAAAGCTGATTCGACGCGGCATTGCCGCCGGCATCGTGGGTGTCATCGCGCTCATTGCTATTGTTGCAACCCTGGTTATCAATGCGCAGCCACAGGGCGATAGCAGGCCTGCGACCGACATGGTGACCGAGGGCACGTTTACCACAACGGTCGAGGCGAAAGGCCAGCTCAAACCCATTTCGTCCTCAGTGGTCTCCCCTTCTGTCGACGGCACGGTCGATTCGATCAACGTGCAGGCAGGCCAATCCGTCAACGAGGGCGACGTGCTTATGACCATTAAAAACGACGAGCTCGATCGCAACGTTGCCGAGGCGCAGCGTGCAGTTGCAGCCGCCCAGGAAGACCTCACCAACGCGCAGAAAGCCGCAGCTGCCGCGCAGGCCACCCCAACGACGGACGTCGACGGAGCTTCCGCAGCGGCTGGCATCTCCGCCGCATCAGCGGACACGAACGCCATATCGGCCGCGCAGCGCAGCCTCGCATCGGCCCAGGCAAACCTAGACCAGGCGAACGCCAAGGCCGCCAGCCGTACGGTCACGGCCCCGAGCTCGGGCAGCATCGTGGAGCTCAACGCCAAGGTGGGCGCCACGGTAACAAGCGGCATGATCATGGGCGAAAGCGATACGAGCGGCGGCAAGCAGTGCATGCAGATCGCCGACCTGTCCAAGATGAAGGTGACCGTGCAAGTGGGCGAAAAGGACATCGCCAAGATCGCCGTTGGGCAGAGCGCCAACGTCACGTATCCCGCGTTTCCCGATATCGTGAGCCAGGGAACCGTTACGGCCATCGCTTCGGTGGCAAACTCCGACGCCGCCAACGGTGGCGGCGGCAACGTAACCTTTAACGTCGACATCCTCATCGAGGCGCCCGACGCGCGCCTGAAGCCGGGCATGACGGCCGAGGTATCGGTGGTGACCGAGCAGCTCGACGACGTGGTGATGGTGCCGACGATGGCGCTCATGACCGAAGACGGCGAACACTATTACGTCAACGTGGCAACCGATGACGAGGACAAGCAAACCCGTCGCGTGAAGGTGACCGTCGTGACGCAAAACGACAACGAGGCTGTAGTCGGCAAGAAGCAGGTCAAGCGCGACGACCAGGGCAACGAGATCAACCCTGGCGTGCCGGTTACCAAGCTGCGCGATGGCGACACCCTCGTCATGGACATCGGAGCGGACGCAACGGCTGACGGCGGCTACAGCGCGGATTCGGGCAGCATGTCTGCCGACGAGGGCATGTAATGCGTCCCGTCATCGACATTCGCAACGTGCACCGCATCTTTGAGAGCGAAGCGGGTTGCGCCCACATCCTGCACAACGTGAGCCTGGCGGTAAATCCCGGCGAATTCGTCGCCATTACCGGTCCCTCGGGCTCGGGCAAGTCAACGCTCATGAACATCCTAGGCTGCCTGGATAAGCCGACGGCGGGCGACTATTACCTGCAAGGGCTCAACGTGGCCGAGCTCGATGATGACGAGCTCACCGAAGTTCGCGCCTTGAGCATTGGCTTTGTCTTTCAGAGCTTCAACCTGCTGCCGCGCCTGTCGGTTATCGAAAACGTCATGCTGCCGCTGGCCTACACCAATGTGCCCCGAAGCCAGCGCGAAATGCGCGCCGTGCACGCGCTGCAGGCCGTCACGCTACCGGTCGACCACTGGGACCACCGCATATCCGAGCTCTCGGGCGGCCAGATGCAGCGCGTCGCAATCGCGCGCGCCCTTGTCAATGACCCGCCCATCATCCTGGCCGATGAGCCGACGGGAAACCTGGACTCCGCCACTGGAGCGCTTGTGATGGAGACCTTCCATAAGCTCCAGAAGCGCGGCAAAACCATCGTTCTTATCACACACGACCCCGGCATCGCCGCCGAGGCCGACCGCGCCGTGACCATCCGCGACGGTCGCATTCACGACGGCGCGTATATTCCGCATGCACCGCGGACCCTGCGCAGCGCCGTAGATAGCCTGCCCATGATTTCCGCCTCCGCCAACCCGCCGAAAGGAGTGATGGCATGAGCGCCCGCGATCTCATCCAGGAAGCCCTTCACTCGCTCGAGGCCAACAAGGGGCGCAGCCTGCTCACCATCCTAGGCATTGTCATCGGCATCGCCTCGGTCATTGCCATGACTTCGCTCATCGGCGGCATCCAAAACAGCTTGGTCAACAGCCTGGGCCTCAACGCAGCTCGCATGGTTCAGATCTATTCGTCCCAAGAACTCTCTGATTCTGACGTCCAGAAGCTTCAAAAACTGGTGCCACAGATAGAGCAGATCGGAATTGTCGACAGCGCGTATACCGAGTACAAGACCGGCGATAAAAGCTATACCGTCATGGCACAGGGTGTCGATAGCGACATGCTCGACGCCGTGGGTGCCAGTAAGCTCGTTGCGGGGCGCACCTACACCGATGTCGAGTCAAAGGCAGGCTCGCGCGTGGCGCTCATCAGCCGCGGCGGCGCCGATCAGCTTTACGGTAACGAACAGGACGCGCTGGGGAAAACCATCAAGGTGTCCAACGGCGAGGTGCAGATTGTAGGCGTGATTGATGGCGGCAGCGACTCCATGGGCTCGCTCACTTTGTATATGCCACGCGAAACCATCTCCGGCCTATTTGGCGACGAGAATCCTTCATTCCCCAGCGTGACGGCACTTGCCGCCGAGGGCACGGACATGGATGAGCTTTGTAAGACCATCGAGTCCAAGGTGCGCGCGATGAAGGGCATCGAGGAGGAGGATGAGTACGACAGTGTATCGGCGACATCCATGAAAAGCGCCATCGATGCACTCAACTCCTTTATGGGCGCGTTCTCGCTCATCATGGGTGCGGTCGCCAGCATCTCGCTGCTTGTCGGCGGTATCGGCATTATGAATATGATGCTCACCAACGTGACTGAGCGCATCCGCGAGATCGGCATCCGTCGCGCTCTGGGCGCCAGTCGTCGCGATATCACCGCGCAGTTTTTGGCCGAGTCCTCGGCGCTGTGCGTCACCGGTGGCCTGCTGGGTGTCCTGATAGGCTATCTGCTGGCCTGGGGACTCGCGATATTTGCCACTGGATCTGGGATTCTTGGCGAGCTCGGTGCCAGCGGGCAAATCACACCGAGTTTTTCAATCGCCACGGTGCTGCTGGCCTTCGCCGTCTCCGTCGGCATCGGCGTAATCTTTGGCTTCTACCCCGCTCGACGCGCGGCAAAGCTCGACCCGGTGGAGTGCCTACGCTACCAGTAAGCCGCCACCGACAAGTTGCGGTGATTTAGGGACTGAATATGCTATCTAGCAGCAAAAACAGACACTATTTCACCGCAACTTATTGAAGGGCTGTTTGCGCCAGATCCGGGCGTCGTCCTCGAGCTATTGGTGGATAACGGGCTTGTACGGGTCGAGCTTGCTCGAGGCGATCCTCCTCGCGGGCGGGAGGGCGCGCAGGCGCGGCGAGCGCCTAGCGCGCGAACTCCCGTAAGAGCGCATCTTCCACTTCCCGAAGCGAAAGGGCCCCGCCTCCCTCGGCGGGACGGGTGACCACGATACAGCGCGCTCCCACGGCGCGCGCTGCGGCGAGCTTCTCGGCCGTGCCGCCTACGGTTCCCGAGTCCTTGGTCACAAGCCACTGGGCGCCCACCTGCCGAAGCATCGCCTCGTTGAGCTCGCGGGTGAAGGGCCCCTGCATGCCGATGACGTGCGACGGCGAAAACCCCGCGTCGATGCACTTCGTTATAGCACTGGGCAGCGGGAGCACGCGCACGAAGAAGCGCTCCGCGAAATCGGCGACGCGCGTGTAGGGAGCAAGCTCCTTGCTCCCCGTCGTGAGAAGAGCGCGACCCGGGTTCTCGGAGAGAAAGCGCGCCGCGCAGGCGATCGACGCGACCGACACGACGCCTTTGGGCAGCGCCTCGACCGGGCGCGCAAGGCGCAGGCATCGTGCACCCACGGCGAGCGAAGCGGCCCGGATGTTACCGCTTGCGAGCGTAGCGAAGGGGTGCGTGGCGTCGACGACGATGCGCGCGCCGGAAAGCTCGCGCTCCATGTCGGCCTCGTCGAGCCTGCCCGCATGCACCTCGATGTCCGGAAGCTCGCCCAAAAGTTCGCCTCCGTACTCTGTTGCCGCGTAGGCACGGGCGGGGATGCCCGCCCCGCTCGCCCATTCGCACAGAAGGCGGCCCTCGGTGGTGCCGGCGAAGATGCGCAGCGCCGGCGCGGATGCGGGAGCCGTCACTTCGGGCCGCCTGTGCGCGTGATCTGGTAGAGTAGCGCGTTCATAATGGCGGCCGCCACGGTCGAGCCGCCCTTGCGACCCCTCGCGACGATGGCCGGCACGCGTCGCGCGAGTAGCTCCTCTTTCGCCTCGACCACGTTCACAAACCCGACCGGCACCCCAACGACGAGAGCGGGCGCGATCTTCCCCGCGTCCATGAGCTCGGCGAGGCGCAGAAGTGCTGTGGGAGCGTTGCCGACGGCCACGATGAGCGGACCCTCGATGCCGCAAGCTTTGTCCATGCTCGCAACGGCGCGAGTCGTGCCCGCGGCGCGCGCAGCCGCGGCGACATCAGGGTCGGCCATGAAGCACACGGCCTTGCAGCCGAGCTTCGCGAGCGCGGGCTTGCTTATGCCTGCGAGCGCCATGTTCGTGTCGGTGAGCACCGTGGCCCCTGCGCGCAGTGCGTCGAGCGCACAGTGCGCGGCGTCATGGGTGAACACGAGGGAATCGGCGTACGAGAAGTCGGCAGTGGTATGGATGACGCGCTTCACGACGGGCTCTTCGAACGGCGGGAACGTGCGGCCGCCGAGCTCTTCGGTGATGATCTCGAAGCTGCGCCGCTCGATGTCGCCGGGCGCCATCTCCTTGGAATCCATCTAGTACTCCACTCCTTCCCTTGCACATATCCCCTGCTCGTAGGGGTGTTTCTTGCACCGCATCTCGGTTATGTAATCGGCCTTCTCCACGATCTTGCGGGAAGGCGCGCGCCCGGTGAGCACTACTTCGACGCCGAGCGCGGACATATCGAGTGCGCGGTCCACGAGCGCCTCGTCGACAAGCCCCTTCGAAAGCGCGTCGAGCGCCTCGTCGAGCACGAGCAGTCCCTCTTGCGCGCCCTCGAGCTCGGCGAGCGCGGAAGCGAGGTTCCCATCGTGCAGCTCGCACGTCGCGGCAAGTTCTTCCGACGTCATCGACCAGGTAAACTTGTCCGACGCCTTCCCCGCGAACACGGGCACGCCGAAATGCTCGGCGAGCAGGCGCACCTCCCCGCTTTCGCCGTCTTTCAGGAACTGCACGACGACGACGCGGCGGCCTGCAGCGAGCATGCGAAGGGCGAGGCCCATCGCCGCCGTGGTCTTGCCTTTGCCGTCGCCATGATACACGTGGATCATACGCCCTCCTCGATAATGCGGTAGACATACTCCATGTCGAGCGCCCCGCGCACGACGTCGGCCAGGCGGTCAAACTCGCGCGCACGGTGATCGACCGCGGACGCCGCGCCCGCAGCACCCACGACGCTCTCGGGCAGGCCGCGCATGCGCGCGAGCGAGCGCGCGAGGGCGAGCGCCACCCCCGGTTCGTCGAACAGGCCGTGGAGATAGGTTCCGAACACGTTTCCGCAGGCCGCGCCTTCCGGTTTGCCGCCAATCGTGCCCGCAGGAGCGCAGAAGACGGTCGTTTCGCCGTCGTGAATCTCGTACCCGCGCGCCGTCATGCCGTTCCACACCGAGAACGCGCCTTGGGCGCCCGTGATGCGTAGCTCCGACTGGGCGAGGCGCTTTTCCTCCTTGAACACCGTACTTGCAGGGATGAGCCCGAGCCCGCGCGCGGTACCAGCGCCTTCCCTGCCGTGCGGGTCGGAAAGCTCGTCTCCCAAAAGCTGGTAGCCTCCGCATATGCCGAGCACCGGCGTGCCCGCGCCCGAAAGCGCGCGTACACAGGCTCCGATGCCGCTAGCCGCAAGCCAGCGCGCGTCGTCGAGCGTAGTCTTCGAGCCGGGAAGCACCACCAGGTCGGGTCGGCCCAGATCGGTCGTCGAGGAAACGTAGCGCACGCCCACGCCGGGCACGCGCGAAAGCGGGTCGAAGTCGGTGAAGTTCGACAGATGCGGAAGACGCACGACGGCGACGTCGATGACGCCGCGCGCCTCGTGGGCAGATAGGCGCGGCGCGAGCGAGTCCTCATCGTCCAGGTCGAGCGTAAGATACGGCACGACCCCCACGACGGGAACCCCGCACATCCTCTCGAGCGGGGCCAAACCCGGGCGCAGGATTTCCACATCGCCGCGGAACTTGTTCACCACAAGCCCCCGCAAAAGCGCGCGGTCATCGGGCGCAAGGAGCGCGACCGTGCCGTAGAGCTGGGCAAATACCCCGCCCGGGTCGATGTCGCCCGCAAGCAGCACGGGGGAGGACACGGCGCGCGCGAGCCCCATGTTGACGATGTCGTTTTCGGCAAGGTTGATTTCGGCGGGGCTGCCGGCGCCCTCGATGACGATGACGTCGTTTTCCTCCGCGAGCGAATCGAACGCCTCCAAAATCTGCGGCATGAGCGCCTTCTTTCGCGCGAAGTAGTCCCTCGCAGCGAAGGCTCCCTGCGCCTTGCCGGCCACGATGAGCTGGCTTCGGTGGCCGCTTTCGGGCTTGAGCAGGATGGGGTTCATGCGCACGTCGGGCGCGATGCCGCACGCCTCGGCCTGCATGATCTGGGCGCGCCCCATCTCGAGCCCGTCGGCCGTGACACCGCTGTTGAGTGCCATGTTCTGGCTCTTGAAGGGAGTCACGCGCAGGCCGTCCTGCGAAAGCACGCGGCACAGCCCCGCCGCAAGCAGGCTCTTCCCCGCGTTCGACATGGTGCCCTGGATCATGATGGGCTTCGCCCTACCCACGGGTATCGACCTCCTTCGCCGAGCCTCGGCCATCCGCGCCCGCCATAGCGCCGCTGAAAGAAGCGCCGCCCCGTTCGTCGGGTTCGCCTTCGCCCGATGCACCTTCCGCCCGAAGCACGCGGCTGAACGCCATCGCAAGCCGGGCATTCTCCTTGCGCGTGCGCACCGCGACGCGGCACCAGAAACGGGACAGTACCGAAAACGAGTCGCACGTGCGGACCAAAACCCCCTGTTTATACAGGCGCTCGGGGATGTCTTTCGCCGGCGTGCGGACTAAAAGGAAGTTCGCATCCGACGGCACGACGGAAAGCCCGAGCGAGGAGAGCTCGTGGGAAAGCCACGCTCGCTCGCCCTCCAATACATCGCGCGTGCGCGAGACGTATTCGACGTCTTCCAGGGCGGCGATACCCGCGGCCTCGGCGACCGAAGAGACGGGCCACGCCTGCCCCGCCCGGCGAATCCCCTCGATGAGTTGGGCGTTTCCGCTGATCAGATATCCCAACCGCAACCCCGCCATTCCGTAGAGCTTGGTGAACGCGGAGAGCACGGCCACATGGCGCGAACACGCGGCGCGTGCGGCCACGCTCCTTTCGCGGGCGTCGGGCGCAAATCCGAGGAAGCACTCGTCCACGACGAGCAGCGCGCCCACCTGCTCGCAGCGGCAAGCCGCAGCATCGATCACACGGGGGTCGACGAGGCGCCCCGTCGGGTTGTTCGGATTGCAGAGGTACGCCACGTCTCCCGGCCCCTCGATCGCGCGGGCGAAGGAGGCGGGCACGTCGAAGTCGTCCGCTTCGGAGAGCGGGAACTCCTGCACGCATGCGCCGTAGTACGATGCCGCCTCCGCATATTCAGAGAACGTCGGCGCGCACACGACGATGCGTTTCGGGCGCACCGCCGCTGCGAGCCGCCAGATGATGTCGGACGCGCCCGCGCCGCAGACGATAGTATCTTCGGGAATGCCCTGGTCGCGCGCTAGCGCGCGAACGAGGGCGAGGCTTTCCCTATCGGGGTAGGCGTCGATTCGAGAAAGCGCCTTGCAAGCTGCGGCGACGGCGCGCGGCGAGGGGCCTGCCGGATTCACGTTCACCGAGAAGTCAATGAGGTCGGAGGCACCCCCTTCGCAAGCGATGCCGAGCGATTGCGCGCTGCCCCCATGCGTGCGGGCGCGCAGGATTCCCCCGGCAGCCCGGGGCGCGGCGTGGTCTTTCCTCATGCCATCGCCCCCACGGCGAGTACGACCGCCGCGCGCGCGGCGCCGAAGACGACGAGCGCGCATACGGACGCGGCGAGCATGAGCCTTGTCGCCCGGGCGATGTCGCCCCACTCGATTTCGCGGGACGCGTCGCCTATCGTCGGTTTCTCAACGAGCTTGCCGAAATACACCGCGGGTCCTGCCAGGCGCAGTCCGAGCGCACCCGCGCACGCCGACTCGGTCTGCGCCGCGTTCGGGCTCGCATGGCGACGCCTGTCGCGGCGCCAGATGCGCGCCGCCCCGCGCGCGTCGAGCCCGACGATCGGGCACACAGCGATCATGAGCAGGGCCGATAACCGCGAGGGAATCCAGTTCACCGCATCGTCGAGGCGCGCCGAGGCGCAACCGAAGTCGATGTAGCGCTCGTTTTTGTAGCCCACCATGCTGTCGAGCGTGTTCACCGCCTTGTACGCCATGCCCAAGGGCGCACCCCCGATCATAAGGTAGAAAAGCGGCGCGATGACACCGTCGCTCGCGTTCTCCGCCACCGTTTCCACGGCGGCGCGCGCGACGCCCTGCTCGTCGAGAACAGACGTGTCACGTCCCACGATGAGCCCGACGGCTTCGCGCGCCGCGACAAGTCCGCCCTTCGAGAACGCGCGGGCAACGGCCAGGCTCTGGCGGCGCAGCTCGCATGCCGCGAGAATCTGATAGCTCGCCCATGCCTCGGCCACGAAGCGCAAGCCGGAGTGAACCATGCCGCAAAGATGCAGGATTCCCCAGGTCAAAAGCCCACACGCAAGCGGAAGCGCCACGGCGAGCACAAGCCCTGCGGCGCGCGTACCCGCGGACGTTTGCGGGAATGCGCCCCGCAGGCGGCCTTCGGCCCACGTGATCGCGCGCCCCATGGCGACGACGGGATGGGGAAGCCAGCGCGGGTCGCCGAAGGCAAGGTCGGCCGCGAACCCGGCGGCGACGGCAAGAATCGTCATCACCGGGCATCGCCCCCCGAAGCGGGGCGAACGTCGCGAAGGCAGCGCCCATCCCAAGTGGCGGCCCATGCGCCGCCCGGCTCGGTATGCACGTCGAAGTATCCCATTTTCGGGACAGCTAGCTCGGAGAGCAGCGCTTTCACGGTACCCGCGTGAACGACGAAGACGGCGCGCCCACTCCCCTGGGCGCGCTCCGAATCGCACGCCTCCCGAAACGCCGCGACGACGCGGCGGGTGAAATCGCTCTTGCCCTCGCCATGCGGGCAGCGCGTCTCACACCAGGAGTCTGCCCAGGCGCGGTAACGCGCATCCTCTTTAAGTTCGGCGGCGCTTCGCCCCTCGAAGTCGCCGAAATCCATCTCGCGCAGACCGGGGCACGCCATAAGCTCCGCGTTCGGGAAGAGAATGCGTGCCGTCTGGTCGGTACGGGCCATGCCGCTCGTGATAACACGGAACACGTCACGATCGCACGCGAGGTCGCGCAAAGCGCGCTCGCCCGCGCTCGACAGGGGCTCGTCGGTGCCCGCCCCGCTGTAGCGATGGTCTTCCGTGCCCGCCGTGGCACCATGGCGCACGAAGATGACTTCCAAAGGCGCGCCCGCGCCCAGCGTCCCTCGAGGCGCATCGGCAAGGTTTCCTTTGATGACCTGGGGAATCCCGCACGTCATGCGCACGACGACGTCGGCGCGCGCAGCGAGCGCGCATCCCAGGCGCCCCGCGCGCTCGCGCCATTGGGCGTCTTCCGCACGCATAGGGACGACCCCCGAGCCGACCAAGGTCAGAATCACTGCGTCGAAGCCGATCAGCCACTCGAGCGCCCGGTCAGCGTCGAGCGCGCGTACGAGTTCCTCAGCACGGTACGCGACGCGGCCGGCAAAAGCCGCGGGCACGCTGCCCGCCGCGAGCTGCGCCGCGTCGACGAAATCGTCCGCTGCGAACCCGAGCTTTTCGCGCACGAAGGTCCTCTTCCCCGAATGCGCGCCACCTACCACGAGAATCATAGGAGCATACCCCCCACCACCAGCATGGCAAGCATCGCGAGCTCGGCCCATTGCAGAAACCATCCGGCCAAATCCCCCGTCACCCCGCCGAAGCGGGACAGGGCAACATGACGGTACCACGCGAGCGCCAAAAGCCCCGCCACCGCCATAAGGGCGCCGACGGCCTGAGCGCACGAGACCATCCCTGCAGCCGAAGCCGCAGCGAAAGCGCAAAGCGGCACGACGATCGCCGCGCGCTTCTTAGCAGGCGAGAGTCCCGCGGCCATGCCGTCCGCCCGCGCGGCAGGCCAGCATTCTACGGCGAGCCCCGAAAGCGCGCGGGAGAACACGAGCGAGCACAGAAGCGCGAGGAACGCCCCCGCCGTAAGCGGCAGCGCGGTGAACAGGGAAAACTGCAGAATAAGGTACACAACAACACCGATGACCCCGAAGGCGCCCGCCCGCGGGTCGTGCATGATCTCGAGCTTTCGCTCGCGCGGGGCCCAACTTGCAAGCGCATCGGAGGTGTCGCAGAGCCCGTCTAGGTGGATGCCTCCCGTCACCGCCACAGGCAACGCCACGAGCACGGCCGCGACGATGGTCGCGGGCACGCCGAGCAGGTTCGCCACGTGCCCCCACGCCGTCATGAGGAAGCCTTCCGCGAGGCCCACCAGGGGAAACGCGGCAAGCGCATGGGTTGACCCGAAATCGGTCCAGGCCGATTTCGGGACGGGGATGCGCGAGAACGTTCCGAACGCCGCGCCGATTGCCTCTGCTATCTTCACCTTGTAGGTCCTTCGCCTTTCATCCACACGGGAATCCCGCATACCACTTCGACTGCATGGTCGGCCAGCGCCGCCACGCCCGCGTTCACGCGCGCGAGCGCGCGCCTCCATGCCTCGGTCCCTTCATCGTAGCGCATCCCATCGGCGAACACGTCGACGGTGACCACCACCGTATACGCAGCGGCCTGAGCGAGCCGTTCGATGCCTCTGAGTACCTCGCGCGCCGCAGCGTCGGGGTCACGCGGGGACAAGCCGCCTTCCGCGAAGAGCTCGTTCGCAACCAGGTTGCCCACGTCCTCCAAAAGAAGCGTGCAGCCGCGCGGAAGCCCGGGCACTGCGGCGCCCACGTCACGCGTGCGCTCGAGGGTGGAAAACCCCTTGCCCTCGCGCAGCGCCCGATGGCGCGCGATGCGGCGGGCGCCCTCTTCACCGAAGGGCTCCATCGTTGCCAGGTACACGCGGGGGCCGTCGTGCCCGAGGCACAGGGACTCGGCGTAGGCGCTCTTGCCGCTCGCGGCGGCGCCGATGACGAGCGTCACCGTCATTTCCCGGCCTCGAAATGCTCGTAAGCAGCCATGCCAGTCGCCGTGAACGTCTTCCCATCCCGGTACACGCGCAGCGCCGAATCCAGAAGGGGCAGATACGCCATGGCGCCCGCGCCCTCGCCCAAGTGCATGCCTGCGTCGAGGGGTGCCTTTATGCCAAGCTCGCGAAGGAGCTCCTGGCTTGCGGGTTCACTTGATGCGTGGGTGCCCAGGAGGTAGCCCAAGGCGTTGGGGCACAGGCGCGCCGCGCACAGGGCCGCCGTGCAGGATATGACCCCGTCGAGAAGCGCCGGCGCCTTCGAGGCCGCGGCCCCCAGGTAGAAGCCGCACATCGCCGCGATGTCGAAGCCGCCCACCTTCGAGAGCACGTCGATCGGGTCGGCGGGATCGGGCGAGTTCGCGTCGATAGCGTGCTCGACCACGTCGCGCTTGCGCGCGAGCGAGGCGTCCGAGAGCCCCGCGCCGCGCCCGACGAGGCTCCGCGCGTCCGCCCGGATGAGCACTGCGGCCACCGCCGCCGAGGTGGTCGTGTTGCCGATGCCCATCTCGCCCGCGGCGAGAAGGCGCACGCCGGCGCGGGCAAGCCCGCACGCGACGGCGATTCCGACCTCGATCGCGCGCACGGCCCCATCTCGAGACATAGCGGAGCCGTGCGCGATGTTGCCACTCCCCCGCCGCACGTTCGCGCGCACCATGCGCGCGTCTTCTATGCCCCGGGCCATACCCACGTCGACGGGCACGACCTCGGCACCCGCGAACGCCGCCATGCGGCAGGCGCTCGTGGCCCCCTCGCACATGTTGCGCGCGACGGCTCGCGTCACGTCTTGCCCGCTTTGCGACACGCCTTCGGCAACGACCCCGTTGTCGGAGAAGAATACCGCGAGCGCACGGGGAAACTCGGCCACCTCGGCGCTCCCCTGAGCTGCGGCGATACACGCGACGGCGTCTTCAAAGTCGCCCAATCCCCCCAAGGGGTGCGCGATGGAGTCCCACGCGGCGTACGCGGCGGCGCGGGCGCACTCGTCTGCGGGCTCGATCCGGGAGAGCGTGGCTTCGAGCACGGCGCCCGGCGCCGACGAGAACGCGCGCTCGACTTCCTCGCGGATGCAGGCAAGCGCGGTTTCGGTTGCTTCAGCCATGCCGTCTCCTCTCTGCAAACGACGCTGCGGCAGACGCGAACGCGCGCGCAACGTCGGGGTTCGCAGGATAGTACACATGCGGGAAGCCCGCAACCAGGGACGGGGTGGTCGACATGCACGGCCAGCCCTTGTCGCGCCGGGGCTTCTGCGCCCAGAAGTCGCCGCCCGGGCAGGTGGACTGCCAGTAGTGGAACTCGTGCGCGCGGATGCGTGTGCCGCGCGGCCCGTAGAGCCCGTCGCGTTGGGAAGTGAGCACCACGTACCCGAAATGGGACAGCCTTACCCCATTCTCGCTTGCGCCCTCAAGGGCGCCCGTAACAGGCCAGCGCCGCCCCTCGCTATCAGCGATTTCGCGCTGCAGGTACAGAAACCCACCGCATTCGGCGACCGTCGGCATGCCGGATTCCACCGCGCGCCGCACCGCCTCGCGCATCGGCGCGTTCTCGGAGAGCTGCCGCGCATGGAGCTCCGGGTAGCCGCCCCCCAGATAGAGGGCGCTTGTCCCCCGGGGCAACTCGCTATCACACAGGGGGCTGAAAAAGGCCAGCTCGCAACCCAGGTCCTCGAGCGCGCGCAGGTTCTCCTCGTAGTAGAACGAGAACGCCTCGTCACGCGCGACGGCGACGATGGGCCGCGTTCCCGCGATCGGCTCCAACCGGTAAGGTTCCTCGCGGATATCGGGTGCCGTTGCCGCTATTTCGAGCAAGCGGTCGACGTCGACGCTCTTTTCCACCAGCTCGGCCATCTTGTCGATGCGCGCGGAGAGCTGCTCGACCTCGTCGGCGGTCACAAGCCCCAGATGCCGGCTTTTGAGCGAGAACGTCTCGTCGGCGGGGATATTCCCCAAAACCGCGACGCCCGTGTGCTTCTCGATCGCAGGCGCCGCGTAGGCGCAGGCAGCGGCGCTCGTCTTGTTCAGCACGACGCCGCGCACGTTCGCACAAGGCAGGAACTCGGCGATGCCGCGGATTACGGCGGCGAGCGATAAAGACGCCCCGCGCCCGTTCACCACTAAAACGACCGGCGTTTCCGTGTCGCGCGCAACCTGGTAGCTGCTCGCGTCGGCCACGCCGGGCGCCATGCCGTCGTAGAAGCCCATGACCCCCTCGAGCACCGCGACATCCGCGCCCGCGGCGCCGCGTGCGAGCAGGGCGCGCAGCGTCGGGGCGTCAGCGAAGAAGCCGTCTAAGTTGCCCGAGCGCGCACCCACGACGCGGCGGTGAAAGAGCGGGTCAATGTAGTCGGGGCCACATTTGAAGGCCGCGCATGCAAGGCCGCGACGCGCGAGCGCGCGCAGGAGCGCGCACGTGACGACCGTCTTGCCGCTCCCGCTCGAGGGCGCAGCGACCATGAAGCGCGGGATGGACGTGCTCACCGGGCACCGCCTTCCCCACCTGCACCACGCGCGCTGACGAGGAACACGGGGTTTTGCGCCTTCATAAGATGGTGCG
>JAHYYN010000100.1:0-2433 GCA_019424945.1 Collinsella sp. | reverse complement strand
GCACCACGCGCGCTGACGAGGAACACGGGGTTTTGCGCCTTCATAAGATGGTGCGAGCCTACAGCCTCGGCGCGGGCGGCCGACACCTGGCAGGCCTCGAACCCCTTAAAGCGCGAACCCGAGAGGAGCGCGCACGCCTCAGTGAGCGTCTCAACGGTTACGCATGGCACGCACAGGCGAACCTGCGAGTTCTTCTCGAGCGCCGCCTCCACGATGGAGGGAAGCTCGCCCGCGCTCCCGCCGACGAACACGGCGTCGGGGACGGGCAGTTTCGCGAGCGCTTCGGGGGCGACACCGGGGACCGCATGCACGTTGCCGCACCCGAATGCATCCGCGTTCTCTCGGATGAGCCGCACGCCGGCCGCGTTGCGCTCGACCGCCCATACCGACCCCGCTCGCGCGACGAGCGCCGCCTCGATCGACACGCTCCCCGTGCCGGCGCCGACATCCCACACGGTGTCGGTCGCGGTAAGGCGCAGCTTCGCGAGCGCGACGGCGCGCACCTCCTGCTTGGTCATGGGAACGTCGCCGCGGATGAAGAGCTCGTCGGGAATGCCGGAGGAAGCGTACGGCCAGCGGGAGCTCGCGGCGCGGGATGCGCCCGCAGAGCCCGCCGCGAAAGAAGCCGCCGCGGGCGCAGACGCGCCGGCCGGCGCCTCGGAGGCTGCGCTAGAGTTCGCAGGCGACCCGGCGCAGCCTGCGAACTCGATAAGCATCACGTTCAAGTCGTCGAACGTCTGACCTGCGATTTCACTTGCGGTCGCGCAGGTGATGCGCTCGTCGGGGTACGACAGGCGCTCGGCCACCGTCACGCGCGCGTCCTCAAAGCCCGCCTGCACAAGCTCGCCCGAAAGCCGCGAGGGGTCTTCCCCGCCCGACGTGGCGAGGAAGAGCTCACCTGCGCGCTCGGCCTCGGCCACGATGTCGCACGCCACGCCGTGAGCACTCACGAAGCGCCAATCCTGCCATGGACGCGCGAGGCGCGCGGCGAGATACGACGCAGAGCTTATGCCGGGAATGACGCGCACGTCCACCTGCGCGTCGCCGGAGAGCGCCTCCACCAGGCGGCGCGCGCCGCTGAACAGCCCCACATCGCCCGTCATCACGACCACGGCGCGCTGCCACGACGCCGCATCGGTGAGCGCGGCGACGATGTCCGCCGTCTTCACGAGCTCGCATCTCACCACGTCGGGCGGCACGTCGATGCCGACAAGCGCGCGATGAGCGCCGATGACCACGTCGGCGATGTTGATCGCGTCGAGCGCCGCGCGCGAGAGCAAGTCGGGGTTTCCGGGCCCCGCCCCGATGATCGTTACCTTTCGCATGGAATCTCCCGATACCCGCGCGGCGTGACCATACGGCCGCCTACGCGCTTCGTGCCCGCGTTGCCGACGAACACGGTGGTGAACATGTCGGCATCGAACTCCCCCAGCTCGGAGAGCCTGCACATGCCCGACTGCTGCCCCTCGCGCCCGATGTTGCGTACCCAGCCGCAGAGCGTGTCGGGGGCCTTCCATTCGAGCATAATCTTCGCCGCGCGCGAGAGCCTGTCGGCGCGCTTTCTGCTGCGCGGGTTGTACAAACAGATGCAGAAGTCGGCGCTCGCCACGGCGGCGAGCCTGCGCTCGATGACCTCCCACGGCGTGAGCAGGTCGGAGAGCGACACGACCGCGAAGTCGTGGGCAAGCGGGGCGCCGAGCACCGCCGACCCGCTCTGAGCCGCGGTGGCCCCGGCGATAACTTCCACGTCTACATCGGGGTAGTCCTCAGCAAGCTCCAGCACGGGGCTCGCCATGCCGTACACACCCGCGTCACCGCTGCACACGAGCGCCACGGCTTCTCCGCTCTGCGCGCGCGAAAGCGCCAGGCGGCACCGTTCGACCTCGTGCATCATCGGCGTCGCGAGATGCGCCGCGTCGGGCACGGCGGCGAGCGCGAGCTCCACGTATTTCGTGTACCCCACAACGATGTCGGCCGCCTCGAGCGCGCGCCGAGCCGCAATCGTCATGCCGTCGGGGGCGCCCGGGCCGATCCCCACCACGAAGAGCTTTCCCATCACCGCTCCTTAAACGAAAGTTCAATAGTTACCTTGGAAAACGCGACGGTCACGCCGCCGTGAGCGAGCTTCGAGAAGATAAGTTTGCCCCCGTCCGCGAGCGCCGCGCGCTCGCACACGTTGTCGACCCCCACCGTCGCGCGCACGAAATCAGATGGCGAAACGCTGCCTTCGACCTGCGACAACTCCTCTGCGGAATACGTCGCGAGTGGGATATTGCGCGCGCGGCAGAAGGCGAGCAGACCCTCCTCGCGCGCCTTCACGTCGATCGTCGCCGCCTCGCGCACGGCCGAGGGCGAGATGCCCGCCTGCCCGCACGCGAGAAGAAACGCCTCCCCGATCGCTTCGGCGCACGCACCGCGACGGCACCCTATGCC
>JAHYYN010000010.1:0-3436 GCA_019424945.1 Collinsella sp. | reverse complement strand
CTCACTCAAATGGGCTGGACGCCCATAACCATCTGGGAATGCGAACTCAAAAAAGACCGCATCGACGCCACGATGGAAAAGGTCATCGAGCAGGTGCGCGCCACAGAGCCGCAGCGCTAACAGCGAGCATTCACACGCTCCGCACGTCCGCGCCACATCCACGTCACAAACCTTAGAAAGCCCTTAAGCTCAAAACCTTTCAAGAGTGTTACTCGATACCTCTGACCTGCAGTTTCATCGTAACACCAAACCAGGTTAAGCCTTTCTTTAGCGCTTCTTTGCGGCAGCCGCGGCATAATACTGCCAGCGCACGGGACCTAGCAGCAAACCCCGAGCGCAACCTTTTGGTGGACATCGAGGAGGCCGCATAAGCATGCATTCTTCCAATGACGCAACACAGCAGCCATCCCTAACACATGCAAACCTTTTCTCCTTCCCCCCGACACAGAGAAACGGTCTCCTCGACTCCCCCACCACAAAAACCAAGCGCTCAGCCGATCAGAGCCTCAACTTACGAGCATCCTTCGAAAAGCTCCAAGCATCCCTAGACAAGGCGTTCCCCGAACAGGCAAGAGCAATCTAAGCCCATCGCGCTTTATACTGATGCCATGCGAAACATGGATCACATAGAATTGCACCGCGGAGGACGCGAGGAAGCGTTTCCCGAGACCGCCGAAGACTGGCCCTATATTGCCGAACGCGCAGAATTCGCTCGCTATCCGGGCAATTCCGTCCCCTGGCACTGGCATTCCGAAGTTGAGCTTTTCTACATGGAGCAGGGAGCGATTGACTATCGAACGCACGCGGCTCATGAGCACGTACGCTTTGAGGAAGGGTCCGCCGGCTTTATCAACGGCGGCGTTTTGCACAGTACGCTGCAATCACCCAATTCGGCGCCAGCCATTCAAATGCTGCATATCTTTCAGCCGTCGATGCTCGGCGATCCCGCGGGACGTCTCCAAAAGCGCTACATCAACCCATTGCTTCAATGTCGAGGCGTCGATGTGCTCAAATGGTCGCCCACCAATCCCGACGATATGCCCTTTATCGATTTGCTGAAGAGCTCCTTTAGCCACGACCTTCAACAGCCGCAGAACGAGATGGCGCTTCGAAATAGTTTGTCAGAGCTCTGGATTCAGATTAACGCCAAGACCGAACCGCTCTTTTCTTCCGACGGCGCCTCTTGGATGACCAGCCGCGACGTACAGTTCAAGGCAATCCTGGACTTTATCCGCGCAAACTATTCAGCCGCTATAGATGTGCCCCAGATGGCATCTGCAGCCGGCGTAAGCGAAAGAGAGTGTTACCGCATTATCGAAACTTGTGCAGGAACGACCCCGGCGGCATATCTACGCGCATACCGCATAAACCGTGCTTGCGAACTTTTGGCACACACCACGCGAACGGTACAGACAGTCGCGCGCCAATGCGGATTTATAACAGCAAGCCATCTTGGCCAGGTATTTAAAAAACAAATGGGGTGCACTCCTTCGAGCTATCGAGCAGCGAGGCAGAATCTCGATAGCACCAGGCAGAAATCCCGCTAGCCCTTCTTCTGTCACTGCATCAAACTTGCAGGCAAACAACAGAGAGGAGCAATCATATGAAGCACTTTGACCATATCGTATTTGACGTTGATGGGACATTGGCAGATACAGAAGAAAGCGTTCTGTCATCGCTTGTCCAGATTGTCCAAGAAGAGACCAGCAAAACGCTTCCCCGACACGAGCTTGACTTTGCCCTCGGCATACCCGGCAAGGATGCCCTTGAGAAACTTGGAATCTACTCGCAGGCAACGTTGGATCGCTGGTGCCAAGTTGCCGCCAGCTTTAAAAGCACCATCAGCGTGTTTCCAGGTTTGCTTGAAGTCATCGCAACACTCGCCGATAGCGGCTGCAAACTTGGCATCGTCTCCTCACGTGCGCGCGACGAATACGCAAAAGAAATTGCACCCCTTGGTTTCGATAAGTATTTTGAGCACATCATCCTTGTCGAAGACACAACCGAACATAAACCCGCACCCGCACCCATGCTCGAATATCTCCGACGTGCGGGCGCGAATCCTGGCAACGTCGTCTACGTTGGCGACACCGTCTACGACGAACAATGCGCAACTTCGGCAGGGGTCAGTTTTGCCAGAGCGGCATGGGGATCACACCAAGATATCCCAAACGCCACCTACAACCTCAAACCCCCCAACGACCTGCTAACCCTAACAACCAAATAACCCACGCGTCCCACCCTTTCAGTCCTAACGCCACAAGGGCGACGACCTCGAGTAGGTCAACCTGGGAGGGACGAGGGCTTAGTTCCCCAATCTTTCCGCAGGGGGCAAAAAGCAACGTCTTATTTTTCCGACACTAACGCCACAAGGGCGATTGAGCAGGACGGTTTGGGCGGGTCCCGTACTTAGTTTCCAAAATCATTCCGCAGCGCGAAGGCCCCCGTTGTCAACGCTTCGAAGAAGCGAGACAACGGGGGCCTTCATGCGCGAGGACGTTTTGGAAACTAAGTACGGGACCCGCCCAAACCGTCCGGTGGGATCAGAGTACCCTTGCTGTTACTCTGCTTTGCCCACAGAGTTGAGGTTGGTCATGCGGATCTTAACCAGTTCGGTGATCTCACGCATGCCCTCCTTGGCCGGCTTCTTGGGATCGAAGCAGGCGGGGTTCTCGGCCATGTAGGCCATGAAGCCCTTGGTGTAGGCCTGACGCAGCTCGGTGGCGTAGTTGACCTTGCAGATACCGTTCTTCACAGCCTCGGCAACCTGCTCATCGGGCACACCAGAGGTGCCGTGCAGAACCAGCGGTACGTCGACGGCGTCGCGGATGGCCTTGACCACGGACTGCTCGATGTGAGGATCGCTCGTATACACGCCGTGGCTGGTGCCAACGCCAATGGCCAGCGAGGTGCATCCAGTGCGCTCGACGAACTCCTTGGCCTCGGCCGGATCGGTGTAGGGGCTCTCGCCCTCAACCGCGGGACCGTCGTCCTCCTTGCCGCCAACCTTACCGAGCTCAGCCTCGACGGGCACGCCCATGGCGCGGCCAGCATCGGCGACGGACTTGGTCAGAGCGATGTTGTCCTCGAAAGACTCGTGCGAACCGTCGATCATAACGGAGGTGTAGCCCGTGCGGAAAGCCTGCATGCAGCGGTCATAGCCATCGCCGTGATCGAGGTGCAGGGCGACGGGCACGGAAGCGCGCTCGGCAGCGGCCTTGACCATGCCGTAGAAGTAATCCAGGCCAGCGGTCTTGATGGTGCCCGGGGTGGTCTGCATGATGACGGGGGACTTGGTCTCCTCGGCAGCAGCCAGAACGGCCATAACGAACTCGAGGTTCTCGACGTTGAACGCGCCAACGGCGTAGTGGCCGGCCTGGGCGTCCTTGAGCATCTTTTCGGTGGTAACAAGTGCCATGAGCGTTTGCTCCTCTCC
>JAHYYN010000001.1:0-2054 GCA_019424945.1 Collinsella sp. | reverse complement strand
TTCGATTATGTAGCCGACGCCCCAGACGTTTTTGATAAAGCGCGGCTTTTGAGCGTCGTCACCGATCTTTTCGCGCAGGTGGCGAATGTGCACCATCACCGTATTGTTGGAGCCGGGCATAAAATCCTCGTTCCACACCGCGCGGAACAGATCCTCCACGGCTACCACACTGCCGCGATGCTCAACCAGATACAGCAAGATGGAATACTCGATGGGCGTGAGGCGCACCGGTGCACCGTCCACCATTACGGAACGAGCATCGCGGTTGATCTCCAGGCCGTCGAGCTGGATGGTCGGCGACTCGGCCGCCTGCGAGCGGCTACCGTAGCTGGTGTAGCGGCGAAGCTGAGCGTGCACACGCGCGATGAGCTCCAGCGGACGGAACGGCTTAACCACGTAATCGTCCGCGCCAAGCGAAAGGCCCTCGATCTTGTCTTGCTGGGCATCGCGCGCCGTCAGCATGATCACGGGATAGGTATGGCTGGAACGGATCGTACGCAGCAACTCAAGCCCATCGATATCGGGCAGCATGACATCCAGCAGCGCCAGATCGAACTCCTGCTCCAAGATTGCCTTGGCAGCGTCGGCCCCGCTATAGGCGACCTGTACATCAAAGCCTTCTTTTGTAAGGTAGATACCAACCAAGTCGGCGATGGCCTTTTCGTCATCAACTACCAAAATGCGCTCGTTCATGCGTGCTCCTCTCGCGCTCCATTATGCCCGAGGGGGGCGCATGCCACACACAACAAGCGTGGGTAATTAAGTCGGCCTTAAGCACCCTTGTGCCCGTTCGGGCGCGGATGTGGGCCACGCACGCACGCGATGATCGCCGACACCGGCAAACGATATACTCTAGTTCCAGAAGAGACCATCCCGTCGAAAGCGAAATCTGTGAAGTCCCTCACCTCTTTTGCAAAGCGCTCAGCCCAGCTTGCCGCCGGCTTTGTCTGCGCTATCGCCCTTGCCGCTGGCGTGCCCACCGTCGCCGGCGCCCAAGTGCTCACGACCGACAATGTCTGCGGCAAAACCGCCGATGCGCGCGGCATCACGGCCGATAATCTGCCCGATATCGATGCGACCAATGCGCTCGTCATGGGCAAAGACGGCACCGTCTACTACGGGCGCGGCGCCGATGAGCAGGTCAAAATCGCCTCGATCACCAAGGTCATGACCGCAATCCTAACCGTCGAGAATTGCAAGATGGACGAGAAGGTCACGGTGAGCAACGCCGCAGCCACCGTGGGTAATTCGACCGCCGGCTTGCTCGAAGGTGACGAGCTTACCGTGGAGCAGGCACTGCGCGGCCTGATGATTCCCTCGGGCAACGACGCCGCCGTCGTGCTCGCCGAATATGTGGGCAAGAAGATCGACCCTAAGACCAAAGACGCCGAGGCAACCTTTGTGAAGGCCATGAACGAGCGCGCTAAGAAGCTCGGCTGCACCGGTACGCTTTTTGAAAACCCGCATGGTCTGGACTTTGATGAGTGGGCTGGCGATATGCACTCAACCGCACACGACGTAGCGCTGATGATGCAGGAGGCCATGAAAAACGACACGATCCGCGAGGTCGTAGCGAGCGAGGATTCCTGGATCGAGGTCACGGGCGCCGACGGCACCGACCATTCGCATTCCATGGACACGCATAACTATTTGCTGGGCCAAGATGGCAACATCGGTGGCAAGACCGGCACCACCGACGACGCGGGCTATTGCTTTACGAGCGCCTACAACCGCGACGGCGACGAGATCTACACCGTCGTTTTGAACTCCACCACCACCGACCAGCGCTTTACCGATACCGCAACCCTTGCCAATTGGTACTACGGTCACAAGGTGACGGTCGCAATCGCCAACACACAGGAAAAGACCGCCAACGGCAACCCGCTTATGGCGCGCATTGGTCAAACCGACTGGACGGATAAGACGATCGACGCCACACTCGCCGATCCCACGGCGCAAGCGACCGTGTTTTCCCTTGCCGGCGAGGTGACCGAAAAGGTTAGCTACGACGATCTTTCGGGCACGGTGCATGTGGGCGACAAGGTGGGCAGCGT